>JBNJLG010000002.1:0-484851 GCA_051751785.1 Pseudomonadota bacterium | reverse complement strand
TCAGGTTTCGGTTTACACCTATAAGAGCGGCTTACAGGAGCTCTACCGTTACCTGGCCAGCCACCTTACGAGCACGCCTGCGGGCATGATCAATATCATCGCCTTTGGCCAGAGCCACCCCCATGCGGCGACGGCCTTTCAGTTCCGGCTTGCCAAACAGTCGCAACTGGGTGTCCGGTTCAGACAGCGCCTTCTCCAGTCCGGAATAGGTAATGTTCGACGAATCACCTTCCGGCAAGATTACCGTGGAAGCGGTCGGCCCGTGCTGACGGATAGCCGGGACCGGTATTCCCAGTATGGCTCGCACATGCAAAGCGAACTCGGACAGATCCTGTGACAGCAGTGTCACCAACCCGGTGTCGTGTGGCCGTGGCGAGACTTCAGAAAACCAGACCTCGTCACCTTTTACGAACAGTTCAACGCCATAAAGGCCATAGCCACCCAGATCATTCACAACAGCTCTGGCAATCACCGTGGCACGCTCGAACGCTTTTGCCGACATCGGATGAGGCTGCCAGGATTCCCGGTAGTCACCATCCTCCTGGCAGTGGCCTACCGGGTCACAAAAACTTATGCCATCGCGGTGTTTTACGGTCAGAAGGGTGATTTCATAGTCGAAATCCACAAAACCTTCCACAATGACCCGCCCCTTGCCGGCACGGCCACCACTTTGCGCATAGTCCCATGCCGCCTCAATATCATCCCGGCTTTTCACAGTGCTCTGCCCTTTACCGGAAGAACTCATCACCGGCTTGACCACCAGGGGAAGACCAATTTCTTCCACCGCAGCCAGGTATTCCTCGCGTTCCCCGGCAAACCGGTAAGGTGATGTGGGCAGGCCCAGCTCTTCCGCTGCCAGGCGGCGGATACCTTCACGGTTCATCGTCAGGTTAACGGCTCTGGCCGTCGGCACCACATTGAAGCCTTCGGCTTCAAGCTTTACCAATTCGTCCGTAGCAATTGCCTCAATTTCCGGGACGATAAGATCAGGCTGCTCTGCCTTGATAATCTCCCGCAGTGCTGCACCATCGAGCATATCCACAACATGGCTTCGGTGAGCAACCTGCATGGCCGGCGCACCGTAATACCGGTCAACCGCAATGACCTCTACACCGTAACGCTGCAGCTCTATAACGACTTCTTTGCCCAGCTCTCCGGCTCCGCACATCAGCACCCGGGTAGCGCTGGTGGAAAATGGCGTACCAATGCGTACAGTCTGTTCTTCATTATTCATTTCAACGGGTGTCCTCTATTGATCACAGAGCTACGTTCTTTTCACGCTCTGCCACTTTGCGCAGAACTTCGCGGCGTTCGTCATTCGTCATCGAGGTCCAGCGAAGAATCTCATCGCCGCTGCGCTGACACCCGATACAGACGTCGTTTTCGTCCAGGGCGCAGACACTGACGCAGGGTGAGCGGACTTTATCGGAAACCTTCATGGTCAAAGTTCCACTTCTTTCAGGGTAGTCAGATAGCGCTCGGCATTCTTTACATAGTGCGCGGCACTGAGCTCGAGCATCTTTTTCTGCTCATCAGTCAATTCCCGCCGGATTTTGCCAGGGGAGCCAACCACCATAGAGCCATCGGGAACTTCCATGCCTTCCGGGATCAGGGTGTTAGCACCGATCAGGCAGTGTTTACCGATTTTTGCGCCATTGAGCACCACCGCATTAATACCAACCAGGGAATAATCACCGATCTGGCATCCGTGGAGCATTGCCTTATGCCCCACAGTGACGCCCTTGCCCAGGGTCAGCGGAATGCCCGGATCAGTATGCAAAACCGACCCGTCCTGTATGTTGGTTTCCGGACCAATCGTAATCAGCTCGTTATCACCACGAATGACCACATTGAACCAGACACTGGATTTCTCCAGCAATTTAACGCTGCCGATAACAGTCGCGTTATGCGCAACGAACTGGCCCTCACCCTCTTTCTCGGGAATACGGTTATCGAGACTATAGAACATGGATTCCTCCGGTTAGCTCATTGGCGCGGCTCAAGAATATCAATGCCCGCATCGTAAACAGCATTCAGGAAATCAACCAGCACCAGGGCCGACATGCCCCAGATCTGATAATGCTGCCACTGGTAACATGGCACATAGAACGTACTGTCGATATAGCTCAAGGCATCGGTTCGTTCACGCCGGTCTTCAAGGAAAAAGGAGATAGGCACCCGGAAAATACTCTCAATCTCGTCCGGATTTGCCTGCAGCGGATGATCTTCGGGAATAACGCCAACGTAGGGGGTCACCAGGATTCGATGTAATGACATCACCTGGCTCAGGGGCGCGATAACCTGCACATGCTCCGGCGGCAAACCGATTTCTTCATGGGTTTCCCGCAACGCGGTATGCAACAAGGAAGCATCTTCTTTGTCACGCATGCCACCCGGATAAGCGACCTGTCCTCTGTGGGTGTTGAGTTTCGCTGATCTGAGAGTAAAAATCATTTCCGGATTGTCGGGGTTATCGGTAATCGGTACCAATACCGCCGCTTCAGGAAAATCCAGGGTCAACTGCCTGGGGGCATAATTGGACAAGCGTTCAGACAACAACTCTTGCACGTTTAACTCCGGTTACAGGCCAACAATGAGTGAGACATGGACAGCGCTGGTCGTTAAACTGACGACCAATAGTTCATCAGTATACGGGGAAAACCATGAAGTATTGCAGCACTTGCGGCGAACCGGTTGAACAGCGCATTCCCGAGGGCGACAACCGGCACCGCTATGTTTGTGTGAGCTGCGACACCATACATTACCAGAACCCGAACATCGTCGCTGGCACCGTTCCGGTCTGGCAGGGGCAGATTCTTCTGTGCCGAAGGGCCATTGAACCCCGTTACGGCTACTGGACATTACCCGCCGGATTCATGGAAAACGCGGAAACCACGGTAGAAGCAGCTGCCCGGGAAACGCGGGAAGAAGCGCTGGCCGAAGTGAACATTCACGGCCTGTATTCAATGATCGATGTCCCTCACATTAATCAGGTACACATGTTTTACCGGGCAACGCTCACTGACGGCAGCTTTGGCGCGGGCGAAGAGTCTCTGGAAACCCGGCTGTTTGCGCCAACCGAGATCCCCTGGGACGAGATTTCCTTCCCCACCGTCCGCAAAACTCTGGAGCTGTTTCTCGCAGACATGGAGAAACAACAATTCGAGCTACACGTCACCGACATCCGTCACCCTATGGCAAAGAAGAGCTGATCAAAGGTCTTCCAGCCGATATACCTCATAGGCCGGCTCTTCGTATGGATGAGCCTGCTTCAACGCGGTAATGGCATCAAAGATGCGGACATCCTCCATCACCAGCTCCACTTTGAACTCTTTTACCGTTTCCAGCTCGCCCCGGGCTCCCATAAAGGGGTCACTGCCCGCCAATGGTCGAAACTGACCCTGACCTTCACATTGCCAGGCACAGCTGTCGTAATCGCCGATTTTCCCGGCGCCAACATCGAACAATGCCTGCTTGGTAACCTGCAAATGACTCTCGGGAACGAAGTAACACAGCTTGTACATTTTTCACCCAACTTGATCAAACTTTGTTAATCATTGAAGTTTCTGAACTTACCCACAAATTCTGTGGATAAGTATGGGGATAGTTTTTGGGAATCTCCCTCTAACCCCCGTGATTACTGACCTTAACTCAAATTGGCGAGAAAATCGCCCATTCCTGTTTCTTCTTATTTTTCAGTTAGTTATAAATAGCGAACAAAAACAAGGCAGGAATTTCAATATTTGTACACAGATCGCGCAAAGCGGCACCAGAAATGTGCATAAAGCTACTTCGTCAAGACCTTGACAGGGCATTCAGAGGAGATTTTTTAACTTTTTTCGGTAGACAATCGAGGTCAGACACGTTCCGGACAAGGCACAAAAAAACCGGCCTGTTGCCACTCCGGAAATCAGAGCACAACCGGCCGGTTCTGACGGCGAGGACAAGTCAGTATTAACCGAGCCAGCGCCTGGCGTTACGGAACATACGAAGCCACGGGCCGTCCTCCTGCCAGTCATCCGGTCGCCACGAATGCTGCATTGCCCTGAACACTCGTTCCGGGTGGGGCATCATGATCGTCACACGACCATCCCGGCTGGTAACGCCGGTGATGCCCGCTTCCGAACCATTGGGGTTATAGGGGTAGCGCGTGGTTGCGTCACCACGGTTGTCCACATATTGCAGCGCTACCAGCCCATCGTCCTGCAACGCCCGGGCAGAGCTGCCTGATGCAAACTCGACCCGCCCCTCACCATGAGCGACTGCAATCGGCATGCGGGAACCGGCCATGCCATCCATAAAGGCCGATGGCGAGGATTGCACTTCCACCATAGCGAAACGGGCCTCGAACTGCTCCGACTGATTGCGCACAAAGCGCGGCCAGCCCTCACTGCCCGGGATCAGCTCGTGCAGGTTCGACAACATCTGACAACCGTTACACACACCCAGCGCCAATGTTTCCTGGCGGTTGAAGAAGGCAGCGAACTGGTCACGAACCCTGTCGTTGAAGAGGATCGACTTGGCCCAGCCTTCACCGGCGCCCAGAACGTCGCCATAAGAGAAACCACCACAGGCCACCAGACTCTGGAATTTATCCAGTGTGATCCGGCCGGAAAGCAGATCGCTCATATGTACGTCAACGGCCTCAAACCCGGCCCGATCAAACGCGGCGGCCATTTCCACCTGGCCGTTAACGCCCTGCTCCCGCAGCACCGCCACTTTCGGACGCACCCCGGTGTTGATGAATGGTGCTGCCACATCTTCATTGATATCGAAGCTCAGCTCCGCACTCAGGCCGGGATCGTCTGCGTCCAGCAGATTATCGAACTCTTCCCGGGCACAATCCGCATTATCGCGCAGAGACTGGATACGATAGCTGGTTTCTGCCCAGAGCCGCTGGAGATCGGCACGAGACTCGTCGATCACCGTTTCTGCGCCAAAGGTCAACCGTAAGCGATCCTTGTCATTCGGGGCACCGATAACACTGGTGTGATCACCCAGACCCGCTCCGGAGAACTGCTGCAACACAAAGCCGGTATCTTCCCGGCGAACCTGAATCACCGCACCCAGCTCTTCGTTGAACAGCTCACGAGCAAACTGGGACTGGTCTGCCGCCAGACCATCGAGCTTGATATCTGCGCCTGCGTGTCCGGCAAAGCACATCTCCGCCAGCGTCACAAACAGACCGCCATCAGAACGGTCGTGATAAGCCAGCAGCTTGCCATCGGCGTTCAGACCCTGAATAACCGCGAAGAATGCCTTGATATCTTCAGGATCATCCAGATCCGGCGCCACGGCGCCTATCTGGCTGTAAACCTGAGCGAGAGCTGAACCACCCAGACGGTTCTGGCCGGCGGCCAGATCGATCAGGATCAGATCGGTTTCACCGGCGTCGGTACGCAGCTGTGGCGTAAGCGTACGGCCGATATCCGTTACTGGTGCGAAACCGCTGACAATCAGCGACAGCGGTGACGTCACACTCTTCTGGTCGCCGTTGTCTTCTTCCCAGGTGGTCTTCATGGACATGGAGTCCTTGCCCACCGGAATTGTGATTCCCAGCGCCGGGCAAAGCTCCATGCCCACCGCCCGAACCGTTTCGTAAAGGTTTTCATCTTCACCCGGGTGGCCGGCTGCAGCCATCCAGTTGGCAGACAGGCGAATGTCAGAAAGCTTGCCAATCGGCGCCGCTGCCAGGTTGGTAATCGCCTCACCGACTGACATACGGCCGGAAGCCGGTGCATCAATGACCGCCACCGGCGTACGTTCACCCATCGCCATAGCTTCACCAGTGCGTACATCAAAAGACGCAGCGGTTACCGCCACATCCGCCACCGGCACCTGCCACGGGCCAACCATCTGGTCACGCGCAACCAGTCCGGTAATGGTGCGATCACCAATAGTAATCAGAAAGCTTTTGGAGCCCACAGACGGTAAACGCAGAACCCGACGGATCGCATCCTGAATATCAATCTTTGTGGAATCGAAAATCGGCTTGGTAAACGAGCTGCGGTTAACACTCCTGTGCATTTTTGGCGGTTTGCCAAACAACACATCCATCGGTAGATCAACCGGCTTGTCATCAAAGTAGGAATCGCCCAACTCCAGATGATGGGCCTCCGTCGCCTCGCCAACCACCGCATAGGGGCAGCGTTCGCGGCGGCACAGCGCATCGAATTGCTCCATGTTCTCAGGCGCCACAGCCATGACATAGCGCTCCTGGGATTCATTGCACCAGATTTCCAGGGGTGACATGCCAGGCTCATCACTGGGGATGTCCCGAAGCTCGAACTTACCGCCACGGCCGCCATCTTTAACCAGCTCAGGCATGGCGTTGGACAGGCCGCCAGCGCCAACATCGTGGATAAAGCAGATCGGGTTGGTGTCACCCATCTGCCAGCAGCGGTCAATGACCTCCTGACAACGACGCTCCATTTCCGGATTCCCCCGCTGTACCGAGGCGAAATCCAGGTTTTCGTGGCTGGAGCCGGAATCCATGGAGGATGCCGCGCCTCCACCCAGACCGATGAGCATGGACGGGCCACCCAGGACTATCAGCTTGGCGCCTTCCGGAATATGGCCTTTCTCGACATGCTGTTCGCTGATATTGCCTAGGCCACCGGCAATCATGATCGGCTTGTGGTATCCGCGAACTTCTTCGCCCGCCGCACCCGGAGCCATCGCTTCGAATGTCCGGAAATAGCCAGCCAGGTTGGGTCGGCCAAATTCGTTATTAAAAGCAGCACCGCCGATCGGACCTTCAATCATGATGTCCAGTGGTGACGCAATCCGGTCCGGCTTGCCATAGCCGGCTTCCCAGGGCTGTTCGTCGCCCGGCAGATTCAGGTTGGAAACGGTAAAGCCTGCCAGCCCCGCCTTGGGTTTGGAGCCCCGGCCAGTCGCGCCTTCATCCCGGATCTCGCCGCCAGAACCCGTGGCCGCGCCCGAGAACGGAGATATCGCTGTCGGGTGGTTATGCGTTTCCACCTTCATCAGAATATGGACCGGCTCTTTGTGATAACCGTAGGCGCCGGTTTCCGGATCCGGGTAGAAGCGCCCGGCTTCGCTGCCCGCAATAACAGATGCATTGTCCTTATAAGCCGACAACACACCTTCGCTGTTCATCTCGTAAGTGTTGCGGATCATCGCAAACAGGGATTTTTCCTGGGCTTCGCCATCGATGTCCCAGCTGGCATTGAAGATCTTGTGGCGGCAGTGTTCCGAGTTCGCCTGGGCGAACATCATCAACTCCACGTCTGTGGGGTCGCGTTCCAGCGCCTTGAACGATTCCACCAGGTAATCAATTTCGTCGTCCGCCAGCGCCAGGCCCAGCGAGGCATTGGCCTTCGCCAGAGCATCGCGCCCACCGGCAAGTACCGGCACCCGGTCCAGCGGACGGGGTTCTTCATCCCCGAACAGCAGTTCAGCACCACCGGTTTCATGGAAGACCTTTTCGGTCATGCGGTCATGCAGCAAAACAGCAATTTTTTCACGCTGCTCCAGGCCAAGTTTCTTGTGTGACCGTACATAGTAGGCGACGCCGCGTTCGATTCTGCGAATCTGGCGCAGACCACAGTTGCGGGCAATGTCGGTCGCCTTGCTGGACCAGGGCGACAGCGTGCCCGGCCTGGGCACAACCAGGAACAGCACGCCTTCAGGCTCTTCAGCATCAACACTGGGCCCGTAGGTCAGCAGTCGATCCAGAACGGCCTGTTCAGCATCGGAAAGATCGGCCTCCAGATCGGCAAAGTGCATGAACTCGGCATACACATGAACCACATCCGGGACTATTTCCTGAATCCGTGAATGTAGCTTGCGGGAACGGAAAGGCGAGAGCGCGGGCGCGCCGCGAAGTTCAAGCATGATATCAACCTGTATCGCGCGAATCGGGGGACGTCTGAAAGCCGGCAATGATACCCGAAAGAAAGCGCGGGATACAGCAGACACCCGGGACTGATGATCAGTAAATTTGATACCATTATCGATATCGACCGTTGGCCGTAGAGAGCAGGAATTTGTCACGATTCACAGGTAGCCTGCGAAGCTGCTGCTTCGCCATTACCGCTGCACTGGTTATAGTCAGCGCCCTGAGCGGATGTTCCCGCCCCAGTACTCTTCAGGAAATTCGCAATGAAGGGGTGCTGCACGTCATTACCCGGGAAGCGCCGTCTACCTATTACCAGCAACGCGGGGCGCCCACCGGTTACGACTACCAACTCGTCCGACATCTGGCCAATCGCCTGGGTGTGGAGTTAAGGGTTCGGGTCGCCGAGAACAATTCCGAGATCCTCTCGGTGCTCGCTGACAACTACGCCCACATCGGCATCGCCGGCATTACCGACCACCCGGACCTCGCGGACAAGTTCCGAACCCTGCCCACCGGTATTCAGGCGCAGTCTGTCATCGTCTATCACCGGGATGCCCCCTCTGCTTCCAACTACTCGGACCTCGCCGGGAAAACGGTGCACATGCTACCGGACAGCAGTCACGAGCATCTCCTGCAGCAGTCAGACGATGCGCCACCCCCGACAATCCGCATGCACCCCGGGCTGGATGCCGCCGGGCTCCTGGCCCGGGTTGAACGGGGTGAATTCACCTATGCGGTAATCGCATCGAATGAACTGGAGCTCAATCAGGTTTTTTACCCCGATGTCCTCAGAGGGTTCACCCTGAACCAGCCCAAAGATCTGGTATGGCTGTTTCCCGCCGGACAGGACGAAACCCTGATCAACGAAGTCCGTGACTTTCTGGAATCTGTACGCAACAACGGCCTGATGGCGCAGCTCAGAGAGCGCTTTTACGGGCACCTTGAACAACTGAATTACGTTGGCGCCCTGACCTTTATGCAACATGTAAGAAATCGGCTGCCGCGATTTGAACCGCTGTTCAAAGAGTATGCGGAAGAGACCGGGTTCGACTGGCGTCTGCTGGCCGCTATCGGTTACCAGGAATCCCACTGGCGGCCCAGAGCGGTTTCCCCGACTGGCGTGAAAGGGCTGATGATGCTGACCCTGTCAACGGCCCGTTATATCGGCATCAACAACCGACTCGACCCACAGCAAAGCATTGATGGCGGCGCTCGCTATTTCCGTACCGTGCACAACAAAATTCCTGACCGGATTCCCGAGCCGGATCGAACCTGGTTTGCACTGGCCTCATACAATGTCGGTTTCGGACACCTGGAAGATGCCCGCAGGTTGACCGAAGGCGCCGGAAAAGATCCTGATCGCTGGATGGACGTGAAGGAATTCCTGCCCAGGCTGGCACAGAAAGAATGGTACTCAAAAACCCGCTTTGGTTACGCACGAGGCCATGAACCGGTGCTTTATGTGCAGAACATTCGCCGGTATCTCGACTTTCTGGTACGCATAACCGAACCCGACGTTCCATCTACCACAGGCGTCAGGGATCAACTCGTCTGGTTCGAACCGTCAGAGAGCGGCCTCAGTGACCGCAGCGCGGAAGCCACCGGCGTTCCGCCAATCAGAGCCGCCTTACCGCCCGAGCTGGGGCCAATCCCGCCCACACTCTGAACAGCCCCCGCCCGGCATCAGAGTGTATCCAGGTCGGTCACCCCCAGCGCCTTTTCGACCTGTGCCGACGAAAATCCGCGCCGGGCCAGAAACCGGGCCTGGCGCATTTTTTCGGGCAGATCATTGTGCACCGGAGCCAGGCCAAAGCGCCGCTCCCGAAGCTTTGCTGCTATCTCGCACCAATGCTCATCCGGGACTTCATTGAGGCAGTCCGGGGTCTGATGCACGCCCCGTTGCTGAAGTTCCGCCAGAATCCTGACCGGCCCGTACCCCATATCCATCCGCTGACGGGTAAACACCTCGGCAAAGCGCTGGTCATCCAGCCACCCCTTGTTCTCGTATTCATCCAGAACAGTGTCGATGATATCTGACTCAATTTTGCGCTGGCGCAATTTCAGCGACAACTCCTGACGGCTGTGCTCACGCCGCGCCAGCAAACGCAGCGCCACGGCGCGTGCTTTGTACTCAGGATCGTCCTGTTTTTCGTCTTTCACAATAAAGCCCCTTTCCGCACACGCTTGCAAAACGCTAGACTAGCGGCCGATTTCCAATACTGTCCGGCACATATTTGTGCCGATGCCCGATGGCGGAATACTCTGCCGCCACCGCAGACTGGTTTCAATGCCGAAGGATATTTTATGGCCGCGTTTATTCAGAAACTGTTCAAAGCCCGCAGGGCAACTCCGATAAAAAACCCCGGCACCCCAGAAAAAATCGAAACCAGCCAGCAGCCCTCACAGGACAACCGGGAGGTATTGCTCAAAGAACAGGAAGTTCAGCTTTCCGGCTCCCCCGAACAATCGGTTCTGGCCGCTCTCGCCATTGACGGAGCCACTGCAGCCATTCGCCTTCAGGCCGCCCAGGGGCTTCGCGAAGAAATATACCTGCAACAGGTTCAGAAACAGGCGAAAGGGCGAGACAAAAGCGTTTACCAGTTGGTGAAACAGTCGTTGCAGCAACTGCGTGAACAGCAGGTTGCCGAGCAGGCCACCCGGGAAAAGATTGCCGCGCTGATCAACCAGGCCCGCGAGCAAGCGAAAACCGAAGACACCAAGCTATACCAGCCGAGACTTGAGTCTCTGCTGGAAAAATGGCGAGGCCTCGAAGAACAGGCTGCACCAGAACAGGCTCAGCAGTTCCTTGAAGCCGTACACCTGTGCCGGGAACGGCAAGCGCAGATCGAGCAGGCCCGGCAGGAAACAGAACGTCACCATGAACAGGCCCGCCAACGCTCGGAAACGCTGGAATTGTTGCAACAGACCCTGTCAGACCTGACCGCCCGGGATCAGCAAACATTGCCCACCACCTCTGCTCTGGATGCCCTGCAAAAAACTCAGGAGAACCGCTGGCTGGAGGCAACACGCGAGACTTCCGTCGACAAGCAGGAGCAGAAACGCTACGAGCAGCTTATGCTGGCGCTGCGCAACTACCTGAGCGCCGTACGCCGCCTGGATAATGCGCGGGATGCCATTTCTGCCCTGGAACAGGCAGACCAACAGACCGACGCACAAACCGATGCCGCCGCCCAGGTGCTGAAAGACATAGGCTGGCCAACGGAATTTCCGCTACCGCCCCTGCTTGAACAGTTGAAAGAGCTGGCTGGCAAGCCCAAGGCACCGACACCCTCCGACACCAATCGCGAACGGCAAAAAGCCCTGGCAGCCACATTGAAAGCTGTCCTGCCAGAACTGGAAGCCGCCCTGGAAGCCAAACAGTACAAAGAATCGAAACAGCTACTGAAAACCGTTCAGAATCAGTTTCAGCAGCTGGACAGTCGTCACCGCAAGGAATTCCAGGCCCGCATGCACCTGCTGGCCGGTCAGTTCCGGGAACTGAGTGACTGGCAGGGCTTTGCCACCGAACCGAAACAGATCGCCCTGTGCGAACAGATGGAGTATCTGGCAGAGCAGCCGATAGAACCAGAGGCCAAAGCCGAGCGAATCAAAGAGCTGCAAAACGAATGGCGTGACCTGGGCGGCTCTTCGGATCGCGCGCTCTGGACCCGCTTCAAGAGCGCATCAGACCAGGCCTATGAGCCCTGTAAAGCATATTTTGAAGCAAAATCAGACCTGAAACAGGCCAACATTCAGAAACGTGAAGCCATTTGTAGCGAGCTGCAAACGTTTCTGGATAATGCTGACTGGTCGAATATTGACTGGAAAGCCGCCGAGCGCATTCACCAGACGGCACGGCAGGAGTGGAAAAGCGCCTGGCCGGTCGACTTCCGCAGCAATCGCCAGGTACAGAAACGTTTTGACAGCCTGCTGAAACAGCTCGAAAGCCCCCTGGACGAAGAGCGCCGGAAAAATGAGGCAGTAAAACAGGCCATTGTCGAAAGAGCCGAAGAGCTGGTCGATCATGAACCGCTGCAGGAAGCCATGGATGCTGCCAAGGCATTGCAGACCGAGTGGCAGGCAGTAGGCATCACCCGCCACCGGGAAGACCGCAAGCTCTGGAAAGCATTCCGCAAAGCCTGTGACGACATTTTTGCCCGCCGCGATGCCCGGCGCTCTGCCCTTCAGGAAGAAACCGAGCAGGCAGACCAGGAGGCCCGGGAGATACTGGCCGATTTCGCCGACATCCCCCACAACGCGGACGACGAAACTCTCAGCAGCGCCCGCGACGCTCTCGGCAAACTGCGTGGTCAGCCACTTTCCGGTGAGATTAAAGAACAGGTACAGCAATTACGGCAACATCTGTCCAGAATAAACCAGGCCAGAAAACTTCAGGAGAAAATCGGAAGCTGGCAGGCACTGATAACCGCCAGAGCAAACGCCCCGCTTTCTGAAGACAGGCTGCCAGAGCACTGGCGGAAACTGGCTGACGATGCAGCAGCCGGTGACAGCCGGGATCTGGTAATCCGGGCGGAAATACTGACGGGCGCCCCCAGTTCTGAAGCCGACCAGAACCGTCGCATGGAAATCCAGGTTCAGCGCCTGGCAGAGGGTCTGGGCGGTGGCGAGGCCACCAGCACGCCAGAGGCCATTGAGCAGCTGGTAGCAACCTGGTGCCTGCGTACAGAAGCCAATGATACCGATGCGGAATACGCTGAACGGCTGAATAAGGCGCTGGAGACTCTCCTGAAGCCAGAGTAATTCCGGCCGTACGATGGACAGATTGTCACAAACCGGTAGCCCGCGGCTGTAGCAACGCGGGTAGCGGTTGCCTACAATAAATTGACCAACCACAGGTCCCTGTGCGCCCAAGCGCCTTTTGGCCTGCCCTGTTGCTCAGCATGTCAGGACTGCTTTATGACCATCACGGAAAAGCTTATGAATCGTCGCTCAAGGCCCTTGCTCTCTGGTAAAGCAGGCGTCTGTTCGGCGCTCACGCTCGCTCTTTTGATGCCGGTTTTTTCCGGGGTACAGGCGAACGTTGAAAGCCCGTCGGTTTATGAGCCAGTCGTTCCGACCGTAGAGCAGGCACGGGCCAACATCCTGATTGCCCGGCAGCTTCAGTTCACCCACTTTCGCAACCTCGGTGTCAGCGACGAACTGTCCGGGGATGTTTTCGAAGCCTACCTGGACTACTTGGATGGTCAGCGCATCTACCTGACCCAACAGGATATCGACGCGCTTTCCGACATCAGAAATACACTGGGCTCTGCACTCAGAACCGGCCAGCTGCAGCCCGCCTTCCAGATCTATAATCTGGTGCAGCAGCGCATGATCGAGCGTCTGGAATTTGCACTCGACCTAATCGACAAGGGCGTTGAAGAGCTTGATTTCAGTGCCGATCACGAAATCCGGGTAGATCGCTCCGAAGCCAGCCCCAAGACCGACCAGGCAGCGCTTGATGAACTCTGGGTAAAACGCATCAAGAATGCGGTTCTGTCACAGCGCCTGAATGGCACTGAAGACGACGTCATTGAAGACAACCTGCGTCGGCGTTACGAAGGCCAGCTCAAACGTGCCTACCAGGCCCGCAGTGAGGATGCCTTTCAAACCTACATGAACGCCTTTACCGGCATGTGGGACCCGCACACCTCCTACTTTTCACCGCGCACGTCGGAAAACTTCAACATCAACATGAGCCTGTCGCTGGAAGGCATTGGCGCCGTGTTGCAGTCCGATAACGAATACACAAAAGTTGTTCGCCTGATCCCCGGCGGCCCGGCCGCCAAACAGGGGCAGCTTCAGCCAGCAGACCGCATCGTGTCAGTGGCTCAGGAAGGTGAAAAACCCGTCAACGTGATCGGCTGGCGCCTGGATGAAGTGGTAGATCTTATTCGTGGCCCTCAGGACTCCAAAGTAACGCTGGAGGTTATCCCCGCCAGCGCCACGGATGAAACGATTACGCGCACCATCGCCATCAGCCGTGACGAAGTCAAACTCGAAGAGCAGAGCGCCAGCAAAGACGTCATTGAGCTGGAACGGCAGGGAGAGAACTACAATATCGGCGTTATCACGATTCCGACCTTCTACGCCGATTTTCAGGCTATGCAGGCAGGAGACCCGGATTATAAAAGCACGACCCGGGATGTTCGCAAACTCATCAACGAACTGAAAAGCCAGGACGTTGACGGTATTGTCATGGATCTCCGCAACAATGGCGGCGGGGCACTTCATGAAGCCAATGACCTGGTAGGCCTGTTTATCGAGCAGGGCCCGACAGTGCAGATCCGTAACGCCAATAACGAGGTACAGATCCTCAACGACGAAGATCCTTCCGTTGAATATGAAGGCCCCCTCGTAGTCCTGGTTAACAGAATGAGCGCATCGGCCTCCGAGATCTTCGCCGGCGCCATTCAGGACTACGGCCGCGGCCTGGTGGTCGGCTCCCAGACCTTCGGCAAGGGCACCGTGCAAGCGGTACGCCCCCTGAACCATGGTCAGCTGAAAATCACACAGTCCAAGTTCTACCGGGTTTCCGGCGGCTCCACCCAGCACAAGGGCGTCATCCCCGACATTGAGATTCCATCCCGTGTCGATAAAACCCGGATCGGCGAAGACGCCCTGGACCACGCCCTGCCCTGGGATCAGATCGAAGCAGTCCCACACACTCGCTATTTCGACTTCAGCAACGTCATCGGCGAATTACGGGAGCGACACGACGCCCGGTTTGCCAGTAACCCGGAGTTCAAACTGCTTCAGAGGGAAATTGAGTTCCTGGAACAGCAGCGTGAAAAGGATTATGTCAGCCTGAATACCGACAAGCGAAAAGCACACTTCGATGAGATCGAACGTACACGGCTGACCATTGCCAACACGCGCAGAGAGCTGCGTGACGAAACACCGTTTGAAACACTTGAAGAGCTTGAAGACTGGCAGGATCAGCAGGCCGCCGACCTCGACAACAACGATGACGAACTCGATTTCGTGATCCGTGAAGGAGGCCACATCATGGCTGACCTGCTGGAGCTGGACCAGCGGATGGCGTCCATTCTTCAGCCAACCCGGTTTGCCGCCCAGACCGACGACCAGTAAACCGGGCAGCACGGCCGGCCAGGCTTTATGCCTGCCGGCCCGGCGTTCATCAGCCATCTGTCAGCTGAATAACGCCTCCATACCGGTGATGTTCGGGTTGTTCACAACGCCCTTTTCAGTAACGATGGCATCAATCAGGTTTGCCGGCGTAACATCGAAAACCGGGTTGAATACCTGAACACCGTCCGGCGCCAGTTGCCTGCCACCGACTTCCCGAACTTCCGTACCATCCCGTTCCTCAATCGGAATATCACCGCCGGTCGCCAGCGACATGTCCACCGTGCTCGACGGTGCCACCACCATAAAACCCACTTTGTGATGACGGGCCAGCACCGCCAGACTGTAAGTGCCGATTTTGTTGGCCACATCGCCATTTGCAGTAATACGGTCGGCGCCAACAATAACCCATTTCACCTTCCCGGAAGCCATAATGGCTGCCGCCGCACCATCAACGTTCAGAGTCACCGGAATGTTATCCCGCGCCAGTTCCCAGGCGGTCAGACGGCTCCCCTGCAACCAGGGTCGGGTTTCATCAGCGTAAACGCGTTCCAGCAGCCCGTTTTCATGCAGGCGGCGAATGACTCCCAGCGCCGTACCATAGCCACCGGTGGCCAGTGCCCCGGTATTACAATGGGTCAGCACCGATATGGGATTATCCGGGTGCATCACTTCCACGGCATGATCTGCCATCGCCAGATTGCCGGCGACATCTTCCTGATGAATCTGAACCGCTTCCGCTTCCAGCCGCTCGGTTGCTTCCGCCAGCGAGTGACAACCATGAAACACCGCTTCCATGCGCTCCAGTGCCCAGAACAGATTCACCGCCGTGGGCCGCGAACCGGCAAGATCGCGAATGGCCTGCTTGATTTCCGCCTGCCAGTCACCGCCACCGGCATACCGGGCCGCCAGCACCACGCCATAGGCGGCGGTTATGCCAATTGCCGGCGCCCCGCGCACTACCATGTCGGTTATACACCGCGTCACCTCCGAGGCACTTTCGGCGCTCACCCAACGTTCCTCCCCAGGCAACAGGCGCTGATCCAGCAAGTCCAGCCGATCACCATGCCAGCGCATGGCAACGGTATCCCCGGTATTCCCGGCAGCGGAGCCAACCATAGACAACTTCCTCTCAATGAACGGAAAACGCCAGTATAAACCCATCACAACAAAATACCTGCCCGGTTTTAAGGGGGTAGTTCTACCCACCATGGCTGGTTATACTTTCTGATTAAATTTAATGGCGCAGGCAGACTGCGTACTCAACCCCAAGGCAGGTCAATGACGGCAGACACCATCACCGCAGCCGACACCCGCATCAATGCCCGCTGGCTGATTCCCATAGAGCCCATTGGCGAGGTACTTGAACACCAGGCGGTCATTCTCCAGGGCAAGCGAATTCTTGATGTTTTACCCCAGGCGCAGGCAGACCATCACTACCGCACGCGGGAAACCATTGATCTGACCGAGCATGTGGTAATGCCCGGGTTGATCAACCTGCACGGCCATACCGCCATGTCGCTGTTCCGGGGCCTGGCTGACGACCTGCCACTGATGACCTGGCTGAATGACCACATCTGGCCGGCTGAAGGAAAATTTGTCAGCGAAGCCTTCGTCGCCGATGGCAGCCGCCTGGCCATGGCCGAAATGCTGCGCACCGGCACCACCACCTTTTCCGACATGTACTTCTTCCCGGAAGTCACCGCCCAGGCAGCGCACGATGTGGGCATGCGAGCCCAGATCTGTTTCCCGCTGCTGGACATGCCCACCGTCTGGGGCTCGGGCCCGGAAGAGTATCTGCGCAAGGGCGCCGATCTGATCGCCCAGTGGCAAGGTGACGATTATATCTTTCCCGCTATCGGGCCCCATTCCCCCTACACGGTCTCTGATCAGCCGCTGAAAGCCGCGCTGGAGCTGTCCCGGGAAACCGGTGCACCTATCCAGATCCATCTGCATGAAACGGCTTTCGAGGTGGAAGAAGCGATCAAGGCAACCGGCAAACGCCCGGTCACCCGTATGGCGGAGCTGGGAATACTGAACAGCAACAGCCAGTGCGTACACATGACCCAGGTCGACCAGTCTGATCTGGAGCAACTGGCTCGCAGTGGCACCCATGTGGTCCACTGCCCGGAATCGAACCTGAAACTGGCCAGCGGCTTTTGTCCGGCCCAGAGCCTGATGGACCACGGCATCAACCTGACCATCGGCACCGATGGTGCCGCCAGCAACAACGACCTGGACCTGTTTGGCGAAATCAGAACAGCCGCAATGGTCGCCAAAGTCGTTGCCGATGATGCCTCCGCCCTGTCGGCCCATCAGGCGCTGGCCATGGCGACCATCAACGGCGCACGGGCATTGGGCATGGAGCACGAACTCGGCTCACTGGTGCCCGGCAAACTGGCCGACCTGATTGCAGTGGATCTCAGTGATCCCTTCCTGCAGCCGGTGTATGATCCCGCCTCCCACCTGGTTTACAGCAACCACGGAAGGGCAGTAAGCCATAGCTGGATCAACGGCGTACCTCAATTGCAGGACGGTCGCCTGACCCGCATCGACATGCCAGACCTGATGCTGCGGGTCAGCCAGTGGCGCAAACAGATTCTCAGTTAACAGGTGTAACCCATGAGCAACCAGAACATAGACCAGAACGAGATCGCCAAGTTTGAAGCCCTGGCCAGCCGATGGTGGGACCCGACCAGCGAATTCAAACCGCTGCACGACATCAACCCGTTACGCCTGAACTACATCGATGAACGGGTATCTCTGGCCGGCAAGCGTATTGTCGATGTCGGCTGTGGCGGCGGCCTGCTCTCCGAGGGCATGGCGCTGCGTGGCGCCCATGTAACCGGCATCGACATGGGCGAAGCCCCCCTGTCGGTGGCCAAGCTGCACAGCCTGGATTCCGGTGTCGACGTCAACTACCGCCAGATTACGGTGGAAGAACTGGCCGGCGACCCGGAGCATGCCGGCCAGTACGATGTTGTTACCTGCCTGGAAATGCTCGAACACGTGCCGGACCCCGGGTCGGTCATTAACGCCTGCGCCGCCCTGCTCCGTCCGGGTGGCCATCTGTTCGTCTCCACCATCAACCGGAACCCGAAATCGTTCATGTTCGCCATTGTTGGTGCCGAATACCTGCTGAAGATGCTGCCCAAAGGCACCCACGAGTGGAAAAAGTTCATTCGCCCCTCGGAAATGTCGGACTATCTGCGCCATGCCGGCCTGGAAGTGAACGAGCTGACCGGCATGAGCTACAACCCGGTCACCAAGGTTTACAAACTCGGGCGGGATGTCGACGTAAACTACCTGATGCATGCCCGGGATAACCGTGAAAACTGAGCAGCATCCCTCGGCGGTTCTGTTTGATCTGGACGGCACGCTGATCGACACCGCACCGGATTTTATCCGCTGCCTGAATCAGCT
This sequence comes from Pseudomonadota bacterium, assembly GCA_051751785.1. Lineage (GTDB taxonomy): Bacteria > Pseudomonadota > Gammaproteobacteria > Pseudomonadales > Oleiphilaceae > Marinobacter. The sequence goes on along the minus strand of JBNJLG010000002.1, from coordinate 466,475 downwards.
CAGGCAACAACACGGCCTGGCGCCTTTACCGCCAGAGCAGATCCGCCGCTCGGTATCCAACGGCGCCAGGGCCATGGTCCGGGTGGGCTTCGGCCTTGAACCCGATCACCAGGACTACGCCGGAAAACACAGTGCTTTTCTGGATCTTTACGAAGCCGGCGTTGCGGTTGAAACCACACTTTTCGAAGGCATTGAAGAGCTCTTGCAGGCTCTGGAAGCCAGAGACATACCCTGGGGCATTGTGACCAACAAACCGGCCAGGTTTGCGATTCCGCTTATTCAGGCCCTGGGACTGGCAGACCGTTGCGCGGCTCTGGTGTGTCCGGATCACGTGGCCGAGCGTAAACCCCATCCCGAAGCCTTGTTTCTGGCCTGCACACAGATTACCGCTGACCCGGCCCGTGCCATTTACGTGGGCGACCATGAGCGTGACATTGAAGCCGGCCGCAACGCCGGTATGCGTACCATTGCTGTTCGCTATGGCTATATCGAGGAGCCGGAGAGCGTGGATCTGTGGCAGGCCGATATCATTGCCGATACGGTCAGCGATCTGGCAAAGCTGTTACAATAGCGCCAAATCAATTTCATCACCGGCCAAACCGGGCCGGGCAGCCTGAACACGGAGACAGGTTATGCAAGATTACCAGGCACCCGCCGATCTTCTGAAAGACCGCATTATCATGGTCACCGGCGCTGGCAGCGGTATCGGGCGCGCGGCAGCCAAGGCCTACGCCGCCCATGGTGCGACCGTCATCCTGGTTGGCCGCACGGTGGAAAAACTGGAAGAAATCTACGACGAGATTGAAGCCGCCGGCTACCCCAAGCCAGCCATCGTGCCTATGAATTTTGAAGGCGCAGCGGTCAAGGAATACGAAGAACTGGCAATGACCATCGAAGACAATTTTGGCCGCCTGGATGGCCTGCTGCACAACGCCGGTATTCTCGGCGCCCGCAGCCCGGTCGAGCTGTACGACCCGGAAACCTGGAACCGGGTGATGCAGGTAAATGCGACCGCGCCATTCCTGCTGAGCCGGGCCATGATCCCGCTGCTGCGCAAATCTGAGGATGCCTCAATGATCCTCACATCGTCCGGCGTTGGCCGACAGGCCCGGGCCTACTGGGGCGCCTATGCGGTCTCCAAGTTTGCGGTTGAAGGCCTGGCACAGTTGCTGGCCGATGAACTGGATGACGAGCGCCACAACATCCGCGTAAACAGCCTGAACCCGGGAGCCACACGCACCGGTATGCGCATGCTGGCTTACCCGGCTGAGGACCCGAAAAAGAATCCGGAACCCGAAACGCTGATGCCGGTGTATCTCTATCTGATGGGTAGAGACAGCCGCGGCATCAACGGTCAACAAATCGACGCACAGCCGAAAAAGTAATGGAACTCGTCTTCTACACCACCGACCAATGCCATCTGTGCGAACTGGCCGAAGCCCTGCTGGTGCATACGCCCATGCCGGAGCCAGTTCCCGTGGAAGCGGTCGATATTGCCCAGTCTGAAGCACTGGTAGAACGTTACGGCACCCGCATTCCCGTGCTGCGCCGCAATGACACCGGCGCGGAGCTGGACTGGCCATTTACCAGCGACCAGTTACAGACGTTTCTGCAATGAGGATTCACAACCCATGCTGATGATCATCTCCCCTGCCAAGACTCTCGACTACGAGAGCCCTCTGGCAACGGAAACCCATACCCAGCCGGATTTTCTGGATGACGCCTGTGAGCTGATTGACCAGCTCAAGACCCTGGAACCGCATCAGGTCAGTAATCTGATGAACATCAGTGATAAACTCGGCCAGCTCAACGCCGAGCGTTTTCGCAACTGGCACACGCCCTTTACTCCGGATAATGCGCGCCCGTCGGTACTGGCCTTCAAAGGGGATGTCTATACCGGCCTGGATGCGGAAAGCTTCAGTGAAGAAGACTTCAGCTTTGCCCAGAAACATCTGCGCATACTTTCCGGCCTCTACGGGCTGCTCAAGCCTCTGGATCTGATGCAGCCGTACCGGCTGGAGATGGGCACAAAATTCGAAAACACCCGCGGCAAAGACCTGTATGCATTCTGGGGTCGTAAAATAACCGACGCCCTGAACCAGCTGCTGGCCGACGACGACAAGATCCTGATCAACCTGGCATCAAACGAGTACTTCAAAAGCGTTCAGAAAAAGAACCTGGATGCCCGACTGATCACACCTCAGTTCAAGGACTGGAAAAACGGTCAGTACAAGATGATCAGTTTCTATGCCAAAAAGGCCCGCGGCCTGATGTGCCGCTACGCCATCCAGAATCGCATCACCAATGCCGAAGACCTCAAGGGCTTCAATCTGGACGGCTACTATTTCAGCGAAGACCAATCCGATAACAACAACTGGGTTTTCCTGCGGGACGAACAATAACCGCCACGGAAGCAATGACCGACACAATTCAAACTCAGTTGATATCGGAGTAAACATGACCGAAGCAGTCTTTTCCCAGATCGCCATGCTGGTGTTTCTGACAGGCCTTATTGTCTGGATGGGTTTCATCGTGTGGGATCTGGCAAAAAAATCCCAGGCTGGCAAGTTCGGCACTATGGCCCTGTTCACCGTACTGGGAGCAGGGGTTGTAGGCTTTATCGTCAAGACCGTTCTGGTCGAAATCATGCAGATATGACCCGGCAACAAGGATATTCAAACCCATGTGGTTTCGTAACGCCCGTATTTTTCGTTTTACCAAACCTTTTGACATCTCGGCCGAAGCTCTGGAAGAAAAGCTGCAGGCCGATGCTTTCAAACCCTGCGGCCCGCAGGAAACCACCCGCTCCGGCTGGGTGCCGCCACTGGGCAAGCACGGGGAGCAACTGGTGCACAGCGCCAACGGCTACCACTTGATTGCCCTGCGCAAGGAGGAAAAAATTCTTCCCGGCCCCGTGGTGAAAGAAGCCGTGGAGGAGCGCGCTGAAGCAATCGAGTTTGAACAGAGCCGCAAGGTGCGCCGCAAGGAGAAAGACGAGATCAAAGAGCAGGTGATGCTGGAAATGCTGCCTCAGGCGTTCTCCCGCAACCGCCGCTGCTACGCCTATCTGGCACCCCAGGATGGCCTGCTGGTAGTGGATGCCGGTTCTGCCAAACAGGCGGAAGACCTGGCCTCTACGCTGCGCAAAAGCGTGGGATCGCTGCCGGTCAGACCACCGGTCGTCGAGCAGGCTCCGGCATTCACGTTCACCGGTTGGCTGAACGAGACCATTGATCACCCGTCGACCGTCACGCTGGGTAGTGAGTGTGAGCTGAAAGATCCGTCTGAAGATGGTGGCGTGGTTCGCTGCAAAGGCCTGGACCTGAAAGCGGAGGAAATCCTGAACCATCTCGAGGCCGGCATGCAGGTCACCAAACTGGCCCTGACCTGGGACGACAACGTGTCTTTCGTTCTCGATGAAGAGCTGGGCATTCGTCGCCTCAAGTTTGGCGAAACCCTGCAGGACCAGTTGGATGAGGTAGACGTGGACGACGCCGTGGCAAAATTCGACGCCGCCTTTACCCTGATGACACTGGAACTGTCCCGGATGATTCCAGGGCTGCTGGATGCCTTGGGCGGCGAAGACCGTTCCGCCATCGTCGAAGAGTAAACCGGTCGAAAAATCGGGGCCTACCACGGCCCCGATTTACTTCAACCGCTCTACCCCTTCTTCAATCGTTCTTTCTGCCAGTCACTTTCCGGCTCATTCAGCACCAGCCGCAGATCCATCACATCTTCCTCGGCGTTGTACCTGATCTCAAAACCCAGGTGCTCGGCCAGCTGTAACATCGGCCGATTATCCGGCAGCACATCGCCCACCATTTCCATGGTGCCCCGGGCACGGCAGTAATCAATCATCTTCTGCATCAGCCGGATACCCAGACCCTCACCTTTCATCCGGTCATCGACCATCACCGCGAACTCGCAGCGCAGGTTATCTGCATCTGTCCAGGTACGAACCGTACCCAGTGTTTCCTCGCCATCTCCGTCTTCACGCCGGGCGTTGGCAATGAACACCATTTCCCGGTCGTAGTCGATCTGTACCATCTGCGCCACATCTTCATGGGAGAAGTGTTTACGGTACTGGAAGAACCGGTAACGGATGGATTCGGGTGACTGATGTTCATGAAAGGCCCGGTGTGCCGGCTCGTCCTCTGCCAATACCGGCCGGATAATTACCCGGCGTCCGGATCTGGGCAATACAATCCACTCCTCCAGTTCCCGCGGATAGGGCTGGATGATGGGTTTGCCGGGCTTTTCATCGAGATCAATGGCAACGTTGACCGCCACGGCACCGTTATCGTTAAACAGCAAAGGCGAGATTTCCAGACCACGGATCTCCGGCATATCAATCGCAATCCGGGACAAAGTCACCAAGGTTTCAGACACAGCCCGAATGTCTTCTTCCGGCCGCAGGCTATGTTCTCTCAGTAACCGGTACATGTACGTGCGGCACAACAGTTCCCGGGCCAACACCATATTCAATGGCGGCAGCGCGATCTGACGGTCACTCATGATATTGACCCGTGCCCCCGCCGCGCCACAGACCACCAATGGTCCGTATATCTCATCCCGGGTGATTCCGACACTGAACTCAATCCCCCCGACATGCTGGTAAGAATGCTGCACCGAGAACCCCAGGAAACGGCTGTTCGGGAAATGCTCCAGGTATTCGTCCATCAGAAAGCGACAGCTGTCGATAATTGCGTGCTCGCTGTTCAGCTTTCTGACGATGCCCTTATAGCGCCGCTGAGTCGGGCTGAGATTCAGAAACGGGTGACAGGCTTCTTCATGAAGAATGGTGATATCGATGGGCCGGCGCTCGATGGCAAAAACCTGCAGCACTTCTTCCACGTCATCACAATACAGAGTGTTGATGGTGTTCAGGCCGTAATCCCGGATCACCCGATGAGCTTCCTCGCCTGACAAATACTGTCGCCCGCTCTTCAGTGCCCGGGTAACCATGGCATGGGTATGGCTGTGATCAGCAAAGTGGTCGGTAAACGATTCCGGCGTTTCCGTCAGCAATCGCTGAACACGCTGATGCCGCACGTGCTGCATAAACGCCATCACCGCCTTTTCCGGGTTGAAGAATGAGGGCACCCCTGCCCGGTAAAACTCATCCCGGGAGTCCATCACTGTGCTCTGCCCCAGCCAGCAGGTAAAAATGTTCAGCCTGGTCTCCCCGGCAGACTCAACCACCGTCCGAGCAATGTCGAGGCTGTTGCCGGTCAACGTCGGGGCATACATCACCAACAGGTTGGCGACATTCGGGTCTTTCGACAGAATTTTAATGGCCTGGGCGTAGATTTCCGGTGTGGCGTCGTAATTCAGGTCAATCGGGTTTTTGCGTGTCCAGTACGGAGGCAGAATCTCGGCCAATGCATCGATACTCGTCTGCGACAGTTCTGCCAGCTCGCCGCCAAGGTCTGCCAGCCTGTCGACGGCGAGCACACCGGGGCCTACGCCGTTACCCATGATCGCCAGAGACTCCCGGCGCAACGGGCGCATGCGCGTCAGAGTTTCCAGGGCATCAAACATCTGCCCCAGGCCATCCACACGCAAGACGCCGGCACGCCTGAGCATGGCATCAAAGATCGGGTCACTTCGTTTAATGCCAGCGGGTAGCTTGTGCGGCACCCACTCTGACTCCGGTACCCGCCCGGATTTTACAACGATGACCGGCTTGGTGCGGGCAGCCACCCGAACCGACGACATGAAACGTCGCGGGTTGGGGATATGCTCCATGTGCAGAAGAATGGCCCGGGTATGGGTATCCTGCGCAAGGTAGTCGATCAGATCATCGTGGGCGATATCCATGCCATCGCCCAGGGTCAGAAAATATGAAAACCCGACTCCCCGGGCAAACGCCCAGTCAAGCACTGAGCTGGCAATGGTCCCGGACTGGCCCACAAAGGCCACGCGCCCGGGAATCGCCCCCATGTGGGCATACGTGGCGTTCAAACGCCGGCCGGGCACCATCAATCCGATGGTGTTGGGCCCAAGCACCCGCAGACCTGTCTTGCGTGCAGCCTCGCGCACCGAATACATCAACGGTTTGCCGCTTTTACTATGGGTACGGGACATGCCGCCGGTCATGACAATGGCCGTACGTACACCCTGCTCACCCAACCGACGAATGACTCTTGGCACGGTTATCGGAGGAGTGCAGACAATGGCGAGGTCCGGTACGAAACTGAGATCGACAATTTTCGTTTCACAGGGCACACCATGCACATTTCTGTACCCGCTGCGGTTAACCACCACCATCCGACCCGGGAAGCCACCTCCCAGAAGATTGCGCAGCACCATGCCACCCAGATTGTCTTCCCGTTCCGATGCACCAATAACCGCGATGGACTCAGGGTTGAACAGGCTTTCCAGATAACGGGTACTCAAAATGACTCTCCCTGACATCTAACAGCGGCACGATTGCACGACCGACTCAGCTGAATAAATTGATTGCCATGTACATCTTATCCTAGATGGCCCACTTCTGATGTAAATCGCCCAACAATCTTATTAGAGTGAATAGACGACAGGGTTTGGTCATGCCTGATAACATCACCGCATCCCGGCAACAAGCGTAAGCGCACCAAGGCTCATGACCACGGCATTTTTCTCTCACGACGATTTCATGAAACACAACATGGGCCCGGAGCATCCGGAGTGTCCGGAACGCATTTCCCGCATTCTGGCCTATATTGCTGACACAGACCTGGAAGAAAGCCTGGAATGGGTTCGACCGGAAGAAATCACCCGTGAACAGTTGCTGGCGGTACATCCGGAGGGTTACCTGCAGCAGCTGGAAGAAATGCAGCCGGCTCAGGGCCGGGTGTTCACGGACCCGGAGACGGCCATGACACCCAGTACCCTGCGCGCCGCACGGCTCGCCGCCGGCGCTAATGTTCAGGCGGTCGACATGGTCATGAACAGACTGGTCACCAATGCCTTTATCTGTGCCCGCCCACCGGGGCATCATGCCGAGCGCGCCCGCTCCATGGGTTTTTGTTTCTACAACAACACCGCACTGGCTGCCATGCATGCCCTGGACGTTCACCAACTGGAACGGGTCGCCATCATTGATTTCGATGTTCACCAGGGCAACGGCACTATCGATATTGTCAGTGGCGACAATCGCATTCTGATGTGCTCCAGCTTTCAGCACCCCTTCTTTCCGTATTCCCACGTGTACGGGCAGGCCGAAAACATTATCAACATACCGATTCCGGAAGGCTGTGGTTCGGCAGAGTACCGGAAGGTAGTGAAAGAAAACTGGCTGGAGAAACTGCAGAACTTCAGACCCCAGCTGATTCTGATTTCCGCCGGGTTTGATGCCCACCGGCAGGACCCGATGGGTGAGACAAGTCTGGAAACAGACGATTTCCGGTGGCTGACACAAATACTGGTTGACGTAGCCAACGAGCACGCCGAAGGCCGAATTGTCTCAACACTGGAAGGAGGCTACGATCTCGACACGCTCTGTGAATGCGTGGTTGCCCATCTGAACGTACTGAACGCTGCCTGATAAAAAACAACCCGGTGAGCTTTACCCCGAGAAGTCATCACTCTGCGTACCGGCCTGCTGGAACGCCGGCCTTTCACCCTCTCGCTGCAAACGAATATCCACCCGCCGGTTCTCGGCAGGACGACGGGATACCGGATACTGGTCACTGTGGGCACGCACGGTAATCATGCTCTCATCGACACCCCGGGATTTCAGATAGTCCGCAACGGAATTTGCCCGTTCCTCCGAAAGTGCCCGGTTATCAATGCGGCTACCGGCGCTGTCGGTGTGGCCATCCACAAACACCCGCTCCACTGTTGAATCCGCTTGCACAAAGGTGGCAATGTTATCGAGCAATTGCCGGTCTGAGTTCGACAACTCAGTGCTGGCACTGGCAAAAGGAACCCGCGATCGACGAATCTGGTCATAATTGACCGGCAGCAGCCCCGACGCGCATTCCCGGTAACCCGACCAGGGGCCCGCAAAATTCACATTGGACAGATGCACGCGCACCGGCTGATCATCATATCTTGCCGCGCGCGTAACCGTCGGCTGCATCCCCTCCAGCAACCCGCGCACAATTCGTGCGGCTTCACGATTGCCCAGACTGACGGCGCGCCGGTCTGAAGAAACCCTGACCGCACCCAGCGGCCGTGGAGGCACCCCTGGCCGCCAGGCTGGAGCCTCAACCACCAGTTGCCCCTGCCCCGAGCGCATTACCTGCATATCGGATTCGAGAAAGAAGCTCAGTTCCTCACCGGCCCGATGTCGGAACACGGCACGGCCATATCCGGGCACGTCATGCACCAGTGAGCACTCGAAGACGGAATCCGAGAGATACCACTGGCTGTTCTCAATGCCCGCACCATAGCTGGACGCCAGAACCGGCCAGGCCACCAGAGGCAATACCGCCTTGCTGCCAAACACAACAAGCCGGCGAGTGAGAGACTGGCGAGAAAAATTGGCCATATTCATGTCCCGATAAACAGAGAAGGAACCAGACAAACAAGTTAACGGCCCCGCGTCGCAATACTTGAGCCCGGATATCGGCATGCGTGCCAGAACATTTCGCCAGCCCTTCTGATATAATCCGGCTAAATTTTTAGCGGCTGTGCGAATACTTTCATGACCAGACAACTAACCATCACCCGCCCTGACGACTGGCACCTGCATGTTCGCGACGGCGCGGTTCTGGACCACGTGGTTCCGGCAACAGCAGCATGCTTCGGCCGGGCCATTATCATGCCCAACCTGGCACCACCGGTGACCGACACTGCTGCGGCCATGTCTTACCGCGACCGTATCCTCACCGCAGCCGGCGACACCGGCTTCGAGCCGCTGATGACGCTGTACCTGACCGAAAGCACCACAGCGGAAACGATTCGCGAGGCGAAGAACGCAGGCATTGTTGCCGCCAAGCTCTACCCGGCCGGTGCCACCACCAATTCGGCCTCCGGCGTGAACGATATCCGCAATATCTACCCGGTGCTCGAAGCCATGGCCGATTGCGGCATGCTGCTGCTGGTGCACGGCGAAGTAACCGACGCAGAGATTGATATTTTCGATCGGGAAAAAGTCTTTCTGGAGCAGGTGCTGACGCCCACACTGGAGGCCTTCCCGAATCTGAAAGTCGTGCTGGAACACATCACCACCGCAGACTCTGCCGGGTTCGTGCGCAGCCATACCGGCGGCAATCTTGCAGCCACAATCACGCCACAGCACCTGATGTACAACCGGAACCACCTGTTGGTTGGCGGCATTCGTCCGCACCTGTACTGCCTGCCAATCCTGAAACGCAACAAGCATCAGAAAGCCCTGCGTGAAGCGGTTGCCAGCGGTGACCCGCGCTTCTTCCTGGGAACCGACTCGGCGCCCCACGCCCGGGACAAAAAAGAAGCCGCGTGTGGCTGTGCCGGTTGTTATTCCGCTTACGGCGCCATCGGCCTGTACGCCGATATTTTCGAAGAGCTGGGCATCCTGGACAAACTCGAAGCCTTCGCCAGCCACAACGGACCGGATTTCTACGGCCTGCCCCGTAACTCCGACACCATTACCCTGGTGCGGGAACCCTGGACCATGCCGGAAAAACTCCCTCTGGCCGATGGCGACATCGTCCCGCTTAAAGCCGGTGAAACCGTTCACTGGCGCATGGCGTAACCCTTTTTCAATTCACAACACGAACATTGGAGTTCGAGTGTCAGACGAAAACAAACAGCCGCATCCTATGTCCCTTCGCTTCCGCGGCTTCTTGCCAGTGGTTGTGGACGTTGAAACCGCCGGCTTCAACCCGGAACGGGACGCCCTTCTGGAGATAGCCGCCGTCATGCTGACCCTCGATGAGGATGGCTGGCTGAGACGGGGTGAAACCCACTTGCAGCAGATCGATCCCTTCGAAGGCGCCAACCTGGAACAATCGGCACTGGACTTTACCGGTATCGACCCCTGGAGCCTGGAACGTGAAGCCGTTCCCGAGCGCGAAGGCCTGAGCGAAATTTTCGCGCCCATCCGCCAGGCAGTAAAAGCCCACGACTGCAAGCGCGCGGTACTGGTCGGCCACAACGCCACCTTTGATCACAACTTTGTGTTTGCCGCGGCCATGCGCGCCGACATCAAACGCAATCCGTTCCATCCGTTTTCCACGTTCGACACCGCCACACTGGCCGGTCTCGCCTATGGCCATACCGTACTGGCGCAGGCCTGCAAGCTGGCCGGCATTCCGTTCAATAACAAAGAAGCGCACTCTGCCGCATACGATGCCGAAAAAACCGCTGACCTGTTCTGCGGCATCGTCAATCGCTGGAAGGAGCTCGGCGGCTTTCCTCCACCCGCCATTCCCGAAACAGCCGAAACCAACAACGAATAAGGACGTTACTGTCGGGAACTTCTTGCGCCTGACAGCGTCCTAAACCCCATATCACACCGGGAAACAGCAACACCATGCAGAACGATAACCCGAACACCGAGCGCTACATCGCCATTGCCCGGGCTTGCCTGAAAGCCATTAATGATACGGCTCAGGACAACGGCACCCGGGAAGAGAAAATCGAGGCCGTTTATCAGGCGATAGACGACGCCTTCCAGGCGGAATTTTCCGAACACCAACAATCCATTGCCATTATGGCCACGGTTCTGGAACGCATTGCCAACGGTGACCTGAGCGCTGAAAAGGCCGCCAGCCTGGCCAGCCAGACCCTTGAGCAACAGCCGGAAACCGCCAGAAACTCATTGGTGCACTGACCGGAAAACTTTGCGATCACGAATCCACCGAAAAAAGGGGCCCCATGACTGAGGAACGCTCTTCCGTTTCAGCCGCATATCGACTGCCACGGTTTATTCTGTTTGTATTTGCCACCCTCCTGTTCAGCCCCTTGGTGACCGCCAGCGTGACCCCGACCAAAAGCCCCAACGACAACAACGACTACCGTTACCTGGAGCTGGGAAACGGACTTGAGGTGCTCCTCGCGTCCGACCCGAAGGCCGATAAAGCAGCGGCTTCCATGAACGTGGCCGTGGGTAGTGGCGACGATCCGGATGAACGCGCAGGCCTGGCCCACTTCCTGGAACACATGCTGTTTCTGGGCACCGAGAAATACCCGGATGCCGGTGAATACCAGCAGTTTATCCGCAGTCACGGCGGCAGCCATAACGCCTTTACCGCCTTCCAGGACACCAACTACTTCTTCGATGTGGAAGCGGACTTCCTCGAGCCCGCCCTGGATCGGTTCGCCCAGCAATTTTCTGCCCCCCTGTTCACCGCAGAGCTGGTCGACCGCGAACGCAATGCCGTGCATTCCGAATTCAGCGCCAAGCTCAAAGACGATGGCCGGCGCCTGTTATCCGTCAGAAAAGCGGGCGGCAACCCGGACCACGCTTTCAGCCGGTTCGCTGTGGGCAATCTCACCACCCTGGAGAACACCGAAGACAATCCGCTTCGGCCAGACCTGATCGAGTTCTGGAAGGAGCATTATTCGGCCAACATCATGACGCTTGCGGTGTATGGCCCGCAGAGTCTGGATGAACTGGAACAGATGGTTCGCGAACGTTTCACGGACATTGAAAACCGGAACCTGGCCGCGGAAAAGCATCCGAAACCGCTGCTGAACATGGATCGGCTGCCCGAGAAAATCACCGCCGAAACCCTGAAAGACAGCCGCCACATGACTCTGGCGTTCCCGATCCCCTCACAGAAAGAAAACTACAAAACCAAGCCTGTCTCCTATCTGGCCAACCTCATTGGCCACGAAGGTACCGGCAGCCTGTTCGATGTCCTGAAAAAAGCCGGCCTGGTACAAAGCCTTTCAGCCGGTCTGGGGATGGATACCGGGGAACACGCCACACTCGAAATCAGCATGGCGCTTACCCCACAAGGCCTTGAAAGCCAGAACGAAATCATTGACCTGACTTTCCGGTATCTGGACAAGATTCGCGAAAAGGGCATAAGCGAAGATCGCTTTCACGAAATGCAGCAACTGGCCACCATGGACTTCCGTTTCCGGGAGCGTGGCAAGCCGGTGCGCGAGGCCATGCGCCTCTCCAGAATGCTCAGAGATTACCCGGCACAGGATGTCCTCAGTGCCCCCTGGCTGATGGAAGCGTATGCGCCGGACCAGTACCGGGAGCTGCTGCAACAGCTCACACCAGAGAACCTTCTGGTACGGGTCTCTGCCCCGAATCTGCAACTGGAAAACCCGCTGTTCACCGAGTGGTACCAGACCCCATGGCACCGGGAGCCTTTGCCGCTCGACAGCAAAACCGACACAAAACTTGCCAGCCAGCTGGCCCTGCCGGACACCAACCCTTTTGTGCCTGAAAACCTGGGCCTGGTGGCCGGTGAAACCATGACCCAACCAGAACAACTGGCCGACTTTGATGGCCTGGATGTCTGGTTCGCCCGGGATACTCGTTTCAATACGCCCAAAGCCAACGTCTTCGTCAGCCTGCGCACCCCGGCCCCACAAGTCTCTGCCAGGGCCAACGTGCTGACACGGCTGCTGCTCGACACGGTGAACACCAACCTTAATGCCCAGGCCTACCCTGCCAAACTGGCCGGCCTGAACTACCGTGTATACCCTCACCTGCGCGGCGTTACCATTCGGGTGGGTGGCTACAATGACAAACTGCACACCCTGCTTGGCCGGATCCTGACCGAGTTCGCAGAGCCGAACATCACAGAGCAGCGTTTCCGGATTGCCCGTCATCAGCTGATCGACAATCTGGAGAACCAGGCGAAGAACCGCCCGGTGCAACAAACCTCGGAATTCGTGCAAACCGCCCTGATTGAAGGCAGCTTCCCGACGTCCGACAAACTGTCGGCAGCCCGGGATGTCACCCTGGACGAGCTGAAATCCTTCGCCAAAGCTCTGCTGGCAGAAACCGACCCGGTCATGCTGGCCCACGGTAACCTGACACGAGCCGCCGCACTGAACATGGCACAGCAGGTGAACGCGCTGGCACTTGACGACGGTATACGGACAACCGTGGAACGCTCGGGCTTGCGCCAATTGCCTCAGAACCAGACCAACGCACGGATCGACGTAGACCACCCGGACACCGGCTATACCCTCTACCTACAGGGCCAGGACACCTCATACCCCGAACGGGCACGCTTCCGCCTGCTGGCCCAGATCGTCAGCAGCCCGTTCTACGAGGAAATCCGCACCACCCGCCAGTTGGGTTACATTGTTCAGGCCAGCAATTTCGAAATCCTGGAAACGCCAGCCCTGGGCCTGATCGTGCAATCCCCCACTGCCGACGAGACTACTATTGATAACGCAGTGGCCGAATTTGCCGAGTCTTTCACAGAACAGCTCGGCAACTTGGATGAAGAACGCCTGGACCGGGAAAAACAGGCCGTTATCAGCCAGATACTGGAAAACGACCGGCAACTGGATGACATCTCCAGCCGTTACTGGCGCGAGATCGACCGCCAGAACTATCAGTTCAACAGCCGTGAACAACTGGCCGACGCCATACGCCAGGTCACGCAGGAAGAACTGAGGGAAACCTTCAGGCAAACCATGCTCGAGCGCCAGCGCGCCCTGCGGGTAGTGACCAACAAAGACGAGACCAACGAAAAGGACATTCTGGAACAGCTACGCCAGCGGCCACCAATGGATAATGCGGCCACTCAGGCCGATTGAGCCGCAAACAGCCGGCACCCCTTGAGACCCAGGCTGGTGCCGGCTATCATACGCCCTCTTCAAAAAGCCCCCGTAGCTCATCTGGATAGAGCGATCCCCTCCTAAGGGATAGGTAGCAGGTTCGAGTCCTGCCGGGGGTACCAGTTAGCCTTCCCCACCAATCCACGAACGCCCCTACTCATAATTCACGGCCCAGCTGGCGCGGCCAAGCTCTGTGGCGCGGACAACGTCCGTTTCAGGAATTGCCGCCAGGTCCCCCAGCTCCCTGGGGTCGTAATGAAAAACACACAAACGGGAAGCGAACTCCGCGAACGGCAGCGATGCTTCGCCATGGCGTTCACCATGACTTTCGGTTGAGCAATTCAGGCCCTGCCCCCAATTCTGGCCGCTGTCGTTGTTGGGGTTGAAGAAATAGAGTCGCATCTCGCCATCACGATCAAGGCCGACCCTGATGATGGTTATGGCATGACGTCCGACGAGTCGCCCGCCACTGTCGGTCACCGCGATGCCGGCAGGCTGAGGATGGATAACGGGTATGTTGCCGTTGTAATACGGATGGTAACTGGCGTAAAAATACCGGACAAAACCCTCGTAATCGTGAATCTTCCCGGTTTGCCGGCTAATGACACTGAGAAAGCCATGCCCTACCCACCAGCCATACATTTCTGGGTTGATCCAGCGGTGCAGGTCGTCATCGCGCACGCCACACAAACGCCCCATTTCGCCATAAATGCGGTCAAGGTGGGGTATCAGAATTAATGAAACCGGATCCACATCGGTCGGGGGCTCCTTCGCAAGGCCTGCTTCCAGGTGCTGAGAGGTAATCTGTTGGCCCTCGAAACGCATCATGACATCGTCATCCCGGGCGGCCCAGGCCACCAGCTGTAACAGATAATCTGCATCGTTGAACGACCACATGGAAAGGCCAATGACCGACTGACACGTCGGATTATTGCCCTGACCAACACCCAGCGGCTGCCCCAGAAGACTCAGTACACCGGCAAGCAAATAGACCCGTGGAGGGTGGGTATCACCGAAAACTGCGCTCAGCCTGTCGGATGCTTCCTGACACAGTTTCAGCTCTAATTGCCGCCACAGGCCTGAGGCTACCGGCGTGGTGAACAGAGCACCACGTTCCAGGAACATGGCCAGCCCGTATACTGCCTGGCTGGTTTCCGGATGAACAACCTGGTCAATCAGTTCAAGCACGATCTGGCGGTAGCATTGAAGAACATCGTTACCGGTGATGCTCAGCCCCAAAGCCAGCGGTATCAGGTCATCCCGATTCCCCCGCAGATGTCGTAACAACATGGGATGATAAGGGGAAACCATGCCGGTCCCATGCATGGCACTGGCAAAGCCCTGAGCCTCTTCCATCAGTGCGGGCTCGTCCATGGCGGCCAGACGTTCGCGGTAGACGGCAAAGCCCGGATCATCACGGCAGCCTGTGGTTGGGCCGAACAAGGCACTGACCAGACGCGCCGCTTTATCCATGCCGGAGGTTTCGATTGTCGGGTCGTACAGGCATTTGGCAATCTGGCTGACCATCTGCTTGATGCTGTCTGTCTGTATGGGGCGCTGGGCCAGCAAGCGTTGTACTTCATCCACAAGACTGTCGAGAATACTCTCGTACCCCAGCCTGTTGAGCAGAAACTGATAGAGCGAATTGACGATCTGCCCGAGCCCCTGCGGCCGTTCCCGGTCCGCTTCGCTCATCTGGCCTGACAGCAGATCCAGGTTCAGAGCCGTTACCTGGGTCAGAAAGTTCCTGGCGTGCTCCGCTGAAATCCCGGGATGATGATAATCACCCAAGGCCACCGCAAGCAGACGGAGCTCACTCAGCACTTCGATGACCGTGTAGGCCGGCGCTCCCTGGCGTAACGTTCGAACCGCCAGCGCAGGCCGCAGAATGGCAGGCTGGTTCCAGTCACTGTTGGCAAATACCCCGCTGGCTTCAATCGCCGCGACCCGAGCGTACAACTCGTCGAGTCCACCCGGCGCCGCCATAACAGGAAGAGCCGCTTCCAGTACCTCTGTATTGTAAGCAACGGGATCGGTCAGCAGAGCGAGCCTGAGCTGCTCCAGCGCTTCGTCGAAGTTTGCAACGAGAGCGTTGGCGTCTGCATCGGTACGGGTAATGGTCACGGTATCTTCCTTAACGACTACTATTATTAAAAAGGCATTCAGCTCCATCTGATTGTGAAACTCTTCAGGTCAGGAAGTGCAAGAGGCTGAGAACAGTCGTCAGTCTATTTTTCGACCGGGGCTCTGGTCTGTGCGTTGCCCAACAGACACCTTTCAACCCCGGGGATAAGTTGGGGCCAATCCCAGGTTCCGGCCCGTATTCGCACAGGAAGCATCAACCATGACCAGCCGTACCCTTACTCCAGAATTGCTTCACAGGATGGACGCCTACTGGCGCGCGGCCAACTACCTGTCGGTTGGCCAGATTTACCTTTTCGACAATCCGCTACTCAAGAGGCCGATGGCGCTTGCCGATGTGAAGCAAATGCTGCTCGGGCACTGGGGCACGACGCCGGGGCAGAACTTTATCTACGTGCACCTGAACCGGATTATCAAGAAATACGACCTCAACATGATCTACGTCTCGGGGCCCGGGCACGGTGGCCCGGCTGTCGTGGCGAACACCTACCTTGAGGGCACCTACAGCGAGGTCTACCCGGACATAAGCCAGGATGAAAGCGGGCTGCAGAAGCTCTTTCTTCAATTCTCGTTTCCAGGCGGTATTCCCAGCCACGCGTCGCCGGAATGCCCGGGTTCCATCCACGAGGGCGGCGAACTGGGCTATTCACTCAGCCACTCGTTCGGGGCGGTATTCGATAACCCCGATCTCGTCGTCGCCTGCGTCGTCGGCGACGGCGAAGCCGAGACGGGGCCACTCGCCACGGCGTGGCATTCCAACAAGTTTCTCAACCCGGTCACCGACGGTGCCGTGCTGCCAATCCTGCATCTCAACGGCTACAAGATCGCCAACCCGACGCTCCTCGCCCGTATCACACGCGAGGAGCTGGAACAGCTTTTCTTCGGCTACGGCTGGACGCCCATCTTTGTCGAAGGAGACGAACCCGAACTGATGCACGAGGCGATGGCCCAGGCGCTCGACACCGCCGTCGAGCACATCAAGGCGATCCAGGACGACGCCCGGAATCACGGCAACCTCAGCCGTCCGCGCTGGCCAATGATCATCCTCAACTCCCCCAAGGGCTGGACGGGCCCCAAGGTAGTGGATGGCTTGCAGGTGGAAGGCACCTTCCGGTCGCATCAGGTGCCGCTGCACCCCCGGACTCATCCCGAACACCTGGAGCTTCTCGACGCCTGGCTCAAAAGTTACCGGCCACAGGAACTCTTCGACGAGCGTGGCCGTTTGAAGCAAGAGCTTGCCGAGCTCGCGCCCAAAGGTGAGCGACGCATGGGTATGAACCCACACGCCAATGGCGGCGTGCTGCTCCAGAATTTGCAGATGCCGGATTTTCGCGAATACGCCGCCGACGTGCCCACACCCGGGGTAAGAGGCATCGGCGACACACGCGTGCTCGGGCCTTTCCTGCGCGATGTCGCCAGGCTCAACAGTGAGCAGCGGAATTTCCGCATCTTCGGACCGGACGAAACAATGTCCAATGGCCTCGGTGCCGTCTTCGAGGAGACCAACCGTCAATGGGACGCCGCGACCCTGCCGAACGATGAGTTTCTCGCACCGGCCGGGCGTGTGCTCGACTCAATGCTCAGCGAGCACCAGTGTGAAGGCTGGATCGAAGGTTACCTGCTCACCGGGCGACACGGGGTCTTCAACTCCTATGAGGCGTTCATCCACATCGTCGATTCGATGTTTAATCAGCACGCCAAGTGGCTGAAGGTTACCGCAGATCTGCATTGGCGGCCCAGGATCGCGTCTCTGAACTACCTGTTGGCATCGCACGTGTGGCGTCAGGACCACAACGGTTTCACACACCAGGATCCCGGCTTCGTCGACCTCGTCGTCAACAAGAAAGCCGAGGTTGTGCGGGCCTACTTTCCGCCAGACGCCAACTGCTTGCTCTCGGTGATGGACCACTGTCTGCGCAGCCGCCATTACGTGAATCTGGTCATCGCGGGCAAACACCCGGCCCCGCAGTGGCTGACCATGGATGCTGCCGTCAAGCACTGCACCGCGGGCATCGGCATCTGGCAGTTTGCCTCGAACGACCAGGGCGCCCAGCCCGACGTGGTCATGGCCTGCTGCGGCGATGTGCCTACGCTGGAAACGCTCGCCGCTGTCTCCATCATGCGCGAGCACCTCCCAGAGCTGAAAGTGCGCGTGGTCAACGTCGTTAATCTGATGAAACTGCAGCCGCAATCCGAACACCCGCACGGGCTCAGTGACACCGAATTCGATCAACTCTTCACCACCAACCGGCCGGTCATCTTCGCCTTCCACGCCTACCCGTGGCTGGTCCACCGCCTGACCTATCGCCGCACCAACCACGAGAACATCCACGTCCGCGGCTACAAAGAGGAAGGCACCATAACCACACCTTTCGACATGACGGTGCTGAACGACATGGACCGCTTCCATCTTGTGATCGATGTCATTAACCGCGTGCCGCAAACCGGAGCCAGGGGCATCGCCCTGAAACACGAACTCATGGAAAAGCGGGCTGAGCACCGGCAATACATCCGGAAATACGGGCAGGACATGCCGGAAATCCGCGACTGGCGCTGGGGCGTGCCGAAAAACACACGTTAAACCATCACCTGTGGCGAAACCCTGCGCTCCCAGGACCGCTCAAGAGCTTCGAACAGACTGTCGGTGGTCAGCGCCAACAGCCCGATCAGAATGGCCCCCTGTAGCACGTAAGCAGTATTGCCATTCACCAGCCCGGCAATGATTGGGTCGCCCAGTGTGCGTGCGCCAATGGTTGAGCCGATCGCGGCGGTGGCGATATTGATGGTTACGGAAGTTCGTATGCCGGCAAGGATCACTCTGCCAGCCAGGGGCAGCTCCGCGCGCACCAGCACCTGCAACGGCGACATCCCCATGCCCCGGGCACCCTCGAGCACTGCGGGGTTGATGCCTTCCAGGCCCGCCAGGGTATTGCGCAGAATGGGCAGCAGGCCATAAAGGATCAACGCGACCAGAATCGGTGCCTCACCAAAGCCGAGCGCTGGCACTGCCAGCGCCAGAACAGCAACCGGAGGAAAGGTCTGGCCGATAGAAGCCACCTGATTGATCAGGGGGAGGAAATCGCGACCAAAAGGGCGAGTGGCGAAGATGCCGCCGGTCACCGCTGCGACGACGCCCACAGCGGCAGAAACGATGACCAGAAACAGGTGGTTCTGCAGCAGGAACAAAAAGCTCTGCCGTTCATAAATCACGCTCTGTTTGCCGGGCTGCAACCAGTGAAACAGCGGCTCCAATAATGGCATGAATACGCTCAGGCCCCACAGAAGAGCGGCCAGCAGTGCCGGAACAAGCCAGATACGCATCAGGCGCCGTCCTGCATGATGCACTCACGGGTGATGACGCCGGTCTCCTCACCATTCGCGTTGAAAACGGCCACCTGAGGGACGGCCTTCCAGAGCATGACAGACAGTGCCAGGCGCACGCTGTCATTTTCCTGAACTCCCTCTGTCCCAGACTCAGGGCTCCGAACCTCGCCATGGGCAACCATCAGATCCCGCACCGGTCTCAGCCCCATCAATTTCAGACCACGATCCTGTTTGCCGACCAGGTTTTCAACAAAGGCAGAGGCCGGGTACCGCAGGATGTTCTCGGGTGTGTCGTGCTGGATGATGCGGCCCTGGTCCATCACGGCAATGCGGGTCGCCAGCTTCAGGGCTTCGTCGATATCGTGCGTCACGAAGACCGTGGTCTTGCGGACCTGTTTCTGAATACGCAACATCTCCAGCTGCAGGTTCTCCCTCGTGATGGCATCCAGGGCGCCGAAGGGTTCATCCATCAATAGAATATTGGGGTCCGCGGCCAGTGCCCGGGCAACGCCCACCCGCTGGGCCTGGCCGCCAGACAACTGCTGGGGATATTTATTGGCATGAGTGGCCGGATCCAGATCCAGCAACGTCATCAGCTCTTCGACCCGTTCGTCGATCCGCTGCTTTGGCCACTGCAACAACTGAGGCACCATGGCGATGTTGCGCGCCACGGTCCAATGCGGAAAAAGCCCAGTGCCCTGGATGACGTACCCCATATTCAGCCGCAGCTGCTCCGGGTTGATGGCGGTAATATCTTCACCGTCGACCAGAATCTCGCCCGCGCTGAGGGGCAACAGACGGTTGATCATGCGCAGTGTGGTGGACTTTCCACAGCCGGAGCTGCCCACCAGCACGCAGACCTCGCCGGTCTCGATCGTCAGGTTGATGTCGTCCACCGCAACGGCATCACCGAAACGCCGGGTTACATTTTTCAATTCGATCATCCGTGCAAGTCCTCCTCCCCGTCAGGCCGCTGCCGGTGTCGGCTTGAGGCTGGCCGCCAGCATAGTAAGCAACGCATCGGCCAGCAGAGCGAGCGCAATGGTGGGCAAGGCGCCAAGCAATACCAGATCCATCGCCGCCTGCCCCAGCCCCTGGAAGATAAAGGCACCAAAGCCGCCGGCGCCGATCAGGGCCGCTACTGCCGTCAGGCCAATCGCCTGAATGGTGGTAATGCGCACACCCTCGATGATGACCGGCAGTGCCAGTGGCAACTTCAGCCTGAAAAACAGCTGCCTCTCATTCATGCCCATCCCCCGGCCGGCATCGGCCAGACTTTCCGGGACTTCCGTGAGCGCCACGAAGGTGTTGCGAACCATGGGCAGCAAACTGTAGGCAATCAGCGCCAGCAGCGCCGGTGCCCAGCCGATACCCCGGATGCCCAACACCTGCAGAATCGGAAACGCCGACGACAACGCGCTGAGAGGCACGATCAGCAACCCGAAAACCGCCAGACTGGGGATGGTCTGCAGAAAGCTCACGGCGCCAAGAATGGGCCGCTGCCAGGCCGGGCTGCCAATCATTTTCAGGGCCAGAACGAAAGCCAGGCCGGCACTGATGGTCACAGCACCGAAGGCCAGTGCCAGGTGGGTCCATAGGGCCTGTTCGAACTTGTCTGGTCGTGCGTTGAATTCCCGCACCAATGACAGGCTCTCCAGACCATGGCTCTGGAATAACGTCAGCCAACTGCCACACAAAAACACCAGGAGTATCAACTGTAACCAGCGCCGTGTTTTGAGCCGGCCGAGAATCTCAATCAGCATCAAAGAAAGCAGGAACAGCAGGCACCAGAAACCAGCGCCAATGGACGAACGGGCATAGGGAGCATTTTCCGGCAGATGCCGGGTGGCAAGTACATCCAGTAATAGCGGAAGCATCGCCAGTGAAACGCTGACCAGCCCCAGGAGGAGCCAGTACCGTTTACGCAACGGCAGAATGGCCAGCAAGCTGGCTGCGACGAGAATACACGTGACCAGCCCTGCCCCGATCCAGCCGACCGCCGAGAACAAACCATGGCCGGTACCTGACACGATACGGTTCGGCTGAATGGCGCCAAAGTCCACAAGCCAGACGAGCACCAGGGCAAGCAGGCCCAGGGACGGAATGACCCGGTTTGGCGTTTTGTGGTTTGAATCAGGCCGGATAACCGACAAGCCTCAGTCCCCGGCCAGGGAATCCAGATACTCCCGTGCCACGGTCTCAGCCGGCACGCCGTTCACTGCCACCTGTCCGTTAAGGCGTTGGAGGGTTTCCAGATCAAGGGACTGGAACACAGGCTCAAGCACGTCGCGGATCTCGGGATAGGTTTCCAGAACGTCGGCGCGCACGATGGGCGCCGGCTGATAGACCGGCTGCACGCCCAGGGTATCTTCCATTACCTTCAGGTCCAGCGCGTTCAGGCCGCCGTCGGTGCCGTAGGTCATGGCACCGTTCACGTCATTGTTGTTGAGCGCCGCGGCCCTGAGTGTCGCGGCGGTATTGCCGCCGGAGAGCACGAGCAACTGGCCGGACTCCAGTTTGAAACCATAGGCCTCCTGGAATGCAGGCAAGGCACTGGCGGATTCGACAAACTCGGCACTGGCCGCAAACTTGAACGCGCCGCCCTCATTAATGTACCGCGCCAGGTCCTCGAGGGTATTCAGGTCGTTATCCCGCGCCAGATCACCCCGCACACTCATGGCCCAGGTATTGTTGGCTTTCGCCGGTTTCAGCCAGACAATGTTGTGCGCCTCCCGGTCAAGACGGGCCGCATGCTCATAGGCCTTGTCAGCGTCTTTCCAGATATCCTTGTCGGCCTGGTCATGGAAAAAAGCGGCATTACCGGTGTACTCCGGGTAGAGATCAATCTCGCCCGCCTTGATGGCATTACGCACAATGTTGGTGGCACCTAACTGAAGGCGGTTCTCAGTCGGAATACCGGCTTCTTCCAGGGTCTGCAGCACCATCTGCCCGAGTACCGCGCCTTCGGTATCAATCTTGGACGACACAACCACCGGATCAGCGGCCATCACTTGCCCCGCGATCAACATCGCAGTGAATGCCGCTACGCGGGGAAAACGAGAATTTAAGGACACAGGCTTTCCTCTCCGTGAAATGATTGATTTGCCTCAGACACTTTCAGTCTATTAGACGCCGGTCCCAAAGCAAGGCGGACTGATTACTCAGTGGCAGGCGTGGGCCTCACCAGAATCTCGTTGACATCCACGTGAGCCGGCTGCGCGACCGCGTACATAACCGCATTGGCAATGTCTTCCGGCTTCAGGGCATGGGCCGGGGGCTCATCGAAGAACGGTGTGTCCACCATGCCCGGCTCGATAAGCGTGACCCGGATGCCAGACCCCCGCAATTCCTCACGAACGCCGTAGCCAATGGCCGAGACGGCCCACTTGGTCGCACTGTACATCGAGCCGGGAATCGTCGTGCGGCCAGCCGCCGAGCCGGTCAGTAACAAATGCCCCTTGCTCTCACGAAGAGCGGGCAGGCAGTGCTGAACCGTCAGGCCGACGCCCAGAATATTGGTCAGGATCATGTCTTTCCAGACATCCGGATCAGCCTTGCTGAACCCACCGGGTTCGCCGCCACGGCCTGCGTTGGCAAAAACGGCGTCAATGCGGCCAAAGGTCTCGAGGGCTTTGGCCACCATCTGCTCCTGATCATCCCCATTCTGAACGTCGCAGGAAACCGTCAACACGTTGTCCTCGCCACCGAGTTCCTGTTGCAGTGCGGCCAGCTTGTCTACCGAGCGGGCCGCGAGGACCAGGCGATACCCCTCTCTGGCGGCGGCTCTCGCTGTTTGTGCACCAATGCCGGACGAGGCACCGGTAATCAGCATGACGGGTTTATCTGTCATGGTTTATTCTCCTTCGTTTGATCGTTTCAGGAAGGCTACGTTGTAACAGGCGGTGCCGATCAACCCAAGCACCCCGATCACCAGCACCGCGAACAGCACGGTGGCTCCAGGCGCATCCAGAGCCAGCAAGGTAAGGGCCGAAATAAGAATCCAGAGTAATGGAATAACGGCCGCCACCCACATCGCCGGACTCCGCAGCCCAAGCAGGATCACGCCCAGCGAGACAATCGCGGTAGGGTCAGGATGAACACCGAAAACCTGCGCCTGATACCAGGAGTCGCCCGCAAGCGGGGCCAGCAACGGTTGCACAACCAGACCAAAAGCAACGAGCGCTTCGCCGGCGACAACCGGCGGGCTTTTCCAGTGGAGCGACTTACCGAGGCCACGGCCCGGCAACGAAATCAGTACCAGAAGGGCTGCCTGGGCAAGAAAAGCATAACCGATGTAGTCTCCGGCCCAATTGAGCTGCCCGTAACGCTGCATAAAAAACGCTACTGCAACAAAAGCCCACACCGGAGCAATCAACAGACAGGCAATGCGCGGGCGGTGCTTCAGTACCAGCGCAACGGCCCCTGCGCCCAAAGCCAGAGTCAGCAGGTGCAGCGGCCAGAAGGTTTCACCCATGCGCTCCATCAAACGAAAATAGACATTTTCGGTAAATGGAATGAAGTTCTGCAGGCTGTAACTGGCCCAGTCGTTCATAGCGACTCGATAAATGCTGCCATCCGCTTCCGGGCGCTGGCGTCAGGCATCCTCCCCCGGCCGGCGCGCATATTTTCCTTAACATGTTCAACGCGAGTAGTGGCGGGAATCGCGCAGTTTACCGCCGGGTGGCTGACGATAAATTTCAGCAGGAAATCCGCCCAGGTGTTGCAGCCGCATTCCTCCTCCGCCCACCGGGGCAGCTTCTCTCCCCTGCGTTGCACCCCCTTGATCAGCCGGCCACCGTCGTACGGCCGGTTGGCGATAACGGCGATTCCCCGCTCCTTTGCCAGCGGCAGCAGGCGGTTCTCCGCCTCCCGGTGGGTGATATTGTAGGTAAGCTGAACGAAGTCGATGTCTTCAGAGCCCATGATCTGCTCAAACTCCCGGTGGCGACGCCCGTGGGAGGTGGTGATACCGACATAACCAAGCAGGCCTGCGGCCTTCATTTCCTGCAGCGCCGCCAGATGAGCGCGCCAGTCCGTCAGGTTGTGCACCTGCACCAGATCAAAACGGTTTACGCCCCAGCGTTCTTCCAGGCTTTCCACCTGTTCTCGGGCCGAACCGCCGGCCGGGCTCCAGACTTTCTCCGCGGCGAACAGACTTTCAGGGATACCAAGCTTTTCCAGCGCATACCCCATTACATCCGGCGCGGAACCGTACATGGGCGATGAGTCCACCAGGCCACCGCCGAGCCGGAAAAACTCCCGTACCACCTCGGTCCGGGCCTCAAGCAGTTGCGGGTCGTTACCCACATTGAACGTACGCCAGGTGCCCATGCCGATCACCGGCAGTTTCTGCCCGCCGCCGGCGATTGGCTTTTCAAGCAAGGGGTCTGTGGCCGCAAAAAGCCGACCGCCGGGTAATGACACCGCAGCCAGTGCGGCACCCATAAGCTGTAGGGTTTGTCTTCGGGTCAGGCGATTATTCATGGTTAACCGTTCAGCGCTCGTTCCAGGCTGACTTTGATTTCACCCCAGATAGCGACAAAAAATGCCGTCAGGGGAACCGCTAGTATCATACCAATAACACCTCCCAGTGCCGTACCCCAAAAAAACAGGGAAATAATCACCAGCGCAGGGTGCAGGCCTGAGCGATTCGCCATGATTTTTGGCGTCAGCAACCAGCTTTCGACCAACTGCACCAACGCAAAAACCACGGCGGCCAGAGCCAGTAAATCAGGGCCTCCCTCCGGCTGCATATAGGCGATGGGTAAGATCACCAGCAAGCCGATCAGGGAACCCAGAAAGGGAACAATATTCAGCAGGCCCAGTACCAGCCCGGCCAGTACGCCAAACTCCAGGCCAATCAATGTAAAACCCAGAGCGTACAAGGTGCCCATGCACATGGCGATAATAAGCTGGCCCTGGAAGAAAGCGGTCACGTATTCCACGAACACATCCATAAAATACAGCACTTTCTTCTGGGTAGGCTCGCGGAACACAGATAACAGTTCGGATGCCTGTCCCCGGAGCAGTTCACCCGAAAGTAGATTGAAAAACAGGAACAGGGGAACGAAGCTGAGACCCGCCAACACCCCCAGATAGGACACGATGGTCGTAGCGGGATCTTCCATTACAGGGGCGGACTTCTCCTCGTCACCATTCTCCATGCTGGAGGAAACCATGGCGCTGAGTTCCGGGAAGAATGTGGAGAAATGCTCTTGCCAGCTAGCCAGAGTGCTGGGCAAAACGGTCATCAGCTGAACGATCTGGTTGACGAGAGTGGGCACAATCAAAACGATGAGGCCACCGATACTCAGGAAAAACACCGTCAACAGAAGAAGAACAGCCAGCAAGCGCGGTAGGTGGAGCCGCCTCTCGAGAAACTCCGCCACAGGATGGAGAACCAGAGCCAGAACACCGGCCAGAGACAGTGACAGAAGCAGATTGTAGAACGTATTCAGCATCCAGGCGAATGCCCATACAATAATGACAGTCAGCGCCGACAGCGCAACCAGAGACAACAGAACGGCGGTATAGCGGAATAAGCGAAGCTCAACCGGCTTGAACAGCTGCCTGTCCGGACGTACCGCCGCCGGCGCTTTAGACGGTAATTTGCGCCCCGCGCACCGAGGATTTCTTCGTGTCGTCGGCATTGCGAGTTCCTGCGCTATTCTGATTCCTTCCCGGTATCGCGATTGATATCGCCTAATACGGTGTCATCCTTGCCATCATGCTTTTTGGTCTTACCTTTATTTTTCTCCTCAACTGCCTTGTTTTCCTCGGCAACTTCCTCAGCCTTGTTCTTTTCCTCATTTTCACTGCCTTTGGCCTGATTCCTGTCCATAACCTGATCTCCCATTCTGTTTAGGTGCTACCTTGTGCCCGAAACGGGCCTTGGTTTGGCTTCATCGGGTATTTTCAGTGCCTGGTAGACTTTTCAAAGTCATTGACCTGCTTTTCGGCTTCGTCTCTCGAAACACCGTAGGCCTGCTGAATTTCACCGATCAGCTGGTCTCGTTTGCCGTCAATCTCGGCCAGCCGATCGTCGCTCAGCTTGCCCCACTGTTCTTTCGCCTTGCCTCTGAATTCTTTCCAGTTACCTTCAATGGTGTCCTTGTTCATTTCTTTCTCCTCTGGCCTTGTGGCCGGGTGGCGGAATCGTTGGCGACTATCCACGAAGAAAAAAGCGTCGCGTCGTCGCCAATTAATCCTCCCTTTTAATCAAACCGGCGTCTGTTCGCTATCAGACACAGACCCAGAGGGGCACGTGGGCTAACGCACAGAAGTCGCCCTGTTTTTCTGTCAGCTTCCGAGCCCCTTTTGCATTCATCAGCCTGGAGAGAATAACTTTGTCCACCGCCGTCTGGTTTGTACTGATCGGAGCTCTGCTGATAATTATGGGGCTGCGCACGCCCATTCTTCAGCGCCTGAACCTGACACCGTCTCTTGTCTATCTGGCTATCGGGGTCACCCTCGGCCCCTCGGTTATTGGCGCTTTTCATTTCAACCCGCTGGAACAGGCCCATTTACTGGAAATTCTGGCTGAACTGGCGGTTTTGTTGTCGTTGTTTATTGCCGGCATGAAAATGCCGGTGCCGTTCAAGTGGCAGGAATGGCAGGCACCTGTACGCCTCGCCTTTATCTCCATGACCATCAGCGTTGCCCTGACGGCAGCCTTCGGCTATTACGTGCTGGCCCTGCCTTTGGGTGCGGCCGTTCTGTTGGGCGCCATCCTGGCCCCTACGGACCCGGTGTTGGCCACAGATGTGCAGGTTCGGCACATGGGCGACAAAGACCCGCTGCGGTTCACCCTGACCAGTGAGGCAGGCATGAATGACGGCAGTGCTTTTCCCTTTGTCATGCTCGGGCTGGCTATGCTCGCCGCACCGGCCACGGCCAGCTACGAAATGATTGGGGGCTGGTTTCTGAAGGACGTGCTGTGGTCGACCGCATCCGCCCTTGTTGTCGGCCTTGTAATGGGGCGTTTGCTGGCGGAAGTGATACAGAAACAGCATCTGCACAGCACCGAGGGCCGGTTACTGGACGATTTCCTTGGCCTGGGATTGATCGGCCTGGTCTATGGTGTCTGCCTTCTGATCGATGCCTGGGGATTTCTGGGGGTGTTTGTCGCCGCCATTTCGCTTCGTCAATCGGAACTGAAACTGGCCAGCCCCAATGCGCCCATCATAGACGCCCACTCAATAACAGAGGTGCCGGCTCACGCCCAAGAACCGAAGCTCCGGCCAAGCCAGGTGTCTGAAGGTTCGTTGTCGTTCAAGGAGCCCCTGGAACGCTTGTCCGAGCTCGTGCTTGTGCTGCTGTTGGGCGGGATGCTTTTTCTTGATTCCTGGAGTTTCAGGGCCGTCGGCCTGGCGTTATTCCTGTTCGTAGTCGTTCGCCCTGTCAGTGTTTTTCTTGGCCTGCTTGGCTCTGGAACACCGTTTCGATTGCAGATGCTGGTCGGCTGGTTTGGCGTACGCGGCATTGGCTCACTCTATTACCTGATGTTCGCCGTCGTCTTTGGCCTGCCAGAGGACCTTTCAATGGAGTTCATCCACATCACGCTGGTTGTCGTTGTGCTCTCGATCATCATCCACGGACTGACGGTAAAACCGATGATGTCGAGATGGTGGTAATCCCTTTTAAACACCCTGTGTGCGCTGACGAACAGACAAACAGGGGGCCAGAGACCGATTATAAGGCATAGCGTTGGCATCGGCTGACTACCAGAAAGCCGATGCGGCACCGTTCGTACCAATCATGTAATGGCACGCTTCATACATGACATCTGAACAATGCAAGCAAGGAGCTTCACATGATCAGACTCAACACTGCGGCAATCACTCTGTGCTTTCTGGGCGCTCTGCCCATGGCGGTATCCGCACAATCTTCGACAGTGGGCCCGGATCAAGGTGATCGGGAATTCTCTCTCTCCGGTACCGGTAGTAACGACCGGGATTTCAACAGTGGCAGCTTCGGCGTGAGCGGCGACCTGGGCTGGTATCTGCGTGATGACCTGGTGGCCGGCGTCCGGCAAAGCATCAATTACGCCGATATCGAGGGGGAAGGCGTCAGTGATGATTACTGGAATGGCTCCACCCGCGGTTACGTCGACTACCAGTTCTTTAACGACCGCGCACGGCCATTCGTGGGCGCCAGCCTCGGCGGCATCTACGGTGACGGCGTGAAAGACAGCGCCTTCGCTGGCCTGGAAACAGGCCTGAAGTACTACGTGCGGCCGAAGACTTACTTCCTGGCCCGCGCTGAGTATCAGTTCCTGTTCAGCGATACCGATGATGCTTCCGATGCGTTCCAGGACGACGGAATCTGGGCTTATACCGTGGGCCTGGGTTACAACTTCTGAGCCGGGTTAAAGCGGTGATCCCGACACACGGGAGTCGGGGCCATTGGCCAACTGCTGGTCATTGGCCCCGCGACCGTAAAGTCGCCGGACACCGCGCAGATCCCCGGGCTGCAGCTCGGGGAAGGCCTCGGTATAGCGAAAGCCCATCACCTGCCCTGAAGGGCCGGGATGGTCCAGGCCGATGGCGTGCCCGATCTCATGAATCAGTGTATAACGCAGATCGTAGATCTCCTTGTCGCCGTCGAACCCTACTTTCCACTTCTGGTCAGGGTTCAGGCAGACGAGCCCCTGGTCAATCGTTTGAACACTTTCTTTCTCGTTGGGCGTATAGGATACGTTGGCAAAAGCCCACATCTCTGGCTGGCCTTGCGCCCCCAGAACAATATCCGCATTGCGGGCATCGGCAACCTGATGAAAGGAAATGTCAGCAGCGCGCTCCCAGACCCGGAATGCCGCAGCTGTCTCGCGTGCCAGCGTCTCAAAGGAGAGGTCCGGTCCTGACAGGCTTTTCATCGGTTCCAGATCACGACAATTCCGTGCACCATCAAACCGCAGCGTCTCGTCGGCGAAGGCATAACTGACACTCGCCCCCACCCCTAATTTCTGCTCTCCCCACTTCACCAGATAGCCATCCAGCTCAAGTAGCCGGTAACCGCTTTCTTCCCGGTTTTCGGCAAGCAAGGGAAGCGACAGCGGCAGACATACAGCCACTATCAGCGCTTTGATGATATGCCCGCACAGAACGGGGCGTTCCCGTAGTAACAATACTCGCATCATCCAGACAGAGTACGGCCCGCCCGGGAAGGTGTCGGTTGTAGTTTGGTAAGGGAATGTATATCAGAGAAGGCTACCCGAGCCGGGAAAAGCCAAACAACCCGAATCACGGATACCCGCTTTCAAGTCCATCGGCAACTCCTCAGGAATCATGTATGACGGATATGACCAGCAGAATCGCCATTCACGATGACCTCAGCCTCTCGCTCTAGTCGCTGGCGATCCTGAGACAGCATCCCCTTGGCTTCCGTCAAAGCCAGAACCATATCGACCTGACACTCAACCTCGGAGATCACGGCGAATGCCTCACAGTCCTCGGCGACCTCCCGGACCCGGTGAAGCATATGCATCAGGTGTCGGGCTGCTTCCGGGTCAAGGCATGCCTGCTCACGCAGTCGCTCCACGCACAGTTGAACCAGGTCCGCAGCATCCCAACCGACCTCGTCATATATGCAACGCCCCTCGGAATCTTTGTCGTGCAGTCGCGGTAGCCCCCTGACGACGATCTCCTCAAGCACGGCCTCGAGGTGGACCATAACCTCGTGGGCAGTTGATGTGTCCGCCCGTGCCTGCAGGGCGAACGTTCCGACATCCACCAGCTGGCTTACGGCGAACACAAGATCCACATCAGGGCTGCGGGTACGGGCTAGGTTGAAAGCTTTGGCAATGGCGCTGAAGTCAGGTTTGCCATCGGCCTCTGTCGAGCAGACGAGCGCGACAGGGCGACGAGGCGTGACAAATTCACCTATCCGGCAACGCAGATGAACCGCCGCGCCCACTGGCAATGCCTTGCGGATCCTGTCGATATCGATGCGGGTAATCCAACCGGTCCCCGGGGCCAGGACCGTCCGGGGCGCCACCCGCGGCGGTGGCACATCGGTAAGCTCGACCCGAGCCTCGGGATGGCGATTCAGCACTTTGATGGAGTTTTCCGCGAGCTGGCTGATCAACTCAGGCAACGACAGGCTCCGCGTAGCGTGCTGCATTGCCAGCAACACCCCCGCTATCGCGGCAAGTGCAATCAGCACCACGAGTACCGTACTGGCCAGGGGAGCGGGGGCCTGCTCATCGTCAGGCATCCTCAACAGAATAACGAGCACGGCCACGAAGCCTGCAGACATGAACGCGAGCAGATTACGCTAGAAGCGATCATCCAGAAAGATCAAAAGCGTCCGGGGCGAGAAATGCCCCGCCATGAGGCCAACCACGACGGTGCGCATCCACAGGCCGAACACTGCGACGGTGATCACGCCACTGATCACCGCCCCCAACAGAACCCGCACACCAGCAATGGTGCCGAGTTCAACCGGCGGGGGCCAGAGCCATGCCATGTCCACCGCCATCACCGCCAGTCCAACGCCCAGCCCGGCGGCCGTGGCCACGACCATCGCCATGGTAATTTCCCCCACACGGAGGGTGGTCAATCGCGGCCGGGGCCTGCCGCGGTTCATCTCCCCCATGTAGTTACCTCTTGATCCGATCACCCAGCTTCGGTTTCAGTCAGATTTACCCGGCAACAACAGCCCCGTCGGTGCGCTACCACACCAAACACAAGCGTTCGTTAGCGAACAGACAGCTTTCGTCAGCGGTATGAGAATCGGTCGACGCCCCCTCTCTCCCGGTACAGCCGTGCCGCGCCGTTCGCCGAGAAAGGCAAGAGAACGCCTGTATTCGCGCGCTTCTCCACAGTGGCCGGCGAATTCCCGGAGTGGGAGCTGGGGGGTGCAGATATTCACCGAGGAGCAGGCCGACGGCTTCAGCTTCGATGTGCTCGACTCCACCAAGATCGTGCCGGAAGAACTGGTGCCGATTACGCCGGTCGGGCGCATGGTTCTGAACCGCAACCCTGACAACTTCTTCGCGGAAACCGACGAAGCCGCTGTAATCGCGCCCACCTTCATCAATGCAGTCGCGGCTCATCGCCACTTTTCCTCCAACCGGGTTCCTCCGGCTTGAGGAGGCATCCTGACAGGATTGATTGACAACAGCCCGCCACGCACTTGCGTGACGGGCGACATCCTTCAGCCTTTCGATTTGCGCTGGAAGAGGCTCAGGATGGCAAGCAGTATGACGGCACCGATCAGCGACACGATAAAGCTCATGACGGTGATGCCATCATTGATGGAGCCTGCGCCAAGCAGCGGCCCAATCAACCACCCACCGATCAGTGCGCCGACGATGCCGACCACGACGTTAAGGATGATGCCCTGCTGGCCATCGGTGCCCATGATCAGGCTTGCAACCCAGCCGACCACGCCACCCATGATAAGCCATATGATAATACCCATAATTTCGTCCTCCAGTAGATAGTGTCGACGCACCGGGCGTCAGTAAAGCAAGCTTACAGTTGCGGCGGGGAAGTCACCGTGCGCTACCGCACCCGGAACCGGGGTGAATTGCACGAGCGCCCGGGGTGTAGCCGCGCTATGTGGGCTACTGCACCGACCTTTTATCACTGCACGGCTACCATTCGAAATCCAGAGCTAGAGTCCCATCTGGAATACTGGAGGCGGCATCCATGGCCCGATCATCAATGTTGAACCCGGACAGACTGCGCGTTTTGGTCAGTCATATAAAAGAGCGTTTGTGGGTCAAACCTCTGGTATTTTGCGTGTTTTCAGTTGCAGGAACATTCCTCGCCATGCTGGCAGACAATATGGGTTTTGCCAGCATCTTGCCCGAAGTCAGCCTGGAGTCTGTCGAATCCCTGCTGTCTATCATGGCTTCCAGCATGCTGGTTATTGCAACCTTCGCGGTTGGTTCCATGGTTGCTGCTTACGCATCAGCCAGTGCCGGGGCAACGCCCCGCTCCATACCGCTGGTGATTGATGATGACGTCACCCAGAACGCATTATCTGCGTTTATAGGCGCCTTCATCTTCAGTATTGTTTCCCTGATAACCATTCAGAATGACCTGTTTGGTTCCGCCGGCCGGTTTGCGATCTTCGCACTTACCCTTCTGGTATTCGCCATTGTTGTCGTCACGTTCGTTCGCTGGGTGGACAGAATTGCCCGGCTGGGCCGGGTGGTGAACACCATTGCAAAAGCGGAGAAGGCCGCCGGTGGCGCACTGAACCGTCGCCGCCATGCCCCCACGCTGGGCGCCCTGGCAGTGCTCCCCCATCAGGCCCGGGACGAAGGGCTCCCGGTATGTTCGTCGAGGGTCGGGTATGTCCAGCATATTGATCTGGAAACGCTACAATCCCGCGCTGAAGCGCTTGATTGCCGCGTGCGGGTCGCAGCGCTGCCCGGCACTTTTGTGAGCACAGGTCGACCGCTGCTTAGTATTGATGGAGACATTGAAGGATGCGAGGAGTTCAGGCCTGAAGACTTTTCCAACGCCTTCACGGTTCGTGCAAATCGTGCTTTTGAGGATGATCCCCGCTTCGGACTTCTGGCGTTGTCCGAAATTGCCGACAAGGCGCTGTCGCCTGGCATCAATGACCCGGGAACGGCGATCAATGTCATTGGCACGATGGTACGACTGTTTACGCTTTGGCAATCGCCGCTTGAACAGGACCAATTGATGCCGGTCACCTATAATCGCATATCGGTCCCCCAACTGGTGATCGACGACTTGTTCGACGACGCCTTCACCGCAATCGCCCGTGACGGCGCGGGGATGGTAGAGGTTTCTATCCGACTGCAGAAAGCCCTTGGCGCGTTGGCCGAAGCAGATGACAAAGCGATGATCACCGCCGCAAAAAAGCATTCAAGGGTGGCCCTGGCCCGCGCAGAGCGCGCCATGTCGCTTCCGGACGATATCGATGCTGTGCGCAAAGCGGCTGCGTTTTCATCCGCATAAATTCAGGGCAAATAGGCATCCAGCTTGTCGGATGCGTCATAAAAACACATCCGGTTTGAACCGGATTCTTTGGCGTTGTACATGGCGTGATCTGCTGCCTGCAGCAGATCCAGAGAACACGATGCATCCTGGGGATAGAACGAGATCCCGACACTCGCGGTAATCTGAACAGGCTGCTGTTCGGTCTGGAAAGGCACGGCAAGCGCATCGATAATTCCCTGAGCCACAAACTCGACATCCTTACGCCGCTTTGCCGCATTGAGAATCACGGTGAATTCATCGCCCCCCAGACGAGCAATGGTGTCGTCTTCCCGAACACGATCCACAAGACGTTCTGCCACCTCACAGAGCAGACGATCACCGGCTTCGTGGCCGAGTGAATCATTGACATCCTTGAAGCCATCAAGATCCAGGAAAAGCAGTGCCAGCGGCACACCACTGCGGTTCGCATGTTTGACCTCCTGCTCCAGACGATCCAGGAACAGACGCCGGTTCGGTAGTCCCGTCAGAGGGTCGTGATGGGCGCTGTGCCATACTTTTTCTTCGGCCAGTGCCCTTTCGGTCACGTCCCGGAAAATACAGACCGTCGCTTCCGTGTTTCGATGTTCATCAAGCACGGGCGCCAGCAGATACTCAAACCGTTCACCCTCGCCAGAAACAAAGGTGTGAATCAGATTACCCCGGTAGGTGGACTGGTCTGCAATCACCTTTTCGAGGTTGCGCTGAAAATCCGGAGCAAACGGAAAACTCAGATCAAAACCGGATTTCCCGATGATCTCCTCGGACTCCAGAGCGAAAAGATGGGCCGTGGCCTGGTTGACGTAAATAAACCGGCCCTGGAGGTCCAGTACGCAAATGGGATCAGGCGACGCCACCAGAACAGCGCCAAACAGACGTGTATCCATCTCTTTTACGGTCGCATATTGCTCCAGCGATTCAGCGACGGCCTGGTCTATGGCTTCATGGAAACGGGTAAGATCGCCAAGCTGTTCACCGGAAACCGTCGGGTATGCTTTTGTCCAGAGGGACACCACGCTCGCACGCAGGGCCCGGAACTCGGAAATGGTTTCCATAACGCTGAAGCCGCTGGTCTGGCGTTCTCCACCATGCACTTCTGCCCAGGATTCCACTCCCTCCGCGGGCCCACGACCTTTCGATTTGGCCGCCTGCTCTGAATCACTCTGGTACGAATCCAGGTCATCGGCAATCACCAGAAGCATGTCCCTCGCGTGGTCGCGCAGCCCGGTGGTTCCCATGTTCCTGGCATGAAGGATGGTTTTGGCAAATTCTTCCCAGTTCTCAAGAACCGGCTCTATATTTTCACGGATAAAATCCGCCAATCTCATATTTGCCTGCATTTTGTCAGCTCCCTGTGCCAGCTTTCTGCTTACCTTCCTGGATCTTTTCGTCTACCTGCTCACTTTCTTCCTGATCGGTATCCGGCTCCTCCTGATCTTCTTCTGCTCCGGATTCCAGGCTCAGCTCGATAAACATGGGAAAATGATCCGATCCCCAGGCGGGCCCTTTCGAAATGCGGACAAGCTTGAAATCGTCGGAGTGAAAAACGTGATCAAGCGGCCAGCGCAGAAACGCATTTTTGGCATTGTAGGTGTTGAACATTCCCCGACCGATACGCGGGTCAAGCAGGCCACTGGCTTTCTGAAACAGGGTTGTGGTGTAAGACCAGGCGACATCGTTGAAATCCCCGGCAATAATGGTTGGCCCCCCGCGTTTCGCAACTTCCCGGCCCACGATCAGCACCTCCGCATCCCGTTCCGTGGTCTCGGTTGCATACTCCGGGTTGGGTGGATCGGGGTGAACGAAGTGCATAAAAATCCGCTCACCGGATGCCAACACCACCTGCGTGTGCATTGACGGGATGCTATCTTGAAGAATAAACCGGATTTCGGGATTAGCCAGCTCCAGGCGGCTGTACAGAAGCATCCCGTAGGTATTATCGAGGGGGTGTTTCAGTGTGTGCGGATACTCATCTTCCAGTGGTTTTAGTGCTTCTTCCCACCAATGGTCTGTCTCCACGGTCAGAATCAGGTCCGGATCATACTGGCGCACGATTTCCAGAAACGCCTCCGACTCACGGTTTTCCATCAGCACGTTTGCTACAAGAAGGCTGACATTGGCGTTGTCCGAACCGGATTCAGCCGCAAGCACCTGCCTGGGCATCAGTACCGTGTAAGGAAACATCTTTACAGCCTGATAGCCCACGGCCAGCACCAAAAGCACGAGAACGACAGATTCGTAGGCGCGATCCATGTCCCAGAAATACAGATAGAAGACAAGCAGTATGATGCCCGCGATGGCAATCTGCCCTCTGGGAAAATCCAGAGCGCGAATCCACCATTGGTTGAAACGCAGTAGCGGTAAAGCCGTGGCGACTATCAACAGCAATGCCAGTGCAACCAGAACAATTTTCATAAGATTGGGTAGAACGCCGGGGAAAATTCAGCGGTTCAATCCTCGTCTGTTGCATCCTCGACGGCATCGCCGGTTTCCTCTACGGCCTCATCAACCTCCTCACCGGCCTCTTCCATAGGGCCATCCTGCTCGCAAGCAGACAGCGTAAGCGTCAGAGCACTGATAAACATCGCAGCTGCAATAGTTTTACTGAGTTTCATGATTCATCTCTCATCGTTTGCGAAGTTGGCGGCAATCATGGAAACGGCAGAGGCCTTTGCCCCTGCCGTTAATTCACCTGACTTTAATTCACCTGACTCAAGTGTTGAGACGGGTTTCAGTTCTGCTTTTCCTGTCTTTCAAACTTCGGCGCAGAGCGCAGTTCATCACGGGTTACATCAACCCGCAGTTCCTGCTCATCCGAAGTGCCTGAAGCCGTAACGTGATCCCAGCTTATGGCGACGTCTTTTTCACCCATACCCAGGAATCCGCCAACGCCAACGACAACCGCGACAATCTGACCGTTTTGATCAATGATCAGGTCACTGACTTCGCCGACCTCCTCATCACCAGTGGTTTGAATCTCCGCACCGATCAGATCGCTCGCCTGAATGCCATTCGCCGGAGCGGAAGCCATATAGCCCTGCTCATTCATGCCAGACTGGTCACGCATGGCTTTGTTGCTATCTGACTTCATTTTGGAATCAGACTGCTCTGCACTCTGCTCATACTGAGCGTCCTGCTTTTGCTGATCACCATCCTGGCCAGTAGCCAGAACCGAACCGGCACCAAGCGTCAAAGCTGGTGTGACCAATGCGTACAGTGCAATTGAACGTAACTTGTTCATAGGAATCTCCTTAAAGTTGACTCCGTTTGTCGGACAAAACGTCCTGTTTAACCGCTTCATCACTGCTATCCCTGCCCGGCATCATTACCGGCAAGAAGACTGAGCCGCCAGAGGTACGGGGCTCGGGATGAACCTCCAAAGTACTCGGAGAAAGTGAATCGGTCCGTTCGCTGGCACACACAGGGAGGGGCTGAAAGATTAGGATAAAGTAACCCGGGAGAGATCTCCGGTTGGCTCAGGTACGGCTCAGGCAGCGCTCACAGAATGCATCCATGTCCCGTATTTCCTCCAGGCACAGGGTGTGTTCCATTGTGTACCGGTGATATTCAGGCTCGTAGCCCTGCGCCTGCAATGTTTTAACAGCCTGCTGCCCCAGAACTTCCGGCACCATGGGATCACGGCTGCCATGGGCAACAAATACCGGCAACGCCCGGTTCCCTTCTGAGCGTTGTACGCTGTCTGCCGTGGCGTAATAGGTCGACAACGCAAACA
The DNA here is from genome assembly GCA_051751785.1 of Pseudomonadota bacterium. Classification (GTDB taxonomy): domain Bacteria; phylum Pseudomonadota; class Gammaproteobacteria; order Pseudomonadales; family Oleiphilaceae; genus Marinobacter. Next base: position 429,650 of record JBNJLG010000002.1, on the reverse strand, counting down.
GGCCCGCAAGCGGTTGCGGATAGCTCAGGGCCGCTTCATAGGCCACTGCACCGCCCTGCGAAAAACCACCGACAAGAATGTTTTCAGAGGCCACGCCTTTCTCGCGTTCCTGATCGACCAGTTCAGCAACGGCTGCCGCCGATATCCGAAGCTGCTTCTCATCAACCTTACGGTCCATATTCATCGCCAGGATGTCGTACCAGGCAGGCATACGCATACCACCGTTGATGGTCACCGGCAGCTCCGGGGCGTGGGGGAAGATGAAGCGAACGGCGCGCTTTCTGGCAAAGGCCAGTTCCGGTACTACGGGTTCGAAATCGTGGCCATTGGCGCCCAGGCCATGAAGCCAGATAACAGACGCTTCCGGGTTAGGGCCGGTTTCAATAATGAGGGAATCCAGAGAAGGCATTGACTGCTCCGACTGTTGAATGGGGCCCAACAGGATACCAGAAGCAGCCAGCCGGCGGGCACGATGCCCACCGGCCAACAGGGACGATTAATCGACGCGGAAGGCTTCCACCATCGGATCAATGCCCGGGAACATGCCAATCGCCAGCATGATAAGGCACAGCACGCCAAACACAATGCCCGGGATGATCCAACGACCAGTGTGGCCCAGATCTGCGCTGCGCTCTTTACTGCCGATCAGGCCCAGATTGTCCAGCAGCACGGTCAGCGACCAGCCGAACACCGGGTTCACCATGGATGAGGCGAAAATAACGACAGCCGCCGATTCAGTGGTTTTGCCCTTACGGGTCATCTGCATGCCGGCTTCCAGCAGCGGCAGGAAAACCCCCACAATCAGGGCAACACTCAGCACCGGCGGCCAGACTGCCAGATCCATCGGGAAGCCCAGCAGAGCTGTTGCCAGGCACAGAATACCGGTGAATACCGCACCACCGGGGATGGGCCGTTTGGCAATCGCTGCCGGTACAATGTAAGTACCCCAGGAAGACGCAATGTTGGCACCACCCAGCGCGGTACCGACTACCTGGCGAGTGGAAGCACCCACCATGGTGTCATCAATGTTCATGATCACCCGTTCGCTGTTCTTCGGGTAGTTCAAACGCTGGAACACTTGATGGCCCAGGAAGTCCGGCGACCACATGGCCACGGCCAGAACGGCAAACGGCGCTACCGCCAGGAAGGCCTGAAAGTCCGGCAGCCCCAGCTTCCAGCCAGTGTCTTCACCCCACCAGTAGGTCGGATCGACAATCGGGAAACCCGGCTCGGTGGTGAATTCAAAGGGCGCGCCCAGAACAAACGCCACCACACCGGCCAGCAAACAGCCCAGCGGAACCGCCAGCCAGCGCTTGCTGATGTGCTCCAGCCAGGCATACATCACCACCGTCAACAACAGCACCACAAAGGCGATGTAGCCTTGCCCGAATCCTTCGGCCCAGCTAAACAGACGCTCCACCTGGCTGGTCACGCCGATGAAGCCCAGATAAAGCAGCAGCCCGCCGGCCACACCGTTACTGGTCAGCCTGGTCAGCAGGCTGCCGCCCTTGGTAATGCCAAGGATGAAGCCGAGAACGCCGATCATGATACCGAGCGCCATGGGATGGCCACCAGACGCCACAATCAGCGGGATCATGGCAATCAAAGGCCCGTGGGTACCTGCCAGGTTGGCTCTGGGATTCAGGAAGCCGGAAATCAGGATGACAAACAGAACGGCCGCAATGACCAGCTCAAAGCGCACGTTTTCGGTGATGAATTCCTTCGACAATCCCAGCGGCGTGGCAAACGCAGCGACAATCGCCGCCACCATGACCACCTTACCGATGGTTGCGGCCATGGCCGGAACCCAGTCTTCCCACTCGAAATTGTAATCCCGGAACGGAAGGTTGGGCCGCCAGCGACGTGGTGCCATGACCTGCAGTTCGTGCTCCAGATATTCTTCGCGAGTTGCAAACTCGGATCTTGGCTTCCTTTGCTCAAGATAGCTGTTCTTGGCGTTCTGCTCAGACATACGAGAATCCACGGCTTGAGAATTTTCGCCGCGATAGTAGGTGCGCGGGCTGCCGCGATCTATTCGCCCTTTGGCTAACACGGTGTTTTTTTGAACAAAACTGGCTTGTTGATTGCTAAATAGTCTAGAATCACCGCTTTGCAACCCCTCCGCCCCAACGAATTTCTTATATGAATATTCACGACCAGAGACGCCAGATTGTCACGCGCGCTGTCATTGCAGCCGTGATGACCGGCATCATCGTAGCCGTCGCTGTCTCTGTCCCGCTCATTAATGAAACTCATCGCCTGACCGGACAGTTGGCAACGAATGTTGCCAATACGAAAACCGAAAGCATTCGCACCATCCTCAATCAGCATCAGGACCTCGCCCGGCAAACCGCCAGCCGTTCAGAGCTGGCACGCATGCTGGGGGAATACGTACGGGGCAGAATTACCCTTACCGAATTGCAGGCGTTCACCTACCCTCGCCTGCGCGATGGCGCTCGCGGTATCGACCACCTCGCCGCCATCGTGCGTTACGACATTGCAGGCAACGAAATTGCGCGCATTGGCCCACTGGCCGAGCGCTTACCCGGTGACATTCCCCTGCCCGGAAAACTGGACATCCGGGAATACGGGCTGCCAGACGGCACCAGCAGCCAGCCGCTGCTGCACACCATCGGAACAATACAAACCGGCGGGCAGACCGTCGGTTATGACCTGCTTTTGTTCACACCCGCCCCCTTCCAACGGGTGTTCGAGAACACTGACAACTTCGTTGTCTGCATGCTGGACAAGCCCAGAACAAAACGTCTCGCCCTGAATGAGCGCGGCGATCAAATGGCGCTTACCAAGCCGGTTGGCTGCCTGCATTCCAACGGCAACCTCAAGGAAGGTCGCTCCGGAGATTACGAGCTGGCCGAAGAGGTTGACGGCACTCAGGTAATGAGTTTCCTGCGACCACTGGAAGGGTACGACTGGGAAGTGCATATTCGCTCTGAGGCATCTCAGGTGTTTTCGGGTGTGTTCCGTGAAGCGATGATTGCCATGTTCATTATCATTGGTCTTTCCGGAGTCTCCGGCCTTCTGGTCAAGCGGGCACTCAAACCATTGGTGCACACCCTGAGCAATCAGGCAGAAGAAATTGCCCGGTCGTCCGAGGAACTCCGGCTGGCCTACCAGGTGTTCGAACATACCCATGAAATGGTGGTTATCTCGGATCTGTCGCTCAACATCATTCGCGCCAACCCGGCCTTTATTGATGTCACCGGATTACCCGGGCGGAAAGTGGTACACAAGAAGGTGACCGACTTTCTGGCCAGCGAAATGGCCGAGCAGGAAATTGTCTACTGGCTACAGACTCAGTTGGCAACGGAAAAAATGTGGCAGGGGGAGGTCTGGCTGCAGACGGCCAAAGGACGGGCAACACCTTTCCTGGTAACGGTTTCACCGGTTACCGACATCCAGGGGGCTACCCAACAGTACGTACTGACATTCACCGATATTACCGAGCGCGTAAAATCCGAAACCCGGATTCGACGGCTCGCCCACTGTGATGAGCTCACCGGCCTGCCTAACCGCTCGGCACTGGAACAGCATCTGCGACAGACCATCGATCAATGTCATACAACCGGCACACGCTTTGCCGTGTTGTTTCTGGATCTGGACAAATTCAAACCCGTGAACGACATCTATGGCCACCAGGCAGGCGATGAGATATTGGTTAATGTCGCCAAAAGACTGACCAACTGCCTGCGCGAAGGCGACTTTGTGGGGCGGCGCGGTGGCGATGAGTTCCAGATCATCACCGGCCCGCTACGACGCCCGGAAGATGCCCGTCCGATCGCGGAAAAAATTGTCGCGGTGCTAAATGAAACCTTCGAAGTTCAGGGGCATACAGTTGAAATCGGCGCATCCGTCGGCGTTGCCCTGTACCCGGATGATGGCGTTACGGCGATGGATCTGGTGAATTCCGCCGACGCCGCCATGTATCAGGTAAAGGCTAGTGGCCGTAATGACGTCGGCTTTGCCTGACCTCAGGCCTGTTCGTATTCCCGCACCAGTTCCTGAAGGAAATACATACCGGCGGAACTGAGGAAATACCGCTCAGCGCCTGCCTGGAACAGCAGGTTGCGCTTATCCAGGTAATCCAGTGCTTCCGCCAGGCCTTTTTCAAAGCGGGCGGCGCGCAGAATGTCCTGGTATTCCTCATCGGCGGCCATGGTTATCAGATCCTGCTCGTTCAGGCCGGCCTCCGGTCGCCCGAGAAAATCCAGGTCGCGCCCGCTCCGGGCGAAGTAGCGGCCAATCAACAGCAGCACCACCTGCACACGAAATGCGTTTTCGTCGTGCTCCTCGCTCTCGTCGTCGCTGCTTTCCTTCAGAAAGAAAAAAGACCCGTTTTCACTGAAAACCAGCTCGCTGCCCAGGTGCTCATAAAGCGTCCTGAAATGCCCGAGATGGTTGTACAGCACGTTATACAACGGGTTGGCCACCAGCTCGGAGCGGTTGCTGTCCCAGATATCCCGCACGATCACCCGGCCAGACTGGAATTCCTTATAGATGGCGGCACTGTGGGCCGGCAGAATCTCATCAAACTGAGTGGCCGAGGGCTCCTGCACAGGCCCGTTTGAATCCTGAAGAGCGGTTTGTTCAGTCATTTTGCATCTCTGTTCGGGTTTCCAGACGGCGTTTTCGATACACAAACTGTTCCGGGACGGGCTCACCCCGCTCCTCCGTTTCCAGGGTGCGGAAGCGGTTGGTGGTCACCACCCGGAAACCGGCCGGTGGCGTATTAACCAACCGGTTCAGGGCGGCCAGCAGATCCGGCGGGCGGTACCCAGGCATAAAGCCATCCAGCCGGCCATGAAGCTCCCGCACCAGATCGGCCGTGGGCCGCAGCTCCAGGCTTTCCAGCCAGTCATAAAGCGCCCGAATGCGCTTCACATCCACCCGGGTATTACGCCCGCTGCCTGCCACTTCCTGCAGCACCGGCACCTCCTGTTTCCGGCGAATGTCCGCCAGCCGTAAATCCAGTTCACTGAACAACAACTGGTAGTAACTGGACGATTGCCCGAAAGCATAATGCTTGGGCCGTTGCCGGGCCCGCAGGCCCACCAGGAAGCCGGTACTGCGGGCAAACTCGCCACCTTCCAGCCATTTCCGGCGCAGGCTCAGAGTTTCCGTTTCGTCTTTCAATGCGCGGAGCTTGCTATAGAAGTGTTCCATGGCGTTGTATTGCACCATGCCCTGGCGGGTCTTGCGCAGAAAGTGCTCCACTTCACGGGCCACGGCCTGAATGGGTTTATACAGGGCATTCAGGCTGAGTGACGAACGAAACAACTGGTCGGCCAGATCGTGGTCGCCGTTGTTTTCCAGCAGACGCACCATCGCTTCCAGCGTTTCAAACAGGTTGCTGCCATCCGGCAGGCGGGTATCCGGGTTCAGAAACACCAGCGTCGGTTTGATGTGTCGCTCGTAAAGAGTAACGATCTGTTCGAACAGGGTCTGGCGGAACTGCAGGTATTTTTCCGGTGCCCGGCTGGCATCACCGGACATGTCCGCCAACTGGCCACTGATGGACTGCATGCGAATCACATTCTGGCGCAGCAGGCCGATCAACTGGCTGACGCGCTCGTTCAGGTCGTCCCGCAATTCGGTAAAGTCCGGATCGGCCTCACTGAAGCTGCTGAATTCCAGCCTGTCACGCACATCTCTCAGGGTCACCAGGTGGCCACGCAATCGGGCATCGGTAAGTTCCTGATACAGCGAGGCGTTGCAGGCCCGCATCAGGTTGATCAGGGCATCCTGAAACACCAGCCGGCGCTCACCCTCGGCTTTGATGATGTCGATCACCAGGCCTGTGCGGAACAGGTTGTCGGTATTCAGGGCCAGCCGCACCCGATCCTTGTCTGCCCTGCCCAGAGTGCGGGAGTAATCCATGACTTCCGCCACCAGATCGCCTTCGCGCACGTAACGGGCCTCGCTGCGGTCCATGCGCTCGATCAGCCGGAACAGGATTTTCGGATGCTCGAACAGCAGGCGCGCCGTATCCAGCGTGCTGAAGCGCTTACTCATCCGCCGCCTCCAGCAGGCTGTTCTGAGTATGATCGGCCCAGTGACTGACCGGCTCGCCACCGGTAAAACCTTCAGCGCCGCCCCAGAAAACCAGGGTCCGGCCGGGGCTGTATGGGAGCGCGGTGCGCATCTGGCCGACTTCCAGATGCCGACCTACCAGGTAGATCATTTCGGTACTGGCACTGTGAGTGGCCGCAGAGAACAAATTGAAGCCCTGCTCGCTCAATCGTTCCAGCAAAGACGGCATCTGGCTGACATCGACACTGGCCAGTTCGTCCAGCACCAGCGGGAACGACAGATTTACGCCCGGGTAAAGCACACGCCTGAGCAGGCGATACACCAACTCCAGATTGATCAGGGCGGTGGTGGAGGTGGACTGCCCCTTGCGGTCCAGCGTGGTGGCGTTTTCCTTGCGGGTGCGATAGGAAATGCCGGTAATCACCCGATCCATCGTCAGGTGCTTGCTGCCGGCCTGATCACCAAAGAAGTCGGCAACGAACACCCGCAACCGGTCGTAGAAGGCATCAGACTGCAACTGGTTGCCATAGGGGTCGATGTTATTGGCTTCCTCCACCAGGTTCCGGAACTTCGGGTCGGTATGGATATCCACGCGGATCTCCACCAGATCGTTGATCCGCACCCCATCAAGCTCCCGGTTAAGCTGCGCTTCAAAGCGGGCAATGTGTTCGTGGTTGGATTTCAGGGCCTGCCGGTAACTGGCCACCGTTTCATTGTGAATCTCCACCTGTTCCTGATGCACCTGCCACTCCTCGGCAAGCCCGGCAAACAGGTCCGAAAGTCTTTTAAAAGCGTCCCTTATGGCGGACACAGCCGGGCTGTCTTTTTGCAGTTCACCTTCGCTGTCTTCAAGCAAACCCTGGAATACAAACTGATTCAGATTGTTGAGAATACTGCGGCGCAGAGTTTCCAGTTCGTCCAGCTTGTTCTGAAGCTCATCGAATGCCGCCACAGAGAGCCGGTCGACCGGCAGAGGCTCATCACACCGGGCCGTTTTCAGATGCTGAAACCGGTGCTCGGCGGTACCCACGCTGCGGCTCAGTTGCGCCAGCTCCCGCTCACGCTCTTCAACGCGATCTTTATCGGCTTTTGCCCGGGAGGCTTTTTCCTGCACCGCATCCAGCCGCGACTGCTCCAGCCGGGCCTGTTCTTCCACTTTCGTCAGGGCTTCTTCGGCGGCTTCTTTTTCGGCACTGGCATCCCGTAGCCGGGTTGCCGCGCCGGGAAAGCGCTCAAGCGCCTCCAGGTCTTTGCGGGCACCCCGGATTTCTTTTTCCGTGCGCTCGATCAGTTGCGGCCGGTCCTGTTGCTGGCCAGCGTTGTCGGCCAGTTCTGACCGTTCCCTGTCCAACGCATTAAGCTCGCCCTGCAAACGTTGTCGCTGACCGGCGTAGTCTTCCTGGCGAGCGGGCTGGGCCGGATATTCGGTATCGAACCAGTCGTAGCCCCGGTCATTACCGGTAAACAGTTGCGAAAAGGCGGTAATCGCTTCCCTGGTTTTGGCATCCAGTGGCTGGCCCGGGCTGGCCAGCATCAGGCGTTGATCCACCGCCCTCAGGGGCGCCGCCACAGATTCGTCCAACTGATTGGCCAGTTGCCACTGCTGACGGTTTTCCCGCTCACCCAGAGCGGTCAGCTGGCGCTGCAGGTTGTTGCGGTTCTTTTCAATCTGCTCCAGGCGAATTTCTGCCTGAGCCGCACTTTTCAACGCCGCCAGATGGCCCTGCTTGCGCTCCAGCTCCTCCCGCAGAATCTCATCAATCTCCTGCAGGCTCATGTCGCCATACTGGGAGGCCAGCAGTTCACCATCTTTGTGGTCCTGCTCGGCGCGTTTCAGGTTGCGATCCGCCGATTTGATCTCACCCTTCAGGCTACTGGCTTCCTGCTCGAGCTTTTTCAGCGTTTGCGCCACGTGTTTAAGCGCCTCGTTGTGCTCACGATACCGCTCAACCACCGCCTGTCGCTGGGAGCCAATGTCCTTCAACCCATTGGCAAGGCCGTCGCGAAAAGCCGCGAATTCATGCTGGCTGCGAAGCAACGCCTGGTAATTCTGGTAGTCACGGTTCAGCCGCTCAAACCTCGGCCGTTCCTTCTCAATTCGATTGAGCCGGGTCTGCCGCTGCTTGAGTTCCTCGTGGCGATCAAGAAACTCATCAATATTGAAATCAAAGGCATCATCAGCGAATTTCTTGTCAGCTTCAACAATACTCGCCACGGCATTGGCCATGGCCTGATCATCGGACTTCATCTCGAACAGCAGCAGAATCAACGTGCGCAGGGACTGCACCCGCCGTTCGTCCGATTCACCCAGGGGCAAAACGGAATAACGCACGGCATCAGCGTTCATCAGTTCACTGCTATAAAGCAGGGCCCTGAGTTTGGAGGTATCACTGACAAACCGGGTTTCTTTCGAAAGCTTCTTCAGCGCTTCCGACACTCTTTTGAAAGACAGCTCCGGCACGGCCTGACCAATGCCGTCGGCATCGTCGCCACGCCAGAACATCGGGCGTAGCTGGTCGTAACTCACGGGTGCAAAGATGCGCCCATAACTGAGCTGACTGCTGTTATCGCGGTAGAGAATCTGGCAGTGCACCCCGGCGGGGTTTTCCGCCTCCATAATCAGGAAGCTGAACTGGCTGGGGAAGTAATGCTGGTAGCTTTCTTCATTGGTGTAGAAGCTGCCGGCGCTGGCGTTGCGAAAGGCGAACTTCTTGCGGCTGTTGCGGAAATTGTTTTCCGGTAACAGGAACAGGCGTAAGGAATTAAGAAGGCTGGATTTACCCAGGTTACCCGGGCCAAGAATCAACCCGTGATTGTCGACCGGTATTTCCACATAACAAAACCCGGCGGAGTCCACCAATACCAGCCGGCGAATACCAAAATTGAAAGCACCCGGACTGGCCTGCGAATCACTCATCCAGAATCATCTCCTGTTCCATGAATTTGCCGATGGCCCGGAATGTCCAAACCAGAAACATGAAAACGAGATCTTCCGTCAGCAACCGGGTGTTTGTAAACCGCCCGGAAGCTCTCCGGGCGATAGGTAGGAGTTACTGCGCCTCCCTGCGCACTGGAATCAGTCCCGGGACAGCCGGAACTGTTCAATGGTCTTGTGCAGTGTTTCCGCCATGGCCAGAAGATCCCCGGCAACCCTTGCAGTTTCCTGGGCGTCGGTGGAGGTCTGTTCGGCAGAGCGGCTGATCTCGATCACATTCTGGTTGATGGATTCAGACACATCGCTCTGCTCGTTGGCCGCGTTTTCCATTTCCTCATTGAGGCCGGTAATCTCGCGCACCGCCGCAGCAATGGTCTGCAGCTCGTGCTCGACCTTCAGGATGGCATCCACCTGGTCCTGGGCCATCTCCGAGGCATGGCGCATGGTGCCTACACAGTCCACAACTTCCTTCTTCAGACCGTCGATAGTCTTGCGGATTTCCTCAGTGGAATCCTGGGTACGAGATGCCAATGCCCGCACCTCGTCAGCCACCACGGAGAAGCCGCGGCCCTGCTCACCGGCCCTGGCTGCCTCAATGGCGGCGTTCAGAGCCAACAGGTTGGTCTGGTCAGCGATATCGGAAATCATCTCCAGCCGATCCGCCATTTCTGTAGTGCGCTGATCAAGTTGCTCGATCCGCTGGGCACCGGCCTGAACTTCGGTATTCAGTGATTCAATACCCTGCACCGCCGTACGTGCCAGCTGCTCGCCATCCTGAGCCGCTTTGGTAGTGTCGGCAGATTTACGCGCCGTGTTAACCGCGTTTTCTCTCACCTGCACCGCCGAGGCAGCCATCTCGGTCGTCGCACTGGCCACCTGGTCGGTGTTGTCTTTCTGGGCCAGCACTTCACGCTCGGTGGTTTCTGCCTTACCGGCAATCGTTCTGGCCGCCTGCTCAACCCGGGCAGCGTTATCAACGACCGTCAGCATACTCTTGCGAATATTCGCCACCATGCGATTGAAGGCCCGGGAAACCGAACCGATTTCGTCGTTACGGGTAACATCCAGCTCAATGGTCAGGTCAGAATTGGTGGAGATCTGATCCATGCGATCGTGCAGCTTTTGCAAGCGGGAAAACACCAGCCGCCCCAGTACAAAAGTAACCAGGACAAAAATGACCACAAAGATAAGAATCTGCACGCCACCACTGAACATCAGCTGTTTTTCCAGCCGGGCATCGCTCTTGGCCAGCGAGTAATCCACCCGCACAGCGCCGAGCACATCGCCCTCTTCCGCCTGGTGGCAGCCAAGACAATTCACGCCCTGATAGTTTTCACTGGCGCGCATGGGCTCAATCAGGGTGTAAACCCGACCGGCCTCATTTTTCGAATAATGCTCGATGCGCTCGCCACTCAGTGCTTTCTCATCAATGGCTTGCAGGTTTTGCTCATCGGCATTGGCCGTCCCGAACATCTCGATGAGCTGGTCGCTACGAAGCACCCGCACATCCAGCACTTCGTCAGGCGCCATGGTTTTGTCGCGCAGCACGTCCTTGTTGCCGATGGTACCCGTCACCATCATGGTGTTCAGACCATCGAAATAGGATTTGGCCAGCCCGTCCACATACTTGTGGCTGTATTCCTCAAGATGCGCACGCTGCGACCAGGCGCTGTAGGCCACCGTGAACACAAGAATGATAGTGAACGCGGCGGCCAGTGCGGCCAGAAGCAGAAAGCGGATTGAATATTGTTTTTTCATGACGCCCCGGTGATTGCTGAGCAATGGTTATGATCTGTCAATCTTGACGGCTGATCGGCCGATAACTTTATAGCCAGACAGAATTTTTTATATGACACAGATCATATACACGTTTCAGGAACCGTCAAACGGTTACGGAATTCACGCCCTCCTTCTTCCAGAAAACTGGCCCGAAATCTGCATTAACCAATCAGAAGCCCTAATCGACAATTTTTCGGCAACTCTTTACCGCCGAAGAAGGAGGAAACGCACCATGTCTTTGCTGGCATCGCTCATACAGGCAAGCTCCCGCTTTCAGCAAGCCATGGACCACCGTCAACCGGCCCAGGCAACGAGCGCGGAACCACAAACCAAAGCCGCCGATAAAGCACCGGAGCCCGCCGGCAGCCCGGGAGACGACCGCTTTACACCCTCCGGACGTGACGCCGACAGCCTTGCCAACCTGAAAACCCGCTCACTGGCCCTCGGTGAATACAAACAAACCGTCGCCCAGGACCTGTCTTTCGTACGAGAAACGCTGCGGCACAAGCTTGCCGAGTACAACCTGCACCCGGCAACCACAGTCAATGTCAGCAAAGGGGAAAACGGCAAGACCCAGGTTGATGGCTCAATGCCGGACAACCTGAAAGGCAAGATTGCCCAGGATCTCAACAACAACCGGGGCTTTCAGGAGGCCTTCGGCCGCCTGAGCACCACCGAACCGACCCTGGACTTCATGGATAATGCCCTCAAACTGAACCAGGCCTACGGTGTCAGCAATCCACTGCTGGACTCCATGGTCAGCGAAAACCAGCAGTTCAACGGGCTGCAAGACCTCGTAACCCGCTACGACAACCTCAAACGCAGCGCCAGCCAGCAACAGCTCGAAGCCGCCAACCGGCAACGCTACGCCTTCACACTGAACACCCGGGCCTGAAGCCCGGGCATTTAATCAGAGCTCAGGCGTCACAGCCGGAATGGCTCAGGATCGCCCTTGCCTACCCGGGTAACCTCCGGCACTTCGCCGGTAAAGTTAACTACCGTAGTCGCTTCCAAACCGCAGTTGCCGCCATCAATAATCAGATCCAGCTCATGCTCCAGCGCATCCCGGATGTCCTCGGGATCGGTCATCGGATCGGTTTCGCCGGGCAGAATCAACGTACTGCTCATAATCGGCTCGCCCAGCTCACCCAACAACTCCCGGACAATCTCGTTATCCGGCACACGAACGCCAATAGAACGGCGCTTCGGGTGCTGTAAACGGCGCGGCACCTCACTGGTGGCATCCAGAATGAACGTATACGGCCCCGGCGTAAACGTCTTCAGCAGCCGGTACTGAGTATTGTCGACCTTCGCATAGGTGCCAATATCGGAAAGATCCCGACACACCAACGTAAAGTTGTGCTTGTCATCCAGCTTTCGAATCCGCTTGATCCGATCCGCTGCCTGCTTGTCACCCAGGTGACAACCAATGGCATACCCCGAATCCGTGGGATACACAATCACCCCACCCTTACGCAGAATATCGCACGCCTGTTTGATCAACCGCTTCTGCGGCGTTTCCGGGTGAATCTGAAAAAACTGACTCATACATCATCTCCCTGCTTCAGTTTCGCAGCCATAGCCTCATCCCCTTTCGAACCGCCCATGCAACCGGGCGAATCCGGCGACGCCTGACCACTCTCACGCCACTCATCGGGCGTATACAAATGCAACGCCAACGCATGCACCGGCCCGGCCAACTCATCCGCCAGCACCTTGTAAATCGCCTGATGCCGCCGAACCTTCATCTGCCCCTCAAACGCCGGCGACACCAGCGTTACCTTGAAGTGCGTCTCTGAATTGGGCGGCACGGAGTGCATATGACTCTCGTTCTCCACCGACAGCACCGACGCGTCAAACGCATCGGCGAGTTTTGTTTCGATAGCCTGTTGAACTTTCATCGACTCTACTCCACAGATAGTGCTTTTTGCGGCGAATGGCACAGAGTATCAAGCGGATGTGCAGATGGTCTTCCCAAAAGTATCTGTTGCCATGGATGGGTTCACGGCGTCTTTTGGGAAGACCATCTGCATATCCGCCTCCCCCCAACCACAGGCCAGTCTACTACAGAAAGAAAGCACCACCAGAAGCCCTTGACAGAAAACCACCAAAACGCCACATTCCCAGACCATTCAGCAAGCATCCGTCCCAGCCATGCACCTGTACATCGCCGAAAAACCCAGCCTGGCAAGAGCCATCGCCGCAACCCTTCCCGGACCTTACCAGAAAGGCCAGGGCTACATCCGCTGCGGCAAAGGCCAGGACGCTGCTACCGTCAGTTGGTGCATCGGCCACCTGCTCGAACCGGCTGAACCCGCCCGCTACAACCCTGCCTGGCAGAAATGGCGCCTGGAACACCTGCCCATGTTCCCGGAAAAGTGGCAACTGGCCCCCAAAGACAGCGTCAAACAACAACTGAAAATACTCGAATCGCTGATCCGCCAGGCCGACACCATCACCCACGCCGGCGACCCCGACCGCGAAGGCCAACTACTGGTAGACGAAGTCCTGCGATTTGTCGGCACCAAGGTCCCGGTGCAACGGGTACTGATCAACGACCTGACCCCCAACGCCGTCGCCAAGGCCATCCGCAGCCCCCGCGACAACCAGGAATTTCGCAGCCTCTCCCACTCTGCCCTGGCCCGCCAACGGGCAGACTGGCTGTACGGCATCAACCTGACCCGATTCTATACCCTGAGCTACCAACAACAGGGTGAACAAGGCGTTTATTCCGTCGGCCGGGTGCAAACCCCGGTCCTGGGCCTGGTGGTCGACCGCGACAACACCATCGAAAACTTCGAGCCCAAGCCCTGGTATCGCATTGAAGGCCAGTTCCACGCCCGGGAAGACGATGCCGACCCACGGCCCTTCACCGCCCGCTGGCTGCCAGATGAGCAATTCCAGGACCATCTGGACGAAGAAAGCCGCTTACTGAGCCGGGAAATCGCCGAACAAATCATCCGGGAAGTGCAGGGCCGACCAGGGACCATTAGCGAATCCCGGTTCCGGGACCGCCCCGAGCCGCCACCCCTGCCGTTTTCACTCTCTGCCCTGCAGATCGAAGCCGGGCGACTGTACCGCATGGGGGCCAAAGAGGTACTCGACACCGCCCAGAACCTCTACGAGCGACACCAGCTGATCACCTACCCAAGGTCTGACAGCCGCTACCTGCCCGAAGAACACTTCGGTCAGGCCGGCCAGGTGATGCGAGCCGTCAGCCGGGTTGCTCCCGACCTGGAGCCACTCACTGAACAACTGGATACCGCCCGGCGTTCAGCTGCCTGGAACGACAAAAAGGTGGACGCCCACCACGCCATCATTCCCACCAGCCGGCCAACGCCCAACGGCAAACTGACCGCAGCGGAAGCCAAAATCTACGGTCTTATCAGCCGTTATTACCTGATGCAGTTCGCTGAGAATGCGATTCACCGGGAAGGCCGGCTGACGGTCAACGTTCAGGAACACCGCTTTCGCGCCAGCGAAACCGCGGTCGTCCAGGCGGGCTGGAAAGCCCTGGAAATACGACGCAAAGAAGACAGCAGCGAGCAACAGAAACCGCCGCTGCCAAAACTGGACAAAAACGAACCGGTCATCTGTGACAACGCGGAAGTAAAAGAGCGCAAGACGCAGCCGCCACAACATTTCACCGATGCCACCCTGCTCTCGGCCATGACCAACATCGCCCGGTTTGTGGCCGACGCCGAACTGCGCAAAACCCTGCGGGACACCGACGGCCTGGGTACCGAAGCCACCCGCGCCGCCATTCTCGACACCCTGTTCAAGCGCGATTATCTGTTCCGGGAAAAGCGCTTTATCCGGGCCACCGATAAAGGCAAGGCACTGATCGGAGCTCTGCCCGACTCCATACGCACGCCGGACCGCACCGCCGTATGGGAAGCCACCCTGGAATCCATCCGCCGTGGCGAAGCCGATCCACGCCAGTTTATTGCCAACCTGCAGGAAGAAATTACCGGTTTCATCAACCGTCGCCCGGCTGCCAACGACGCCGGGCCGGAATCGGGCGAGAAAGGCGTTCACTGCCCGAAATGCCGGGCCCCGATGGTTCAGCGCGACGGAAAATTCGGCGCTTTTTTCGCCTGCACCCGCTACCCCCAGTGCAAAGGCACGCGCCCACTGGAAGACAGCGCGCCTGAAGACGGGACCAGCCAGAAGCCCATTCCCTGCCCACACTGCTTTTCGCCCCTGGTAAGACGAAAGGGCAAGAAAGGCTGGTTCTGGGGCTGCAGTAATTTCCCGGGCTGCCGACAAACACTGGACGACGACAACGGAAGACCTGTGTAATTCTACATATCGATACTGAACACAGGTCCGATTTCTGGAATAATCCGTTAGTGTCGCGCGTAAGTGTGTTACAACTCTGCGTGTGCTTGACCGAACCGGGCAAAATCTAACGAGGGCCAGGATTAATGCGCATCGCTCTGCTGGAAGACGAACAAGAACAGGCGCAAAACATCCAGTCGATCCTGTCTGACCGCGGACATGTTTGCGACAGCTTTCCCAGTGGCCAGGCCTTTCTGGGCGCGATTCTTCATCGCAGTTACGACCTGATGATCCTGGACTGGCAAATACCCGACATGTCCGGCATTGACGTACTGAAGCACGTGCGGGAACAACTGAACTGGCCCATGCCAGCCATCTTCCTGACCCAGCGCGACACTGAGGAAGACATTGTTCAGGCGCTGGACGCAGGCGCTGATGACTACCTTGCCAAGCCTGCCCGTGCGGCAGAGCTTGTGGCTCGGATCAATGCCCTAGCCCGTCGCAGTAACCCGGAAAGTGAAAAGACAGTGCTGATGTATGGCCCCTTCGAGGTAAACACCCACCAGCGCAGTATTCACTTGCACAAAGAGCCACTGAACCTGACCGACAAGGATTTTGACCTGACCCTGTTCCTGTTCCAGAACCAGGGCCGGCTGTTGACCCGCGAAATGCTGCTGGAAAGGGTATGGGGGATGACCCGGGACCTTAACACCCGCACGGTGGACACCCATATGAGCCGGCTTCGCCGTCGCCTGGGACTGAATCCGGAAAATGGCTTCCGGATCAAAACCATTTATCAGCGGGGATACCGCCTGGAAGCCATCAAACCTCCGGACACCATGGAATTCATGACCGACAATACCGCCAATGCATAGTTTTTCGAAATCACACGGCCTCACGCTGTGGCTGTTGTTGCTGACATTGCTGCCAACAATGACCTCCGCCGGGCTGTCTATCACCAACGGTTCGGCACTGTCGGTCAGCGCTGCCGCCAACACCAGTTTCAGCAGGCCCGCGAGCGCCTCCCTGACAACGGCTGACCGGCAACCGGAACCAGCCAGGGCACGCTCTGTGTCTGGCAATGTGTCTCATATTTCCGGCGCCACCGGGCGCAAGCTGCCACTGACCGAAAACGCCCTCATCCGGGTCGGGGATGAGGTACTGTCCGGTTCAGGTTCCGCCACCATCAGGTTGGCCGATGGATCAGAACTGAGGCTGTCGCCCGACAGCCGCCTGATGTTCAACCGGTTGTCCCGACACAGCAATTCCAATGCCGCAGACACCCGACTGCGGCTGCAGAAAGGCTCACTGCACACCCGCGTGAAGCCGGTATCCGGTGAAGGCGGTCGCTTCGAGATTGAAACCCCCTCTGCGGTTGCAGCTGTTCGAGGGACTGTTTTTGCGATGCAGGCCAGAGACAATGGCAGCAGCGTTCAGGTAACCGAAGGTGTCGTGGACTTCGGCCCCCCGGGAAAAACCCGGGAGATCCCGGCCGGCTATGGTGCAACCCTGTCTACTGACAACAGCGAAGGCCTGCGCATTGGCCAGTTGCCACCCGCACCCACCATAGGTCCTGTCCCGGACGTTCTTACCAGCCTGCCGGCGGAACTGAGCTGGCAATACCAATGGCCCGCTCGCTACCGTCTGGATATTTTTGAGGAAGACACAGGCAACTGGGTACGTAGTCGTGAAGTCTCCGACAAGGACTTCGCGCTTTCTGACCTGAACAACGGCCGCTACGAGATTCATCTCGCCGCTCTGAATTCACAGGGTATAGCCGGAATGCCCGACACCACGACGGTGGATGTAAAGGTGCAGGCCCGTAAACCCGGGCTTGTGGCCCCGGCAGACGGCGACAGCGTAGATGATGACAAGCCGGAGTTCCGCTGGCAGTTGAATGGCAGCAATGAAGTCGCCCGGGTAGAAATTGCCGAAACCGACAGTTTCGAGGAACTCGTTGCCACCAGCGACTGGGCTCCGGAAAGTCGCGCACAGCCTTCACGGTCCCTCAGTCCGGGGCAATATCACTGGCGTGTTGTCAGCGAAGCCGGAGGTAATTCAGTGGCGACCTCTGATTCCCGCAAGCTGGTGATTAACGGCACCCTGCCGCCGGTCAGGATTATCAGTATCAATTACACGGACAACCAAGTGCGGATTTACTGGGAAAAAGTCGATACCGCCACCGGCTATCGCCTGCAACTCGCAGAGGAACCCGGGTTCCGGAATATCATTAAAGAAGCAGACATCGACGACACCACCGCGGCTTTGCGTCTGATTCCGGGAAGACGATACTATGTGCGTGTAAAAGCACTGTCCGACGGCCCTCTTGCCAGCCGATGGGGTCCGGGCAGAGAGCTCTATCTCGAATAAGCTTATGGCTCAGTTCTGGACACTTATTCTGCTTCTGCTCGTCATCCCGGCTGCCTTCGGTCTTCGACTGGCCATCACCAATCGCTTTCTGAAACGACAGCTTGACGACATCGCCCGGGCCCCCGCCCTGTCCATCCGGGAACCGGGCGTACGCCATCCGGCTCAGCTGTTGCGCCATTTTCAGGCGCTGTTCCAGCCAGAGGGATGGCTGCTTGCGGAAAATGGCGAACCACTGCAGCAGCATGGCATGCTTCCCGGCGATGCACCTTCACCGCTGCCCCCCGACCAATGGCTGCACCGGCAACAACAAAGCTGGATTCGCCTGATTCGTGGTGACACCGAATATCTTATTGGCCTGTCGCTGCGCAACGATCTGAGCCGGGAAGTCATCCAACGCTATCTCCAGCACCTGGAACTGGAACGGGATACCCGTCCGGCACTTGCTACAAAGAGCCGGAAAAATCTCTCGGCGAGAGTCGAGAATATCCGTCTCGCCACGGAACGCCTGACCCGGGTTCAATCGTTTATCCGCCACAGCTTCGAGCACATGCCAGACGGCATTATCGTCACCGATCAGTTGGGGGTCATTCTGTTTGCCAACCGCCACATTGAGCGTTGGTTTCGCGAACCCTCGCCCAGCCTGAGCGGCATGCCTCTTGCCACCCTGCTGCAGGGCCACGACCCCAGAGATTTACCACCCTGGCACGAAACCGTCTCTGACACACTGACCCAGCAGGAAAGCCGGACCGTTGATCTGACCGTTCACGGCAAGGATCTGTTGATTCACTTTGCGCCTTTTATCCTGCCCGACAACAACCAGCCCGGCATCATCGCCAACATCTCGGACATCACCGAGCTGAGAGAACAGCAACGCCAGCACCGCGAAGCCATCGACTTCATCTCTCACGATGTACGCTCGCCTCTGGTCTCACAACTGGCGCTGATTGAACAGCTCAAGCGGGATCCTGACCATATCGATGCACACCAGATTGAACAGCTCGGCCGCCTGGCCCGGCGCAGCTACCACCTGGCTGAAGAGTTTGTGCAGCTGGCCCGGGCCGAGCAGCTTACTGAAACCCGCTTTTACGAGTGCGAACTCCTGGCCATTGTGGAGAATGCCCGCGACAGTGTGTGCGAGCAGGCGCTGGAAAAGAACATTCTGCTGCAGTTGCACGGCACTGAAGATCTGTGGCTCAACGGCAACGCGGAATTGCTTGAGCGGGCGGTCATAAACCTGCTGACCAACGCCGTGCAATACAGCCCCGAGAATTCATCGATCAATATTGATGTCTATCGTGCCGGCCATCTGGCCTGCCTGGCCGTCGCAGACGAGGGCATGGGCATTGATCCTGGCGAACTGCCCTGCCTGTTCGACCGTTACCATCGGCCCAAGCACAGTGAGCTGGCCGGCACTTTCGGAACGGGGCTGGGCCTGTCTTTCGTAAGAACAGTCATCGAAAAGCATCAGGGCGAAATCACCGTCGATTCCCGCCCGGATGAAGGCGCCACCTTCACTCTCAAGCTACCCATAGCCAATCCGATGGTGTGATGCTCCTGCCATACACATTCATGTAGTCTATTCTTTACTTGGAGCTAAACAGAAAAGGAGACGACATTTCATGAAACTCACTCATACCATTCTCGCACTGTTCGCCGTGGCCATCCTGGCCGGTTGCGCCGGCCCCAGCCCGATCCAGCACACCGAAGGCCAGACCGCAGTCACACAGCTCAATATGTGGTCGTACAATGGCAAGTCGGAAACCACCAACTATGCGGTTGATACCTTTATTCCAGTGAACTCCGAAGTAGAAGTTCTGGATACCAGCGCCGATACCATTGTTTTCCGGGTAGTAGACACCGGCTGGGAAGTCACCCTGGTGAACAAGGCCAATTACACCGGTAAAACCATTGATGAAATCTACGACCGTTATTTTGGCAATTCCCGGGTAAGCCTCAGCGGCTTCAACGAGCTTGAGCGCGATGCCATTGAGAGCGGCAAGGTCGTCACGGGCATGTCTAAAGACGCCGTCCTGATTGCCCGCGGTTATCCGCCCGCCCACAAAACACCATCGCTTGAGGACGACAGCTGGCGTTTCTGGCAGTCACGCTTTGACACCATGGTGGTGGAATTTGAAGACGGCGAAGTGGTTAACATCCAGCACTAAGACCTGGCTCTGACTTACTGGAAAACAGCGTAGCCCGACACCAGCAGTGCGCAGACGGCCAGAGCAATGGCTGACCAGGCCATGGGCCTGGGCGCGTGGCGGGGTTGCGCTTCTTCCAGCGCCGCCAGCTTCTCGTGCTGCTGCTCGAGAAGCTGCTGCAGTGCTGCAATCTGGGCCGAGTGAATACGATCCTGCTCGTCACTGGATTGCCGGATAGACCGCGTTGACTCCTGGAGCCCTTCAATCAGTTCCTGATGCAATTCATCGTTGGCGTCGCTCCGGCTCAGAATGGCTTCTGACTTGCGGGTGATCATCTGCTTCAACCGCTGCGTATGGTCCTCGCTTTGTTGCTTCAGACGCTCAATGTCCTGCCCCAGCTCCAGCGCCAGACGCTCACTTTCAGACGCCACACTGTGAAGCTCCTCGGCCTGCTTTGCCTGCAGGCGTTCGATTTCAAACTGTTTCTCGCTGAAGCTTTCAGCTTCTTCCACCAGAATCTGAGCAAACTCCTCGCCAGACTCGTTCAGATTAACCAACTCTCCCTTATGGTTCTCGAAGCCATCAACCACCATTCTGGACATCGCCAGATGCATGGCTTTGGACAACTGGCTGTTCAGTTGAGTGAAACGAATGGATTCCTGAATAAGGCCATTCATATCAGCCACAGCTTCGTTAGTACGCACCAGCGCTCTGGATGTGGCATCTGCCTTTTTGGAGGTTTTACCAAACCAGCCGGTTTTCATGTTCCTGGCACCTTCGGCGTCCGACTTCGCGGTTTCAATGCGGTCGGCGGCTGCCTTGATTTTCAGCAGGATCTCTCGTGCCGCTTGTTCTGCCAGCGACCGGATCTCTCTGGATTTCAACTTGCCCAGATCCGCTGTATCAATCAGGGCCAGTGCTTTTTCATTCTTCAATGTTGTTGTCTCCGCTGCCTGAGTTTTTCCATTGCGCTGTTGCGTTTATGACGAGCATTCTGGATTTGCTGTGCGCCCTGATCTATTGAGCTCCGGGCCTGCTGAGATTCATGCCGCAGCTCCCGGGCATCACTTTCAAACTGTCCGTAAGCATCGTGCAGAGTCAGCCAGCTGCGGGCACTGGAATATTCCACCAGCAGCCCACTCTGACTGATCAACTGAATGTCCAGCTTGTTCGCGAGCGCGCCATTGCGAAGCTGGTCCAGCAGATAGATGGCAATGGTCGAAAGCAAGCCACCAACAATACCTGAGAGCGTCACCGCCAGAATATCGCTGACCGTCGTCGGCTCTCCGTCGCCTGAAACCACCGGAAACATCATTAGCGGCTGGAGACCCGGAATCGCTTGCAGCAGTTTTTCTATGGAAGCACTCAGACCCAATGACAGCGCGCCAATCACCCCGGCTGTGAGGATTTTCAGGGCTTCAAAGCCGGCATCGCCCCTGGACATGCCCGGAGGCGGACTGGCGAGAAGCTTCAAAGCCTGCACCAGAGACACAAAACCCGCCCGGATCATCTTCACCACTTTTTTGAGAGTGGTGGCAAACATATTGATCAGGAACACCACAATATTGGAAAGAAAGGCAGTAATGCCCGCCTCAATAGAGCCGGCGGCAATCTCTTTCCAGCGTTTTTTCAGGCGGCCAACCACCTCGTGCATTTCCGCCTTGAAGATATTCAGTATTTCCCTGAACCCCTGGTGCCGTGCCGAAAATGCTTTTTTAACGGCCTTTACCGAGCCTTCGGCCAACTCTTTCATGATCACGCCCAGCGCCGTGTAATAAGCCATATTGGCGGCGTCTTTGGCCCCCGTAGCCATCAATTCCCCGGTATATCTCTTCAGCGCAGCTGTGTTTACTTCCTTGTTGATGGTCTTACGCGCTCGTTGGTCGCGCTTTTCGGCTTTGTCCCGGTCGATGCCGTAACGCTCATGATTGGCTTCACCCTGGCGGTTGGTCTTGTCCAGCCAGTCTTCCATTTTGTGATCGTTTTTAGAGGCATTGATCGATTCGGACGTGAATGCGAGATTGTCGTCGTTCAGTGCGAGCCTGACCCGTTCGTCAGCCGAGAGATGAAGGTTCATTCCGGCATCTGTATCGATCTCTCTCGCAGAGACAACATGATCAAGATGGGTACGGCCATCCTTTGGCAGCTCGCGACCGGTGTATTCATCGCGAAGGATTTCGTTTTTCTGGAATCCCTCTTTACGGCGCCGGGGAAAATCCCGGTCGTATCCCTTTTGCCTTCGCAGGTCCTGCCACTCACCACCGGACATGGATCGTGAGTGCTCCATTCCTTGGTATTTTTCGGCATCCCCGGCATTCGCCGTGATGCCCTGTTCGAAATTATGAGTGGTCGTAACAGCGCCACCATCGCGGGAGTCAATCAACAGGCTCGCGAGCCCGAACTGCCCGACCACGGTATTGACTACGTTGTCTTTGCAAAGGGCGAGCAGGTTGTCGCCACCAAGGTTTTCCAGCTGTGACTCCAGGTCTTGCATCTCCTGCAGAGCAAGCTCAAAACCTTCATCTACTTCCATTCTGAGTGCGCCCATGGAATCGAGAGACCTGATCTCGATTTCCGTGTCGTCACTGGCTTGCAAAAGCTGGCTCACAGAAACATCCCTATCGTTTGCAATTATTGACATATTCCAGAGAACGTTAATCTATTCAGCCACTTGAGTCGCGGGTTATTGTGTAACAATTCTTTATTCATTAAGTTATAAAAACAGGTTGGCAAGTGGCCGTAATGTCTTTATCATACGCGCCTCGTTGATCGGCACAGACCGGTTAACAACCAGTTTGATGCGGGGTGGAGCAGTCTGGTAGCTCGTCGGGCTCATAACCCGAAGGTCGTTGGTTCGAATCCAGCCCCCGCTACCATATAAAGAAAAGGCCAGCTTTTGCTGGCCTTTTCTGTTTCTGATTTCCCCGGAACGTTTTGTTGCGGTTACTACTTGTGCGGTTACTGCACCGCAACCTTGCAGTTCTCCCCCGCCAGCGAGATTTCATCGATATCATAACTGATTTCGCTTCTGGCCTGGTTCAGCTCATTCCGCTGCAGCTTCCGGACCTTGCGCCGCAGTCTACCTTCCAGAAATCGCCTGATCTGCTCATCGCTCTCCAACAGCAATCCGGGAATAGCCTCCGGGGTTTTCGTGTCCGGATTCAGGGCAACCATCGTGAAGTAAGAGGTATTCGTGTGCCGTATCGCTCCGGTTTTGAAGTTCTCAGAGACAACCCGGATACCGATCTCCATTGAAGATTTTCCGGTATAGTTCACGGACGAGGACAGCGTGAGAATTTCACCGACCTCTACTGGATTGAGAAAATCCACTTTATCCACTGACGCGGTAACGCAGTAGCATTTTGAGTGCGATGCAGCGCACGCATAGGCAATTTTGTCCATCAAGGACAGCACAATCCCGCCGTGAACTTTGCCACCAAAATTCTCATATGATGGAACCATCAATTCTTTCAGGACAATTTGCGATGAGCTGACGGGATGAAACTCTTCACTTCTTTTCACTGCATACCTCTATTCTGGTCGGCGTGGTTATCGGTTTAAAAACCCAATCGGGTTGCTCACTCGTACATACATGTCAACAGACTACCGCACCGTGTTCTATAGGGAATTATCTCCCGGTTCACGGGTCAAAGCGGATCAGAGACCCTGCATCATCAAGCTAATCGGGAACGGTATTATGAAAGCTATAAAACTGCATATCGGGCTCTTGCTGGCCGCCAGCCTTCTCATACTGGCCGGCTGCCAGGCCGGTGCTACCGATGCAAAACCCGACAGTACGTCTTTCGCCCCTGACGATTCGTCGCTGGCAGTTGCCACTTTCGCAGGCGGCTGCTTCTGGTGCGTGGAAGCCGGCTTTGAAAAAATTCCCGGCGTAGTTCAGGCGGTTTCCGGCTACAGTGGCGGAACAGAGAAGAACCCGACCTACCAACAGGTGGCAGGTGGTCAGACCGGCCATACCGAGGCGGTACAGGTTTACTACGACCCGGATGTCATTACCTACGAAGGCTTGCTTCAGGGCCTGTGGCGCATGATGAACCCGACTGACACAAAGGGGCAATTCGTGGACCGGGGCCAGCAGTACCGCCCCGCCATCTTCTATCACAATGAAAAGCAAAAACGCCTGGCCGAAGCATCAAAGCAGGCACTGGCAGACTCAGGGCGTTACGACGACCCGGTAGCGATAGAGATTGTGCCACTCCGGGCTTTTTATGAGGCTGAAGAATACCACCAGGATTACTACAAAAAGAATCCGGTGCGCTACAAGGTCTACACCTTCAATTCCGGCCGTTACCAGTTCATTGAAGAAGTCTGGGGAGAAGACCAGGAAATCGACTACAGCCAGTATCGTCCGGAGCAGAACCGGGAAGCGGGTGAAAAAGGGTCCGACAGCAGCGCGATGAACGACAACAGGAACGGTTTTGACGCCAACAACTTCGAAAAACCCTCTGACCAGGTGCTGAAAGAGCGCCTGACGGACCTACAATACCGGGTTACCCAGAAGGACGGCACAGAACCCGCATTCGACAACCCCTACGATGAAGAGAAACGAGCGGGCCTGTATGTCGACATTGTTTCCGGAGAACCCCTGTTTTCTTCCAGCGACAAGTACGATTCCGGTACCGGCTGGCCCAGTTTCGTGAGGCCTATCGAGCCCGACGCGGTGGTCGAGGAAGAAGACCGGTCCTGGTTCGGGGTGCGCACAGAGATCCGAAGCAGTGTGGCCGACTCCCACCTGGGGCATGTGTTCAACGACGGCCCCCAGCCCACCGGGCTGCGCTATTGTATGAACTCAGCTGCCATGCGCTTTATTCCCAAAGAAGACATGGAGGAAGAGGGATACGGCGAGTATGTTGATCAGGTTGGGCCGCCAATGGACGTTGAAAAGTAATAATATGGCGGAGCTCTTGCTGAATGCCCGTGGTCTGAACAAGCAGTTCCGAAGTGGCCATCAATCCGTGCCGGTACTCAAGGACCTCTCTGTGCAACTGGAACGGGGCGATTCACTGGCTCTGACCGGGCGTTCCGGTTCAGGCAAAAGCACGTTGCTGAATATCCTGTGCGGCCTGGAAAAGCCGGACTCCGGCAGCGTGCGGGTTCTGGATAATGCGTTCGACAGCAAAGCCCCGGGCGCTGACCACCAGGCAGAAGCCCGGTGGGCGAACCTTCGCCGGCAACAAATCGGCGTTGTATTTCAGGAAACAAACCTGATGCCTGCGCTGTCGCTTCTGGACAACGTCCGCCTTCGTGCCAGACTTGCTGAGCAAAATGAAGAAAACTGCAGGGACTGGCTGGAACGCCTGGGCATTGGCGAACTTGCTGACCGATACCCGGACCAGGTATCCGGCGGGCAGCGCCAGCGTGCCGCCCTTGCCATGGTGTTCGCCATGAAACCGGCCCTCATCCTTGCGGATGAACCCACCGGCAGCCTGGATCAACACACAGCCGAAGATGTCATCCGGCAACTTTTCGATCTTCAGGCCCGCCATGGCTGCGGCCTGATCCTCGCCACCCACGACAACGAACTGGCTTCCCGATGTCACTATCATCTGGATCTCGGGCACCAGCCCGGAATCTGACCCTGCCATGACGCTTCTGGCCGCCCTGCTCAGTCATTATCGCCGTCATCCCCTCCAGCTTCTTGCACTGGCCACCATGATTATACTGGCAACCATGCTCTGGACCGGCGTCCACCACCTGACCAGCCAGGCCAGGGCCAGCCTTGATCAGAGCGAGTCGGCGGTCGCCGAGCGCCAGCAGATACAACGCACCGATGGCAAGCCGGTCACGGTGGAAGACTTTGCTGAACTTCGACGGCAGGGGCTCTGCGTGATGCCCTGGCTGGAAGTATCACCGCCGGGGTCCGGCCGGCTTGTCGGCATTGATCCCCTGGCGGCCGCGTGTTTTGGGGATCAACCAGACAACAACGCACCCTGGCGTGATGAGCTGGACGGCAAACCCTTTGTGGATATCAGTGAAGCCGCCACGCTGGCCGAAAACCACGGCGGCGAGCTGTCACTACTGGTATCGGATGTTGATAGCCAGGCGAGCCCGCCACCGGGGTATCAGTTCGAATTTTTTACAGTGGGCCCTGACACCGGAGAACTGGGGGAAAGTTTCCTGCTGAACCTGGATGCGCTGGGTGTGCTTGTACTGTTGATCACCGCCCTGCTGTTGCGCAGCGTCTACCTCCTCGGGCTCGCCCAGCGCAGAGACAGCTTTGCCCTGCTACATCGTTTTGGCGTGCCCCGCAGCAGAATCAACCGGCTGCTGGTACTTGAGATGCTGACACTGGCCCTGGTGTGTATTTTACCCGGTGTCTGGCTTGGTCGCTGGCTGGCAACCAGCCTGGGAAGCGGGTTCGGCCAGGCCATGGAGAGCCTGTTCGACACCCCGCTTTACGCAGGACAGGAAGGCAGCTGGCTGGTACCGGTAAGCACCATGCTGATCGTCGTTTTGATCGCCTGTCTGGGCGATTTTGCCCGGCCACAGGTTAACCGGTTATCTATTGGAAATCGCTGGCAACGATGGTCTCTGGTGATCACTTTGCTGGCCGGCGTTGCCCTATCCATCTGGGCCGCCAGTCTTGTCTGGCTTTTTGTGGCGGTTGCGGTGGTTTTCGTAGCGTCGGGAATTCTTGCCCCCATGGTGATATCCCGGGTTTCGGACTGGCGAGCCAGCCGGGAGGCCAACCCGCTGGCTCGCTGGCGTCATCGGGAATTGTCGGTACTGGCCCGGCGACTGGCCCTGCCATTGATTGCCCTGCAGTTTGCAATGGCCATGGTGTTGGCCGTGCAGGCCCTGGTGACCACCTTCGAAAGCACCTTTGATCAGTGGCTGGCCCAGAGGCTGGAGGCTGATTATTACATTGAAATCCCCGCCGGAGCAGATACCGGCAAAGCGACGGAATGGCTGGCCAATGATTCCAGTCTTTCCGCTTCAGGGCTGTGGCATCGGGTGGTTCGCGGCCGCGCCACCCTCACAACATCATTTGGTGAAGCAGGACCAAAGGTAGACGTATTTGCCCTGGAGCCCGTTGGCCCACTGGTCACCGGGTGGCAATTATTTCAGGCCGTCGACACGCCCTGGCAGCATCTTGCCGAAGGTAAGGGCCTGATGGTGAATGAACAACTGGCCCGCCGATATCAAGTGGAGGTTGGCAAGACTCTGGACGTAAAGCTGGGCAACCGGATTCGTTCGTTACGGGTTCTGGGCGTCTAT
The DNA here is from genome assembly GCA_051751785.1 of Pseudomonadota bacterium. Taxonomy (GTDB): domain Bacteria; phylum Pseudomonadota; class Gammaproteobacteria; order Pseudomonadales; family Oleiphilaceae; genus Marinobacter. Next base: position 402,854 of record JBNJLG010000002.1, on the reverse strand, counting down.
CCGGATTATGGCAGGCCAGCCGGAGAGGTTCTGGTGGATGCATCCGTGCTTCCGCAGAGTTTTGATACACGTTTCCAGAGCCTGTCGGTGTCACCGGGAGAGAGGTCAATCGAGTCCATTACCGACGAACTGAAACAGATCTGGGGCGTTCAGCAGCTGACCGTACGGGATAATCGGGCAATCGAAGCGCTGGCCTCCACCATTTTTGACCAGACATTCCTGCTGACACGGGCGATGACACTACTGACCCTGATACTGGCCGCCATTTCCCTGTTGATGATGGGCTGGGTGTTTTTCTCCACCCGGGCATGGTACTTCCGCTTACTGATGGTCTGGGGCCTGCAGCGTCGCGAGGCCGCCGCCCAACTGACACGGCTGTCGCTGTCTCTGACCTGCGCCGTTGCCCTGCTCGCGCTGCCATTGGGAGTCTGGCTGACCTGGGTTCTGGTGCACCGGATTAATCCCCTGGCCTTCGGCTGGTCCCTGCCCATGTCGATTTACCCCGGATTCTGGCTGGAGCTCGGGGTTGTCAGCCTGCTGATTGGCCTGAGCATTGCCCTGCTGATGCGTTATCAGCTGAAACATCCGGCCTCCGCTCCCGAGAGCGCCAGCGCCCTGTCAGGAGGTGAGCGATGAGACGGCATCTTTGGCTGGCCTTTGCACTTGCCTTTGCTGGCTGTTCAGAACAGCAGGAGCCGGCTGGTTTCGCCGGCCTCGCGGGCGTCATGGATTCAGAGGCGAAAATTCCATTCCTGCAACCTGGCCCCGGTAAACAGCTATCGTTTCCGGCGGACCTGGGCCCACACCCCCAACATCGTATTGAGTGGTGGTACCTGACAGCCAACCTTGAAACTGATGAAGGCGAACCTCTGGGCCTGCAATGGACCCAGTTTCGCCAGGCCATCAAACCAAGGCCGGCGGATACCACGCCGCCCGCCCCTGACAAGTGGCCACTGGAAGCGGCCTGGATGGCCCATGCCGCAGTGAGTTTTGACCGCCAGCACTATTTTGCCGAAAAACTGGCCCGGGGCGATGTCGGCCATGCCGGCGCCAACGCTGCCCCCTTCGCTGTCTGGCTGGATGACTGGCAGCTCACTGAACCACCGGGACAAGACCCGTGGCGACTGCAGGTATCCGCCGATAACTGGTCCTACGACCTGTCTTTGAAGGTTCAGGGTGATCCGGTGGCCCACGGGGACCAGGGCTTCAGTACCAAATCGTCCAGCGGCGAAGGCTCCATGTATTTCAGCCTGGTAGACATACAGATTGAAGGCACCGTCACCCTTGGCGAAGAAACACTGAAGGTCTCTGGAATAGGCTGGTTCGACCGGGAATGGAGCAGTCAGTTTCTCAAGGGCAGCCAGGAAGGCTGGGACTGGTTTGCCCTCCATCTGGAATCAGGCGACAAGTTGATGGCCTTTCAACTCAGGGAGACCGACGGCGCCTTCCGGTCCGGCACGTGGATCCCGGCGCGGGGGAACCCGGTCGCACTCTCCCCGGATCAACTGCGCATAAAGCCCGTGTCCGGGCAGGATGGCCACCCAAGCCAGTGGCAACTGGAAGTGCCGGAGTATGAAGTCAGCCTGAAAGTGTCTGCCCCGGCAGGTGATTACCTTAACGCGGGACTTTACCCCTACTGGGAGAGCCCGGTTACCGTGTCTGGCAGTCACTCCGGCGAGGGTTATATGGAGCTGACCGGGTATAGCGAGTGAAAGCCGACCCTGGGCCGGCTTCCTGACCTTGAACTGTCAGAATCGCATTCCGACTTCCACCCAGAACTTGCGCCCCGGCGTATAGCTGTCACTGACAGCATCAAAACGACTGGTCTTTGTAGAGATCACATCATCGAAAACGTTGCTTACCTCCAGCATCAGATAACCGGTGCTGAAGTTCCCCAGTCGCGGCTCCCACATCAGTTTGGTGTCCAGGGTAACGAGGTCTTCCAGCGTGTAATCCTCATAAACATCGTAATCCACACCGTTGGAGTCCGTATGGGTTTCGCCGCTGTCACGGGCAATTGTACCGCCGTTCCGGAGGTTAACGAAGTTGGACCAGGTCAGGTGCCAGTCCGGCACTCGCGTCACCGAGCTCAGGGAAATGCTCAAAGGCGTGTTGTAGTCCCAGGCCGGCAGCTCATCCTGGCTTACAAGCCGGTCATTGTAATAAACCTGCTCTTCTTCCACTCCCTGATCGTAGGCATCATCGCTCTGTATGTCGTTTGAAACATCTTTCCACCCCATAGACAGTCTTGCCACCGACTCGGTTGGCCCCATCCGTAATGGATGGGCGGCGTGGTCGAGCGTCCAGGTAATGCTGTCGGTGTCACTGCGTCCGACGTTGTCGTAATAGACCAGGCCCTCATCGGTTTCCAACTGGCGGACCTGATCCCGGCCCGCACGTTGCACCAGTTTGAGCGTGCTGTTGACCGGCCCCAGTTGCTGAACCCAGCCCAGCATCAGTTCATCGGAGTATGGGGTGTCCAGATCGTAGTTGGCAGATTCATCCTCGTATTCGATGGTGTTAATGATATTGCCACTGCTGTTATAGAAATCCAGCTTGTTCCAACTGCGAATCTGATCATTAACGGCATAACGTAGAAAACTACGGCCGTAATAGCGGTTGGCGCCAGCCAGAAGGTGGGTTGAACCAGTCCCAAACAGGTCCCAGTCAGCACTCAGACGGGGCGCCAGGTCGGTGTTTTCAAGCCAACTGTTGTAATCTGCCCGCAACCCCAGACGGAATTGCCAGTTGTCCCAGGATATCCGGTCGTCCAAATAAAACGCTGCCGTGGTGTAATCTAGAGAGACTTCGCCGGCCCCGTAAACAAACTCTTGTTTCAAATACTCATCGCCATAATCACTGATGCCGCTGCCGTCGGTATCAACGCAGCCCTCGCTGGCAGCTGTAACGCAGGCGTAATCCCGGTATATGACTGACTCAGGTCTTTCGTAGTAACTGTCGGTGTATTTCAGGTCGCTGCCGATCAACAGCCGGTGGTCGGTATTGGCAACCTGGAAAGGAGCCAACTCATAGGCGGGAGAAAGGCTGTAGGAAGTCTGACTCTGCAGGACATCGCCATAGCCACCTTCCTGGGTTGGCAGCCGCCCTTCCAGCGATTTGTGGCGGGTAAAAACCCGACTCTCGCTATCCATTTCATCCGATAAACGATCAATACCCATGTCCAATGTCAACTTCGCCCCCGATGCAAACCGATAGTCGAGGTTGCCCCCAAGACCCCAGGCGTTGTGGCTCTTGGTAAACATGTCGTCATAGCGGGTGGAGGCAAGACCATCGTGTGTCCGGTCGGCGTGCCGCAGACTCAGGCCCACATCCAGTCGGTCACTCACCCGGTGGTCAAATCGGGCCAGTACATTGTCAATCCGGTCGTCATAATACTTGCGATACTCGGTATCGGTTTCATCGGTATAGGTCTGGAGAAATCTTGAGGACCGGCGACTTGCGCTCAGGGTCAGGCCGGACCGGTCTCCCAGGCCTTGTTGTGCGGTCAGGGAATAGTTGTCTTTCCGGTAATCGGGTGTGTAGTCGGCGCCAATGCCGTCCGCCGATTCGAAGTCCTCTTCATCGTCTTCATCAATGTGAAAAGATTCCCACTCATCCCGTTGGATACCGTAACGCAGGCTCAGGAAATCCTCTCCCTGATAGCGCTTCACCCGGGCGTCGACCACGCCGCCGGTAAAGCCACCATAACTGGCGGGCACGTTGCTGTCGTAGACTTCGATCTGTTCTAGCAGGCCCACATCCAGATAATACCCCTGGGGCGAGCTGCCGCCGACCACACCCACAAGGCTGGGTGAGGTAAACACGTCGCCCCCGGATCCTGGATCCATGTCGCTGGTGGTATCAATGCCATCAATCACGAACAAATTCTGATAATACGGCTGACCGTGGAACGAGAACTCCTCAGGGCGCATCACACCACTGTTCGCTGAGCCACGCCCTTCACGGGAAAAGTCGACAGCTGGGTTAGTTCGAAGAACGTCGGCCAGATTACCCTCCCCGACAGGCATCTCTTCAATGGCCTGTTGATCGACAACCTGCGAACCGCCGTGATCTCTCCCGGCTCGTACCGTTAGTTCTGGCAATTGCTGAACACAGACGGTGTCATTACTTGATTGCGAACAGTAGCCAACGAGCTGCTCGGACGTTTCTGACAGGGCCAGGCCGGAGTAAACCCCCGCCAGCACTGCAACAACAGATGAAATGGTATTGCCAGGTCGCATAGTGTCCCTTTTACACATCAAAAGTTGAATGGCTTGATGCACACGCGGGTTATTAATCAGAAATGACAATTCACCCGCGGGCCGAGACTAGCGACAATAACCTATTTACGATTACGAATCATTATTATTCGTATCTTATTCCGTTTTCTGCGGGAGCTCAGGTTGCCGGAAGACCGGTGGACGACGACTCAACGTTCCAAGAAAGGCTTCCAGTGCATTCAGCTCATGTTCTTTGAGATTTAACGGTTGGATTAGTGGAGAAAGCGGCGGGAGGTCCGGGTGCAACCGTGCAGTACCCGTCATCCCCGCGTTATACATATTCAGCACACCACGGAGACTCGGGAAAAAGCCGTTATGCATCCAGGGGCCGGTAAAGGCCATATCGCGAAGGCTGGGTGTACGAAATTTGCCCCGATCTTTCCACTCGCCGGTCACCTGTTCACGACCAGTATCCTGATACTTCCTGTCAAAATAGCTAAGGCCTGTGTGATGAAACTTACCGTCAGAATACAGAGCACCATTGTGACAATTCAGGCAACCGGCCTTGGTGCGAAACAGATGAAGACCAAGAATTTCCTGATCATCCAGAGCAGAATAGTCTCCACTTATAAATCGATCCATCGGGTTGGGGCGGGAAACCAGGCGGCGTTGAAAAGCTGACAAGGCCTTTGCAAGGCGGTCCTCATTAACATACCCAGGACCAAAAGCCTGGGAAAATGCCTTTCGATAACCGGGAATATCGTTCAGGTGTTCGATAACCTGTTTCAGATTCGCATTCATCTCTACCGGGTTCGTGATGGGCTGTAGCGCCTGATCACGCAAACCGTTAGCACGACCATCCCAGAACAGCTGGTCAAACCAGGCTGCATTAACAATACTCATACTGTTTCTCGTACCGACTCTACGATTGTGACCAAAGGGAAATCGACGTCCATCCGCCCATCCAAGATCCGGATCATGACAGCTCGCGCAAGCAATCTGGCCAGAGCCGGACAGCCGTGGATCGAAAAACAGCTGTTGCCCAAGCGCTTCCGTTTCGGGCGTATGCCACTCCACGGACGGCAACTCAGGTAATGGTGCCAGCTCGGGGACCTCTCCTGCTTCAGGGTGAATTACGGCCTCTGGCCACTGATCCGGTGGTTGACGGTAATTATCAGCCGAGAAAGTATCCGCATATGCCGGAAGGCAAAGCGCATTCAACAGAAGGCAAGCGCCAACAAGAATCGACAAAGGTTGCTGCATACTCAAGTCCAGAACAGAATGGCAGGACGCAAATGATAATGCGCCTCATTACTTTATGCACGCTTTGCCACCTTCTGCTCACTAACCCTGAGACCGGTCTGAGAAATAGGCTTCAGGGCCGTTGACAAGCCCCCTCCCGCTCTGTAATATTCGCACCACGTTGATCGGGGCACACCGGTTAACAGCCAGTTTGATGCGGGGTGGAGCAGTCTGGTAGCTCGTCGGGCTCATAACCCGAAGGTCGTTGGTTCGAATCCAGCCCCCGCTACCAATTAAGAAAGGCAGATCGGTAATTTACTGATCTGCCTTTTTTTTATTCCTGATTTCTGGAAATATCTTTCTGCCCTCAGCGTACCCCCCCTTATACGGCAGCAGGCGTCGTATACAGAAACCAACTCTGCATCCGAAGGCAAAAGTCACCGTACTGCCCGCCAGAGACGAAAACGCTCAGCGAAGCCAACTGGGAAGAATTCAGGGGCGCTGCATCGGAGACGATCCGTCCACGCCAGGTGGGAACAAAGTCACGGAATGACAGGCGAACGAGTGTCCATGTGCCCTGCTCTGGCGTGAACGCCTGCTGGTAAACCACTCGATTCCTATTGGTGCTGTTGCGCAGCCCGACTTTATAGGTGCGGCCATCGCCCCGGGCCAGGAACTCAATTCCCTCAAAACCGGAAGCATTGACCGGAGCCGGCAGATCCCGCTTTACCGAAGCAAAACCACCACCGTTGTCAGCGCGCACGGTGCCATGAAACTCACCAACGCCGCCTTCTGAGATCGATACCCGGCCTTCGGATTGTCCACCCATGATGGGGTCACCAATCGGTTGCCAGGCAGCAGCTTTATCGGTTCCCTCAAAGGCAACCAACAGGTTATCGGGGTTTGCTTTAGTGCCAGCAGGTGCTTCGGATCGGGACATGAACTCCACCTTTTTCTATGCAGCGCCACACACAGGCGCAAAACTTATATATTCTAGCACTGGCTGAGCCCCTGCCTCAGAATCTGTCGTCATTGACTGTTTGCACGGGCCGCTGGAACCGGAACTGCTGACACCCCCGAAGGAACTACCCATGAGACTGGTCTGTCTTTCAGATACCCACAGCCTGCACAGGTCCATTCCTGAGATACCGGATGGTGACGTGCTGATCCATGCCGGCGATTGTCTGGGAGCCGGCACGCTGGAGAACGTGGAAGACCTGAATGACTGGCTCGGAACCTTGCCCCACCGCCACAAGATTGTGATTGCAGGCAATCACGACTGGGCATTTCAGGAAACCCCGGAAGCGGCGCGAGCCGCTCTTTCGAACGCTATCTACCTGGAAGACAGTGGCGTTGAAATTGAAGGCGTCCAATTCTGGGGCTCACCCTGGACACCCACCTTCATGGATTGGGCCTTCATGCTGGACCGGGGCCGGCCGCTGTATGAGAAATGGCAACAGATTCCCGAAAACACGGATGTGCTGATCACTCATGGACCGCCCGAAGGCATCGGCGACCTGGTGGACATGGGGTTCCAACACCAGAATGTGGGCTGCACTAATCTGTTAAACCGTATACATCAGCTCTCGCTGAAGGCTCACATTTTTGGCCACATCCATGAAGGCTATGGCGAATACTACCGGGGCGACACTTGCCTGATTAACGCCAGCACCTGCACCGAGCGCTACGAACCAACGAATCCCCCCGTCGTATTGGATCTTTGAATCTGTTGCCGACGCGTAATTGAACCCCGCCTGGTCGATTTGCTGTGATACACTGACTGTACGTTTATACAGTCACCTCCTGACTATGGAGAACATCAATGGCAGTGAACCAACTTTTCTATTCAGATAAGGACGGGCTAGATATGGCAGTAAAGCACCCGGACACCCTGCTCTTTAAATCCAAAGCCGAGGCCGATGCCCGGGACAAAATGCTGGAGCTGGCCGAAAACATTCGCGTGTTTCTGATGGCACGGGTGGAAGGCTTGAGTGAAGAGCTGGCCGATGAGTGCTCGGTAGCAATTGCGCAGAACAAGGCGTTGTTTCAAAAAGCGCTGAAGAAACCGGAGGTGTTGGTCGAGGCTGTGGCGGACAAAGATGAAACTGATCAGACTGATTAATACCTGCGGGGTTTGACCACGGCAAACTAGTAGAGGATGAGCCTGACCAGAATGGCCGCCACCATCGCCAGGGTGATCCATTTCACCCATCTGGCGCCCTGGTTACTCACATTCACACGAACCGCGATAAACGCGCCGGTGATATTGCCAAGAGCCAGCGTCAGGCCCATCCCCCACCGTACCTGGTCACTGATGGCAAAAATCAGCAGGGCCGGCAAGGTATACAGTAAAACGATAGAAACCTTGAATACGTTCACCTGGCGCAGGTCGATTCGCAACATTCGGTACAGAACCACCAGGAACAGTGCGCCAACACCCACCTGGATGAAGCCACCATAGATACCAATCAGGAACATGGCCAGATAGATAACAGGGCCGAGCCTGTCCGGTGTCAGCGGGCGGGTGTCGAGCTTTGGCTGGGGCAGCAGCATGAACACCGAGGCCCCGACCATGGCGACCACGAGCACGAATTCGAAGACGGCGTCGGCCACCCAGGTGGCCACCCAGGCCCCCAGTAGCGAACCCAGAACGGCCGGGACTGCAAGATGCAGGCTGACCACCAGGTTGCTATGGCCCAGCCGATGAAAACTGCCCACCGCCATGATGCTCTGACAGGTAATGGCAACCCGGTTGGTGCCATTTGCCACCTGGGGTGGCAACCCGAGAAACATGAGCAACGGCAGGGTCAGCATGGACCCACCGGCAGACAACACATTGATGAAACCCGCAAGACCACCCAGAGCAAGCAGGGCCAGAACTTCGATTACCGTCATGATTCAGCCCGGGCAGCCTGCTCCAGTGCCGGCGAAGCTCTGCCCCGACGGGCGCTCCAGATCAGAACTGCCACAAAAATCACCACGCCTGCACCATCCAGAAGAACCTGCCCGTGGGGCCAGAGCATGAGCGCGCCGATGAGGAACATCAGCAGCCGCACGACCGGGTGGAGCTTGTGCTCCAGATAGCCCTCAAGCCCGGCGATAATAGCGTAAAGACCAAACAGGGCGAAACAGAACACCCGGATCATTTCGGTGAAATCACCGGTAATCAGTGGCGAGTACGCAAACAACAGCGGCACGATATACAGCCCCTTGGCCAGCTTCCAGGCGGTAAAGCCGGTACGCATCTGCGGTGTTCCGGCAATAGCCGCCGCCGCGAATGCGGTCAGGCAGACCGGCGGTGTCACATTGGAGTCCTGCGACAACCAGAAAATGATCATGTGCGCAGCCACCAACACCATCGACAGCGACGCCGGCGACAGCGCCTGTTCCAGTAACTGTGTACTGAACGTATCCGGTACCACCGCAAGAATCTGCTCGGCCGTGGCCCTGTCCATTGGCGCATTCAGCAGTTCCATTTTGTCCGGGGCCGCCAGCATGAAGATGGCTTTTGCCTCTTCCGGAAGATTACCGCTTATCAGCAGTTCCAACACCTGGCTCTGGGCAATCAGGCTGTAAATGGCGGGGGCCGATAAAGTCGCCAGAACGATGTAGGCGGCCGTAACCGGCAGGCCCATACCCAGAATTAGTGACGCCAGGGCCACCAGCAGGATTGTGATAACCAGATTACCCCCGGCCCAGTCGGTAATCATCAGGGAAAAGGTATTCCCTATCCCCGTGGTAGAAACCACCATCACAATCAGGCCGACAGTGATCAACAGAATTGCCGTTGTGGTTATGTTTCTTGCGCCCATGGCCAGGGCATCCAGAATGTCCCTGATCCCCATCGGATGTTTCGACAAACGGGAAGCGACAATTACCGACAGAATCGCGATGCCGGCAGCATAGGTTGGTGTGAAGCCGTATATCAGCGCACCAATCAGCACCACCAGTGGCAGCAGAAAGTGCCAGCCATCTTTCATGACTTCTTTCAGGGACGGCGCCTCGTCATCTTCCAGTTTTACGGCGTGACTGCGCTTGGCCTCAATACGGACGAACATGGCAACAGAAAGGAAATACAACAGGGCGGGCAACGCCGCCACACCAATGATGGTCAGGTAGGACACCTGGGTGTAAGACGCCATGATAAACGCACCGGCGCCCATCACCGGCGGCATCAGCTGGCCACCGGTGGATGCCGCCGCCTCAACGCCGGCAGCAAAACGGGCCGGAAAGCCCGCCTTGCGCATCAGGGGTATAGTGATAACACCGGTGGATACTGTATTGGCAACACTGGAGCCGGAGACCGACCCCATCAGTCCCGAGGAAAAGACCGCCACAAAGCCAGGGCCACCGACAAAGCGGCCGGCAGCGCAACGGGCCAGTTCAATAATAAAATCACCGGCACCAGATTTGACGAGGAAGGCACCGAACAGGATAAACATGAACACGTAGGTCCAGGATATCCGTGCAATCGAGCCCAGCATGCCCTGACCACCAATGTAGGATCGGAAAAGCACCGTTTCCCACGAAAGGCCCGGAAAGTTGAAGATACCGTCAACATACTGCCCCCACCAGGCCACATAGGTCAGAGCCACAATACACAACAGAGGGATAAACCAGCCCACCGTCCGTCGCGCCAACTCAAGAATCAATACCACGGCTGTGATGGAGACAACCCAATCCGCCGTATCGAAGTTGACGCCGCGCTGGTAAAGGTCATTCTCGAAGAGGATCAGGTAGAAGGCACAGGCCAGTGCCACCAGGCCAAGAATGACATCCACGCCGAAGACCACACGCTGACCGGTGACCGAGCGGGCTTTCAGCATCGGGTTGGTCAAGGCGCAGAGCAGACCAAACAGGCCAAAATGCAACGCCGACGTCCACAAGGTCGAAAGAGTGGAGAAGGTGTTGAAGTACAGGTGGATCAGAGCGGCACCGATGGCCAGCCAGAAAATCATCGGCCCTATCAGCCGATGATCCAGTCGCCTGGCTGCATCGCCGCCGCTTTCGTCGCGAACCTCCACTGGAGGTTCGCCTGTTTCCTTCTCAGCCATGATTACTCGGCGATCAGACGATCAGGAATAGTGAGCCCCTGCTCCTGATAGAATCGGACCGACCCCGGATGCAACGGCATCGGCAAACCGGCAATGGCTTTTTCAAGCGCCATGGCCTTGGTCGCAGGATGGATGTTATTCAGGAACGGCAGATTGGCGTAGATGGTTTTCGTGATCTGGTAAACATCCTCTTCGGAAACATCCGCCCGCACAGCGAGGATATTAGGCTGGGCAATGGTTTCAATATCCTCGTCCTGGTTGGGATAGGTGCCTGCCGGAATGGTATACGGGGTCCACAGCTCGAAATCACTGTTTACCTTGGCCAACTGCTCTTCGGTGAAGTTCAGGGTGGTAATGTCTTCACCCATATTGGCGTAGGCACGGGTAACGGCTGATGCCGGAACCCCGGCCGGGATGTTCATGCCATCAATATTGCCATTCTGCAGTGCATCGGCACTTGGGCCATAGCCGAGATAGGCCAGATCGATCTTGTCCAGATCAATACCCACGTTGCCCAGAATAAACCGCCCCGACCCCTCAGTGCCGGAATTGCGGGCCCCGATAGAGAAGCTTGCGCAGTAGAGATTGGTCATGTCCCCAAAGTAGCGGCTTGGACACAGATCTACCAGTTCAGATAGTCGATCTTTTCCCGAGCAGCCGTCGCAACGCGAATCGGTTGTATGCGCTGGCCTAGCACGAACCCGCCTGTCAGAATACGGGCTGCTCTGGATCTTTGAATCGTCTGAAAGGAAAGCGACATGATGATGACCCACCTGGCCGCCATTGTAGTGGCACTGTGCTTGTTCGGTTGGCTGGGACTGCGGGCCCGCAAGACAGCCGACGACATCGACGACTATATGACAGCCCGCAACAGTCAGGGTGCAACGACCATTGGCCTTTCCTTTCTTGCGTCCGGCATGGGCGCCTGGATTCTCTTTGCGCCCCCGGAAGTGGGTGCATTTGTTGGTCCGGTCGCGCTTGCCGGCTATGCACTCGGCGCGGCACTGCCGTTTATCGTATTCGCCGCACTGGGGCCCCTGATTCGTAAACGCATGCCGAAAGGGCGAAGCATCAGTGAGTTTACTGAACAGCGGTTCGGTAAGGGCATGCGTCGCTGGGTATCGGTGATCTCCGTTCTGTATATGGCGTGTTTTCTGGCAGCGGAATTGACGGCCATTGGCTCTATTACCGGGCTGTTGTCAGATCTGAACGGCCAGATCGTGATCATTGGCATAGCCGTGACGACTCTGATCTACACCACCTGGGGAGGATTAAGAGCCAGCCTCGCCACCGACCGTTGGCAGGCACTCTTGTTGATAGCCCTGCTGGCCGTTGTTCTGTTTGTGGACTGGAAACACCTGCCCGCTGCCGCAGAGTCTGCCGACCTGCCCGGCATTCCTTTCTGGAGTGCGGTCAGCGTGGCACTTACCCTGGTGCTCGCGGTGACAGCCGCCAACCTCTTCCATCAGGGATACTGGCAGCGGGTCTGGGCAGCGCGCGACAGCGCATCACTATGGAAAGGCGCGATTCTTGGCGGTGGCACCACCATCGTTGTCGTCGCGATAGTCGGCGGACTCGGCATGAGTGCCGCGATGGCAGGGCTGGATCTGGGCACACCACCGATTCCTTTCTTTGCCCTGCTCAGTGAGGCGCCACAATGGCTGGGGGCCGTAGCGCTGGTGCTGGCGGTAACGCTGGTGGCGTCTTCGGTAGACACACTCCAGAATGGCATCGCATCGCTGGCGGTGGCAGAGAAGAAGGGGCTGACACTGACTTCCGCCCGCTGGGTGACGGTGGCACTGATGGTTCCGGTTGTTGCTATCGCCTTGCAGGGCGCATCGGTTCTGCGCCTCTTTCTGATCGCCGATCTTCTGTGCGCGACGGCCATCATTCCGGTACTGATGGGGCTATGGCCCCGCGTAACCGCGAGCGCCGCCATGGCTGGGGCACTGGCCGGACTGGGCGGTGCAGTAGTGCCCAACTGGGTGATGACCGGCAGCCTGTCTGAAGCCGTCTATATCGCCAGCTTCCCCGGTGGAGCGCCAACACTGGCGCCGTTTGCCGGGGCCCTGCTGGCATCAGGCGGCGCTACCCTGCTGTTGACGCTTATCCGGGGCCGGGAGTCCGGCTCAGGGCAAATCCGTCACGGCGCCAGTTGATGATGAACTGACCGTGCGTGCATATTTCGCCAGAACGCCCCGCGTAACCCGGGGCTCGGGCGGCGTCCAGGCTTTTCGCCGCCTTTCCAGTTCCTGGTCCGATATATCCAGCACAATCGAGTTGTTCACGGCATCAATCGTGACCGTATCGCCATCCTCAACCAGGGCAATCGGGCCACCCACGGCCGCTTCCGGCGTAATGTGACCAACCACAAAACCGTGACTGCCGCCAGAGAACCGGCCGTCGGTAATCAGTGCCACATCGCTGCCCAGGCCCTTACCCATAATGGCTGACGTCGGGCTGAGCATCTCACGCATGCCGGGGCCGCCTTTGGGCCCTTCATAACGAATCACCAGGACATCGCCGGCGACAACGGTGCCATCCAGAATGCGCTCCTGGGTTTCCTCTTCGGAGTGGAATACCCGGGCCCGGCCGGAGAAATGAGTGCCTTCCTTGCCGGTGATCTTCGCGACTGCGCCCTCGGGAGCCAGATTGCCGTAAAGAATACGCAGGTGACTATCCGCTTTTACCGGGTTATCAAACGCATGGATGATCTGCTGGTCTTCCGGGTAAGGATCAACACTTGCCAGATTCTCAGCCAGGGTTTTTCCGGTCACGGTCAGACAGTCACCGTGCAGCAGGCCCCGGCCCAGCAGCATCTTCATCAACGGCTGAATGCCGCCAATGGCCACCAGCTCAGACATCATGTAATGCCCGGAAGGACGAAGGTCGGCCAGCACCGGAACACGCTTGCCGATCCGTACAAAGTCATCCAGCGACAGCCCCACCCCGACCGTGTTGGCCATAGCCAGAAGATGCAGCACTGCGTTGGTAGAACCACCCAGGGCAATTACCACGGTAATGGCGTTCTCGAAGGCCTCGCGAGTCATGATATCGGAGGGTTTGATGTCTGCATCAAGCAGCTTAAGGACAGCCTCACCGGCGGCCTCACAATCGGCCAGCTTGGTGTCTGAAACGGCATTCTGCGCCGAACTGCCCGGCAGACTCATCCCCATGGCCTCGATGGCAGACGCCATGGTATTGGCGGTATACATCCCGCCACAGGAACCTGGTCCGGGAATAGCGGTCTCCTCGATCTGCTTCACTTCAATGAGATCCATATTCCCCCGGGCATGGGCACCGACGGCTTCGAACACCGAAATAATGTCGGTATGGTTCTCCCCGGGCATGATGGTACCGCCATAAACGAAGACCGCCGGCCGGTTCAACCGCGCCAGGCCCATCATGCAACCGGGCATATTCTTGTCACACCCACCAATCGCCACCAGGCCGTCAAAGCCCTCACAGCCGGCAACCGTTTCAATAGAGTCGGCAATCACTTCCCGGGAGACCAGGGAATACTTCATCCCCTGCGTGCCATTGGCAATCCCGTCTGAAATGGTGATGGTGTTGAAAATAAGGCTCTTGCCGCCGGCCTCGTCAGCGCCCCGCGCCGCTTCCCGCGCCAGGCCATCGATGTGCATGTTGCAGGGGGTGAGATTACTCCAGGTGGAGGCAATGCCAATCTGCGGTTTCCGGAAATCTTCGTCTTTGAACCCGACGGCCCGCAACATGGCCCGGCTTGCGGACTTGTTAATGCCGTCGACCACCGGAGCGGAATGGCGGCGCCTTTTATCGGTCGTCATGAACTTGCCTCCCCTTGCGTTATTTTGAGTTACTCAACACCCTCAAATAAGTCTGTTGGATAGTGGAGCTCTTTTCTGTTCTGGTAGATTCTGTCGTGCTCGATCGCTTCAGAAACCGGCCGGAATGACCGCCGGTGCTGGGGCGTGGCCCCCAGGCGATTCAGCGCCTCAAGGTGCACCGGCGTAGGATAGCCCTTGTGCTGGGCCAGACCAAAACCGGGATACTGTTCATCCAGTGCGGCCATTTCCCGGTCACGGGTCACTTTCGCCAGTATAGAAGCCGCACTGATGGCGGCAACACGGCTGTCCCCTTTTATGACGGGCTCCGAGGGCCAGTGCCAGTCCGGGCAACGGTTACCATCAACCAGCACGTACTCCGGCTCAACACAGAGCCCTGTCACTGCCCGCTGCATGGCCACCATGGTCGCCTGGTAGATATTCAGCCGGTCAATTTCATCGGCCTCACAACGGCCAAGACTCCAGGCGGCCGCCTTCTCAATGATCTCATCGTAAAGTCTGAGCCGTTTGTTCTCGGTCAGCTTTTTGGAATCCGCCAGCCCGTCAATCGGGCGATCCGGATCCAGTATGACCGCAGCGGTCACCACGGCACCAATCAACGGGCCCCGGCCAACCTCGTCCACACCAGCCAGTAGCCGGCCCCTGTAAGCACACTCGAAAGGAGGTAACGGTTTTGCAGCCATCAGTCTGTGCGCTCCAACAACTCTGAAATCGCAGCAGCGGCCCGCTCATCAGCACCCTGGCGCAGGGTTTCATGTAGCTCGGAAAAGGCCAGGTGCAGGCGTTCACGTTCCTGTTCGTTTTCAAGACGCTCCAGCACAGCAGCACCCAGAGCTTCGGGCGTTGCATCATCCTGCAGCAATTCCGGCACCAGTTCTTTTTTGGCCAACAGGTTGGGCAAGGCCACCCACGGCACCTTCACCAGACGGGACAGCAGTTTGTAACTGAAATTGCTCAAGCGGTACCCCACCACCATGGGCTTTTTCAGCAACATCGCCTCAAGGGTGGCAGTTCCTGACGCCAACAGCACCACATCGCTGGCTTCCATCACTTCCCGGGAGCGACCACGTACCAGTGTCACCGGCAGTTTCACATCCAGCGATTGCACCAGTGCCTGAACCTGCTTTTCGCGGTCGCGGTTCACACAGGGGATAACCAGCTGAATATCGGGTCGACGAACCTGTAACCAGCGGGCGGCTTCCAGAAAAAGAGTCCCCAGGCGCTCCACTTCTCCGCCCCGGCTACCGGGGAGAATCGCCAGTACCGGCTTGTCGGCATCCAGTCCAAGGTTTTGGCGCGCCGCCAGGGTGTCTGGCTCCATGGCGATCCGGTCGGCCAGCGGATGGCCCACAAAGGCGACCGGCACCTGATGCTCTTCGTAGAACCTGGCTTCGAAGGGAAACAGGGTCAACATCAGGTTGACCGATTTGGCAATCTTGAAGATTCGTTTCTGGCGCCAGGCCCAGACTGAGGGGCTGACATAGTGCACCGAAGGAATGCCCGCCTCGCGGCAGCGGCGTTCAATGGCGAGGGTGAAATCCGGAGAGTCGATTCCGATCACCACATCCGGGCGATTGGCAAAGAAATAATCCAGCAAGCGGGCGCGAATGCTGAAAAGCTCGCGAATACGGCCAAGCACCTCCACCAGCCCCATCACGGAAAGCCGTTCCATGGGCACCAGTGAGTGGAAACCTTCAGCAATCATTTCATCGCCGCCAATGCCGACAAACCGGGCACCGGGATAGCGCTTCCGGAGGGAGCGAATCAGGCCGGCACCGAGGATATCCCCCGAGGCCTCACCGGAAATAATGGCAAAAACAGGCTGGCTGGAAAGCCTGGCTGGTAACGTACTGGGAAGGCTCAACGGCAGTCTCCTGCCGGATCAGCGAATGATGCCGCGATCTGTTCCCCGCAGCGAATCAATCAGCGGCTGAATTTCAGGTACATCGGCAAAGCTGTCTTCCAGCTCCCGCACTGCCTGATCGGTCGTCAGGCCCCGACGATAAATCACTTTGTAGGCGCGGCGCAGGGCAACCAGAGCGTCTTTCGTAAAACCGCGGCGCTTGAGCCCTTCCACATTCATGCCATGAGGCTCGGCCGACTGACCACTGGCCATCACATAAGCAGGAATGTCCTTGAGGACAATGCTGCCACCGGCAGCCATGCTATGGGTACCGATATGACAGAACTGATGGACCATGGTGCCACCACCCAGAATGGCATGGTCACCCACGGTGACGTGGCCCGCCAGTGTGGCGCAGTTCGCCAGAATGGTCTCGTCTCCGACCACGCAGTCATGAGCCACATGCACGTATGCCATCAGCAGGTTACCATTGCCGATGCGGGTTTCACCCCGATCCTGAATCGTGCCGCGGTGAATGGTGCAGTTTTCACGGATAACGTTATCGTCACCAATCACCAGAGTCGTCGGCTCGCCAGCGTATTTCTTGTCCTGACATTCCTCGCCAACACTGGAGAACTGAAAAATACGGTTGTTGCGGCCAATCACTGTCGGCCCCTTGACCACCACATGGGAGAGAATCTCCGTCCCCTCACCAATCTCCACGCCCGGCCCGATATAACTCCAGGGCCCGACGGTTACGTTGTCTGCCAGCTTGGCTGACGGGTCCACAATTGCCTGAGGGTGGACGCCCGACCAGTCATTTGTTGCCATCAAACTTCTCTCTCAGCGGTCAGTATTTCCGCCACGCAAACCACTTCACCATTGACCAGTGCGCGACAACTAAATCTCCAGATACCACGCTTGGCCGAGACAAATTCCGACTCCATCTCCAGGCGGTCTCCGGGTACCACCGGGCGCTTGAAACGAACTTTACTCGACCCGGCAAGGTATTGTATCACGCCGTCTGAAGGCTTCCGGCCCATCGTCACAAAACCGAGAATTCCAGAAAGCTGCGCCATAGCCTCAATCAGGAGCACACCCGGCATAATGGGGTTCTCAGGAAAATGCCCGGTAAAAAACGGCTCATTAAAAGAAATATTCTTGTAGCCTTTAATCGATACTCCGCTCTCCACCTCAGTTACCCGATCCACCAGCAAAAACGGGTAACGGTGCGGTAGATATTCCAGAATTTCATCGATATACATCATGTTCTACGGCCTCAGCCTTTTGATTTCTTTTCGAGTTCT
This sequence comes from Pseudomonadota bacterium, assembly GCA_051751785.1. Lineage (GTDB taxonomy): Bacteria > Pseudomonadota > Gammaproteobacteria > Pseudomonadales > Oleiphilaceae > Marinobacter. The sequence goes on along the minus strand of JBNJLG010000002.1, from coordinate 385,364 downwards.
CGCACACGCCGTGCCAGAGCATCCAGTTGTCGGAAACGTACGACATTCCTGCGCCAATTCCGGTTGGCATCCGCACCGGTGCCTGAGGAATACACGCCCGGTTCACGAATATCACCGGTAACCATTGTCATGCCGGTCAGGTGAACATTGTCTGCAACCGTCAGGTGGCCAGACACCACAGAAGCACCGCCGAACACACAATGCTGGCCAATACGGGTACTGCCGGCGATGCCGACCATTCCGGCCAGCGCGCTGTGGTCACCCACATGAACGTTGTGGGCAATCTGGATCAGGTTATCCAGCTTTACGCCGTTGCCAATAACCGTGTTGTCCAGCGCGCCCCGGTCAATGGTGGTATTGGCGCCGACTTCCACATCGTCGCCGAGCTCGACACCACCAAGTTGTGCAATTCGCTGCCAGGCCCCTTTCTCGTTAGCAAAGCCAAAACCATCCGAACCGATTACAGCACCACTGAGAATATGGCAACGCTGGCCAACAACAACATCGTGGGCAAGAGTCGCGCGGGGGCGTATAACCGTGTGATCGCCGATACGGGAACGAGCACCAATAATGGAACCGGCACCCACAACCACATGGGCACCGATTGAAACATCGGCTTCAATCACCGCGTGAGGGCCGATACTGGCGGTGTCATCAATATGGGCTGAATCATCAACCACAGCAGTGGCATGAACGCCGGCCGGCGCAACGGGCGAAGGTTCAAACCAGTGGCTGAGCCGAGCATATCCCAGGTAGGGGTTGTCCAGTAACAGGACATTCGTCGGACAACTTTCCGCGAACTCAGGCGACACAATTACTGCCGAAGCATTGGTCTCGCCAAGGTACTTGCTATAGGCGGGATTGGCCAGAAAGCTGATCTGGCCCGGGCCAGCTGCCTGCAGGGTGGCCAGGCCGGAAATCAGTGTGTCGGGATCTCCCCGGAGCCTGGCCCCCAATGCATCGGCTATCTCCTGTAGCCGATAGGACGTCTGTGTCATCATTTTCTCCAGATACCGGGGGCCGGGGAGCCCCTGTTTATCATTCGTTCAGTTTGTTCAGCAGATTCTCTGTCAGATTCATATCCGGTTTGGCGTAAACCACGGCTTCACTGGGCAGAATCAGGTCCAGATCGTTTTCTTCGAGAAGCTCTTTAACCGCCGCATCCACTTCAGGGCGAGCGCTTTCCACAAATTGCTGTTTACGCTGATTAACCGCAGAATCCAGGCGCTGCTTGAGCTGATTGAACTCCTGAACTTTCTGCTGGAACTGACCAGAAAGTTCTTCGCGCTCGCTCTCGTTCATCATGGCGCCATCTTTCTGCAGTCTGTCCTGCAGTTTTTGCGCTTCCTGCTGAGCCTGACGAACCTGCACTTCATCGTCACCGAAATCCTGTTCCAGCTTCTCGGAAAAAGCCCGGGCTTCATCGGAAGAGAACAATGCCTGCCGCAAGTCCACCACACCAATCCGTGTCTCGGCACTTGCCTGCATTGAAAACGCCACCATCAGGATAGCGCCAATGAGGGTGAATAAACGGGTCATGATCAATCTCCTTGATATTGCTCTTTTGTTGTTGCTTCACAAACCTCAGAAGCTCTGGCCCAGCGAGAACTGGAACACCTGGGTATCGTCACCTGACTGCTCGTTCAGTGGCTTGGCCAGACTGAAGGCCAGCGGGCCAACTGCGGTGATCCACTGGAAGCTGACACCGGCCGAAGCCCGGACTTCACCCAACTCTTCTTCAGGATCGCCATCCCGCTCGGTATCAAATACCTGACCCGCATCCAGGAACAGCGACGTCCGCATGGAACGGGTATCACCGGCAAATGGCGTGGGCACAATCAGCTCCAGGCCGGCTTCGGTGAGCAGGTTGCCACCGAAGGGATCATCATCACTGTAGCGGGTTCCCTGGCTGTTCACCCGGTCTACCCGATTGCCCAGAGAATTGGCTTCATAACCACGTACAGACCCGAAGCCGCCGGCATAATAATGCTCATAGAACGGCATCTGGTCTCGATCACCATAGCCATCACCATAACCGACTTCACCTCTGGCGCGAACGACCCAGCGATTGGAGTCGGTCAACGGGAAATAGTAATCGGTTTTATAACTCGCCTTATAGAACGTCAGATCACTGCCCGGAACCGCCAGATCCAGTGACAGGGAGTGTTTGTAGCCATCCGTGGGAAGAACGCCCCGGTTCAGGGTGCTGCGCCGCCAGTTCCCGAAAACAAAATAGTTGAGGAAAGAATCACCTTCGGCCGTTGTAAAATCCCTGACTTCCGTGGACGTATAATCACCTTCCTTGATGTTCGACTGGGTTAATCCCAGACCGAAATTCAATCGGGTAATAGAATCGGTCGGATAACCGAACGTCAGACGCGCACCGTATTCGTCCAGCAGATACGAAGAAATATCTTCCTCGTCATAGTCCGTCTGTCTGCCGAATACACTGAAGCCACGGCTCACGCCGTCTACCGTGTAGTATGGATCGGAATAGGAGATGTTGGCACTTTTCACCGAGTCACTGACATTGACCCCGAAGGAAGCCCGCTTACCGGTACCAAAGAAGTTATTTTCCGACACCGAAGCACCCAGAATCACACCAGAGCTCTGAGAGAAGCCCACCGAGGCTGACAGACTACCGGTAGGTTGTTCACTCACGCTGTAGTTCACATCCACCAGATCATCGGTGCCCGGCACTGGCACTGTGTCGACGTCCACGGTCTGGAAGAAGCCGAGTCGCTCAAGGCGAGTCTTGGAAAACTCGATGCGGTCGGTTGAGGCCACGCCCCCTTCCATCTGCGTCATTTCCTGACGCAGCACTTCGTCTTTGGTTGAAACGTTACCTTCGAAGTTGATCCGGCGCACATAAGCACGTTTGCCCGGCTCCACATAAAAAGTGACCGCAGCCGTATTGTCTTCGCCCGGTTCCGGAACCGCGTTTACATTAGCGAAGGCATAACCTTCGCGGCCCAGACGATAAGACAGCTGCTCGGAAATCTCGGTCACCCGCGCGCGCGCGAATACATCACCCTCTTCCAGCGTGATGAGCTCGCGCAGCTCGTCTTCTTCAACGATCAGGTCGCCACGCAGACGGATATCGGAAATGGTGTACTGCGGGCCCTCATCCAGGGAAATGGCGATGAACACCTGCTGCTTGTCGGGAGAAATCGACACCTGGCTGGAGGCAACATTGAAGTCCAGGTAACCGCGATCCAGGTAGAAAGAGCGCAGTGATTCCAGATCACCACTCAGCCGCTCACGAGCGTACTGATCTTTGTTGGTCAGTGAATTCCACCAGCTACTGGTGCGCAATTCGAACAGATCGATCAGCTCGTCGTCACTGAACTCCCTGTTACCAACAATATTGATATGCTGAATAGCCGCTACGGAACCTTCGTTAATATCCAGGCGCACAGCCACCCGGTTCTGCGGCAATTCCTCGGCCGTCGCTTTAACCCGGGCATTGTAGCGACCCTGGCCGATATACGACCGGAGAATCTCAAGCTCCAGACGCTCAAGGGTGGCGCGCTGAAACACCTGCCCCTCTTCCAGGCCAGCACCGGCCAGCGCATCCATCAGCATGTCGGTCTCAATGTTTTCGTTACCATCAATCTCGATCGACGAGATTGATGGCCTCTCCTTTACCGACAGAATCAGTACACCACCATCGCGGCTGGCCTGTACATCGGTGAACAGCCCGCTGCGAAAGAGTTCCTTGATGGCTTCAGCCAGCGATGTTTCATCAATCTGCTCGCCGATATTGACCGGAAATGCAGAAAACACGGAACCTGCTGATACCCTCTGGAGGCCTTCCACCTCGATATCCGCCACCGTGAATTCATCTGCCAGTGCCGGCTTCACACCGGTTGCGCCAATCGCGAGGCCAACGGCTACAGCTAGAAGGGAACGTCTCATTCAGTTTTCGCCTGGTTAATGTGCGGTAAGGAGCCCGCAATTCTCACAACCGCATCAGGTCGTTGTAAAGAGCAAACACCATTAAAGTCAGAATCAAAGCCATACCAATTCGTAATCCAAGTGCCTGAGCCTGCTCAGATACCGGCTTTCGGCGTATGGCTTCAATCGTGTAATAAACAATATGGCCGCCGTCCAGTACCGGAACCGGCAGCAAATTAAGCACCCCGAGACTGACACTCAGATAGGCCAGAAACCGGACAAAATCTTCAAAACCCGAACTGACACTGGCTTCGGCCACCCGGGCAATCGTAATCGGCCCGCTCAGATTGGTCGGTGACAATAGTCCGGTAACCATCTTCTTGATCGCCACCAGAGTCAACCGGGTATCAGCCCAGGTTTCCGAAACTGCATTGGGAATGGCGTCAAGCGGGCCATAACGCACTTCCCGTAAAAGTTCATCCGGCCAGGAGATCTCTGCCACGCCCGCACCGACAAAACCGATTTCCTGCCCTTCTTCGGTCGTTTTCGAGGCCGGGCGGACCGACAGTTCCCGGGTTTCGCCACCCCGCTCTACCGTCAACTCCAGGGTCTGCTCCGGCGCATTGCGGATATGCTCAACCAATGCAAACCAGTCCGGCACCGGCTGGCCGTTGACCGCAACAATCCTGTCGTCCGGTTGCAGCCCGGCCGCTTTCGCACGACCATCTGCTGTCACCTGCCCCAGTACAGCCGGCACGTCCGGACGCTGCGGGGTGATGCCGAATTCACTCAACGGATCCGGGGTGTCGTCGCTCAGGCGCCAACCACCCAGGCTGCCGCTGACAGTGCCACGTGAGCCATCCCGGGAAATCTCAAGCGCAATCTGGCCGTGTTCACCGGTGCGCTCAAGCAGCCTCATGCTCACGTCACGCCACGAGGTCACCCGATGGCCGTCCACCGAGTGAAGCTCCATGCCCTCTTGCAGCCCCACCCGCTCGGCCACACTGTCTTGTGATACTTCACCGACCACCGGAGCCACCGAGGTGACGCCCACCACGCCCAGCAGCCAGTAGGCGGCAATGGCGAAGATGAAATTGGCGAGCGGCCCCGCAGCGGCAATCGCAATTCGCTGGGACGGTGGCTTGGACGTAAAAGCCTGATCTCTCAGCTCTTCCGGAACCGGGCCTTCCCGTTCATCCAGCATTTTTACGTAGCCGCCCAGCGGGATCGCCGCTACCGCGTATTCGGTGCCCTGGCGGTCATACCAAGAAAACAGCGGCTTACCGAAGCCCACGGAAAAACGCAGGACTTTTACCCCGAAACGCCGGGCCACCCAGAAGTGCCCGAATTCGTGCAGGGTGACCAGAATACCGAGGGTCAGAGCCAGTGCCAGAACGGATTGGATGATCTGCATAATAAGTCCGCTTAGCGCCTCGAGTCAGTGTGAGCGCAACAGTGCCTGCGCGCACTGCCGGGCTTCGGCATCCTTGGCAAAGATGATGTCAAAGTTGTCAGCTGGCACAACATCCACTGCCGACAATGTCTGCTCTATGATAACGGGGATCTCCGAAAAGCACAGCCTGCCGGCCAGAAAAGCCGCTACAGCCACTTCATTGGCCGCGTTCAACACCGCCGGTGCCGTGCCGCCGGCGGCAAACGCTTCCGCAGCCAGACGCAGGCAGGGAAACCGCTCCTGATCCGGCCGCTCGAAATGGAAGCGCCCAATGGCAAAAAGATCAAGCGGTGCCACACCTGCCTCTATACGTTCGGGCCAGGCCAGGCCATTGGCTATAGGGGTCCGCATGTCCGGACTGCCCATCTGCGCAAGCACAGAGCCATCGGTGTACTCGACCATGGAGTGAATAATGCTTTCAGGGTGAACATGTACTTCGATTGAATCGGGCGTAGTATTGAACAGCCAGCAGGCCTCAATCAACTCCAGCCCTTTATTCATCAGGGTGGCGGAGTCTACCGAGATTTTCTGGCCCATAGACCAGTTGGGATGGGCACAGGCCTGGGCGGGAGTTACATCGCGCAGCGCTTCGGCCGGAAGGCTACGAAACGGGCCACCCGAAGCCGTCAAAAGAATGCGGGTAATACCTGCGGCGGCCGGATCACGAACCTTGTCTGCGGGCATACACTGAAAAATGGCATTGTGCTCGGAGTCTATCGGCAACAGCTCAGCGCCGGACTCGGCGACCGCGTCCATGAACAACCGCCCGGACATCACCAACGCTTCCTTGTTGGCCAACAGCACCCGTTTTCCCGCACGTACGGCGGACAGCGTTGGCGCAAGACCGGCAGCGCCGACAATGGCCGCCATGACCGTATCGCACTGAGCATCGGAAGCCACGGACTCAAGCCCCGCTTCGCCACCAAGAACCTGAGTACCCGGGCAATCCGCCAACAGATCAGCCAGCTGTTCCGCTGCCACGGCATCCGCCATCACGGCGAACCTGGGGGAAAATTCCCGACAGAGCTCCGCAAGTTCGGCAGCACGGGTTCCGGCGGTCAGGGCATGCACGCAAAAGCGATCCGGGTGGCGCCGGACAACATCCAGCGTACTCAGACCAATCGATCCCGTAGCACCGAGAATGGTGAGACAGCGCTTGCCCATCACCACTGCCCTGCCGACAACCAGCCCAACAGGGTAAGCAACAACGCAAACACTGGTATCGCGGCGGTCAGACTGTCGATTCTGTCCATGATACCCCCATGTCCCGGCAACAGCTGGCTGCTGTCTTTAATGCCACGAAACCGTTTAAGCATGCTTTCCAGCAGGTCACCCAGCACCGAAACCATACCTGTGACCGCACTGGCGATCATCAGCAACAAGGTTTGCGGGAAACTGGCAGACGCCAGTAAACCAGCGACAATGGCCAACACCAGAACCGCCACCAGACCACCCCAGACTCCGGCCCAGGACTTGCCCGGACTGACCCTGGGCGCCAGCTTGGCTTTCCCAAACGCCCGACCGGCAAAATAGGCACCGATATCCGCCACCCAGACCACACAGAAAACATAAAGAATCGCCAGCAGGCTGTTGGTGACTTCACCGAACTCAAGACCACCGGTGCGTAAATGGTTGAGCCCCACCCACGCGGGCACGAGCACGAACACGCCCATAAGTGCACGCAAAGGCACACTCCCCCAGCGGTCCGACCCTGCCGGATACCGGCACACCAGCGTAAAGCACACCAGCCACCAGAGCACAGACAACCACAACAACTCAACAGCAGGTGCATGCCGCAACCCGAACAGCAAAGCGGCAAATATCAGGGCGTAGATAACGCGGCCGGGCTGGCCTTCAATGCCAGACATATTGGCCCATTCCCAGGCGCCGAGGGTCACAATAGCTCCGGTAAACAGAGCGAAGCCCAGCGGAGGCAGGAAGAAAATGCCACCGACGGCGATGGGGGCAAGGATCAGCGCGGTAATTATTCGGGTTTTCAGCACGGCATTGGTCGCTTTATCGCGTTATTTTTCTGTGGAGCAGGCAGCAATCTGATCATCGGTCTGACCAAAACGACGCTTACGTCCGGCATAGACCCTCAGGGCCTCTCGCATCTGCTCCGCTTTGAAATCGGGCCAGAACACGCCAGGAAAGTAAAACTCGGTATAGGCCAGATGCCACAGCAGGAAGTTACTGACGCGCTGTTCACCAGCGGTACGAACCAGCAGGTCCGGCATAGGCAGGTCGCCAATGCTCAGGTGCTGCTGAACAAGCTCTTCAGTGATATCGGATGGCTGGAGCTCTCCGGCGGCCACCTTTTCAGCCAGCTTACGGTTGGCCTGGGCAATGTCCCAACGTCCGCCGTAGTTGGCAGCAATCACCAGCGTCAGCCCGGTGTTGTCACGGGTCAGACTCTCGGCTTTTTCCATCTGCTCCTGGATAGCCGGACTGAAGGCGGAACGGTCACCAATCATCCGCAACCGGATATCATTGCGGTGCAACTTGCGCACTTCCCGCTCGAGGGCAAACAGGAACAGGCGCATCAATGCCGAAACCTCTTCTTTCGGACGACGCCAGTTCTCGCTGGAGAAGGCGAACAGGGTAAGCACCTCAACCCCCTCACGGGCACAGGTTTCCACCACTGCCTTCACCGCATCGACACCCGCTTTATGGCCGGCCACGCCGTTCAGACGGCGCTCTTTCGCCCAACGATTGTTGCCATCCATAATGATGGCAACATGCCGGGGAAGTTTACCTGCCGCCAGCGGAATATCCGCACTTGCCTGTTCCTTCATGAAACCCTCGACACGACAGGCAATCACCTGCCGTTTGTTGCACCTGTGAATCTGATCGCGGGTTAAACCGCCATCAGATCCTCTTCCTTGGCCTTCAACTGCTTGTCGATCTCGGCCGTGAACTTGTCAGTCAGCTTCTGGATTTCATCTTCGGCCTGACGCTCTTCGTCCTCAGTGATTTCCTTATCCTTCAGCAGCTCTTTGAACATGCTGTTGGCGTCACGACGGGCGTTGCGTACAGAAACACGAGCATGCTCTGCATCGGCCTTGGCCTGCTTGACCATTTCCTTACGGGTTTCTTCGGTCAGCATCGGCATGGGAACACGAATAATGTCACCGTTGGTGGCCGGATTCAGGCCCAGATCAGAACTCATGATGGCCTTTTCGATAACCGGGACCAGGCTCTTTTCCCAGGGTGCTACCGCCAGGGTACGGTTATCTTCAACGGTAACGCCTGCCACCTGCTTGAGGGGCGTAGGCTGGCCGTAATAGCTGACCATCACGCTGTCCAGAATCGCCGGATGGGCACGGCCGGTGCGAATTTTGTTGAAGGCCGAGTGCAAAGACTCAAGGCCTTTGTTCATTTTCTTTTCGGCTTCACTTTTGATGTCGTTAATCACGTCAGCATCCTCAATAATGTTATTCGATCAATGTGCCTTCTTTCTCACCGGTCACGATGCGGGTCAGAACGCCGGGGCGGTTCATATCGAACACCCGCAGCGGCATGCCGTGATCCCGGGCCAGACAGATGGCTGTAAGGTCCATCACGCCCAGCTTTTTGTCCAGAACTTCATCGTAGGTCAGGTAATCGTATTTTTCTGCGGAGGGGTCCAGGTTGGGATCGGCAGAGTACACGCCATCCACCTTGGTGGCCTTGAGTACCGCGTCCGCTTCGATTTCGATTCCGCGCAGACAGGCGGCTGAATCGGTGGTAAAGAACGGGTTCCCGGTGCCGGCGGCGAAGATCACCACATCGCCTTCTTTCAGGTCACGCACGGCACGGCGACGGTCATAGTGCTCCACAATACCGCTCATGGGGATGGCCGACATGACCCGGGTGCGAATATTGGAACGCTCCAGGGAATCGCGCATGGCCAGGCCGTTCATCACGGTCGCCAGCATGCCCATGTGGTCACCGGTCACCCGGTCCAGGCCGGCAGCATTCAGGGCTGCACCACGGAACAGGTTGCCACCGCCAATCACCAGGCCTACCTGAACACCAATGCCGATCAGGGCGCCGATTTCCAGCGCCATGCGGTCAAGAACTTTGGGATCAATACCGAATTCATGTTCGCCTATCAGGGCTTCGCCACTGAGTTTGAGCAGAACACGTTTGTATCTGGGCTGATTTTTCGAAGATGTCGGCATCGTGATCCCCTTTTGTCTGTTAGCTATCCGGCGTCAAACCTTTGCAGGCTTGTATCTGACATACTCCTCGAGAACCCCACGCAAAAGGGGTATCTCAGATACAAGCCCGCCACGAAAGCCGGGGAAACCCGACTAACGTGGCAGACTCAGGTGGTGCTGTCACCTGTGTGACAGCACCCGGAAGCGGGATCAGGCTTTGCCTGTACCGGCGGCTGCAGCCACCTCGGCAGCGAAATCCACTTCTTCCTTTTCAATGCCTTCGCCAACTTCCAGGCGAACAAAGGCAACCAGCTCACCACCGGCAGACTTGATCAGTTCGCCAACAGTCTGGTCCGGGTTCTTGACGAACGGCTGTTCAACCAGGCTGTTTTCTTTCAGGAACTTCTTGATCCGGCCACCCATCATCTTCTCGACGATTTCGGCGGGCTTGCCTTCCATGTCCGGCTGAGCCTTGATGACATCTTTCTCTTTTTCCAGCTCTTCCTGCGGCATCTCGTCAGGCTTGCCAACACGCGGGTTAACCGCAGCAGCGTGCATGGCAACATCGCGAGCCACTTCGGGATCACCGGCAGAGATTGCAACCAGACAGGCAATCTTGTTGGTGCTGTGAACGTAGCCGCCCACAACCGGACCTTCAACCTTCACAATGCGACGAACAGTGATGTTCTCACCGATCTTCTGAACCAGCGCTTCACGCTTGGCTTCCAGATCGCCGTCCATCAGCTTGGCCACGTCGGTTTCGCCCTGCTCGAAAGCAACGTCCAGAACTTCGTTGGCAAAGTTGATGAGGTTTTCATCACGGGCAACAAAGTCGGTTTCGGAGTTTACTTCCAGAATGTAACCAACGGTGTTGTCATCAGAAATCTTGACCAGAGACACGCCTTCAGCGGCGGTACGGCCGGCTTTTTTGGCAGCCTTCAGGCCAGAAGATTTGCGCAGCTCTTCGATTGCAGCGTCAACACTGCCTTCGGCTTCTACCAGAGCTTTTTTGCATTCCATCATGCCAAGGCCGGTGCGCTCACGCAGCTCTTTGACCATTGCAGCGGTAATTGCAGCCATGTTCAATCCTCTTAACTTGTCCGATTCGGGGTAGGAAGGCATGCCCGCCGTCTGGCCGGCATACCCTGCAAATCTGTTTACAACCCGGCCTTACTCGGCAGCGGGAGCAGCGCCCTGGGCGTCTTCGCTGACTTCAACAAACTCGTCAGCGCCGGCGCCAGCAGCCTGGCTTGCGTCGATGCAGGCATCAGCAGCAGATTGCACATAGATCTGGATGGCGCGGATGGCGTCATCGTTACCCGGAATCACGTAATCAACGCCGTCCGGATCGCTGTTGGTATCAACAACACCAATAACAGGAATGCCCAGCTTGTTGGCTTCCTTGATGGCGATACGCTCGTGGTCCACGTCGATCACGAACATTGCGTCCGGCAGGCCGCCCATGTCCTTGATACCACCGATGGAACGCTCCAGGCGGTCCATTTCACGGGTACGATCCAGCGCTTCTTTCTTGGTCAGCTTGTCGAAAGTACCGTCTTTGCTCTGGCCTTCCAGATCACGGTAGCGACGGATGGACTGACGAATCGTCTTGTAGTTGGTCAGCATGCCGCCCAACCAGCGATGGTTCACGTACGGCTGGCCAGCGCGCAGCGCTTCTTCCTTGATGATCTTGGCGGCGGAACGCTTGGTACCAACGAACAGGATCTTGTTCTTGTTCTCTGCCAGCTTCTGAATCACATTCAGAGCTTCTTCCATGGCAGGAACAGTCTGCTCGAGGTTGATGATATGAATCTTGTTGCGGGCACCGAAAATGAATTTGGACATTTTCGGGTTCCAGTAACGAGTCTGGTGACCAAAGTGAGCACCTGCTTTGAGCAGGTCACGCATATTTACCTGAGCCATGATAATTACCTTTTTAGCTTCGGGTTAGACCTCCACGCGTCCGATTGCCCCAACCAGTTCCCCTGCTTTCTCTTTGCACTCAATGCGCTACGAGCAAGGTCCGGCACCCTGGGACAACGTGCTGACACGTGTGTGAATTTGCCGGATTCGTTTCCGGCGGCGCGTTTATACCACAAAGCACCATCGAAACGCCATTAATTTTAGCCAGCCGCTACACTGCAGCTTCCTTGTACCTGAACCCTCCCGCCCTTAAAATGGGGGTTTGATGCTTATCAACAGGAAGCCCGATGTCCGTAACGATCAAGACTCCCGAAGAAATTGAGAAAATGCGCGTGGCCGGTCGCCTGGCTGCAGACGTTCTGGAAATGCTGGACGAACACGTAAAGCCCGGCGTAACCACCGAAGAACTGGACCGGATCGCTTATGACTACATTGTGAACGAGCAGAAGGCCATTCCGGCGCCGCTCAACTACAAGGGCTTCCCGAAATCCATCTGCACTTCCGTGAACCATGTGGTGTGCCACGGCATCCCCACCGACAAAAAGGTTCTGAAACACGGCGACATCATCAATATCGATATCACCGTTATTAAAGATGGCTACCACGGCGACACCAGCAAGATGTGGATTGTCGGCAAACCCAAGCCCGGCACCGAACGGCTGATCCGCATTACCCAGGAATGCCTTTATAAAGGTATCGAACTGGTCAAGCCCGGCGCACGCCTGGGTGATATCGGCCACGCCATCCAGAAACATGCCGAAAAACATCACTACTCGGTGGTCCGGGACTTTTGCGGCCACGGCATCGGCAAGGTCTTCCACGAAGAACCGCAGGTGATGCACTACGGCAAACCGGATACCGGCCTGGAACTCAAAGAAGGCATGACCTTCACCATCGAGCCCATGGTCAATCAGGGCAAATACCACACCAAAGTGCTGGCCGATGGCTGGACCGCTGTCACCAAGGACCACAAGCTTTCCGCGCAGTGGGAGCACACGCTGCTGGTAACTGCCACTGGTTGCGAAGTGCTGACCAAACGCCCTGACGAGTCGATTTAAGTGGTCCGAAGCGAGCTGGAATCCCGCATCAGCAACGACATCTCACCCGTGGTTGCTGCCCGGCAGTTGCTCCGGGACAGCTACAACGCGGACGCCGAAGCCTTTCGACAGGGCGCGGACGTCCGGGCACTGGTTCATGCCCGGGCCCAGACCATCGACAAAGTGCTGCGACTGATCTGGAACCGCTACCCGTTTTCCCGCTCGTCCGACATCGCCCTGATTGCCGTGGGCGGCTATGGCCGCGGGGAGCTGCACCCGCACTCGGATATCGACCTGCTGATCCTTACCCGCCACGGTATCGAGCCGGACTGGCAGGACGATCTCAGTGCGTTCATCACCCTACTCTGGGACCTGAAGCTCGACATCGGCCACAGCGTGCGCAGCATGGATGAATCCATTGCCGCTGCCCGGGAAGACATCACCATCCTGACCAACCTGCTGGAAACCCGGACCATTGTCGGCCCCGACGGCCTGCGCACGGAACTGAGCAACAAGATCTATTCCGATGACGTCAGCACTGACAGCCAGTATTTCCTGGCCAAACGCGAAGAACAGCAGAAACGGCACAAGAAATACGGCGACACTGAATACAACCTGGAACCCAACGTAAAAGGGTCTCCGGGCGCGCTTCGGGATATCCAGACCATTGGCTGGATTACCAAGCGCCATTTCGGCTTGCAGAACATCTCCGATCTGACTCGCTTCAGCATCCTGACCGCCGAAGAACACGACATTCTTTACCGGGGCGAAACCTTTCTCTGGCGGCTGCGGTACGGCCTGCAACTGATTGCCGACCGCAATGAAAACCGCCTGCTGTTTGACCATCAGCGCACCCTGGCCCAGATGCTCGGCTACCGCGATGAAGGCAAACGCCTGGGCGTGGAACTGATGATGCAGCACTACTACCGCACCGTGCTGGCCCTGGCGGAGCTCGCAGACGTTATTCTTCAGTACTACGACGAGGCCATCCTCTCAACCGGCGGCGAAGACGAAATCCGCCCCCTGAACAAACGCTTCCAGGTTCGCAACCGGTACATCGAAGCCGTCAACAATCAGGTCTTTGCCTACGCGCCCTATGCGATTATGGAAATCTTCGTGCTCATGGCCCAGCACCCGGAGATCAAGGGCATCCGCGCCACCACCATCCGCTCCCTGCGGGCGCACCGGCACCTGATCGATGATGCGTTCCGCTCAGACCTGGCTGTGACCACCCTGTTCATGGAATTGCTACGCACCCCCCATGAGCTGGACCAGACCCTCTCGGCCATGAAGAAATACAACGTGCTGGGCCGCTACCTGCCGGAATTCGGCCAGATCATTGGCCAGATGCAGCACGACCTGTTCCACATCTTCACCGTGGACGCCCACACCATGCGGGTCATCCGTAACATGGTGCGACTGACCAGCCCTGAAGCCACGACCGACTACCCACTGGCCTGCCGGCTGATTAACGGGCTGCCCAAGCTGGAATCCCTCTACATTGCCGGCCTCTATCACGACGTTGCCAAAGGCCGCGGTGGCGATCACTCGGAACTCGGCGCCATCGATGCGGCCGAATTCTGCCAGCGCCACCACCTGAGCGAGCGGGACACCCAACTGGTGTCCTGGCTGGTGGAAAACCACCTGCTGATGTCCATGACTGCCCAGCGCAAAGACATCTCCGACCCGGACATTATTCAGGCCTTCGCCCGCTCAATGCCCAGTCAGGCTCACCTGGACTACCTGTACATCCTGACCGTGTGTGACATCAGTGCCACCAACCCGAAGTTGTGGAACACCTGGCGCGCGTCATTACTGCGTCAGCTGTACATCGAAGCCAAGCGCGCACTTCGCCGTGGCACCGACACCCCGGTAGATCGCCAGGCCTGGATTGACGCCACCCGCGAAGAAGCGCGGCAAATCCTCCACGCCCAGAACATGACCGACGAGCAGATCGACCGGGTGTGGGATACCGTTGATGAGGATTACTTCCTGCAGGATTCCACCGTGGATATTGCCTGGCAGACCGCCGCCATTATCCGCCATGGCGACAACCCGGACCCGCTGGTGCTGATCCGCGATACCCGTGGCGGTCCTACCGACGGCTATTCCCAGATCATCATTTACGTAAAAGACCGGGTTGCCCTGTTCGCGGCCACCACCGCCGTGCTGGAGCAGTTGAACCTGAACATCGTCGACGCCCGCATCAACTCCAATGACGACGGGCCCTACTCCATCAGCTCCTACGTGGTGCTGGATGAACAGGGCAAGCCACTGGGCGTGGACCCGGCCCGGAAGGAACGGGTGCGCACCCGGCTGATCGAGGAACTGGATGACCCGGAAGACTACCCGGACATCATCCACCGCCGCACACCCCGGCAGCTCAAGCACTTTGCCTTCCCCACGGAAGTCACATTATCCAACGACACCATTAACCAGCGCACGGTGATGGAAGTGATCACCCCGGACCGCCCCGGCCTGCTGGCCCGCATTGGCCAGGTGTTGCTGGAACACCGGGTGCGACTGACCAACGCCAAAATCGCCACCCTGGGCGAGCGGGTTGAAGACGTATTTTTCATCACCGACGAACACGGCGCCCCCCTGCAAGAGGCATGCATCTGCCAGGCCCTGCAACAGGACCTTTCGAAAATGCTGGACGACATCCAATGAACCCGAATCTTGACCGACTACACCCTTACCCGTTTGAAAAACTGGCAAAGCTGAAAGCCGGAATTTCCATCCCTGAACACCTGGCGCCGATTTCTCTGGGTATTGGTGAGCCAAAACACCCGGCACCGCCCTTCGTGAAACAGGTCATTGCAGACAACCTGGACAAACTGGCCAACTACCCCACCACCAAAGGCACCGACGAGCTGCGCCAGGCCATTGCCGACTGGGCCACTCGCCGTTTCAAACTGGCCGACGGCACGCTGGACGCCGCTCGCAATGTGGTGCCGGTCAACGGCACCCGGGAAGGCATATTTGCCCTGGTCCAGTCATTAATCGACAGCAGCAAGCCGGCCACCGTGGTCAGCCCGAACCCGTTCTACCAGATCTACGAAGGCGCGGCATTTCTCGCCGGAGCCGATCCGGTCTACCTGGCCTGCGATGCAAGCAACGGTTTTATTCCGGATTTCGACGCCGTACCGGAAAGCGTGTGGCGCGATTGCCAGCTGCTGTTTCTGTGCTCGCCGGGCAACCCGAGCGGCTCGGTCATTCCCCGTGAAACACTGACAAAAGTGATCGAACTGGCCGACAAACACGACTTCGTGATTGCCTCGGATGAATGCTACTCCGAACTCTACCCGGACGAAGCCAACGCACCCGAAGGCCTGCTGCAAACCTGCGCCGCCATCGGCCGCAACGACTTCAAGCGTTGCGTTGTCTTCCACAGCCTGTCCAAACGCAGCAACCTGCCGGGGCTGCGCTCCGGGTTTGTGGCTGGCGACGCCGAGGTACTGGCCGGTTACCTGAAATACCGCACTTATCACGGCTGCGCCATGCCCGTTCACAACCAGTTGGCCAGCATTGCCGCCTGGAACGACGAAGACCACGTGCGCGAAAACCGCGCCGCCTACCGCGCGAAATTCGAAGCCGTGGTGCCCATCCTGCAGGAAGTCATGAATGTCGACTTCCCCGATGCCGGCTTCTACCTCTGGCCGGAAACACCGATGAGCGACGAAACCTTCGCCCGGGAACTGTCCGCGCAGCAGAACGTACATGTACTTCCCGGCCGCTACCTCTCCCGCACCGTGGACGGCCATAACCCCGGCGAAAACCGGGTGCGCATGGCGCTGGTAGCACCGCTGGAAGAATGCGTGGAGGCAGCACGTCGGATCGTGGAGTTTGTTAAACACAATGGATGAGTTGGCAAATCTCGCCGATCAAAAAATCTTGAGCACCTGCTGAAGGTACTATTCAGGAATGTGCTTAAGATCAAAGTAAACTTGAAGCTATTAACGATAAGCTTTTAAATGACACAGGCGGCCATGGGAGGCTGCCTGTTTTCAATATAATCCAATGGATGGATGCCGGTCATGGAAGAACCAGGAACACCCCCCTTTTCTCTCTCTGAAATCTTCAATACTCCCCTATCCCAGTCCCGCCGACTGCTGACACTGGAAATGGCCGGAGCCCCCCTGATGCCCCATCGCCTGGTGGGGGAACAGCGGGTGAATGCGCCATTTCGTTATACCCTCGATTGTTTCTCACAGCAGGGCGACATCGAACTCAAAACGCTGATGGCCCAGCCGGCCCGGTTGTCGGTCTTGCAGGCCGATGGCGGCTACCGCCACCTGCACGGTGTGGTGTCCGAAGCCGCCATGCTGGGCGAAGACGGCGGCGTCACCTACTATCAGCTGACCCTGGTGTCCTGGCTCGAGATGCTCAAACTGGGCCGCGACAGTCGCATCTTCCAAGACCGCTCGGTGGTGGACATACTGAGCGAGGTTTTCGAGGGCCACGATCTGGCCCGGGGCGGCTACCGCTTCGACCTGCGCCGGACGTATCCCGCCCGCAGTTACTGCGTGCAGTACCGCGAGAGCGACTTCCACTTCGTCAGCCGCCTGATGGAAGAAGAAGGCCTGTGGTACTACTTCGAGCACTCGGGTAACGGGTATGGTGAAGAAGGCGAAAAGGGTGAAGAAAATCACTTTGATGGCCACCGCCTGGTCATCACCGACGACGTCGACACCTGCCAGCCGGTACAGCCCCGAACCATCCGATTTCATCGCCAGGCCGCCACCGAACAAGAGGACGCCCTCACCCAGTGGGGCGGCGTTCGCCAACAGCAGCCCACCCGCGTCAGCGTGGGCACTTTTGACTACAAACAGCCGTCACTGACCAAGCGCACCAGCCTGGACACCCTCAGCGATCAGGGCAACCTGCCCGAAGCCGAGGTGTACGACTACGCCGGAGAATATTACTACCACGGCTTTGAGCGCGGTGAACGGCTCACCGAGAACCGCCTTGAAGCGTACGAGTCACAGGCCAAACGCTTCCGGGGCGCCGGCGGCACCCGCCAGCTGGAAGCCGGCCGCTGGTTCGAGCTCACCCAGCACCCCCGGCACACCACCGGTGGCGAAGCCGAACGCCAGTTCCTGATTCTGGGCGTTACCGTCCACGCTGAAAACGCCCTGCCGGTCTCCGCCCGGATCAATGCCTTGCCCGGTAGTTTGCAACCACAGATGGAGGCTGCGAAGCGGGCCCATGGACTGGAAGACGAAAGCCCCGATGAAATAAAAAACACCGGTACCGGCCACTTCCTGGTGGAACTGGAAGCGCAGCGGCGCACCCAGCCTTACCGCGCACCCCGGAACCACCCACGCCCGGTCCTCGGCGGCCCCCAGACCGCCACCGTGGTCGGTCCCGAAGGGGAAGAAATCCACACCGACCCCCTTAACCGCGTGCGGGTCCAGTTCCACTGGGACCGCCAGGGCCGGCACAACGAACAGTCCGGGGTCTGGCTACGGGTGTCCCAGCCCAACGCTGGCGCCGGCTGGGGCGGTGTGTTTGTGCCCCGCATCGGCCAGGAAGTGCTAGTGGACTTCCTTGAAGGCGATGCCGACCGGCCTTTAATCACCGGCCGGGTCTACAACGGCGAACAGACCCCTGAATGGCACAGCCACGGCCTGCTCTCCGGGTTCAAGAGCAAGACCTATCGCGGTAACAAGCACAACGAACTGGTCTTCGACGACGCCACCGACCAGGAACGCGTCAAACTGAACTCCGAGCACGAAAAAAGCCAGCTCAACCTGGGTTACCTGATTCACCAGAGCGGCAACACCCGGGGAGCCTTTCGGGGCACCGGGTTTGAATTACGCACCGACGCCTACGGCGCCATCCGGGCCAACGCAGGATTGTACCTGAGCAGTTGGGGCCAGCCTGGCGCCAGCGGCGACCAGCTGGATCTCACCCCCGCCCGACAACAGATCCAGAGCGCCTACAACCTGACCGACAGCCTCAGCCAGAGCGCCCGGGACCACAACGCCGATGCACTCGACGCAACAACCTCCCTCAAACAGGCCGGCGAAGACGCCGATGACACCTACGGCACCAGCGAACAACTCACCAACACCGACCAGAGCAGCGCCGCCGGCGCCACCGACAGCGGAGGAAGAGGCGAAGCGGCAAGGATGAAAGCGCCCTGGCTGCACCTGGCCTCACCGGCCGGCATCACGATGAGTACGCCGGAATCCACCCACCTGGCCCAGGGCCATTCGCTGAGCGTGTCCAGTGGTGAGGATGTAAACATTGCCACCGGTAAAAGTCTGGTGGCGTCCGTCGCACACAGAATGTCGCTCTACGTCCAGAAGGCCGGCATCAAGCTCTTCGCCGCCCGCGGCAAGGTGCAGATGCAAGCGCAGTCCGACAACCTTGAGGCCACGGCCCGCAAAAACATCAACGTCACCTCCAGCGATCAGAAAATCGACTTGGCCGCCGCCAAAGAAATCCTGCTGGTCAGCGGCGGGGCCTACGTCCGGATCAAGGACGGCAATATTGAGCTTCATGCGCCGGGAAAGGTGGAGGTTAAAGGGGCCATGAAGACGTTTACCGGGCCGACCAGCCTGTCTCAGACCTTCAACAAATTCCCCAAAACCACCTTCCAGGAAACCTATAAAGCTCGGACGCGGGATGGGCGTCCCGTGGCCAACCGCGCATTTGAGCTGCAACGGGATGGCAAGGTGATTCACACCGGCGTTACCGATGGCAACGGCGACACCCAGATTCAAAAAAGCGAATTCGTAGAAGGAATGAACATCGTTTTTCGAGGACAACAGGGATGAGTCAATACGATATCTACAACATCTTTGATATGGCTTCCAGCTACATGCGCCCCAGCGAAGAGCAGCATGTCACCGAAGTCGTGGTTCACGAGGCAGTGATCCCAGTTATTTTTGTGCCCGGAGTGATGGGGAGCAACATTGTAAACACCGTTGATGGGGGAGGATGGCGAGTCGATAGCGCTTTCAGCGTAGCGAGCTGGATAACCAAAGGGGCTGAAACACGCAAACGAATACTAAATCCTTCCCATACAGAGATCGATCCAGAAGGCGAAGTTCCCGAAGGAATCACGCGCCGCTACGTCGACTTCGCCACTCGTGAGAGAATCCCGGGTGACTACCTGGCGAAAGCCCGCGGCTGGGGCGAGGTGGGCAAGATGTCCTATGGCGATTTTCTGGTGTGGCTGGAGAACCAGCTCAACATTGACGATGACGCCGATTTCGACACCCTGCAGACCGACCTGACGGATTACTACAAAATTGTACGTCAACTTCCCGAGGCAGAAGCAGAAGCCCGTGTCAGGGCTAACGTTCACACTCTGGGCCGGTTCAATTTCCCGGTCCATGCCTGTGGCTACAACTGGCTGCAATCCAACAAGGACTCTGCCGCCACCCTGGCCCGTCGAGTAAAGGACATTATTGCAGGCTACCAGGCAGCACGAATGGCCTGTCACAGCGCCATTCTTGTCACTCACTCCATGGGAGGACTGGTGGCCCGCTGTTACTCGGAAGTGGATGGCGGCAAAGGCGACCTGCTGGGCATTGTTCATGGCGTGATGCCCACCACCGGGGCGGGGGTTTTCTACCGACGTATGAAGTGTGGAACGGAAGGTTCGTGGGCGACCAGCCAGGTTCTGGGGGCGGACGGCGAGGAAATGACGGCGGTCCTGGCCCAGGCACCGGGACCTCTTCAATTGGTGCCTACCTCCCAGTATGGCCGAGGTTGGCTACGGATAGAGACGGAAGGTCAGCCTGACATTTCCCTGCCCACCAGTGACGATCCGTACACGGAGATCTATCTGGAACGCGAAAAATGGTGGGGCATGATGGAGCCGGAGATGGCAATGCCAGAGCTAGAGACCCGGTCTTCTGACCGACAACAAAAGCTGGGGGCTACATGGAATTTTTATCAAAAGATTATGCTCGATAAGGTTAAGCCTTTTCACCAAGATTTAACCAATAAATTCAATTCCACTACGTACCTCTTTTACTCCGATAGTGAGGAGTACAAAAGCTACGGAACCGTTTACTGGCAAGGGGAAGACATCTCCAACCGCCATTTACGCCATCGAGCAGTCATGAGACACAACCAAATGGGGACCCAGCGCACGATCCAGGAAATGGATGTCCATAATAACCGGCAAGTATACCAACGCTACACCGTCAGCGAACCGGATGAGCCCGGCGACGGCACCGTTCCTGCGCGCTCTGGCTCGATTGGTTCCAGACAAGCGAAGGAGAGCCTGACGGTGGCAACTGGCCACGAACCCGCCTACAACGATACCTATGCCCGCTGGTTCACACTTGGCTCGATACTGGAGATTGCCAGCACATGGTCTTGATACCGCCACTGAATGGATTGGCATCCCGCCTGGGTCGCTGGGGCGTGATTGCCCTTACGGCCCTGCTTAGCCAGGGATGCGGAGAATGGGAACAGGGAGTACCAGCAATGAACGAACAGGAACAGCAAACGGTGGACGCCTACACCAGAACACAGGCCCCGGTGTGTATCGGTCGCTTTCAGGTGGCCATGCCACAACAACTGACTCTTGGTTACAGCACCCTAACCGTCAACGACGCCCGGATTAGCGCCAAGTTCACCAGCCGGCAGATGTTTCAGCGATTTATTCGTGAACGTCGGGAGGAACTGGCAAACACAGAAACATATCACCAACGGGATCAGCCTTACCTAAAGAATGTCTACGACATTGATTCCGGTACCGTCGTATTTGATCGAAATGAAGATGATTTTACCCCCGACTCATCTAGGATTCTGGAAGGTTACCGCCTCGTTAACACCACTATGTTTAAGGTGACGTTAGGGGCCACTGACGTTGACGCTAATCGTTATCAGGATCAGCATAAGTACAGAAAAACAAACAAGCCCAAACGCCTAAAACAAGTCGAATACCTACTTCAGAACCTCCACCCCCGCAAAGCCCATGACATCCCGGACACCCCCGGCTTATGCTTTGACGGTGGATTCCTGGCGGGAGGTGCCGAGGAGCCCATACCCGGTGCGGCGCTGCCGTTTCGGGAGGAGTTGATTGGAATGACCTTTGTCGATCGCCAGCGCCGGGATGTGAATTTCATTTTCCACATCGACAACACCATCGTGGAAAAAGACACATTGCTCGATAGAACAGGGAACGCAGAAAGCGTGCTAGGCCAAGACGACCATTTCTCCGTGTTAAGAAAGGGGACGGTCAAACTAGAGGGTGTCGGTCAGGCTCAGGAATGGCTGATCACCCAAACCACTGACCAAGGTATCAGAGGTCATTATTTCAACCTCGAAGCCAACAGCACGCTAAAAGCGTCGGAGTTTCCTTACCTCGACATATCGTTTCGCAATGGCGATTTCCCTCCCCGTGAGCCCCATAAGGAACTGAGCCAGGCCTCTCTCACCGACGCCGAAGCCGCAGGACTCTGGGACGCCATTACCCGAAGCTTCCGGGCCCGGGCCAATGCGTTCTGATCCGTCGAACAGGCACCGCCTCACATGCCCGGCCCGCTCCTGCACATCCTCCATGACGGGCGATAACGTGATCACCGACGGAAAGGTTGATTGGCGCAAACTGAAACAACAACTGACCGACATCGAAAAAAACACCACCATCAAAACCGATATCCCCTGGTTTGACGGCTGGCTAAAACTCGAAGATCAAAGCAAGGAATTGTTCCAGTGGAGCAAGCGTCTGAATGAAAACCTGCACCTGGCCCACCGTTATCAAAACGGCGAGGATCACGATGCCAATAGTCTAAGGACAGACCTGAGCGCCGAAGCCCAGTTAATGCGCTGGGGCTATGGCGCCAGTGGTCTCAGTGGTGAGTTCAATCCTTTCAGCCAGCAGGCCTCCATCAAGGCCAGTGGCCACGCCGAGCTGATGCTGGCGCAGGCCAGAGGCACCATCGACTGCTATGAACCTGCCGGTGGCTACATGATGGCCTTTGCCGGCGTTAACCTCGGCATGCTGCGCAGCCATACCCTGCTGAGCGTCGCCGGCAGCCTGGGTGCCAGCGTTGCCGTTGAGCTGAACCTCAAGGCACAGTTTACGGGCCAGGGCGCCAAAGCCAAAGGCATCCCCGGATCTGCCCGCGAAGGGGGCGTTCCAGGGCAACAGGTCGTTGACATGGCCAAAGCCGACCCGGACCAGGGAACGGAACTCAAAGCCTTTGTTGGCGGCGAAGTGGAAGTCACGGTGGCCGGCCAGGTGGAGTGGAAAAGCCCGGAGACTGACGAGTTTGCGCCCTTTGCGAAGATTGCACCGGCACTCATGGGCCAGGTTGGGCTGGGAGCGGAAGCAACATTCAACGTTTCTTATCAACGCGGCAAATTCCGTATCGTTGCCAAAGCCGGCTTCTGCTTCGGAGTAGGGGCCAAAGGCAAGCTAACTTTGGAAGTCGATGCCGGCCTGATCTGGGAGTTCGCCCAATGGGTGGCCTACCAACTCAAAAACATCGACTACAAGCGGTTGGAGTTTATTGATGACGAGGCCTTTGAGGCGTTGTCCAATATTCTGGTTATGGCATTGCAGACTGGTGAAGAACTAAAGAGCCATATGTATGAATATACAGAAAATATAAGAGAAGAGGTCGGCGCACTATGGAGAGATCTGCAGGATGAAAAAGCTGCTGCGGAGGCTCGCAGTCTTTTGGTCGAACGAATTAACACTAACCCGGATGTACTTCGGTACGCCACGCCAGATGCCAAGGGAGCTCTACTCTACCGATTAATGCAAGTGAATGCCTTCGATCCACTAGAGCCCGAGAACCGCACCTGGGACTGGGAAGACATCAACTTCTGGCGCTTTGGCTTTATGACAGAGCGTAAGCGGGCCATTATCAACATCTTTGCCTGGGTGCAGTCGCAGGCCGAGTACCGTAACGTCATGCAGCGTATCAAGCCGAAAATGAGTGGAGACAATATCACCGTGGAGGAAGGTGAGGCGGCGCTGCTTACGTTTCTTGGTCGGGGCGAGAAAACTTGGCTGTCCAGTGATTATCCGGGCAATCTCCAGCGCTTTTACCAGCAACTCAAACCAAAGGCCACCAAGGGGACCCCGATAGTCCGCAACGACATGGAAGACTACCTAACCCAGTATGACGTAGAGCCCAAGTTCCATCGAGCCTGCTTTAATCATACGGAATGCCTGGCACCTCCACGCACGGAAAGTGCTTAGGGAACAAAGGGATGGCAGGCCTTGCCTGCCTACCCAAAGCTACCTCGTTTGGTTAACAACGCAACGTAGTGTATTTGCCATGTAGGGCTGCTTATGGTCGGGATCAATTGCGGCAGAGCTTCCTTCTGGAGGTTTACTTGCGAGGTTAGGTCTTGAAAATGACCTTATGACTGTCACCTTCCCCAAAAAACCTGACCCGACACTCCCTCCCCGTCTGACCTTATCTTTACCTGATGCAGGTCCAGTCGGGTTGTGTTCTGGTGAATGCTCATAGTAATCCTCCTCGTACCAGTCACTCACCCATTCAAAACCATTGAGGCCCATCTGATGAATACCCAGGGGATTGGGCGGATACTTCTTTGCAACAGGGTAAGGCGTGTAAGGATCATTTCCGGGGCTTGCTTTTTTCCGTTCTTCGCGAGTAGCGTAATTTTTTCCTTCCCGCAAAAGACCATCATCGGTGGCATACGGCATCATTTTCCCACGGCTTCGGGCGGCGTATTCCCATTGCGCTTCCGTCGGCAGTGCAAACGGTCGGCCGCTTTGCTCCGCCAACCACTGGCAGTAATCCCGGGCCTGGTACCAGTCCACGCCTGCCGGCACATCCGGGGCGCGAGTGTGGCTACTACTGTTGTCAGTGTTGATTAGGGGCTGCCCCGTGGCTTCTGTGTAGATGTCATAGTCCGCATAGGAAACCTGACGATCCATGATGTAGTAGCCGTCTAACGTGACCTTGTGGAGGTGTTTGTCGTCCTGCCCAACACTCCATGGTAAGTAACCCCTGGGATCTTTCGGCCCGAAATCACCCATCTCAAAGCTACCACCCTCCACATACACCAGGTGGCCCTGGGTTTTCTTTAGCAGCGCATCCACAGCCTGCTGGTTATCGGGTTCTGCAACACTCTGGGTGCAGGCGCTCAGGGTAAAGGCGCAAACGAAAGCAACAGCAATCAATGGCTTCATGACACATCCTTGTTTTATGAAACAACGCCGGCATTTTGCCACAAGTGGAGCAATTCCGTTATGCCGTGCTCCGATACGCTTTTGAGGCCAGCTACGGGGCAGAACCCCGCAAGCCGTCACACATAAGGCATCAAAGCCTCCCCATACAAATGCAGGTCTTCCAGAATCTGAATTTTGGTGGGGTTATCTGCGTGTTCCTGCGCCAGGTTTTGCAGCTCCAGGCCATAGGCCTCAAATGACCGCCAGCCTTTTTTCGGTTGCATCAGGCGTTGGCTGCGGAATTCTTCCCAACGTTCCATTTCTTCGCCGTTCAGGGTGGCGGGGTAGTTGCGGGCGCGGTAACGGAAGAGCATTTCCGGAAGGCGGTCGTCCTCGAAGCGGAGGTTTTCGGCATCGACACGCAGTTCCTCCACCGGTTTGCTCAGCAGCCAGTCCAGTTTTTCCCGGTCGGTTTTGCTGATGAAGCCGCCGGAATAGAGCTGCTCGTCCGGGTCGGTCCAGTCGCTGCCTTCAAATCCCTGATTGAAAGCTTCAGCGATGCGGGCGGGCAAATCCGGTGCTTTTCGGAGTTTTGCCAGGTTGGCACGCAGCACCTCGCCGTCCAGCTCCAGTTCCGCCAGCCGTTCTTTCGACAACGTAGACAGCATGTTCGCCGGAGCCAGTACCGGGCACTTGTTCACCTGAATGCCTTTCAGCGGAAAACGGCTCACGCCCTCCCCCAACTCCGTTTGTGAAGTAAACACCCGCTCACGAATCTGCTCAGGGGTGGCGGCGATCAGCTCGCTCGGGTCTTCGCGCAAATCGTAAACCAGCACTTCGTTTTTATTGGTGGGATGCTCCGCCAGCGGGGCCACCAAGGCACAACTGCCTCGCCGGGCCGGATACTTGCCGGAAATGTGGAAAACCGGCTTCATACCGGCCACATCCAGCAGCTGCCTGGCCGAATGCTTGTCTTTATTGTTCAGCACGAAATCGTACAGTTTCGGCTGTTTTTCCCTGATCAGTTTCGCCACGGCAATGGTTGCCAGCACGTCCGACATGGCATCGTGCGCCGCTTCGTGGGCAATGCCGTTGGCTTTGGTCAGCTCTTCCAGCTTGAAGCTGGGGCTGCCGTCTTCTTTTTTCGGCCAGATGATCCCTTCTGGGCGGAGTGCGTAGGTAAGACGCACCATGTCGATAATGTCCCACCGGGAATTGCCGTTCTGCCATTCGCGTGCGTAGGGGTCACGCAGGTTCCGGTACAGGGTGTGGCGGGTAACCTCGTCATCAAATCGCAGGCTGTTGTAGCCCACCGCGCAGGTTCCTGGCTGGCTGAAGGCTTCGTTGATCTGGGCGATAAATTCCGCCTCGGGAAAGCCGTCTTCCAGTGCTTTTTGTGGAGTAATGCCGGTAATCAGGCAGGCCTGTGGCGCTGGAAGGTAATCGTCAGAAGGCTTGCAGTAGATCACCAGCGGGTCTTCGATAATGTTCAGATCCGCGTCTGTGCGCACGCCGGCGAACTGGGAGGGCCGGTCGTGCACCGGGTCTACGCCAAAGGTTTCGTAATCGTGCCAGTAAAATGTGCGGATCAAAGGGAACTCTCCTGCGCGAACAAGTTTCAGGAATTCTGGGGCGGGACGTAAAACATTGCAAATCCTCAATGTCGCCCATATCGACAGATATTCACAGACTGCTACACTGACTGACTTTATCAAACGCCTGACGCAACAATGCCGACTCACATTCTGATCTGCGACGACTCATCTCTCGCCAGAAAACAAATGGCCCGCGCCCTGCCGCCCGGGCTGGCAGACGACATCCTCTTTGCCGGCTCTGGTGAAGAGGCTTTGCCAATCGTGGGCGGTGGTCAGGTGGACCTGCTGTTTCTCGACCTGAACATGCCAGGCATGGACGGCTATCAGGTGCTCCGGCAGATTCAGAAAGAAGACCTGCCCGTGCTTACCATTGTGGTTTCCGGCGATATTCAGCCAGAAGCCCGGGAGCGGGTGCGCAAACTTGGCGCCATCGATTTCATCAAAAAGCCGACCGACACCGGCATTGTTGCCCAACTGCTTGAGGAATATGGCTTCTATCGCCCCGGCGATCTCGAAAACGTGGCTATGGACGACGGCAGCCTGCACAATCACGAAAGTATTGTTCCGGAAATTTCCGTTACCCTGAACGACTACCTGCAGGAAATCTCCAACGTCGCCATGGGCCGCTCATCTGACCTGCTGGCGCGCCTGTTGAAGGTGTTCGTGAAACAGCCAATCCCGAAAGTGGCCTTTATTGCCAACTCCGAGCTGCACATGGCCATCTCCGTGGCCGAACGCGACGAAGAATACTCTGCCGTGTGCCAGGGTTTCACCGGCTCCGGTCTTGCCGGCGAAGCCATGCTCCTGTTTGAAGACGCCAGTTTCCGGGAAATGGCCGAGCTTCTGCATTACGACGTGCTTGAAGGCGAAGCGGTGCATGTGGAAGTGCTGATGGACATGTCCAGCATCCTGTTCGGCGCATTTATCAATGGCATTGGCGAGCAACTGAACCTGAAACTCGGCCTGGGTCACCCCACTGTTCTGGGCCAGCATCGCCCGATCAATGAATTACTGGAACATCACAGCAAACGAGAAGAACAACTGCTGTGCATTGAAATCAGCTACGCCATCGAAAACCGGGAAATTCACTGCGACATGCTGATTCTGTTCACGGAAGATTCCATACCCTTCCTCGAAAAACACCTCAAATACCTGGTGGATTGACCATGGCTTTCTCGAACCCGGACGCAGATGCAGATGCCTTTCACTGGCTGGTAGACATGCTCGAATCTGTCGAAGTCGGCCTGGTGGTGCTGGACCTCGAATTCCGAGTGCAAGCCTGGAACGGCTTTATGGAAAACCACAGCGGAATCACTGCCGGTAGAATGCGCGATAAAGTGCTGTTCGACATGTTCCCGGACATCCCGAAAGCCTGGCTGAAGCGCAAAGTAGACGCTGTCACCATGCTCAACACCCGCGCCTTCACCTCCTGGGAGCAACGGCCCTATCTGTTCCAGTTCCGCAATACCCGGCCAATTACCGGCACCGAAGAATACATGTTCCAGAACCTCACCATCAGCCCGTTAACCAACACCAACGGCGTGGTGGACAAAGTATGCCTGCTGATTTACGACGTAACCGAATTTGCCAGCAGCAAACGCGCCCTGGAACGTGCCAATGAACAACTGGCCAAACTCAGCATGACCGACCGCCTGACCGGCCTGCTCAACCGCGGCACCTGGGAAAACCTGATCGACGCCGAATACGAACGCTTCCGCCGCTACGGCCACCCCGCCAGCCTGGTGATGTTCGACCTCGACCATTTCAAACCAGTGAACGACACCTACGGCCACCTGGCCGGTGACGAAGTGATACGCCATGCCGCGCAGATAACCCGCCAGAGCATCCGCCAGTCAGACAGCGCCGGGCGTTACGGCGGTGAAGAATTCGGCATCATCCTGCCCGAAACCGAACCCGAAGGTGCCCGTTTGATCTGCGAACGCATTCGCCAGACCATCGCTGAAAGCATCGTGCACACCGAAGTCGCGGACATTCAGTACACCATCAGCATGGGCGTAGCGCCATTAACCGGCACGCCGGAGAATTACATGCAGTGGTTACAACAAGCAGATGAGGCGTTATATGAGGCGAAAGAAGGCGGGAGAAACCGGGTGGTTGTGGCTTTACCCCCTCCCAGCGAAAAGGAAGGGGGAAAGCAATAAACAGGGCGCTATTGCGTGATTACTCTGCCCAGCCCTGAACAGCTTCCTTGCCATACTTCTGGCGCCACTCATTCAGAGTTTTATGGTTACCACCACGGGTTTTAACCACTTCACCGGTATGAGGGTTTTTATAAGTCTTCAGCGGACGCTTGGCACGGGTAGCGCCACCACCATCAGCCTTGGTGCCGGCAATAGACGGATCAATAGCCTGCAAAATACGAAGAACATCTTTCGGGGATTTTTCATGCTTCTGCATTAAAGCCCGAACTTCGTTTTCAAATTCCAGTTCAGATTTCAGTGCCTGATCTTGTTCAAGCTTTTCCAGCTCTTCAGCCAGCTGTTCCATCAACTGTTTTTTCTGGTAGTAATCGTTAATCTTGGCCATGAGAATAAACCTTTATTTCCAAATTTGAAAACTAATATTTTAAAGCCAGACGAATAATAATAAACACATCGGCTTTTAGCAAAGTAATTTATTTACATATCAGTAACAAATAACAGTATCAGACTCAGAATCAATGGCGTAATCAAATCCCGAAGCTGGATTTAACTATTGATTAAGATGAAGCACTTTCGAAGAAGGGGTATCAGAGGGCGCATTGCACCACACCAGATCAGCCATTTCGCTGCTGGGCGTATAGGCGGTGCGGGCTTGTTGCAGGAGGGTTACGATGGCCTGGCAGTCGAAGTTCTGGCTGGCATGGGTGAACTTGCTCAGCAAGGGTTCTATTTCGTCCCACGGCAGGGAGACTTCTCTGGCCATCATTATGCGGGGGTGAGCGGTGCCCTGGGGGTCGTCGCCAATCAGCAACTCTTCATACAGTTTCTCGCCCGGGCGCAGGCCAGTGAATACAATTTCAATATCACCGTCGGGCTTGTCTTCGGTTTTCTCATCCAGGCCCATCAGGTGAATCATCTTACGGGCCAGGTCGGCAATCTTGACCGGTTCGCCCATATCCAGCACAAACACTTCACCACCCTGCCCCATGCTACCGGCTTGCAGAACCAGCTGGCTGGCCTCGGGGATGGTCATGAAGTAACGAATAATATCCTGGTGGGTCACCGTCACCGGCCCGCCGTCGCGGATCTGGTCACGGAACAACGGCACCACTGAACCGGAAGACCCCAGCACATTGCCGAAACGCACCATGGAGAACACCGTGTCGCTCTGGCGCTGGGCCAGGCCTTGCAGCACCAACTCGGCCATACGTTTGCTGGCGCCCATCACATTGGTGGGGCGTACGGCTTTATCGGTGGAAACCAGCACAAAGCGCTCCGCACCGGCGGCAATGGCAGCTTCTGCGGCATGCCAGGTGCCGAATACATTGTTCTGAACGCCCTCGATTACATTGTGCTCCACCAGCGGCACATGCTTGTAAGCAGCCGCGTGATACACCGTCTGAACACCAAAAGCACGCATCACCGCTTCACAGCGCCGGCGATGAGTTACGCTGCCCAGCAACGGGTGAATCTCTACGTTCAGGAACTCAATATCATTAATCGCCTGCAGTTCACGCTCAATGCTGTACAGCGAAAACTCAGACTGCTCAAACAACACCAGCACCTTCGGCCGATGCTGAATAATCTGCCGGCACAGTTCCGAACCGATGGAACCACCCGCGCCGGTCACCATAACCGACTTGCCGTACAGGCTTTCTGCCACCTGGGCGTTATCCGGCCGAACCGGGTCGCGGCCTAGCAGATCTTCAATTTCCAGATCACGAATGTCGTTAATGCGTTTCTGGCCGGCCACCAGCTCAGACATGCTGGGCACCGTCTGCACCGGCACCGCCAGCGGCTCCAGTTGGCGAAGCAGGCGTTTACGGTCAACCCCGGAATCCGCATCCAGCGCCAGCAACAATCGCTTTCCACGATGCACACGAATAGCTTTCTCAATGTGGTCGAGGTCATACACCGGCAAACCGTTGATCAACGCCCGATGGTTGGCCGCCTCAAAACTGATAAACGCCACCGGCCGGTATTCCACACCCTGTTGCAGGGCCTGGCACAGCTGCAAACCGGTTTCGCCGGCGCCAATGATGATCACGCGCTCTTTATTATGGCGAGACGGATGCATTACCAGCATGCGAACACTCATCCGGCTGCCGGAAACAAAGATAAAGGCCAAAGCCGCGTAAATAACGGGCACTGAACGGGGCACCAGAACTTCCAGCAAGTACCCCAGCAGGATAAGAATCAACGCAGAACCGCCAACGCCCAGAACAACCGTACCGAACGCCTTGTCACTCAGATACCGCACTACTGCCCGGTACAAACCGAGACGAACAAAAACGGCGATGGAGAAAACCACCGTCAGTGCACAAACCACCAACTGCTCCAGGTTCGGAACCCAGGGCCACTGATCCAGACGCAAAGCGAACGATGCCCAGAGCGCAAAAGACAACGCAACCACATCCGCAGCAACGGAGATCAACCGCTTGTGCAGGCGAGGCAGGTTCAGGAACTTCTGGAACATCGGTTTATCCTTTAACGAAACTTATGCCAAAACGTGAAGAATTATTGTCAGTTCAAAAGCGTTTCAGCCTGCACCAGGATGCTCTCCAGATGCGCCTCACTTAAAAAGCTCTCCCCGTATATCTTACACAGATTTTCCGTGCCACTGGGCCGGGCAGCAAACCAGCCGTTTTCGGTGGTTACTTTCAGCCCGCCAATCGATGCGCCGTTGCCGGCCGCTTCGGTGAACACATTCTGCACCGGGTCCCCGGCCAGTTCGGTGAACGGCACATCTTCCGGCTTCAGGGCCTTCAGGCGCTGTTTCTGCTCCGGCGTGGCGGGGAAATCTTTGCGGCGATACACCGGGGCGCCGTGGCCTTCGGTCAGTTCGTGGTAATACTCGCTGGGAAGCTTGCCGGTTTTGGCGGTGAGCTCCGCCGCCAGCAGGCACAGAATAATGCCGTCTTTATCGGTGCTCCAGGGCTTGCCGCTCATGGTCAGGAAGCTGGCACCGGCGCTTTCCTCACCCCCGAAGGCCAGCTTGCCCTCGTGCAGGCCTTCCACAAACCATTTAAAGCCTACCGGCACTTCGTAAAGCGCCCGGCCATTGGCGGCCACCACCCGGTCAATCATGGACGACGACACCAGGGTTTTGCCGATAGCCAGGTCCGCAGACCACTCCGGGCGATGATTCAGCAGGTAATCCACGCACACCGCCAGATAGTGGTTCGGGTTCATCAGCCCGGCGGCGTCCACAATGCCGTGGCGGTCGGCATCCGGGTCATTGCCGAAAGCCAGGTCGAAGGTGTCTTTAATCTTCAGCAGATTGGCCATGGCAGCGGTGCTGGAGCAATCCATGCGTATTTTGCCGTCGTGGTCCGGCGGCATGAACGCGAAATCCGGCGCCTGGGAGCGGTTGACCACTTCCAGGTTCAGGCCATAGTGCTCCGCAACCGCATCCCAGACGGCAAGGGCCGTACCACCCATCGGGTCCACGCCCAGCTTCAGGCCGCTGGCTGCAATGGCGGGCATATCCACCACCTCGCCCAGGGCCTTCACATATTCACCCACGTAATCCCATGCCTGGGCCTCTACCACCGCCATTCTTCGGGGCGAGGTTTTCACGCCCACCAGGCCTGCTGCCAGTAATTCATTGGCACGGCGCTCAATCCAGCCGGTCGCCCCGGTACCCGCCGGCCCGCCATCCGGGCCATTGTATTTAATGCCGCCGTCTTCCGGCGGATTGTGAGACGGCGTAATAATCAGCCCGTCAGCCAGATCCACCAGTTCCCCGGCGTTATGGCGCAGAATGGCGTGCGACACCAGCGGCGTAGGCGTAAAACCGCCGGCGGAATCCACCCGCGTCACCACGCCATTACCCGCCAGCACTTCCAGTACCGAATCCATCGCCGGGCCGGAAAGCGCGTGAGTATCCTTGCCAACATACAACGGCCCACAAACGCCCTGCTCCCGGCGCCACTCAACCACCGCCTGGGTAATGGCCAGAATGTGGTTTCGGTTGAAGCTACCCTTCAGCGAACAACCCCGATGGCCAGACGTGCCAAAACTCACCCGCTCAGCGGGCTCATCCGGGTTCGGGGTGCGCTCGGTGTAGGCGGCGAGGATTTTATTAATTTCGGGCATGGTGTTCCTTAGTCGCTACCAAACAAATCGCGCGTATAAACCTTCTCTTCCACATCCGCCAGGTTCTCACTGCGGCGGTTGGCGATGATCACATCGGCTTCCTGCTTGAAGGCATCCAGGTCACGAAACACACGGGAGTTGAAGAAATCGTCTTCGTGCAGCTCCGGCTCGTACACGATCACCTCAATGCCCTTGGCCTTGATACGCTTCATAATGCCCTGAATGGCCGAGGCGCGGAAGTTGTCTGAACCGGATTTCATCACCAGGCGATACACACCCACCACCTGCGGCTTCCGGGCCAGAATATCGTCCGCGATGAAGTCCTTGCGGGTACGGTTAGCATCCACAATAGCCCTGATCAGATTATTGGGCACTTCTTCGTAGTTGGCCAGCAGCTGCTTGGTGTCTTTGGGCAGGCAGTAGCCGCCGTAGCCGAATGACGGATTGTTGTAATGATCACCGATGCGCGGGTCCAGACCAACGCCGTCGATAATCTGCCGGCTGTTCAGGCCGTGGCGGGCGGCGTAGGTGTCCAGCTCGTTAAAGTAGGCCACGCGCATGGCCAGGTAAGTGTTGGAAAACAGCTTGATGGCCTCGGCCTCGGTGCTGTCGGTGAACAACACCGGGGCATCCTGTTTAACGGCACCCTGCTTCAACAGGTTGGCGAACACTTCAGCGCGCTCGGAGCGTTCACCCACAATAATGCGCGACGGGTAAAGGTTGTCGTGCAGCGCCTTGCCTTCACGCAGAAACTCCGGCGAAAAGATAATGTTGTTGGTTTCGAAGCGCTCGCACAGCTCTTTGGTATAGCCCACAGGCACCGTGGATTTAATCACCATCACCGCGCCCGGGTTAATGGCCATCACATCCTGAATCACCGACTCGACGGTTCTGGTGTTGAAGTAGTTGGTCTGCGGGTCGTAATCCGTGGGCGTGGCAATCACCACATAATCCGCATCTTTGTAGGCCTGCTCTTTATCCAGCGTCGCCGTAAAATTGAGCTCCCTGTTGGCCAGGAAGTCTTCAATCTCCGCATCAATAATCGGGCTCTTACGGTTGTTCAGCAGCTCGACCTTCTCTGAATCAATGTCCAGAGCAACCACTTCATTGTGCTGGGCCAGCAGCATGGCATTGGAAAGGCCAACGTAGCCGGTACCGGCAATGGCAATCTTCATGTTTTCCCTCAATTATAAATGCATGAATTCTTTACCTACCCACCAAACGCCCCACAATTTCCTTAATC
Organism: Pseudomonadota bacterium; assembly: GCA_051751785.1. Classification (GTDB taxonomy): domain Bacteria; phylum Pseudomonadota; class Gammaproteobacteria; order Pseudomonadales; family Oleiphilaceae; genus Marinobacter. The sequence goes on along the minus strand of JBNJLG010000002.1, from coordinate 351,690 downwards.
GCCCGGCTGCTGCCATCCAGTGCATCGGTACCCGGCAGCCAGTTGCGCCAGGTTGGCAGGGGGCGCACCTCGTGGTCCGTCGCCGCCGGAATCACTTCCAGCCCCTGGGCTTCGAACAACGCGACGGAACGGGGCATGTGCAGGGCCGAGGTTACCAGCAGAATGCGGTCTATGCCTCGCTCTGCAAGAAGAGTAGCCGTGAAATCGGCATTCTGGGTGGTATTTCGGCTTCGCTCTTCCAACAGCATGGCAGAATCCGGCACGCCCAGCGCGCTCATGAACCGGCGCATGGCTTCAGCGGAAGAGGTCGCTCTGTATTGCGGGTCGTGCCCGCCGGTCAGAATCAGCAACGGGGCCTTACCGGCCTGATACAGCCGCGCACCGTGCCATTCCCGGTCGGAAGCCGCGTTAAGATTCGGATAGGGCTCACCATAACTCAGGGGAGAGGTACCGCCACCGAGCACCACAATCGCCCCGGCCTCCGGCATGGCACTGGCATTCACCACCGGGTGCTGGTTTTCCAGATAACCGCGTATGGCATTGCTGGTCACCGGCATAGACCAGGCCCACAACCAGGCCAGAGACAACACACCCAGCCCAAGAGCCAACCGCCGCCGGCCAGCAAAGCCCAGAATAAGCGCCAACAGACCGCCGAACAGTGCGGAGCCCAGGGGGGAGATGAGTGCGGTGGCGAACTTGGAGATAATGAACATACTATCTACAGAGGCTAAGGATAAAACCGAACATCTCAGGGATGCGCTTCAAAACAACACGCCAAGGTTCTGGTTGCGCAGAATGCGAACAATGAACACCTGGCCATCATCAACTCGGTAGTAAATGGAGTGACTCTTATACACGCTGAGCCTATAGCCTGGTTTGATATGGTCTACAGCCGGGTATAATTTCGGCTGCTCAGCGATCTGCGTGAAACGATCTTCCATACCGTCCGCATAAACATCGGCCTGCAAAGAACCAAAATTAATCAGCCCATACATGTAAATGGATTCAAAATCCTCATCGGCACGTTCACTGAGCCTGTAACTTGCCATCCTTAATGAGCCTCTCCCTGGCCGCTTCACGAATCTCCTGCGGGGTCCGGTCACTCAAACCGCTTTGCTCCCCCTCTAAAAGTGCAGCACGTAACTGGTGCAGCCAAGCGTTACGCTCCTGATCCCTTCGAACCAAATCGCGAAAATATTCGCTGTCATTTGTAAAATCACCAGAGGTGATGCGTGATTTTACCCAATCGCTCTGGGTGTCAGTCAGCGTTATTGTCTTGCGTATCGTCGTCATGCCAGACCTCTGCATCAATATTCATACTTTTGATGCAGTATAGCACACTTGTATTCTGCCCCAGCCCCACCGACACTCTCAGGCAACCCCCGCAAAGCCGGACTACAGTACTACCCCTCAAAACCCCCAAACCAACGGAATCAACCCAATCGCAACGGTCCCAATCAACAGCGATAGCGGCACGCCCAGGCGCAGATAGTCGGTAAACCGATACCGCCCCGGCCCATAGACCATCAGGTTGGTCTGATAACCCAACGGCGTGATGAAAGAAGCCGAAGCGGCAAACATCACAGCGACGGCGAAAGGCAGGAAACTCACATCCAATTGCTCCGATACCGCCAGAGCGATAGGAAACATCAACACGGCAGCAGCGTTGTTGGTGATCACTTCGGTGAAAATGGCCGTGAGCACATAGACCATGGCCAATGCCAGCCAAGGAGTGAGCGGACCGAAGCCCAGCAGCCCTCCGGCAACCCATTGAGCGGCGCCGGTTTCGGTCATGGCGTTACCCAGGGCAAAAGACGACGCTATGATCACCAACACCGGCAAATCCACACTGCGGCGGGCACGGCTGGCCGTCAGGCAGCCGGTCACAATCATGGCCCCGGCGGCCAGAAAGGCGGCTTCCAGAATCGTCAGCAAGCCGGTTGCACTCAGCAATACCATTACCGCCAGAATGCCAAGCGCCCGGGGCGCCTTATGGAAATCCGGCGGCGTGGAATCATTCAGCGCGCTCACCAGCAAAAAGTCGCGGCGGAAGCGATACTGCTCCACAAACTGGTGGCTGGCCTCCAGCAGCAGCGTGTCGCCCATGCGGAAGGTAATATCACCCAGCTTACCCGGCACCCGGCGCCCTTCCCGGGAGACAGACAGAATCACCGCATTAAAACCCGTCCGGAAGCGGCTATCGCGAATGGTCTTGCCCAGCGAGGCGAATTCCGGGCCAAGCACCACTTCCACCAGGCAGCGTTGATGGTTGGCCATTTCCAGCTTGTGCACACTGCCATTCGCCGGGTTCAGGCCCTGAATACGGCGCAGTTCACTGGCGCATTCGGGCGCGCCCACAAAATACAGGCGGTCACCGCCCTGCAATGTCCGGTCCGGCTCTACCGCTGTAATCAGCCGGCCACCCCGGTCAATTTCCGTCAGGTAACCGTAGTTGAGTGCACGCAAACCGGCCTGGGCAATGGTCTTGCCCACCAATGGGCCGGATCTGGCAACAATCACCTCAACGCCGTATTCACGAATCTGTTCCAGCTCTTCACTTACCCCGCCCCTGTCGGGCAGCAGTTTGTGTCCTACCAGCACCAGAAAAGCACCACCAATCACCAGCAGAGGAACGCCTACCCAAGCCAGCTCGAACAGACCAAGATGAATGTCCAGTTTGCTTTGCAGCATGCCGTCCACCACCAGATTGGTGCTGGTACCAATCAACGTGCAGGTGCCTCCCAGAATGGCGGCGTAGCTAAGCGGCAAAAGCAGTTTGGAGGCAGAAATACCCAAACGCTGGGCCCAGTCCTGAATGGCGGGAATGAACATGGCCACCACGGCGGTATTGTTCATAAAACCGCTCAGCACGCCGGTGGGTGCAATCATCCGCAACTGGGCTCCACGCTCGGTTTTCGGGTGGCCCAGCAACAAACGGGCAAGCCATTGAATAGCGCCGGTTTCCTTCAAACCCGCTGCCACCACATACAAGGTGGCAATGGTAATCACCCCCGGGTTGGCAAACCCCACCAACGCATCAACCGGCCCAAGCACGCCGGTAATCAGCAACAACGCCAGCGCCGACATCAGCACTAGGTCTGCCGCAATGCGGGTGGCCGCCAGTGCAGACAACACCCCAACCAAGGTGGCCAGCGTCAAAATAGCCTGCCAGTCCATTAAAGCTCCCACTTATTGCCAGGGATAAAGCCCCGGAGCCGTTATCGAATCAGAGCATTTCGGGCAAGGTGTTGTATCAGGATCTCAACGCATTCGTCCACGCTCATGGTGCTGGTATCCAGGCGCACCTCCGGGTGCGGAGGCACTTCGTAGGGGGAATCTATGCCCGTGAAGCGTTTGATCTCACCGGCCCGGGCTTTGCGGTACAGGCCCTTAGGGTCTCGTTCTTCACAGGTGTCCAGGGGAGTATCCATAAACACTTCTATGAACTCCCCGGCAGGGAACAGCTTGCGCACCAGGCGGCGGTCGCTGGTGAACGGCGAGATAAAGGCACTGAGGACAATCAGCCCGGCGTCGGCGAAAAGCTTACTGACTTCGCCAATGCGGCGGATGTTTTCCTCACGGTCGTCATCCGAAAACCCCAGATCCTCACACAGGCCATGGCGCACGTTGTCGCCGTCAAGCAGAAACGTATGGTAACCGCGCTGGTGCAGGGCCACATCCAGAGCATTGGCAATGGTGGATTTACCACTGCCGCTCAGGCCCGTGAACCAGAGCAGGCATGGCTTCTGGTTCTTGTTCGCCGCCCGCTCCGCGCGGGTGATTTTGTGGTCGTGCCAGACAATCTCTTTCATACCATCCTTCATACCATCCTTCATACCGCCTTACAGCCCCACTCCGGATAGTTCTCGCGGATAAACTTGTTCAGGTTGCGCTCCGCTTCGGTGTACTCGCGTTTACTCTCACCAGAAGCATCCAGCGCCCGCTGCACCATGCCCGCTGCGACCGTCACGTTGGTCATCTTGTCGATGAGGATGAAGTTACCAGTGCCGAAGTGGTGTTGGTAATCCTCAACCACCACCGATTCGGCCAGCTCCACATCGCACAGGCCAATGGCGTTCAGTGCTAGGCCGCCTTCGGCATCTGCGAACCGCTCCAGGGTGTTTACGTCGATCTCCTCGAACACCTGGTTCACGTAGCAATTGGTCACCTTGGTGCCAATCTTGATGCCGTATTCCCGGCCCGGCAACAAATCGCTTTCATTCATCCAGACAAGGTGCGCGGCGAAGCGGTTAGCCATGGCCGGAACGTTGTTGGCGTGTACCAACAAGTCACCACGGGAAATGTCCACTTCGTCTTCCAGGGTGATGGTAATGGCATCGCCCGGCCAGGCGCGGTCAATCTCGCCTTCAAAGGTGTGAATGCCCTGCACGCGGGAGGTTTTACCGGATGGTAGCACAGCCACCTCGTCACCCTTGTGCACCACACCGCTGGCCAGGGTGCCGCAGTAACCCCGGAAATCCAGGTTCGGGCGGTTTACATACTGCACGGGGAAGCGCAGGTCCACGATGTTCTGGTCTTCCCGCACTTCCACCTGTTCCAGGATGTTCATCATGGTTTCGCCGTGGTACCAGGGGGTACTCTCACTGCGGTTCACCACGTTGTCGCCGTTCAGGGCGGAGATGGGCACGTAATACACATCTTCCAGGCCCAGCTGGTCGGCCAGTTTCTGGTAATCGGCCTTGATCTCGTTGAAGCGTTCTTCGGAGAAGTCCACCAGGTCCATCTTGTTGATGGCCACCACAATGTGCTTGATGCCCAGCAGGCTGACAATAAAGCTGTGCCGGCGGGATTGGGTGAGCACGCCTTTACGGGCATCAATCATCACCACCGCCAGCTCACAGGTGGAGGCGCCGGTGGCCATGTTGCGGGTGTACTGCTCGTGGCCCGGGGTGTCGGCGATGATGAACTTGCGCTTGTCGGTAGAGAAATACCGGTAGGCGACGTCAATGGTAATGCCCTGCTCCCGCTCGGAAGCCAGGCCGTCGACCAGCAGCGCCAGATCCAGCGACTCGCCGGCATTGCCCATGCGCTCGCTGTCTTTGTGCAGCGCCGCCAGGTGGTCTTCAAAGATCAGTTTGGAATCGAACAGCAGCCGGCCAATCAGGGTGGATTTGCCGTCGTCGACACTGCCGCAAGTCAGAAACCGCAGCAGATCCTTGTTTTCGTGCTGGTCCAGGTACGCGAGGATATCTGATTCAATCAGTTCAGATGCGTGCGACATTAGAAATAACCCTCGCGTTTCTTTTGCTCCATGGAGGCGGCGGAATCGTGGTCAATTACACGGCCCTGGCGCTCCGAGGTGGTGGTCAGCAACATTTCCTGGATAATCTCCGGCAGTGTATCGGCTTCGGATTCCACCGCGCCGGTCAGCGGGTAACAACCCAGAGTACGGAAGCGCACCTTCTTCATCATCGGCTTCTCGCCCGGCTCCAGCGGCATGCGGTCGTCATCCACCATGATCAGCGTGCCGTCGCGCTCCACCACCGGGCGTTCGGCGGCGTAGTACAGCGGCACGATGTCGATGTTTTCCAAATAGATGTACTGCCAGATGTCCAGCTCGGTCCAGTTGGACAACGGAAACACGCGAATGCTCTCACCCTTGTTCACCTTGCCGTTGTACAGGTTCCACAGCTCCGGGCGCTGGTTTTTCGGGTCCCAGCGGTGGAACTTGTCGCGGAAGGAATACACCCGTTCCTTGGCACGGGATTTCTCTTCATCCCGGCGGGCGCCACCAAAGGCGGCATCAAACTCATACTTGTCCAGCGCCTGCTTCAGGGCCTGGGTTTTCATCACGTCGGTATGCTTGGCACTGCCATGGGTGAACGGGCCAATGCCCTGCTTCACACCTTCCTCGTTGGAGTGAACAATCAACTTCATGCCCACCTTTTCCGCCATTTGGTCGCGGAAGGTGATCATCTCCCGGAATTTCCAGGTGGTGTCCACGTGCATCAGCGGAAACGGCGGCTTGCCCGGGGCAAAGGCCTTCATGGCCAGGTGCAGCATGACGGCGGAATCCTTGCCAATGGAATACAGCATCACCGGGTTATCAAACTCGGCCGCCACCTCACGGATGATGTGAATCGATTCCGCTTCCAACTGTTTGAGGTGGGTTTTACGAGGAGGGGTTAAGGTCATGTCTAAATCTCTTAATTCCAGAATTGCGCGATGGTACCAACAAAGGCTTCCAACTGCTCTGCCGGAATGGCGTTAATACCAGCCGCTGCCTGGCGCCCACCACCGGTGGGAAACTGACGCGCCACTTCATCGGCGCCCGTTCGATTATTCAAAGGCGCTCGGATGCTTGCCAGGTAATCACCATCGGCCTTTTCCGTCACAATTGCACAGGCTTTATCCGGGTTGCGGTTGGCCAGCTCGTTGCCCAACACACCACTCACCCGCCGGGCCCAGGCTTCATCGGGCAGTTTTACCACCAGCGAGGTACTGGTTTCAGCAAGTACCGGGGCGGCCAGGCCTTCGGCCATGTCGGCTTCATAGCCATCGCGCAGCTTTTGCCAGGCTTCCGGCTCCGAGGCTATCAGTTCCAATGGGTCTGCAAAGGCCACAAACTCCCGGAACAAATCCGCCGGGTGAAAGTGCAAATCCTCCACGGAAGCGCCGTAGCCGTTGTAGTTGATACACACGCCCAGCGTTTTCAACGCATTGGTTTGCCCATCACTCAAACCGGCCTTTTGCGCCAGCTCCTCACCCACGGCGTTCAGGTTATCGCCAAAGGCTGCCGTAATGGCCCAGTTGTGAAATCGCCCTTCCAGGTGCTTGTCCATCAACAAGGCGGTGCAGGTGGTGGGCTGGGTATCAATCAGGGCAGTGAAGTTTTCCGCCTGCGGCAGCTGCTCGCCCGGGTAGTGGTGGTCCACATAAAACACCGAAGACCCTGCCGCCAGCAGCTCATCCACTGCGTCACGGTTTTTGTCCAGGCTGACATCCAGAATGTTTACCTGCGAGGGCTCACAGGTAGGCACCTGTTTGGCCAGGGCGATATCGCGTTTAACGCCGGTGATCAGCGTAGTTTCGGCAGGTTCTGCCAGGCGCAGTTGAATCAGTGCGCAGATGCCGTCGGCATCGCCGTTAAATACATCGTAAATCTTCATACACTCTCTTTATCAAGAAATCAGTTCAATGCTATCCCAGCTACCACCAACCCTCTCCAACAACCCCCGCAAAGCAGGGCTCCGGTACCGCACCCCATCATCCTCCCACCGCCGGCGAACACTCACATGCACCACCGGCTCTACCTCCCGCACGATGCGCCGGCGCATGGTGCGGTAGAAGCCTTTGTATTCATTGTGCTGCGGGCCGGTGTGGTCCGGAGTGAGGTTATCCAGGAAGTGGGGCTCGAAGGCCAGGCCGCAGGTTTCTGCCTCGCGGGCCAACCATTCGCCAGCATGGTCGCCCAGGGCGCGGTTGGGGTAGCCTCCGCCTATGTCGGTATGTACGCCGGCGAACCATACCTGCTTCAGGTCTACCCCGGGTTTTGGGGTCCACAGGGTGGGTTCGAAATCCTGGCGGTTTTCATCAATGGAAACGGCATGGCGGGCGTGCTTGATAACGCTGCCGGGCTCGGTGTCGTGAAACAGATAGCGGGAGGTGCCCAGGGTTCCCAGAAACGGCGCGGGAATGCCCAGTGCGCCAACGGTATCGAACACGCCTACAAAGTGAACCCTGCCACCACGGGCCACCGCATAGTCCCGGCGAAACGCAGCGGCTTTGCTGCTACCCGGTGCCGAAGCTCGGCTGCGTTGGCGGTACAGTGAATAAGCCTGCGCCGCCCTGCCCGCGTACTCCCGGCGCAGAATACCGCAATTGCCAATCAACCCCGCCAACGACCGAACCGTATACGCACCCCGGCTGAAGCCAAACAGGTACACCGCATCGCCGTCATCGTAGTTGTGCACCAGAAAGCGGTAGCAATCCAGAATATTCTTGTCGATGCCCTTGCCCGTTGCCCCACCGGTCAGCGGATTGCCGTCCGAGCCCACACCCCAGTCGTAAAACACCACCTGCTTGTTGCCGGCGGCATCTTCCGGGGCAATGCCACGGGCGATACGCAGAATGTGGGTGGAAGCGTCAGATTCGGGGGACTGCCAGGTGCCATCTGAGCAGATGATGATGCTTTTCATAAGCGCTCCTTTTCCTTGGAGTTATACAAAATCCGTTTTTAAGCCGAAGCCTCCGCCATAACTTGCTTCAACATCGAACAAGTCTTCTCCATCTCCGCCTCAGTCAACGTAGGGTGCACCAAAAACATCAAACTGGTCTTCCCCAGCTCCCGGGCGATAGGCAACGGCTCTTTCGGGCGCAGGCCAGTACCGTCAAAGGCCTTTTCACGATAAACCTCCGAACACGAGCCGGAGAAGCAAGGCACACCGGCCTCTACAATCGCCTGTTGAACACGATCCCGGTTCCAGCCTTCCGCCAGCTGTTCAGGCTCTACAAACACATAACACTTGTAAGCGCCGTGCTCCACGTGTTCCACCACATCCGGCACACGCAGGCCGGGTAGTTCACGGGCGGTGTTCCAGATGCGTTCGGCGTTGGCCAGGCGCTTTTGGTGCCATTCGGGCATCCGTTGCAGCTGAATACGGCCAATCACGCCCTGCATTTCAGTCATCCGCCAGTTGGTGCCAAAGCTTTCATGCAGCCAGCGGAAGCCTGGAGGGTGTTCGCGTTCGTAGACCGCATCCCAGCTTTTGCCGTGGTCCTTGTACGCCCACATGCGCTTCCACAATTCCCGGTCATTGGTGGTCACCATGCCGCCTTCGCCACCGGTGGTCATGATCTTGTCCTGACAGAAAGACCAACACCCTACATGCCCCAGGGAGCCCACCGAGCGGCCCTTATAGCGGGCACCGTGCGCCTGGGCGCAGTCTTCAATCACGTACAGCTCATGCTCCTCGGCCAATTCCATAAAGCCATCCATTTCACAAGGCCAGCCGGCCAGGTGCACACACACAATGGCTTTGGTGCGCGGTGTAATCACATCGCGAACCGTGGCCGGAGTAATGTTCTGGCAACGTCGGCCCATATCGGCGAACACCGGCGTGGCACCAGCCGTGACAATGCTGGAAACCGATGCCAGAAACGTGCGAGGAGTCACCACCACTTCATCGCCGGGGCCAATGCCCAAGCCTTTCAGGGCAAGATCCAGCGCAACGGTGCCATTGGCCAGGGCAATGGCGTATTCAGCCTCCGCGAAAGCGGCAAATTCACGCTCAAACTCGCGGCATTCCTGGCCAGTCCAATAATTGACCTTGTTGGAGAGCAGAACATCACGTACGGCGTTGGCTTCTTCTTCGGTGAAGGAGGGCCAGGGAGAGAGAGGTCCGTTTAGCATTAGAAATCCAGCGTAATTAATCGATAACGGGGATTTGGGGGCCTACCTAATTACGAAATAATTGGCGGAGTTTATTTGTCCTCAGGAATGAAAATTTCAGCATCCCCAGTAATCACCCGCTTGGCACCAACCTTACAGGTGGTTTTGAAGAGAACTCGTCGTTTCTCAAGGTCCACCTCAGTCACTTCAACTTCTGCAGTTACCGTATCACCAATGTAAACCGGACGACGAAACTGCAGATTTTGGGAGACATAAACACACCCAGGCCCAGGAAGTTTCATGCCAAAAAGTGCAGAGAAAAACCCAGCAGACATCAGGCCATGGGCGATACGCCCCTTAAATCGCGAGTTCTCGGCATACACCTCATTCACATGAACCGGATTATGGTCACCAGAAAGACCAGCGAACGCCTTAACATCCGCATCTGTGATTGTTTGCGAATAACTGACCGTCATACCCGGGTGAATATCTTGAATTGGGATAGATCCCAGCGCGATGTCTGTCAAATCAACCTCCCAGCCTCTTGCTGCCAAGCGGTTTGGCCGGATTACCTATCACAATACTACCTGACGCCACATTCTTAGTAACGACAGCGCCCATTCCAACGGTAGCACCCTCACCTATCACAATTGGCTTGCCTGGCTTGCCCTGTTTGATGATCGCTCCAGTACCGATATAAGCGTTGTCCTCAATAACCACATTTCCATTACACTTCACAGCCGGCGCAAAAGTCACGTAGTCACCGATCACGCAATCATGAGCCACATAGCTGTATATGTTTGCATGAAATGACTGGCCAATCGTAATGTTCGAGGTCAGCGTGACGAAAGGACAAAGTATGCTAGCTGACCCAATCTGAACTTCATCCAACACCACGTTGTTGGGTGAGTTAACGGAGGCGGGTTTGATCCCATCAGAATAACAACGCTCCTCGATCTCGCGGCGAGTCTTGGCATCTGCGATAGCGACTGAAACTCGCTTTTCTTCAGCCTCATGCTTGAGGAAGTCGGAGTATGTCAAAACTTGTACGCCGTTGACTTCCACAAGCCCAGGATTATCGTCGATAAATACCAGCTCACAGTCATCAGAGGCAAGCATCTCTCGGGCAACCGGCATCACCTCACGGCCAAACCCACTTGCGCCGTATATTCCGACCAACTTCCCAGCCATATCACTCTCCTGATTGATTTTGATTCCCGGTAAATTTGGACATAGTAGCCTCGCCTTCACCGCTAATACCGTCGCGAATCAATACCTTTTTCACGGTGAGGAAAAGAATTTTCAGGTCCAGCAGAAATGACTGGTTATCCACGTACCACACGTCCAGCTTGAACTTGTCTTCCCAGGAAATCGCATTACGGCCATTCACCTGTGCCCAACCGGTTATACCGGGGCGCACTTCGTGGCGACGATACTGTTCTTTGGAGTACAGCGGCAGATACTCCATCAAAAGCGGACGTGGGCCAACCAGGCTCATCTCACCTTTCAGCACGTTCCAAAGCTCCGGCAACTCGTCCAGGCTGGCTGACCGTAAAAAACTACCGAACGGTGTCATCCGTTGATCATCAGGAAGCGGGTTACCTTGTTTGTCGAGCGCATCCAGCATCGTGCGGAATTTAATCATCTGGAATGGCTTGCCGTCTTTTCCGGGGCGGGTTTGGCGAAAGAGAATGGGGGAGCCTAGTTTGCGACGAATTAAAATCGCAACCACCAAAATAACCGGAAACAGCAACAGAAGTGCAAAAAACGCGCAGAGCACATCAAAAAATCGCTTAATCACTGTGCCGCTCCAGTTACCCAATCCACCCACTCACTCGCCATTTTGTCACGATCAAACTCCCGCTCAGCTAAGGTTTTTGCCCTTTTGCCCATAAGCGGCAGCTGGTCACGTTGGGCTGCTGCCTGTTCCAGGGCATCAGCGAAGGCAACGGGGTCTGCCGGCGGCACGGCATAGCCACATTTTTCCTGTTCTATCATTTCCGCCAACCAACCAGGGTAGTTATTCAAAACAGGTACACCTGCAGCGATGTAATCGAAAAACTTGTTGGGAGAAGTGCCGTAATAAAAAGCCGGCACATTGGCCAAAATTTGCATGCCGATGTCCGTTGCTCGCATAAGGCCCGCCAGTTCGCTCTTCTTAACCGGGTCATGGAATACGACATTATCGAGGCCGTTACGTTCTGCTCTGGCCATCAACGCCGGTTTCAGTTTGCCGGAACCAATCAGCAGAAACTTGATATCTTCCCGCCCTCGCTTTTTCAACTCACCGGCGGCGTCCAGAACGGCGTCCAAACCATTAGCAATACCATGAGTGCCGGCAAATATAGCCATCAAATCAGACTCAGCGATTCCTTCCGGACGCCATGGTTTGGCCGAATCTGTAAAAATATCCAGATCACAACCATTAGGCACCATAGCCACCTTCTCAGCGGGCACGCCACGCTTTGTAATGCCCTCCACAATACCTGGAGACAAGCCTACCAGCCTATGTGCAGAACGATAGCTAGCCCACTCCAGCCCCCCCATCGCCCAAAGCACCACCGGGTTGGTAATAACGCCCATTTCGCGCGGCAATTCCGGCCATAAGTCCCGCACCTCAAACACAAAAGGCTTCCGCCTTAACCAGCGGGCAAAAATACCGGGAATGCCGGCCGTTAACGGCGTGGTCGTCGCAAAGACCAAATCGTACTTCTCGGTCAGGGCAACCCAGATACTACGCAAAGCGAAGGACAGAAATGTCCAGGCACGCTTCACAAAGCCATCGTTATTCGAATAGGCCAAGTCGAGCTCTATCACATCAATGCCGTCTACCACACCTCTGCGCTTGCCCCCTGTAAACTCACCTTCGAGGCCTGTGGTACCTGAGGTATTGCTACCACAAACCATGGCGACACTATGACCGCGCTCTACAAGCTTTCGAGCCATGGCATAAGAGCGGATGGCACCCGCGCCTTTCGGGGTGACAAAGTGCTGATGGAAATATAGAACTCTCAAATCGTATCCCAGGTTATTTCAGTGATCAGACAGCCCGAGTCGGCCACCTCAATTTCAAGAACCGGCAATTTCGTCTTCTGGCCGTAATAACGAGACTCGTAGCCATCAACGATCTCGCAACGAACAATCTCAGTGGTGCTGGTGACTACAATAGCCACATTTTCATTCTTTGCAGTGAGGCCATTCAGCTCCCAGTTACCAGGCTCTAATCGCCATCGCAGCACTGCATTTCTGGAGAAGCCATCAATATCGTCTTCAACCGTTAACTTATCCTCGCCAAGCAATACCTTACGAGTATGAACCGCCCCTCTATAGTCGCGATACCCCGCGAGAACAGACAACCCTTCGCAGGATTCAGCCAAGGGCCGGAAACGACTCGTTTTCAACCATTCACCAAACAAGAATCGGCTGAGTCGCGGCATCTGATCACGACCATCAAACTGGACGGTATTGTGGCTTTCAACACCCGGAAAATAAGATTGCCAAGGCTCTTCCGTGTTGTAGCTAAAAGACCCCCCATCCCGGAGAATATTGCGACTGCCCAACCATACATCGAGGTGAAGCGCATCGGCCTGGCCGGGGCGGAAACGAAAGCGGGGGTAACGGAATAACGCGAAACAATGGTTTTTACGCATTATGGCGTAGCCACCATCATCAAACTGCACACTTCCGGGGCTTTGTGCTACTGCCTCTGGCTGCTCAATACCCAACAACCTCAGCGGAACGTCCCACTCTCCAGGCTCCGAAACCGCCCTTCGGCCACAAAACAGCACACTGGCCAATTGAGCCGAAGGGCGAAAATCGCGATAGTCGACAGCCGCAAGCGGCAGCAGCCTGGCGCCATCATTAGCGCCAAGATTAGGCACATCACCGCCCGGCTGAAGCAATGCCGTCAACCATTGTGTAACCGCCCTCGCTTTGGTGTACCAGTGGCGGGAGAATTCCGGCAATTGGAGTGTTCTCCGCCACACCTCTACCAAAGAGAAGGTGTCCAGCATCACCCTGTGATAATTCACAGAGTACTGGCTAAAACTACCATCCCGCTCTATCAGACGGCGAGCCCGATTTTCCAGCCATTTTCTGCCTTTCTTTTCCCAGCTCCTGCCCTGTGCGATCCCATGGCTAGCAAGCCAGCTTCCACCGATAAACAATGCAGCGGCCTCAGAAGTACCATGGTTATTATCCTGGGCAATAGCATATTGAATGGTTGGCGCAATACGCTTCAGGTGTATTTCAACCAGCTCCAGCAGGCCCTTTTCGGGCCTATAAATTTGCCCAAGCACAATGGCTGCCATCGCCAAATGCATAACCCGGATAGAGGCTTCCTGTCCACATTTCCAGTTCGGACCATAGTAGGGTGGGTTTTCCTGTACCCAGCTCTCCAACCAGGATTCCAACTTTTCCAAAGCTTCCGGGCGGCCTGCTTGCGCCTCTCTGGCAAAACCAAGCACCCAATCAAAACGGGAAAGTTCCCAAATTCCTTTTATATCGCCTGCATCAATATTGAAATCCCGAATCGCATGCCAGGGTTTATCGCGGTCCGGGAAGCACTTGCCCGTCAACACGCTCTCGTGCCAGTCGGGAACACTCTCGCGACTTACCTCAATGTGGCCGAACGCCTGAGGAAAGTATCGAAATTCATCCCAACTATTTACTGGCCATTCTGTGCTTGAGAAAAAACGCCCGCTAGGTACACGTACTTTCAAATCCTTTACACCATTAACCCCCAGCTGAACCCCCAAACGGAACGAAAGTGCTCTAAAAACATTAAAAACACCAAGGCAAGGCACCATTTTGATTTTGGAGACGAAAGAAGCCATTCAGTGAGTCTCCGGGCAGGAACGAGTTTTCAAAAACTCCACTATTCTGCTGCAAGCCCGCTGGTTATGCACCGACCCACAGCGATTAGCAAACAAAGCACGAAAGAAATTTATCAAATATATACAACCCTATATTTTTGTCTTTTTTTTAGATTTGACATTCTCAAATTCTTCCAGGAAAGGGGCTACCATTTTATCCACAGTGCCAAATTCTTGATACCAGCGATAAGATGCATCACCCATCCTCAACAACTCATCTTTATGAGACAATATGTACTCAAGATGCCGTGTCAGACCGTCAATATCGTCGACTAACCAGCCGGTCTCACCTGATTTTATATTAAAATGCTCTCCACCAGATATGGCCGATCTCAATGTGAGGAATGGGACTCCATGACCAAACGACTCCAGGACCGACAGTCCGGCCTGGCAAGGAGAACAGCTAACCAAAGCTCTACTATATATTCCTGCTTTTTCAACTTCATCAGTTATGCGACCAAAGAACGTGACACACTGATCGATGCCTAGTTTCTTCGCAAGATCCACCAATCGCTCATATTCGGGCCCATCACCAACGACATCTACTCCAAATTCATACCGAATATCCGGATTTTTCTCTGCAAGCTCAGCGAAAGACTCAAAGACATACTTTAAACCTTTCCTTTCGTTTAAGGTTCCAATACATAGAATATTATTTTTAAACGTTGCATTATTCGGACAATAAAGATTAGAGTCGACATGAACCGTATTTATTGCGACTCTAACCTTATGCCTAAGTGAATTTGGAACCAAAGAGACTGGGAAATTGCTATAAAAAAAAGTCCGCTTTGTGAAAAGAATGACAGCATTCCTAAGCATCCTAATCAACTTACTTTCCGAACCTAACCCTTTAGCTGAAGATGTGCCAATACCCCATGTAAAAACAGTATCAGAGCTTATCAACGCTTTCCATAAAGACATCATGCGGAGATTTTGCATGTGCACAACAACATCGAATCTATCAAATGGAATATAAGGAACACATATAAATCCCCATTTTCGCTTCATAGGTACCGAAAAATCTTTGAAACTATATTCACCCGCAACGCCAGGATGAAATATAGTTAAATCAATACCAGCTTCAAGCAGTTTTTTAAAGAAAAAAACTCTATAATGATGAAGTGGGTGATCCAACACGAAGCATATTTTTAACTTTTTATTTGCCATAATTTCTACGTAACATTAAAAGCGAAACCACGCTACAAGATAGCGTCCAAGATTCGACTGGAAGCGTTCCCATCTCCATAGGGATTATGGGCCAAACTCATCTTCTGATAGGTATGCTCATCATCCAACAAAGCCTGAACTCGCTCGCAAATACACTCAACATTCGTGCCTACCAACTCAACAGTGCCTGCATCCAGCGCTTCAGGCCGTTCAGTGGTGTCACGCATAACCAAAACCGGCTTGCCCAGTGAAGGCGCCTCCTCCTGAATACCACCGGAATCGGTCAGAATCAGGTAAGAACGGCTCATCAGGTACACAAACGGCAGATAGTCCAGCGGTTCTATCAGATGCACATTTTTCAACCCTTTCAGTAAACGATTTACTGGCTCCCGCACATTGGGGTTCAGGTGTACCGGGTACACAATGTCGACATCTGGAAAAGCACGGGCCGTTCGGTTCAGGGCTTCGCAGATGCGCTCAAATCCTCCCCCAAAACTCTCTCGGCGGTGACCAGTGACCAAAACCACACGCCTTTCGGGTTTCAAAAATAGAAACTGGCCCGCCAAAGAGTCTGCCAGCTCAGAATCCTTATCAAAACGCTCAACAATCCGAAAGAGGGCATCGATCACTGTGTTGCCGGTGATATGTACCGCCTCATCAGCAACGCCCTCAGCCAGTAGGTTATCGGCAGATCTCTGCGTGGGGGCGAAGTGCACTGCTGCCAGCGCCCCAGTCAGCTTTCGATTGGCTTCTTCCGGCCAGGGGGAATACAGGTTGCCTGTGCGCAAGCCGGCTTCCACGTGCCCTACCGGGATCTGCTGATAATACGCTGCCAGTGTCGCGGCAAAAGTGGTGGCGGTATCTCCATGGACCAACACCAGGTCTGGCATCGCTTCTGCCAGAACGCTCCGCATACCCTGCAGAATACCGGTAGTTACATCCGTTAAATCCTGGCCCGGCTTCATAATGCTCAAGTCATAATCCGGTACCAGAGAAAATAAGGACAACACCTGGTCCAACATTTCCCGATGCTGGCCGGTTACGCACAATACCGATTCAAACCGATCATCATCCTGTAGCGCCAACACCACCGGGGCCATTTTTATAGCTTCTGGCCGAGTTCCGAAAACAGTTAAAACTTTCACCACCCCCCCTTCTTTAAGCTCGCCCACTTGAGACCACATCAATGACGAATTCATCTGGCTTTCCGGAAAAATCCAAACCTTTGAATTCCCGATGCGCGACCATAACAACGCAAATGTCGGCCTGTTCGATCGCTTCATCGCTGCTCACCAACGAAGCTCTGGTTAGTGACCCAGGTGCAACCTCAATATTTGGTTCAACAACCATCAAAGAACCTGCCAGAGATCGATCCAACTGTTCCGCAATTGCCAAGGAAGGGCTTTCACGAAGATCATCAATATCCGGCTTGAATGCCAGGCCAAATAACGCCACTTTTACATCCTTTGATGTGCGATCAGAGTGCTGCTGCAAGAACTCGCCTATGGCTGATTTGACCTTATCGATGACCCACTGTGGCTTGGCATCATTTACTTCCCTAGCCATACGAATTAATCGCGCTTGCTCCGGAGTTTCGCTGACAATAAACCACGGATCCACAGCAATACAGTGCCCACCAACACCCGGTCCGGGCTTCAGGATATCAACGCGTGGGTGTCGATTTGCCAGCTCAATAAGCTCCCACACATCGATGTCGAGCTTGTCGCAAATCAGCGATAACTCATTAGCAAAGGCGATATTCACGTCTCGGAAACTATTTTCGGTCAGCTTTGCCATCTCCGCTGTTCGCGCGGTAGTAGTAATACATTCGCCCTCCACAAAAATCTCGTAAAGACGACATGCGGCTTCCGAGCAAGCTGGGGTTAAACCGCCGATTACCCGGTCGTTGGCGACCAGCTCCCGTATGACATGGCCAGGCAGGACCCTTTCAGGGCAGTGTGCAATGCGAATGTCCGAATGCTCCCCATTGGTTTGCGGAAACGTCAGGTCCGGTCTTTCTTCGGCCAACCACGCCGCAAGCTGTTCCGTCGCCCCAACCGGCGACGTAGATTCCAAAATCACCAAGTTTCCTTTTTCGAGAACTGGAGCGATCGACTTGGCCGCGGATTCTATATATCTCAAATCCGGAACATGAGTTTTTCCCGTTTCCGTCTTGAATGGCGTAGGCACAGCAACCAAGAAGGCATCTGCCGGCTCAGCCTTAAGCGTGGCACGGAGGTAACCTTCGCTCACAGCAGCATGGACGATCATATCCAGGTCTGGCTCGACAATATGGATATCGCCCTTATTTATGGTGTCTACAACGTCAGGGTCTACGTCTAAACCAATCACATTACACTTTCTAGACGCTATTACAGCTGCCGTTGGAAGGCCGATATAACCTAATCCAACCATACAAATTTTAGAATAATGCATAAAAATCCTTTGTACTTATCACGATAGCAAAGTAAAGGTATTTAAAATCAGTATACTTCCAAATTTTAATGACCATCAATATGATTAGGTACTGCCGTGTTCGTAATCAGGTGGTCGTTGAATATCGAGTAGTCTGAGCCACGTGAGGAAAAAACCGAAAAACCTATGTAATCGTGAACTTTTCCGACGTTTAGGCCGCAGAAAAACAGGATATTTCCCTGACCCGAAATTGGCAAATAAACTAAATAAGAACACCGGCCATTTCTGGAATATTCGCCAGTCATCTTCTATAATACTTTTAGATCCTTCGTAAGAGCGTAACCTGAAAAGAGAGCGAGGGATTGTCTACAGCTCCGCTAGCAGCAGGTGCATCTACCATACCCAGAACATCAACTGATAAAAAGTATATTCTGATAAGGTGCAAACCCAGTAATACTGGAAAACATTTTGACGAAGCAGAACCCTAACGAAGCACCCAAAAACAAATGTTTATAAACACCTCTTAAAAAATTAAGAGGAAGAGCAATCAACAATGGAATAAATCCACTCGAAAACATATCCAAACTCCGCGCCCCCATTGTGGGAACGTCAATAGTAATCGCGAACAAAAGTACTCCATAAACAAATACCACACCCACACAAAAAAGTTCTTTACTCCTACAAAAAACCCTATCTTTAAAAATTATAAAAACAACAGACACAGAGGTGTAAATTAAGCCAGTCAACGATATAAGACTTGACTGTCCTTGCGTTTCGCTAGCATAACCTGCAACTTTTTTGGCCAAGGATTCTGAGACTATAGCAAATTTTTCTAAAATAAAAATCAAGAACGTCGAGAAGTCAAAAAATAGAGAAAAAACCACAATTAAAAAAAATACCGCAAGAACAACCTTCTTCGATAATTTAAAAAAAAGGTAAAAAAAGTATAGAGGCAGAGAAACAATAGCATACGACTGAACACCGAAAGCTAAAAAACTGACGCATGCAAACGATAGAAAACTGCGATTTATAAGAGGCACTATGGCAAACAACAAAATCGCTGAAGCCAGTCCGTTCCTAAGCTGCCCCATATCCTTAACAAACCCGAACGCTATATAAGCCACAACTGCGACAATAAAATATGGAGTCCATTTCTTAAAAAAATAGAACTTAATTGAAATACTAAGTGCAGCTATAAAAAAGACAAAAAACTCGTAAGGAAACTCCAGAAACTTTGATAGTGAGCTTAAACTTGCCCATATGAACTCAGAACCTGTTAATCCCATTCCCGTACTAAAGAATGGCACCGAAAAATCGGAAAAGCTTACTGAGTCGTAAAGATGCTTGTAGCCAAAATAGTCTATAGACTCATACTTAAATCCCGCCAAAAACACCAAGAACACATAAAAATAAATAAAAAGAAGCCCACACCCTACACGAAATCCTTTTATAAAATTCAGGAATGACGAGAAGATCCCTGCCAACAATATTGCCCAATAAATCGCCATAACTTTATATAATCCGTGGCTTTAAGGAGCGCCCTAAATAGATTTGATTAACTTTTGAATTCAGCCAATAACTGAAGTGCTCCGGAATATTCCTCCAAAGAACACCTCTGCTGGCGCCCGGAAGCCCAAGTTTTCTCTAGACCGATTAGTCGGCTATTCAACCACTCAGTTGATATCGGTTTAAACAGTCTGGCAAAGCACAATGGCACCTTCCCAATGTGCCGATGCTACTCGACGCTCTGTCTCTTGGTTGCCGACCATCACTATCCCGACGACGAAAAGGAGAAGTAGCCTCCGACGGTGCAATAGGTTGCGTTTTCGGCAAAACGCAAGGAGAAGATTAGGTCCGTACTAACAACGTTTGCAATAATTATGGTGAGAGCCTTTACCGATCGGCCCACCACTATGAAAATCAGAGTTGCTTAGAATTTGACAATTGAGATGAGGGTATATGTCTATTACTTCATAATTTGATTGCCAATCCAAGTCGCGATTTCCGCGCCTCTAGTTTGTCTATCAATGTCTTTTTTCTTTTCATCATTGCAACTCAAACTATCGTCTTCAAAAGATTTCATAATATAGTTGGCAATCTGAGTTGGATCATGAGGATTTATAAAAGATACTTTTTGATCCCTAAACTGTGATGTCATATCATCAATATCCGAGGTAATCACTGGCAACCCACAAGCCAATGCCTCAGCTACGGCATTACAGCTTCCCTCTGATAAGGTTGGTAAAACAAATACATCTGAAGCGTTAAGCCAAACAGGTAATCGACTATTTGATACAGGCCCTGCATGCAAGACCTTTTCTCCGATCGGTACCTGCTTGCCCCTCCCCATAAATATGCCGTAAACGTTATCGAGCTGATCCAAAGCTTTTAATAGCCTCAAAGGCCCCTTTCTTTCAATAAAATGGCCAGTGAATGCAACTATCTTGGCATCGATTGGCAAGTTTAGACTTCGCCTGCACTCAGTACGATCTAGCTTTTTGAATCTCTTCGGGTCCGCTTCGTTAGGCGCTAACAATATTTTTTCCGGACTTGCACCCAATTCTATAATTTCATCCCTCAACCTAGGCGAAACGCATACAATCCCCGTCAGTTCCTGAATAATCCATTTTGCTAATTTTCGCCTTTCCTTTGTAAGCGACTGGAAAGAAATTGACTCCCCAATGTCGCCGAAGGATGGCAAATTATATTTCTTTCCAGCTAGCGCTGCCGAATAGGCACCGGAAAACAGGAATTTACCGTAAAAAACCTCATGATCCCCGTCATTCATTAGCACTTTGTTAGCCGATTTCACAAAGTTGTTTTGAGAGATCGATGAAAGGTCAAATGAACCGACCTTTTTATTTGAAAAAGTCAGATACTTTGGCCGATATATTTTATTAATACCTAGCAGTGAAAGGCTTTTATCTTTTTTATACTGTATGGATTTTAGATGATTCGCCAGTGATATCGGAGCAACAATCTTTACCGACAATTCGCATTCGCACCACTGCCGAACCAGGTTTTCCACAAAGGCTCCCCTCTCTGGAAGTCGATCTGACGGAAAACTTGGTGTAATTACGGTTATATTCTTTATTGAAAGATCTGACACAACTATGCTCACATCAAATGAGATATATTTTTATGTTGATGATAGATTCATGAAAATAAGTGCTGTACCGTCCTAACAAACTAGCTTTAGCAATGTTTCAGGAATGGCAAAACATCAACAAGGCTTCTCACACTCTCATCGGCCAGGTTGCTGAATTCATTGGTGGGAATCCTGTTTTAGATAGGACAAACACCGATATTGCTATTTTTTGCGCCGGCGAGACCCATACAGTCCAAAACAAGCAAAAAACTCATAGACGAGCGATAACGCCTGAAAAACGAATCGAGAAAACAATATACGTTGCCAGAAGCTTGAATACTTGTACAATTCCGATTTTTTGAGGTTAACAATAAAGTCCCAGTTCTTGCCCACCACACCGCCTTTCAACAAACTCTGCATTTTTCCACGAAAGACAGGCGTAATTTTTTTTAAGTCAAGATCATTAACCTGAACGAACCTTTCTATATCACAGATAAGGAACTCATACGCTAGCAAATACTTAGTGAGGGGTTTATCAACATCGCTACGATTTACAGCATCCCTGTATATATTCACTAGTACCTCTGATGTGCTCACTACGTTTGACATCAAAGCAATTTTATACCACACGTTCCAATCTTCATAAGTATCAAGCTTTTCGTTAAAGCAAGCAGCCTTCAGCAATAAGTCACGCCTGACGACAGTCGATGATGAATTATTTATCGTCGACCTTCGCTTCTTGCAGACCCGGAAATACTTTCCACTACTTAACTCCGTCAGGCTATTTCCAACTATTCTTGTGCGCGCGTTAGTCCCATCGATCAACTTAAAAGACGTTGTATACATACCTGCTCTGGGGTACTTCACAATCATCTCATAAATCTTATTCAGAAAGAGCGGTTCCCATTCGTCGTCCGCGTCAAGAAACGCAATATAATTTGACTTTGATTTTTGTATACCTAAATTTCTTGCAGACGAAACCCCTCCGTTATGTTTTTTGAACGATATCAATCGATCATCTGAAACCTCATCAAGCTCAAGAAGTCCTTCATCGGTAGAACCATCATCAACGACAATCAGTTCAAAATCAGTATACTTCTGCCGTAGAACTGAGCTAACACTTCTTTTTATATGAGGTTTTTTATTGAAGAGAGGTATTACAACACTAAAAAAGGGGCTTTTTTCCATTACGAAACCTTAGAAACGCACACTTAAATCGACAACCAAAATGAGCACACCGTACTTCCACGCAGCTTTGTAAATAGCAGAGTAGTCCGAAACTTATCCATGCGTCTCAACTCGATTGGGGGAAGTCCAGGAGAAAGCCCAAATGTTTGTTTGGGAATATATTGAGCAAAGGCAGTCATCCGTCTCGTTCTCACCAGAACGAAAGTTGAATAACGAGTGCTTTTTCAGCTGAATCCATGTCAACCTTTTCGTCCAAACCTTATTTAACCATCATATTTTTATATTGCTTTGATTTATTCACATCATTTTCTGTGTGCGCTTTAACCTAATGACATTCGTCCTTTATCCATAAAATTGTGTTTTTTATCATTGGTACCATAAGCTTCTTTATAACCTAAAGCCCTGGCTAGGGCCTTTACTTTAAAGTTATTCCCACCATAAGGATAGGATAACTTAGTAACCTTTTTCCCTAGTTCAGACTCAATTCTAGCCTTTGACTCTTTCAGTTCGAATATAATGGTGGAAAGATCTTGAGTAGGTAAAAAAACATGAGAAACACAATGAGAACCTATTTCTACTAATGGATGACTTTCAAGCTCCCGCAGCTCGTCCCAAGTCAAAAACACTTCTTCTCGGTATTTCTGTCTTTCACAACCATTTTCTGAAAAAAAAGCACTAGTTGAGCGTTCTCTTTCATCCAGAGTTAAAAACTTTAACCGCTGATGGAACAGATTAAAAAAATTCTCTTTTGAGCTGGCGGTCTCCAAGATGAACTTCTCACCACCATATGTTAAGGCATCGTGCTTCTGTAAGAAATTACTTAATTCAACTTCATAAGGATAGACACTTCTATCTAAAAATCCGGACGTCACAAAAAGAATCAATTTTACCTTGTATCTCTCGAGTAATGGCAATAAATTTTTGACACTCTTATACCCATCGTCTGCTGAAAGCAAAACTTCACCCTGCGCGCTCAAAAATTTATCAATTGAACTAATTTCGGAGCTATTGCTTCTATTTGCAGCTATCTTATCACCTACACTAAAAGGAGTGTCGTGGAGATAGAGAATCACACCTCCTCCCTCATAAATAATAAATCCGCATAGCGAACCAATCCTTGTCCATCATGATCTGAACTTAATATATTGGCAACACTGAAACCTTGACCCTTCATGAAGCAAACGAGATCTTCGAATGAATAGGAGTCTTCAAATCTTTTTTGCACAGACGTTTCAACTATTACGAACGCAGTATTTTTAAGAGTGCCAACCGCGCCTAACAATACATTTAGCTCATGCCCTTCCGTATCAATTTTAATGCCGAAAGGTTGGGCTAGGTTATGTTTTTGAATTAAGTTATCAAGCGTTTCGATTTTTATTCTTTGCTTTACATGGCTATCGTTAGTTTTGGTTAACGGCGTTCTTTCATGAATGCTACTACGAACCAGTCGATTTTTATTGACATTTATTACGCTTTCACCCTGCTCGCAACTCAATGCAACCGGCTCATATATAGCATTGTGCTCATTTAATATTTTTGATATATCATCTTTATATTGATTAATTGGCTCAACTAAAAGTAATCGATCAAATTCGAACGCTCGATACAACTCAGGTGTTCCATGGGCAACCCCAACATCGACCAGCGTTCTAACTTTCCTACAAACATTTATATAGTTCCAAGTTTGCTTTTTCCTGCACTCGAACCCAAGCATATTTGCAAGCCTGGAAAACATTTTTTCTATACTAGATGTCATATTTTCTTTTCCACTTTTTCAGATCTCTGCCAGTTATGGCCTCAAGCTCACAGATGTCATCATAAAAAACGTCAACTAGAGAGTTCTTTACTCCTAAATCAACAGCTCCTAAATTCTCCGTATTCCCTTGGTATAATCTATTCATAATCTTTATCAACGCATCACCGCCAGGAATAGCCCGAATTTGTCCTTCCACAGCTCTTCTTGTTCGTGATTTAAACTGCCCAGCTTCGTTTATCCTTTTTCCGAGCACCGCTGGCATAAAGGTATTATCTATTCCGCAGTAACGACAAACATCTTCAAAAAAACGTTCAGGATCATCTTGAAGATCTTGAAAAAAAAGTATCTTTATCTGATCCTTCGAAAAAAACTCCAAAAACCTCTTGTAATGCAATGCATACATTCCTGGTTCGATCCAGTTCTCGAAGAGATCGTAATTCCTAAAGACTTCATGAAAACTAAAGTCAAATCTGTCTTTCTTTTTTTCATGCCAGTAATGAGAAAACGCTCGCTCAATAGGATCTCTTGCAGTGAGCATAATCTTGGCATTGGGGTTATGCTTACTTATTCTTTCCGGCGCTCGCTTGTTTCTTATGTAGGTATATGTAGGATCAAACCTGATTTTTTCGTCGTCGTGTGTAAAAAAACTTTCATACCAAGATTCACCTTTATAATAATTTATATCAAAATAGTTGATTGTATCCACTTCTGGGGCGCTGATATCTGGATGACACCTTAAAGCTTGGTAAAGCCAGGTGGTCCCACTTTTTTGCGGCCCGATATGAAACAAACTGGTTGTTTTACCCAAAAACCACCCCAATTATCAAAGCGTTAACAACAAAAATTATCGAATAATACGCGATACTATTAAAAACCATATTCTCTTTTATTATAATATATGACTGCAATATAACATTTAAAAATAAAACCGAAATAAGCGTTCCTAATGCCGCTCCCATAACACCCAATCTCGGGATAAGAAAAATATTCAATATGCAAATTAAAGCTAAACAGATGACAGTACTAAATAGTGTGAAAGACGCATACCCCTGTAACATTAACAATCTACCATTTGGTCCAAATGCATTCTGATTCAGAAAGGCCAAGCCCAGAACTAACAAAACAGGGTAGCTCTCTTTGTAGTCGCCGAAAATTTCCAATATTTGTTTTCCAAACACCAAGTAAATTGCTAAAATCGAAACGCCTATCGTCGTTGAGAAATACTTATTGTAATTGTATTCTTTTTTGAGATCAGGAAACTCCTTATTACTCAGTGCATACTTGAGCCTCGGAGCCAGCAAGGGGATTAATAAGTTATTTCCTAACAGGATTATTAGCGCCAACTTTGCTGCTACGGCATACTCCGCCACAAATGACGCGGAAAGAAAAACCCCTACCATTATTAAATCAAGTTTTTCTACGCCTTGGTACAGGAACTTGGTTAGCATCAATTTAATAGAATACAATACATCGTCCTTGGATACGTAACTATGCTCCTTGCGTAGCGGCGTGGCCAGTTTTAGATCAAGAACAAAAAATTGTAAGAGCGATACTGTTGTAGGAACTACAATATACAATACGAAATAGGCAATTGAATTAAATTCAAGGACATACATGGATAGCAAAATTAAAATCTTCAGGCCACTATTTGTAAATTGTATTTTAATTGTGGTGTCAGAAAACTTATTAGCTTGGAAAAATGCACCATACATAGTGGTAGCAACAACCCCAAAAGTGTTGACACCAAACAAGGAAATCCAAAACCATTCATTGCTTAGCTCTTTGCTTACAAATAAATTCCAAAACGTAATAAAAAAAAGTTCAGCTAGAGCGAGGGCCAGAAAGCTATACTTATGCGTGAACGCCAGAAGGCTTTTACCGTGAAGTTTCGTTTTTGACTCGCTATGACTAGAAAGCTTAAAAATTATTGTTTTGTCGAACCCTAGAGTAGCCAATATTGCGATATAGGCAAAAATGGATTGGAAGAACACCATCTCACCATAGGTTTCTTTTCCAAAGAGTCTATTTATCAGTGAAACACTTAAAAATCCGGCAAAAATGGTAATTGCTTGGTTTGCCAAGCTCCAGTAAATCACGCTCTTGTAATTTTTAAACATAGTTTCCTTAACGGAGCTGGAATTAAGGTAGCCACCTTTGCGCTTTTCCAAAGTCTCTATAAACCCCGAGGCTTCATGCAGGGAACCGAAAGTGCCCGTGTCCAACCAAGCGAAGCCCCCAAACCCAGCAATTCAACATTTAGGTCGTCCCGCTCCAGATAGGCTTGGTTGATGCTCGTAATTTCCAGTTCGCCACGGTCTGATGGTTCTACCTGCTTGGCAATTTTGACTACGTCGTTGTCGTAGAAGTACAAACCTGTTTCGGCGTTGTCTGATTTTGGGCTAGCTGATTTTTCTTCGCTGGAGACGGCACGATAGTTGTCGTCGAACTCTACTACACTAAAACGTTCCGGGCCGGTGACTTGGTAGCCGAATACGGTTGCGCCCTTTTCTCGTTTCACAGCGGCTTGCAGCCTATTGCTGAGACCCTGGCCGTAGTAGATGTTGTTGCCCACTACCAGGCATACGCTGTCGTTGCCTATGAGTTCTTCGCCGATGATGAAGGCCTGGGCAAGGCCGTCCGTGCTTGGCTGCGTTGCGTGGGTTAGGTTGATGCCCCATTCGAGGCCATCATTGAACAAACGCCGGTTACGAGTAGTTTCATGCTTTATCGAGTATCGGTGTTTGGTTTTGACCTGAAAATTCAGCCTCGCTCAGGGCTTCCAGCTTTTCTTTCAAGGCTTGCCTGGCGTGTTGTTCTCCATGGACCAGGCGGATATCTTTGGGCTTTTCCTTCATTTTCGCCACAAACTCCACCAACCCCCGCTGATCAGCATGCGCAGAGTAACCACCAATGGTTTCCACTTTGGCGCGAATGGTGTGCTTTTCGTCACCCAACCATACGTAGCCGTTGGTTGGACCGTAGCGCTGTATGTCGCGGCCGGGGGTGCCTTCGGCCTGGTAGCCTACGAAGAGGACGTCGTGCCTTTCATCGCCCAGCATGGCTTTGAGGTAGTTGACGATGCGCCCGGCGTTGCACATGCCGCTGCCGGCGATAACGATGGCCGGGCGGGCGCTGCGGGCCAGGTGGTGGACCATTTTCAGGTGTTCGTGGTGGCCTTCCACGGTTAGCAGGTTGTCGAAAGCCAGCGGTTTGCGGCCCTGCTGCAGCCGGGCGTGGGCTTCTTCGTTCCAGTAGGGCTGCAGCTCGCGGTAGGCGGCGGTGAATTTGGCCGCCAGGGGCGAATCGAGTATTACGGGCAGTTCGTCGCTGATGATTTCTTCGAGTTCGTACAGCAGTTCTTGCGTTCGGCCGATGCTAAAGGCGGGGATGAGTACGGTGCCCTGGTTTTGCAGGGCGCGGTCTATCGCGGCTTTCAGGCGGTGTTTTCGATCTTCCCGGCTTTCGTGGTTGCGATCGCCGTAGGTGCTTTCGAGGACCAGCACGTCGGCTCTTTCCGGCGATTCTGGCGCCGGCAGCAGCGGTGTGTGGCTGGCGCCCAGGTCCCCGCTGAATACGATGCGGGTGCCGTTGTGGTCTACCTCTACATAGGCGGAGCCGAGTATGTGGCCGGCCCGTTGCAAGCGCACGTCTACCCGGTGTTTCGGGGTGTCTATTACCCTGTGCCATTGGTTGTAGGGCAACGGCAGCAAGCGTTGTTCGATGGTGGCCAGGTACTGTTCCACCAGTTGCCTGTCGCGGCTGATGCCGAGTTTGAAGGCGTCTTCCAGTACCAGGGGCAGCAGTTTGGCCGAGGGCCGGGAGCAGATGATGGGCCCGTTGTAGCCGGCGGCCAGTAGCCAGGGTATGCGGCCCACGTGGTCTATGTGTACGTGGGTGGCGATGAGCGCCTGGATGCCTTCGGTGCTAAAGTCGATTTCCTGGGTGTTGCGTGAGTTGCCGGCTTCCTGGCCCTGGAACAGGCCGCAGTCTATTAGCAGGCTGTTTTCGGGGTTTATGTGTAACTGGTGGCAGGAGCCGGTTACGCCGGTTTTGGCGCCGTGGTGTTCGATGTTTACTGCTGGCATTTCCTTTGCCCTTTTACTGATAAAGATTATTTTTTGCCACTAAATCCACTAAAGAACACGAAAGGAAAGATAGAACGTATTTAACGTATTAATTTTCGTGGATTTCGTGGGTTTCGTGGCTAAATGTTCTTAGTCCTTTTCTTTCATGGCCTGGCGCACCTGGCTGCCGAATTCGGCCATGAAGGTTGCGAAGATGCCCAGCATCAGGCCGAGTACGATGGCCATGGCCAGGATGAGCTTGGTTGAGGCGCCGCTGTCTGTTCTGGAAGATGCACTGGCCAGTGAGAGCACCGCGGCCGGTTCGCCGGTGGCGACTTTTTGTTGCAGCTCGGTGCGGGTTTCGATGGCCTGGGCGGCCACCAGGCTTTCTGGCGAGTGGGTTGCCAGTATGCCGTTCATGGTTTCGATCTGCTGTTCCAGCAGGCTAACCCGTTGAGCCAGGTGTTCGTTTTGGGCGTTTATGATTAGGCCGGCGAGAAGTTGGTGAGCTTCACGCACTTCGTCTTCCGGCAGTCTGGTGCCGCCAGACGTTATTCGAATCAACTCTGTACCTTCTACTTCTTCTGCAACGATATCAGAAACCCATCGCTCCCCTTCAGACTGTGAAAGCCGCTGAGCCTCGGCCATCCAGCGCACGTTGATGGTCTCCAGTAACGTGGCAACCCGCTCTGATGGTTGCCAGTCTTTGCCGCGATTGATGTCTTCGCGGTCTTGCTCTTGCTGATCAATAGCTGGCAACGCAGCCAACTGAATGAGTGTGGAATAGTTCGTTTCTTGTACTTCCCCACGCAGCAACGCAAACCCGACGGCCACAACCATCACCAACACAAACACCACATAAAACACCTTCCGGCGGCGAATAAAGGTGGTGGCCAGGTCTACCAGGCTGATTTCGTCGTCGTAATACGGTGCCTGTGGCTGTTGCGGCTGCTGGTTGTTCTCGCTCATCGGTTTCCTGTTACTGTCTGTTTGTTCACGCTACCGCCCCACCGACCCGTTCACAGTGCTTTCTGGCAAGAGCTTTGGTTGTATCTGATAGTGCAGGCCTACTGCGCCCATTAAAAATTATGGCGCAATTCTACCCACCCAACCAATGGTGACAAGCCGACCTATTAACTATTCGGGCCCGGTATGTGTGCTTTTGGTAACAAATGAAACAGCTTCTCGTTAACCCTGTGGGCGCAGCATAAACAGAGCTCTGGTGCAACAGGGCGAGTTACATTTCCTTAGGCCCACTAACAAAATAACACGGCGTTTGTCGGCCGCCTTTATCCTTTTGTTAATGGCCGGGGGTGGAGAGTGCAGAGACAGGCACTTTTACGTGCTGCTGCTTTTGCATAAAGGTGATGAGTACGATGGCGCGTTCTTCGCCGTCGTAGGCCTGGAAGATAGCGTTGAGGCCTTTGAAGGGGCCGTCTTCGAGTTCCACTTGCTGGCCTTTCTTGATGCCGCCCTGTTCGGCGACTTTGTCCATGCTGGTTTTGATCTGCTCGATCACGGCGTCTTCAATGGCGGCGGGTTTGCCAGCGAAGCTGACAACGCGAAGCACACCCAGGGTTGAGCGGAGTTTGGACCATACGGGATTGCTTTGCTCCAGGTTAATGAAAATGTAACCGGGAAACAGGGGTTCGAGCTTTTTGGTACGTTTGCCCGCGCGGATTTTTTCCACCTCGATTTTCGGGTAGAAGCAAGGCACCTCCTGGTTCTGGAGGTTATGAACGGCGCGGTCGCCCTGGGCGGGTTTGTGTTGAAGTGCGTACCAGGTCATGGCTTAAAAATACCAGTTTCCGGCGGCAATGAACCAGGGGTTCAGTACATTTTCTTTGCCGTATTTCAATGGCTTGCCGTCTGTGGTTTGCACTTTTCCGCCAGCGGCGAGGAGCACGGCATGGGCGGCAGCGGTATCCCATTCGCTGGTAGGGCCCATTCGGGGATAGATGTCGGCGTGGCCTTCGGCCAGGCGGCAGAATTTCAGTGAGCTGCCGGCCTGCACGGTTTCGTGGGGGCCGAGTTTGGCGATGAAAGCGCGGGTTTCTTCGTTCAGGTGGTTTTTGCTGGCGACAACTCGCAGGGGCTCTCTGGGTTCCACCACACGAATATGGCGGGTATGGCCGGTGCGGTCCCGCTTATAGGCACCCTCGCCTTTTACACCCCAGTAAACTTCTTTTAAGGCAGGGGCGGTGACCACGCCCATCACCGGTTCGCCGTCTTCAATCAGGGCGATGTTCACGGTGAATTCTCCCGTTCGTTGGGTGAAGTCTTTCGTGCCATCAATGGGGTCAATCAGCCAGAACCTGCGCCAGTGTTTTCGCTCTTCCCAGGGTATTTCCGCACCCTCTTCCGACAGCACCGGGATATCCCGGGTGATGCTGCGCAGGCCCCTCACAATGATGTCGTGGCTGGCCAGATCCGCGGCGGTGATGGGGCTTTGATCTTCCTTGTAGTTCACCTTGAAGTCAGACTGGTAGATATGCAGCACTTTTTCGCTGGCTTCGTCCGCTCTTTTCAGGAGATACGGGAGGATAGAGCTGTAGTGCATGGCTGCTTCCTGCGTGCTGGAATTTTCTGAATAGTACCAGATTGCTGAGGGTTATATGGGGTGCGTCACTTCACCGCACTTCCGGGGTTGAAATAAGAGGGTGACTAAGGCAAGTTGCGCCCTGCCATTTAACGTCACAAGGAATGTGAGATGCCTCGCCGATCAGGGATTTGTCCGGCCGGGATTCCTCTGCATGTTGTTTTGCGGGGACATAACCGGCAGGTGTGCTTCCACGATGTTTCCGACCGCGCCACCTTTTATATGTTCCTGGGCCGCCATGCCGGGGAGTTCGGGCTGGACGTTCATGCCTGGGTTCTGATGGACAACCACGTTCACTTGCTGGTCACGCCGCATACACACGATGCCGTTTCGTTCGTAAAGAGACTTTCGCAGCACTATGCCCGGTATTACAGCACCAAGTACCATCACATCGGCAAGCTCTGGGAGCCACGGTTTCAGTCTTGTTTTGTCGAACCCGGGACCTGTTTTCTGCATTGTCAGCGTTATATTGAGATGAACCCGGTGATGGCGCGGGTGGCAACCCACCCGGACAGCTTCCAGTGGTCCAGTTATGGCAACCACGCCCGGGGCATGAAAACCAGATTTCACACCCCGCACGAATGCTATCTGGAACTGCACTCTGATCCGGTGATTCGCCAGTTACGATACCAGGATCTTGTGGCCAACCCGCCACCCAGGGGCATGGCCGACCAGATTCGCGATGCGGTTATGTCTGGCCGGGCGCTGGGATCGGAGGCGTTCAGGGAACGGCTATCGAAAGTGACCGGAAGCGGAGATTAAATCTCTACTTCCTCAAACAGTTCCGGCACTTGCGCATCCCAGCCAAAGCGTTCGTTAATGCGCTTGCGCATCACGTCGCTGGCCACCAGTTCGCCGTGGGTGACGTATACCTTTTCCGGCTTCAGGCTGCCCTGCCCCAACCATTCCAGAATCTCGTTGTAGTCGCCATGGGCGCTCATAGAATCGAGGTTGTGGATTTGGGCTTTCACGGGCCAGTATTCGCCGTGGATTTTCACACTTTCAGCGCCGTTCACCAGGGCATCTCCGCGAGTGCCGGGGGCCTGGAAGCCGGCAAAGACCACGCTGTTGCGCTGGTTCGGTAACAGGGTTTTGAGGTGGTGCAATACCCTGCCGCCTGAGGCCATGCCGCTGGCAGAGATGATGATGCACGGGTAACGCACCATGCCCAGCTCGATGGATTCATCCACGGTGCGCACAAACTTGGTTTTGTGGTCAATAAGTTCGCACTGGCTGTTGTTGAGCTTGTGCTCTTTGTGGTGTTGGCAGAAGATTTCGGTGGCCCGGATGGCCATGGGGCTGTTCAGGTAGACTGGCAGCTTCGGTATGCGCCCCTCTCCCATCAGTTTATGCACCACGTAAAGCAACATCTGGGCGCGGCCAACCGCAAAGGCGGGCATGAGAGTCAGCCCACCACGGCTGGCCGTTTCAGTGATGATCTTCTCCAGGGCCTGTTCCGGGTCTGAGTCGCCATGGGAGCGATCACCATAAGTGGATTCGCACACCAGTACGTCAGCATGGCTGAGCGGCTCGGGCGGGCGCATAATCAGGTCGTTCTGCCGACCAACGTCGCCGGTGAACACCACGGTGCGGGCAGAACTTTTGTGGGTTACATGAACGCAGGACGAACCCAGAATGTGACCAGCCGGGGTAAAGAGCACTTCAAAGCCGCGCACCGGCTCGAACGCTTCGTGATAATGCAGTGATTCGAAGTGTTTCAGCGCCTCGCGGGCGTCTTTCTCAGTGAACAGCGGCTCCGGATTTTCGTGCTTGGAGAATTTCTTCCGTGCCGCGTATTTGGCATCTTCTTCCTGCAGATAGCCGGCATCTGGCAGGAGCACTTTGCACAGTTCATGAGTGGCTTTTGTGCAATAGATCTTACCCTTGAACCCGTTTTTCACCAGCGCCGGGAGGTAACCGGAGTGATCGATGTGGGCGTGGGTCAGTACCACGGCGTTCACGCTGGAGGGGTCTACCGGAAACTTTGCCCAGTTGCGCCGCCGCAGGGTTTTAACGCCCTGGTACATGCCACAATCAACAAGCAGGCGGTGGTTTTCATCGGAAAGCAGGTAACGCGAGCCGGTTACTGTGCCCGTGCCGCCGAGGAAACGCAGTTTCATAGAGGATCCTTGTCCAGTGTGTGATGGCTTCAGCATAACGCAAAAATACGACTATGGTCAGACGCCGAACCTCCTGGTTTTTTGATCTTTCGCAAGATTTAACTAAGGTTGGCGGTTTAGTCTTTTGGCTTTTACGGTGGCAGGGAACTTATGCGGCGATATTTCTGGTTGAACAGTGTCATTCTTGCGTTGGGCCTGGCGGTTTCGCCGGCGGCGTTTTCACAGTCCGCTCATGAGGCAATGGAACGGGTTGAACACATCATGGCAGACGACGAGCTCCGTGCAGAGGCTTATGAGGCCGGAGAAACGCGCATCCGTTTCTGTGGCTACTGCCACGGTGACGATGGCAACAGCGAGCGGAACTACATTCCGAACCTGGCCGACCAGCACCCGCTGTATCTGTTCAACCAGTTCGAGAAGTTCGGCGACGGTACTCGAGACCACTATGTAATGACCAAGCTGGCACAAACACTCACACTGGAAGAGCGTATTAATGTGGCGGTTTACTACAGCCAGCAAAAAGCGAAGTCACGGGAAGCTGATGACCCTGCCCTGGCCGCTGCCGGCAAGCCGATTTTTGAGCGCCGCTGCACTGCCTGCCATGGTGATGAAGCTCAAGGTTTTCGGGACATGCCCCGCCTGGCCGGACAGCCGGCACGGTACGTGAGAGACGCGCTGACCCGCTTCAAGGATATGGAGCCGGGCGACGATGATTCACCAATGATCGGTATTGCTGAGCCACTCTCCAAAGGCGATATCAAAAAGCTTGCGGCCTACGTGCAGACCCTCTGAGCCACGCAAAAAACCTGAATAGTTGTTGAATTGGCGCCTCTATATAGTAAGTTAGACCGCCGATTCAACTCTGATACCACAGGTTTTACTATGCGACCCATCATTCGTGCTTTTTTCCGCCTGCTGCGGCTGGTTTTAACCCCGTTCATGCTGATTTCGGAAAAGCTCACCACACCCAAAGCGGAAGTAGAACGTTCTGCCGGGCAGCAAGCCGAAGTCGACAAAGAAACCGACAAGCTGGCGCTCTACCAGTTTCGTACCTGTCCGTTCTGCATCAAGGTTCGTAAGGAAATGGCAAGGCTGGGGCTGAATATTGAACTGCGTGATGCCCAGCACAATCCGGAACACCGCGAAGCCTTGCTGAAAGGTGGTGGCAAGGTAAAAGCACCCTGCCTACTCATTACCGATGATGAAGGTAACGAGCAGTGGATGTATGAATCTGGCGACATCAATACCTGGCTGAACCAGAAATTTGCCTGAGATTCAGCCAGGCGCTTTCTGACGGTGCCTGCTTCAGCACCATCCCCGGGTTACAACGGCTTCTTCAAGCCGCTTGAGACCGTTAATCCAAGCCCCCAGGCGAACCGATTTCAGCTGATGCCGTTCAGCGCACTCGGCGGCCTGGTGGTAACTGTGAACCAGCCGTTTCCGACGCTGCTCATTGATGGCGTCTGCGTCCCAGAATTCATCTGAAAGCCCCTGAGTGCGCTCCATCTGGCACAGATGAACACTGCCGGCGTTGGCCAGAACATCCGGCACGATGGTGACACCGCGCTCCAGCAGCAGCTCATCGGCCTCATGGGTGGTCGGTGAGTTGGCCGCTTCTACCAGAATGCTGGCCTGTACCTTTTCTGCCACCTCTCTGGTGATCACTCCCTGAACGGCTGCCGGCACCAGCACATCACAGTTACAGGCAAACAGTTCTTCGTTGGTGATCGGTTGAGAACCCGGAAAGCCTTCCAGGCTGCCGTTTTTCTCGCGATGTTCCAGCAGCGCTTCAACATCTAAACCTTTGTCGGCGTATACGCCGCTGTCCGCCTCGCGAATGGCGATAACCTTGCAACCGGCTTTCTGGAATGCCTGAGCCGCTACTGAGCCGACTTGTCCAAAGCCCTGGATGGCAACGCGGGCGCCGTCGAGTTTAAAATCAATCCGTTCCGCTGCCGCTTCAAAGACCTCAAACACGCCCTGCCCCGTGGCCTCGTATCCACCCGGCGTACCGCCCAGAATGGTGGGTTTGTCATTCACTGCTGCGGGCGCATGGTGGCCGGTGATCTGCTCGTATTCATCGAGCATCCAGGCCATGCACTGCATGTCTGTGCCAATATCAGCGCCGGGAACATCGGTGTTCGGGCCAGACGGGCGCAGATAACGGATATACGCCCGGCACAGACGTTCGAGCTCGCGTTTGCTGAGCTTTTTCGGGTCCGCTGCAATACCGCCTTTGCCACCCCCCGCCGGAATACGCCCGGCAGCGTGTTTGATTGACATCACCAGAGCCAACGCTTTGCACTCGTCTACATCAAGGTCCGGAGAGATGCGGGTGCCGTCCCGGGTGGGGCCAAGGGCATCCGAATGGCAGGCCCGGTGAGCATCGAACACACGAACACTGCCGTCATCCATTTTCAGGGGAATGCGAAAACTGGTTACCCTGCCAGGGGCCGACAACAGCTCGACCACGTCCGGATTGATATTGGCAATTTCCGCTGCTTCGTACATCAGGCGGGTGTTCTGCTTCAGGAAGTCGTACACAGTAGCTCTTCTCCTGTCGCGTGGTCGAAAAGGACTACTTTCAGCTTGGTAGATCGCGCATTGAACTGCAACTCCCTGAACCACCTCCGGTTCAGATAACGGTGCAGCCCTTAGGCGCGTAGCTGGCCATCCAGCCGGTAGCGGCAGACTTGTCGAGTGTGCACGTCCACTTGCCACCGACAGTTCGTTCGAAGCGAAGGATCACCCCGGCAAGACCACCCTGTGCATTGCCGCCCATGGTCACCTGGAGGTGACCAGAACCGTCAGCATTGGCCGTGGCGATTTCCACACCTGTGCTGCCAGTGGTGATTGACGAAGGCACATAACGTAGGGTGGTGTTGTTGATAGGCGCTTTATTGCTCAGATTCGTTTCGTAAGCTGTTCGGTAGGTGCCAAGCTCGCTAACAACCCGGTTTATCTGGGTTTTTCCAACATAGCTCTGATAAAACGGAATGGCGATGGCCGCCAGAATGCTGATAATGGCCACGACGACCATAAGTTCTATCAGGTTGAAGCCTTTCTGAGATTGCTGCATTTTCTGCTCTCGCACGGTTTTGCTGTTTGACTATGCGAGTGAGGGAGCAATTTTGGGGCCAGGCCTGGCCACACAAGGTTTTAGTGAATCATCTCCTCTGGGTGACGAGGAAAATTGCCGTAGTACCAGAAGCGAGGCGGCGTACCGTAGGGCACACTTTCATAATGAAGATTCCGGTCGTCTTCCATTGCCTGGTGGTATACCGCAACCTCACGCAACCATAAACAGGCCAGCAGGCCAAGAATTGCGGTAGTCGCAACCGTTGTCAGCAGTCCGGCGCCGACGAGTTTGGGCGCTTTCACTCTGTTGGGCACCAACAAAGCCCAAAAGACGCACAGCACAAAAAAACCGACCAGCATCGATCCAGGCGCAATGAATACGGCAGAAACCCCGGCATGCAACAAAGCGGCGGATACCGACGCCGTAAAGGCAGCCAGAGGCAGCGACTGCTCGCTAGTTCCCCGGGCAAGCACTTCGGCCCGTCGCTGCCAGAAAAGCCGAATAGCCTGACCAGCCAGGATTAAAATGGCTCCAATTATCAACCAACCATATTCAGCCGCCCACATCAGATACATATTATGAGGATGCGCAAATTTGGAGGTTCGTCGATATTCTTCAGTAATAATCTCGTGGGTCAGCCAGGACTGAGGCCCCTGACCAAAAGGAAAGTTCTCAAGGCTCATTTTCCAGGCTTCAAGGAACATTGGCATTCTGCTGGACGAATCCAGCGTGAAGGAGCGACCACTTACCTCATCCGTAAAAAATGATGGGACCAGTACAGAAAGAAACACCCAGGCCAGCACTCCGTAAGCCAGATATTTCAGGAACACCTTCAGCCAGGGCAACGCCGGACGGCCTATAAACAAAACCGCTACAAGCACACCAAAGGCTAGCCCCAACATAGTGCCTCGAGCAGTGGACAGAAGCACAACCCACCACCAGAGCGCAGCTCCCATGGCGCAAAAGAATTGCCACAACCTTTGATCCCGCAGCGGGCCAACCAACGCCGCAAGCGCAAGCAATGGTATCAACCAGGTAGCGACATGGCTCCAATATCGAATATTAACAAAGCCCCAGGGAATATAATCTGAGAGGTCCGTCACCTGATCCGATAGTGCGAACAAGTACACCATGATGGTGATGCTGCCATAGAACGCGGCAGTAATTGCTGCGGTATAAACAAGGATCACAACCCAGCGATATTTCCGCTCACTGTCGCCGGCCAGGTTCCCGATAAAAACAAAACCCAAAAAGAAAGCGGCATACATGCCGGGCTCAACCCATGTGTACGGGGCATCTCTGTACGGCAAAGCAAACAGCAAAAAACTCGCTGCGACCAACAACACTGGCCATGCATAATTAAAATTCTGCCACCCATTCCGTCTCACCCAAACGACGATGCCTGCGGTGCATCCGAGAACCAGAAGCCCTGCCAATACAAATCGCTGTACTGCGTAACCGTCCAGATACAACGGCAATAGGTCCGCGAACAAGACACTCACAAAAACCGTCGCAACGATTAATGTAAGCAGAATAACCGGGGTTCTATGCATAACCGATTACAACCGTGAATTCAGGGCCAAGGGGTAGATAGGCAAAAACAACAAAGGCCCGGGGCGCAAACCACCGGGCCTTTGAAAATCGTGTCAGACTAGCGTCTGATCAGGATTAGCTGCTTGAACAAGTACCAGAACCGTCACACGTAATGACCGTGGAATCAGAATCGTCAGCCGTAGCTTGTGTCCAAGGATCGACAGGAGAC
Source organism: Pseudomonadota bacterium (assembly GCA_051751785.1). Lineage (GTDB taxonomy): Bacteria > Pseudomonadota > Gammaproteobacteria > Pseudomonadales > Oleiphilaceae > Marinobacter. Next base: position 314,226 of record JBNJLG010000002.1, on the reverse strand, counting down.
CCACCACTTGTCGGCGCGCCAGTCGGCATAGTTATTGAGTTACAGGCACCTTCCACTTCGTCAGTCAAGTTTGCAATAGTGGGATCTTGTGAATACTCAATCAACCAGTTGTTGGTTTGACCTTTGAGCTCTGCCAGACAGGACTCTACTCGGCTATCTTCCACATAATCCTGGTAAGCCGGAATGGCCACCGCGGCGAGGATACCGATAATCGCAACAACGATCATCAGTTCGATCAGGGTGAAACCCTTCTGACCATTATTCATCTGCATTTCTTTCATAATATCGACCTCTATTGTCGTTTTTTGAAATGACGACTCCGGATTCTGGAGCTTTACCCCCGTCCTTTTGAGTCTGCTGAGACTCCAGCATTCATCGTGCCAATTGTGAAACCCTGTTAAAAACCATGCGCACTTCATGGACTTATAAGCTTATGTGAAACGTATCACATTAATTTCTAGACATTTTTTAGACGCTGAACGTCCAGGTGTGACCTTTTTTGTCACCTCCAGGTTACCTGTTAGGACAGGGGGCTTGCGGCGACATATCGTTGAGAAAGATCAAGGGTGTGACTCAGACGACTTTCCAAACATCCCCGTGACATCTAAACTCTGTTCCCATAAACACGAGATTCAGCGACTTACAAAACCTTCCTCAGAGCATTTATGGCGACCAGCAACCGAAATGTGACGCTGACGGGCCTGGCCCGTCGATTCGTGGATGACGGGCTTCTGGATGAAGACGCGGCAAAAGAAGCATTTTTGCACGCCTCCCACAACCGCATCCCGCTTATTACCTACCTGGTTCAGCATGAGATGGCCGACAGCTCGAAAATGGCGTTTTCGGCGGCCATGGAATTCGGCATCTCGGTGCTGGACCTGGATTCGTTTGTACCGGAAATGCTGCCAGACAAGCTGGTTGACGAAAAACTGATTCGCAAACACAACGTTCTGCCCCTTTATAAACGAGGTAACCGGCTGTTTCTGGCGGTTTCAGACCCGACCAATATCCAGGCGCTGGACGAGATCAAGTTCAATACCGGCCTGAGCACCGATGCCATTCTGGTAGACGATGCCAAGCTCAGGGCAACCATAGACCGCTACCTGGAGTCCCAGGACACGTCCATGGGGGACCTTGAAGACGCCGATCTGGAAAGCGTGGAAACCGAAGGCGGGGATCGGGAAGAAGACAACGTGGTCAGCACCACCGAAGTCGATGATGCGCCTATCGTTAAATATGTGAACAAGATTCTGCTGGACGCTATTCGAGGAGGCGTGTCGGATGTTCACTTTGAGCCCTATGAAAAGATTTACCGGGTTCGTTGCCGTACCGACGGCATTCTGAAGGAAGTCTCGCGCCCGAGCATCAAGCTGGCCCCAAAGATTTCTGCCCGTGTGAAGATTATGGCGCAGTTGGACATCTCCGAACGGCGGGTACCGCAGGATGGCCGCATCAAGATGAAGCTTTCGAGAACGAAAGCCATCGACTTCCGGGTGAACACCCTGCCCACCCTCTGGGGCGAAAAAATTGTGCTGCGAATTCTGGACCCGAGCCAGGCGCAGATGGGCATTGATGCCCTGGGGTATGAAGAAGACCAGAAACAAATGTACATGGAGGCACTGGAACAGCCGCAAGGCATGATCCTGGTAACCGGCCCTACCGGTTCCGGCAAAACGGTATCTCTCTACACCGGCCTGAATATTCTGAATACCATTGAGCGCAACATCTCCACCGCAGAGGATCCGGCAGAGATCAACCTGGAAGGTGTGAACCAGGTGAACGTAAACAACAAGGTTGGTCTGGGTTTTGCCGAAGCGCTGCGGGCATTTCTGCGACAGGACCCGGATGTAATCATGGTGGGCGAGATCCGTGATCTGGAAACCGCGAACATTGCCATCAAGGCCGCGCAAACCGGGCACCTGGTGCTTTCTACCCTGCACACCAACAGTGCGGCAGAAACCCTCACCCGGATGATGAACATGGGCGTGCCGGCATTCAACATTGCCACCTCTGTAAGCCTGATTATTGCCCAGCGCCTCGGCCGTCGGCTGTGCAAGGCGTGCAAGCAGCCGCTTGAAGTGCCCAAAGAGGCGCTTTTGAAGGAAGGGTTCACAGAAGAGCAAATTGAAAGCGGCTTTACGTTGTACCGACCCAAGGGCTGTGATAAATGCAATGGAGGCTATAAAGGCCGCGTAGGGATTTACGAGGTGGTGAAGGTTACTGACGAGCTGGCCAACATGATTATGGAAGAAGCCAGCTCCATTCAGATTGCCAAACAGGCCCAGAAAGAAGGTTTCCGCACGTTAAGACAGTCTGCCCTGCGCAAGGTAATGGAAGGCGTGACCAGTCTTGAGGAAGCCAACCGCGTGACCAAGGATTAAGCATGGCAGAGAAATCAAAGAAGCTCGAAACCTTTGTTTGGGAAGGCAAGGACCGAAAGGGCAACAAGAGCAAGGGCGAAATGGCCAGTGCCAATGTTGCTCTGGTGAAGGCTCAGTTGCGCAAACAGGGCATTCTGCCCGACAAGGTGAAGAAAAAGCCCAAGCCGTTGTTCGGAAGCAGCAAGAAGATATCGCCCTTCGACATTGCCATGCTGACCCGCCAGCTGGCTACAATGATGAAGGCTGGCGTGCCGCTGGTACAGAGCTTCGACATCGTTGCCGATGGCCTGGAAAACAAAGGCCTGCAGGAACTGGTGATCAATATCCGGAACGATATTTCTTCGGGTACCAGCTTTGCGGCATCGTTGCGCAAGCACCCCAAGCACTTTGATGACCTGTACTGCAACCTGGTGGATTCGGGCGAGAAAGCCGGTGCGCTGGAGCAGATGCTGGAGCGTATCGCCACCTATCTGGAAAAAACCGAGATTCTGAAGAAGAAGGTCAAAAAGGCCATGACCTACCCCATCGCCGTTATTGTGGTGGCGATTATCGTTACCGCAATTCTGCTGGTGAAGGTGGTACCGCAATTCCAGAGCCTGTTCGAAGGCTTTGGCGCCGATTTGCCGGTATTTACCCAGTTCGTCGTGGAGCTGTCGGAATGGCTTCAGAAATGGTGGTTTGTGGTACTGATTGGCATTGTCGGCTCCATATTCCTGTTCAAAGAAGCCCGACGGCGCTCGCAAAAGTTCTCAGATTTCATAGACAAGTGGGTACTGAAACTGCCCGTTGTGGGCGGGATTCTGGATAAATCCGCTGTCGCCAAGTTCGGCCGGGTGCTTTCTACTACCTTCGCCGCCGGCGTGCCGTTGGTGGATGCTCTGGAGTCTGTGTCTGGCGCTACGGGTAATGCCGTGTATCGCGATGCCGTAATCAACATCAAGAACGATGTATCCAGTGGTACTCAGTTGCAGGCATCCATGCGAAACCAGGGTGTTTTCCCGGTGATGGCCGTGCAGTTGACAGCGATTGGTGAAGAGTCCGGTAACCTGGATGAAATGCTGGGCAAGGTGGCCGAGCATTATGAAGCGGTGGTGGATGACATGGTCGACAACCTGACAGCCCTGATGGAGCCGATGATTATGTCGGTACTGGGGGTTCTGGTAGGTGGCCTGATTATCGCCATGTACCTGCCAATATTCCAGATGGGGAAGGTGGTTGGTTAAATGCCCTCATTAGAAGCACTGTTATCGACGCCTTGGCTCCTCTATCCCGCCGTCGCGCTGTTTTCTCTGTGCATTGGCAGCTTCCTGAATGTTGTTATTCTGAGGCTGCCGAAGATGATGCAACAGGGCTGGCGCTGTCAGTGTGAGGAGTTCCTGGAACTGCCTGAAGAACAGCGCAAGCCGGAAACACCCATCACACTGTCAAAGCCTGCCTCTACCTGCCCCTCCTGCGGCCATAAAATCCGGGCCTGGGAGAATATTCCCGTCGTCAGCTGGTTGATGCTGGGGGGCAAGTGCTCGTCCTGCAAGGCCCGCATTTCGCCGCGCTATCCCATTATTGAAGCGGTAACGGCGGTGTTGGCAGTGGTTACAGTGGTCCTGCTCGGGCCTTCGGAAGCGGCTCTCTGGGCATTGCTGTTTGTGTATGCCCTGGTGGCGCTAACGGTGATCGATTTCGACACCCAGCTGCTGCCAGACAGCATCACACTGCCACTGATGTGGCTGGGGCTGGTGCTGAATTACTTTGGCTTGCTGACCGGCTTTGAGAGTGCTTTCTGGGGCGCAGTGGCGGGCTATCTGTCGCTATGGTCCGTTTACTGGCTGTTCAAGCTGGTAACCGGCAAGGAAGGCATGGGGCATGGCGATTTCAAACTGTTGGCGGCGCTGGGTGCCTGGCTGGGCTGGCAGTTGCTGCCGGCGGTGGTTCTGTTGTCTTCACTGGTCGGAGCGGTTGTCGGCATCAGCCTGATGGTGTTCCGCAAGCATGGGCGAGAGGTTCCGATTCCGTTCGGGCCTTACCTGGCTGCGGCCGGAGTGCTTTGTTTGTGGTTTGGCGATGCCATTCAGCGGTTCTGGTTTGGTTTTCTGGGAGTCTGATCGCCGATGCATGTTGTTGGGCTGACGGGTGGTATTGGCTCCGGTAAATCAACGGTGGCGCGCCTGTTTGGTAAGCTGGGCGTTCATTGGGTTGATGCCGATGACGTAGCACGGCAGGTGGTGGAACCCGGTACCGAAGCGCTGGCAGCGATTGCGGAGCATTTCGGGGCACAGGTTCTGCAGGCGGATGGCGGCCTGGACCGCGCCTGGTTGCGGCAGCGGATTTTTGAGGATGTTGCCGAGAAAGACTGGCTGGAAGCCTTGTTACATCCGATTATCCGGCAGGAGCTGGTCAGGCAGCTGAATACCGCTGACTCCCCCTACAGTCTTCTGGTTTCTCCCCTCCTCCTTGAAACCAATCAGCACGAGCTGGTCGAGCGGGTTGTGGTGGTGGATGTGCCGGAATCGGTTCAGTTTGAACGCACCATGGCTCGGGATGACAACACCCGGGAGCAGGTGGAGCGGATTATAGCGGCCCAGATGGCCAGGGATAAACGGTGTTCGAAAGCGGACGCCATTATCGACAACAATCGTCCCTTGCCCCATGTGGAGCGTCAGGTTCGAGAATTACATGGTCGCTTCCTTGAAGAATTCTGTTAACCGGGGCCTGCTTGCAGGCGCCCTGCTCTTCCCCGTTTTTGCTGATGCCGCCGAACCGATGTTTGAAATGCTGGAGCCCTCTGTCACCGAGCGGCTTTCACCGGACCGGCTTCCGCTATCGTTCTATACCTTTGAGCCGGAAGATTACTGGGCAACACCGGAGGATTCCTGGTGGCTGGATTTCAGCAACTGGGTGATTCGCCAGGAGCGGGCTCACGGGCAGTCGGTTCAGGCTCTTGGTGCCTGGGCGGACAGGACGCTATCCGGCGCTCCCAGGGCGTTGCCTGATAATGAAAGCTATATTCGGTTACGTTTCGAGACGGAATCCAGATACGATAATCTTCTGGATTACGATGCTGACGTTCGTTTTCGTCTGGATGTTCCCACTGCTGAGGAGAAGCTCCGGCTGATCATCGATAGTGAGAGTGAAGACCAGATACCACTTGAAGAGCGTGAGCGGGACCGGCAGCTGACAAAAGCTGACCGTGCCGATACCGAGGCGGTTGGCGCCTTGCGGTATATTTCAGATTTTGGCGACGCCATTAATTTTTCCACGGACGTTGGCGGGCGGCTTCGATTGCCTCCGGCGATGTTCTGGCGCTCTGAGGCTGGTAAAAGCTGGCGTGTCGGGTCCGATTGGGGGCTGAAGGTAGAGCAGCGGGTTTATTATTACCACACGGAGGGCTGGGGCGCGCGCAGCTGGTTCGGGGTGGATCGTTCGTTGGGTAATGGCTGGCATTTTTTCAGTTCTTCGGAAATGGAATGGGTGCACCGTGACCGGAAGTTCCAGTTGGGGCAGATTTTCAATGTGCGCAAGCGGTTGAATAATCGGTCGGTGGTTCAGCCCAGGGCTGGTGTGCTGGGCGAGAGTAAGCCTTCCTGGCGTGCCACTTCTTATTTTGCGGATGTGACCTGGCGGTATCGGTTATATGAGGATTGGTTGTTTGCAGAGCTGGTGCCAGCGTTGTGGTTTCCTCGGTCAGAGAGCTTTAAAGATCAAGGTTCGGTAGTTTTTCGCCTTGAGATGTTTTTTGCTGGAACCATCGACCGGGATTGAGAATGCCTAAACTACCCCATAAAAGTAAACCAGCCTCCGAGGCACTGACATTAACTCCAATTGCCTACACCCACTCCTGTTTCAAGGACAAGTTCGGGGTGCCTCGACAACCGGGGCTGACCCGGTATGCGCACGCGGAGCTGGTGATTGAGCCGCCGTTTGATCGGGAGGATGCGTTTCGGGGGCTGGAGTCGGCTTCGCATTTGTGGCTGACGTTTCAGTTTCATGAGGCGGTTCGGGCGGAGTGGCGGCCGGTGGTTCGGCCGCCGCGGTTGGGTGGTAACCGGAAGATCGGGGTGTTTGCCTCGCGCTCACCGTTCCGGCCGAACAGTCTGGGATTGTCGGTGGTGCGTAATGAGGGGCTGGCGCGCCGGGAGGATGGGCGGCTGGTGTTGCGGATTCGGGATCATGATTTGATTGAGGGTACGCCGATTCTGGACATCAAGCCGTACCTGCCGTTTGCGGATGCGGTGCCGGAGGCTTCGTTGGGCTGGGCGGATTCTGCTCCGGTTGAGCGGCTTGAGGTGGTGTTTTCGGCGGAGGCAGAAGAGCAACTGGCTCAGCTGCCGGAGGCGGAGTATCCGGATTTCCGGGGGTTGATTGAAGATGTGGTGAGCTTTGATCCGCGGCCGTCGTTTCGCCGGGGGCGGGATGAGGATCGGGTTTATGGCGCCAATCTGTACAACCTGAATGTGCGCTTTGAGTTTATTACGGATGGATCGAAGCGTTGGGTGAATGTGGTGTCGGTCTGTTAAACTTCCGCTGGTGATTTTCTAATCGACACAGGGAATTCGTGCCTTGCCTTCGTTGCTGATTCTGCTGCTTTTTTTATGCCTGGGATTGCTTGGAGCGCTGTTATTTCTGTTGCGTTCCCGGGCCGTTATGGCGCGCCAGTTGAAGGCAATGGCCGGCGATGTCAGCAAGCTGAATCTGGACGCGCTGGTTGAGCCGATAGCACCTGACGGCAGGCGGCGCGCCAGGGCGGTTTCGGAACTTGAGCGGTCGCTGAACCAGATGCGGCTGCAGTTACTGGAAGATACCCGGGCCCTTCGGCTCGCAGCCCATGAAGCAAGCGCCGAACGGGATGCAGCCAATCAGGCCAACGAAGCCAAGACCCGGTTTCTGGCCAATGTCAGCCATGAATTGCGGATTCCGCTGCAGTCGGTCTCAGGTTACGGCAGTCTGCTTGCCGATACCCCTCTCGACCCCGAGCAACGCGAGTATACCAATACGCTGTTGAGCGCTTCGGATAATTTGTCTTCTATTATCAGTGACCTGCTTGATATTTCCAGTATTGAGGCGGGCAAGCTGGACCTGGAAGACGTTCCCTTCAATTTACGTGACACTCTGAATGATCTGGTGCACATGCTGGGCATACGGGCCCGGGACAAGGGGCTGGAGCTTGATGTGCGGGTTGATGAAAACCTGCCCTGGGAGCTGGCCGGTGACCCGGTGCGGGTGCGCCAGGTGTTGCTGAACCTGCTTTCCAATGCCATCAAGTTTACCGATTCCGGCCATGTGTTGATCAGTGCGGAGGCTCTTGAGCGCAAAGATGGCCAGGTGCGCTTGCGTCTGGCGGTGGAAGATACGGGTGTTGGCATCAGCCCGGAGGATATCGAGCGGATTTACGAGCCCCATGTGCAGTTAAACCAGCGTTTCCGCCAACAATTACCCGGCGCGGGGCTGGGGCTGACGATCTGTCGGCAGTTGGTGCAATTGATGGGTGGTTCGCTGGATGTGGAAAGCCGGCCGGGTGAGGGCTCTACATTCTGGATGGAGTTGTCGTTAAGAGATATTGGCGGCAGCACGCAAGCAATGACCCGATCAGGCTCACCACAAATCAAGGGGCGGCGGGTTCTGGTGCTGGACTCTTATGAGTTGTCGCGCAAGATTACGCTGGAAATGTTGTCGCGGCATGAGTTGCAGATTGATGCGGTAACTTCCGGCGCTGAGGCACTGGCCGCTCTGGAACAGGCCAGCGAGTCTGAACAGGGCTACGATGCCATGGTGACGGATGGCTTTGTTCCGGACACTGATACCGAGCGGCTTTGCCGGCAGATTCACGATGACCCGCGCTGGCGTGATCTGCGGGTTCTGATTCTCACGTCCAACCCTCAAAGGGGCGATGCCGAGCATTTCCGGGAAGCGGGTGCCGATGCGTTTCTGAGCAAGACGCTTCGGGAGTCGTGGCTGGTGCCGATGCTCAATCAACTCTTTATGGATGTGGATAATCAGGAGCGCCGGTTCCTGACCCGTTTCTCCCTCCAGGCCGTTACTGACATCACACGCCGGCAACGGCAGATTCCCTGCGGGCGCATGAGGGTGCTGCTCGTGGAGGATAACCCGGTGAATCAACGGCTGACTCAACGGGTTCTGGAAAAACTCAATTGCGAGGTAACCACTGCCAATGATGGCCTTGCAGCCTGTGAACTCTGGCAACAGCATGCCTTTGATCTGATTCTGATGGATTGTGTAATGCCACAGCTGGACGGCTTTGACGCAACCCGAAAGCTGCGGCAATGGGAACAGGAGCAACAGCGCTCACGTGTGCCGGTTGTCGCGCTGACGGCCAGTGCCATGGAAGAAGATGAGGAAAGGTGTCATGCCGCCGGTATGGATTCGTTTGTTGCCAAACCGGTAAGAATGGAAATGCTGAGGGCGGTTCTGGAGCAGTATTGCCCGTCTACTACGACTTCCTGACCCCCGCTCCCGGTTTAGTTGCCAACGATTAAACACCCTGTAAGTTGTGCCCGGCCCGGCAGCTGGTTAACATCCTGAGTAACTGGAACTATCACAGAAGAAAGGTGTAACAATGAAGCTTACCCGCATTTCCGTTCTGGCGCTTTCCATGGCAGCTGCACCAGCATTCGCTGCTGACCTGGATCTGAGCCTTACCAACGATTCTGTAAAAGGCCAATATAACTTTACACCTGGCGGCCGGGACGACCTGCTGCTGGGCGGCGGCTACACCTACCATGAAGGCAGCCGCCACATTGGTAATATTGATTTCCACGCACAGGGCCAGACAGCTCTGGGCAACCTGCCGACAACTGCGGGTCTTGGTGTGCGTGGTATCGGGTGGGATGACGACGGCGCCGAGGGTGGCGCAGCCGGCCTTGGCGGTTTCACCAGGGTGAATATTCCCGAAGTGCCCGGCCTGTCGTTCGGCGGCAGTCTGCACTACGCGCCCAGCATTCTTTCATTCGGCGATTCCGAAGACATGACCAGCGTGGAGCTGCGCGGCAGCTACCGGATCATTCGCAATGCGGAAGTGTTTGCCGGTTATCGCTACCTGAACACCGATCTGGATGACGGTGGTGATTCAGACATCAATCTTGATGAAGGTGTTATGGCCGGTATCAAGCTCTTCTTCTGATCCAGGCCCCAACAGCGCCCGCTGAACCTGTTATAATCCCCGCTTTGTTGTTTTGACTGAGGGGTGTTATGACTGCCGTTTCACGGGCGCTTTTATTTTTTGTTCCGCTGGCTCTTTTTGCACTGGCCGGGGCGTTGTATACGCCGTCGCCGGATTCCACCAGAAGTGGCGATGAATCTGATGTCGCCCTGGACGCGTTACCTCCTTTACCCGAATGGGCCAGGGCTCCTCTGCCCGACTTCTCTGACTACAGTGACGTCAGTGAGCGCAAACTTGCGTTCTTCTCGTATCTTTACCCTCGCATTGTTCTGGCTAACTCGCGCATTCTGATCGAGCGGGAACATCTGGAACAACTCGCCCAAAAAGATGAACTCTCCGGTGCTGAGCAGGAGTGGCTGACAACTCAGTCAGAACGCTTGCGTGTGGGCGCGAAAACCGGAAGCAAGGCGCAGTTCTCCGCACTGAGAAAGCGCCTGGATGTCATTCCTCCGTCTCTGATTCTGGCTCAGGCTGCCAATGAATCTGCCTGGGGACAGTCCCGGTTTGCGGTCCGGGGCAACAATCTGTTCGGACAATGGTGCTTCACCCAGGGCTGCGGGCTGGTGCCACAAAGCCGTCCCGAGGGCGCCGACCATGAGGTGGCCACCTTTTCTTCGCCCTATTCTTCTGTGCGCTCATATATTCAGAACCTGAACCGCCACGCGGCCTATAAGCAGGTGCGGGACATTCGGGCAAAAGATCGACAGAACAACAAGGCACTTTCCGGTGTGCGACTGGCCCAGGGGCTGGTCAGCTATTCCGAGCGGGGCCAGGCGTACATTGAGGAAATTCGCTCGATGATCCGGTTCAACAACCTGACGTTCTACGACCGGGCATTCCAGAAGCTGCTGGAGAACCGTGCCCCGAGCCGGTTTATCGAATTGGCATCTTCCGACGCCGAGACACGCCTGCTGCCTGAAAACCGTTAACCCGAACACGCGAGATTGGTCTGATGCTTGATTTTCTGCCCGCGCCACTGAAAGGAACCCTGGTGGTGGTGTTGATTACACTGAATACGCTGATCCTGTTCCCCTTGCTGGTACTGCTTGGCGTCATCAAACTGATTGTGCCGATAACCGGCTTACGCAAGCTTTGTTCGCTGGTTCTGAACACCGTTGCCTGGTACTGGATCGGCTTTAACAATCTGCTGATGAAGGTTTTCAACAAAGTGGAGTGGGACGTTCGCGGCGCCGAAGGGCTGAGCCGCAACCACTGGTATTTTGTAACCTGCAACCACCAGAGCTGGGCCGATATTCCCGCCATTCAGTATGTGCTGAACAGCGAGATTCCGCTGCTGAAATTCTTCCTGAAAAAACAGCTGTTGTACGTGCCGTTATTGGGCATCGCCTGGTGGGCGCTGGATTTTCCGTTCATGCACCGGCATACCAAAGAGCAGATCGCGAAAAATCCGTCTCTGAAGGGCAAGGATACCGAGGCCACCCGCAGGGCCTGTGAGAAGTTCCGGTATATGCCGGTGGCCATTTTCAATTTCATGGAAGGCACCCGTTTTACGCCGGAGAAGCATCAGCGGCAGAAATCGCCCTACAAACACCTGCTGAAACCCCGGGCCGGCGGCACGGCTTTTGTGCTCAGTGCCATGGGCGAGATGATTCACACCATGCTGGATGTCACTATTGTGTATCCCGATGGTCGCTCGGGCATCTGGGATTACTTCTGCGGCCGGGTTCGCAGGATTATTATTGATATTCGGGTGCGGGAGATACCAGAGCATTTTCTGGGGATGGATTATGAGAATAACCGGGAAATGCGCGTGGAGTTTCAGCGCTGGATAAGCCAGTTGTGGGCGGAAAAGGATGCCCGGATTGAAGAGCTGAAAACCGGAAGCTGACAGCCCGCTATAACAAACCCAGCTCCCGGGCCCGGACAATGGCCTGGGTGCGGGACTTTACCGCCAGCTTGGCGTTAATGCGCCTGGCATGGGTTTTTACCGTGTGCAGGGAGATATGAAGCCGGTCGGCAATCTCCTGATTGGACAAGCCCTGGGCGATCAACTCGAGAACGCCCTGCTCTCTGTCGCTGATCGGCTCGGCCATGGCGGCGCCTGGTGCCGACGCACCACGGCAACCGAACAGGCTGCCCAATGCCAATGTGAAATCGCTCTCTGGCAGATAACAGAACACCTTTTCCATCAGAGGGGTGAGCTCACGAATCATCTCTGCGAAGGGGCTGATGAAGTGTTCAGCCGCCGCCTGCTGCACCACTGCTTCCAGCTGTTTGCGTGCAGCGGCAATGCCCTTTTCTTCCTGTAAAAGCACCGCGTGTAAGAGGCCAGCGTGCAATGCCAGGCCAAATGGCGGGTAGTCACCCTGGCGCAGGACAATAGCATTCAGCCCTTCTCTGGCCTGTATCCATTCGCCGTTGGCGAGGTCGGCTCTTACCTGCAGGCAGTCCACCAGGCCGGGCATGCTTGGAAACAGCTCGGGCACACAACCATTGCGGCGATAGTTGGCCAGTTTGGCCAGCGCCTGCTGCGCGCTTTCATGCTGCCCCTGAGCCAGCCAGCACGACGCTTTCAGTGCTTCCAGAACAGGTACACACAGAGTGTCGTCTACCTGCCAGGCATGCATGGTGCGTTCAGCACGGCCAATCCAGACAAAGGCATCTTCCATGCGCCCCTGGGCTTTGCACATCAACACCCGGATGGCCATGGCCAGCAACAATCCCAGATCGCGGGTCTGCTCGGCATGCCGGGTACAGCTTACCAACAGGCGGTCGACTTCGTTCAGGCGGCCCTGATGCCAGAGCACCAACACCAGATCCAGTTGCAACCGGGTTTCACCAATGCGCGCCGGGCGGCTGAGTTCGTTCATTGCGGTATCCAGGCCGGTACGCAACAGCTGTTCGGCATGCCCCAGCGCGCCTTTACCCAGTTCGATACGGGCGTGAGCGTACACCGCCAGCGCTTCAGATCCCGAATCGCCGGCTTCCCGCGCCAGCCTGGCCGCAGCGCGGTTGGCCTCCCGGGCCTCCTGAAACCGCGCTACCGCACACAGAGCACTGGCACGAACTATCTGGGTAACCAGTTGTGCCTGCGGTGAAAGTCCGCCCTCGTCCAGGGCCTGATCGGCCATATCCAGTGCCGGCTGAACCTGCCCTTCCCCCCGCAGCATGAATGCCTCAAGTGCCATGAGACGGGCCTGATGTTGCGCCACATCCTCAGGGGAAAGATCTTCCAGAAGCTGCCGCGCCTGGCGGAACTGGCCACCAATGGCGTGCACCCAGCCATAGACAATCCGCAGCCGGGCGCTACGCTCGAACAATCCGGCAGGCAGGCTTTTTCGCAACGTAAGGAGTGAGGCGGTGTCCTGGCCAAGCAGCAGTGCCTCGGTGCCCTCAGAGGCAATCCGGACCACTTCTGCGTGATCACCTGACAGCAAGGCGTATTTCAGGGCTTCGGGGAACTGGTTGCGCTGGGCAAACCAGCGACACGCCAACAACATACGCGAAGTGGCGCCTGCCATTACCGGGACCTGCAACCAGGCCTGAAATAACGGGTTGAAACGATACCAGCGCCCTCTGCCGGGCACGGGTATAAGCGGCAGGCCACGCTCAAGGGCCGCTGACGGTAGCAATGCCGGCTCAGCCAGGGTTGCCTGCAGCGCCATCAGCAGTTCGTCAGAGAAAGTGTCGAGCTCGGCCATCGCCCGGAGACTGGCAATCTGGGCTGGCATAAGCTGGCCCAGTAATGAATCTTTCAGGAAGCGTTCAATTGAAGGGGTTTCCTGGGGAGGCCGACGATCCGGGTTCCGTAACAGTTCGCGACGGTACAATGCCAGCGGGGTGGGCCAGCCTTCGGTTAACGAGTAAAGGCTATCGATGGCAACGCTGGTTATCTGGCTGGCCGGATCCATATCCCGGAAAAACTCAAAGGTTTCGGAACGAGTCAGTTGTAACTGTTCCGGGCCGACGCCGTGGTAACGATTATCCAGCTCCAGGGCATGGCTTTCAAAGGCGAGCGGGGTTCTTGACGCAAACGCCACGGACATGTTGCCGGGCATCTCCCGAACCAGTTGATGCAACATGTCAATAACAGCCGGATTGCTCAAATGGTGGACATTGTCGAGCACCAGCACTTCACGGCCTGACGTACCGGCACGCTCTTTGGCCAGAAGCAGTATTCCCAGATAATCTTCAAAGCGACCTCCGGAATGATTACCGGCTGGTGCGGTTTCCGGAAGATCCAGAGCGGTTGCCAGCAGTGACAGAAACCGGGAGGGCGCATTGTCGCCGGCATTCAGGGTGATCCAGCGTAACTGATCAATTCCGCTGTCATCAGTTGCCAGCGCATTAACCAGGCTCCGGGTTTTGCCATAACCGGCGGGGGCTTCGAGAACCAGCAGGGATCGGGGGGCAACACCGGCCCTGATCAGCTTGTCCAGTTCCGGACGGGGTTTGTTGTCTTCCGGAAACGCAGGCACCTGTAGCCTGTGCCCAAGAAGATCGCGCACAAGCTCGCCATGGTGCAGACCACTGTTGGCGGTCTGAAATTCGTCGTTGGCTGCGGAGCCTTCCGTATAATTTTTCACGACCCAGAGATTAAACCAAAGTCTTACTACCTGCAAAACAAAACGGCGGGCCACTGGCCCGCCGTTTTTTGCTGTGTGATCACAGACTTCTAGCGCAATCCGGACCGTCGCAGGGCAGACGGAGTGAAGTCGCGCGAACGGCGCTCGACACCGAAGTTATAGGGATTGCTTTCTTCGTTGGTCAGACCCAGCACCAGGTACCGCCCGGACAACAGATCGTACAGGGCTTCAACCGCATACCAGGGCACATCCTGATCGTAGAACTGCATGGAATGAGCTTCACCCACGCGCCAGAGTTCGCCCCGGCCGTCGTAGTGATCAATCACGGCTGCCTGCCAGGAGTCTTCATCAATATAGAAGTCACGCTGGGCATAGATGTGGCGCTCACCCTCTTTCAACGTGGCACGAACATGCCACACCCGGTGCAGTTCATAACGGGCCAGGTCCTGCTTGATATGGCCCGGCTGGATGATTTCGTCATAGCTCAGATCACGATCCACCAGCTTGTAGGAGTTGTACGGGATGTACATTTCCTTTTTACCGATCAGCTCCCAGTTGTAGCGATCCGGCGCACCATTGAACATGTCCAGGTTGTCTGAGGTGCGCATGCCGTCAGCGGCGGTACCGGGGCCGTCATAAGCCACCTGTGGTGCACGACGCACACGACGCTGGCCGGCGTTGTAGATCCACGCCCGGCGGGGCTCCACAACCTGATTGATGGTTTCGTGCACCAACAGCACGTTTCCGGCCAGACGGGCTGGCGCGGTGATCGCCTGTTTGAAATAGAACAGTACGTTGTCGTTATCGCCCGGCTCGTAATCTTCCAGGTAGCGATTCCACACCAGCTCTTCTTCAAACTTTACCGCAGAGAAATTGCCGTTTTCTGTCGGTGTTACCTGCCCTACGTTTCTCTGTACAGAGCCACCGCGGTAGCGGGTAACGTGGTTCCAGATGACTTCCAGGCCGTTCTGGGGAATCGGGAAAGGTGTGGCGTCTTCATAGTTGTCCAGGCCGTTACCGCCAGACACCAGTTCGACAGCGGTTGCGTTATCGCGGGTTCGCTCCTGGATTTGCTCCGGATAAGTGGCTGTGCGGCGGGTCTGGTATACCGGAATCTTGTAGCTCGGGTACTGCCGGATCATTTCCACCTGACCCGGCGAAAGCTTGTCGGCGTAATCATCCACGTTACTTTGATCAATGATGAACATCGGTTCGTCGTCGGGGAACGGATTCACGTAGATACCATCACCCTGATAGTTCGACGGAGCACTGGACAAACCACCATCCCAGGCCGGAATCTCACCGCCGTTACCGGCTTTCTCCGCACCCATGGGCGTGAGGCTGTCACCCAGCTTCGCTGCTTCCTCCGCTGACACCGCACCCCAGGCCTGACCGGCAAAGAGACTGGCGGCCAGTACACCCGTCGCCAATAGTTTTTTATTTGTTTTCATTTAAATTACCTCTTTGAACAAATGCTTTCCGGTTCAGAATGAGTAAGACACGCTTGCGCTCAGGAAGTCGCGGTCGGTCATCTCGTTATATGGCTTGCCACCGAAGTAATTGGTGTAGCCAACGTTGCCGGAAATCCGGTTCTGGTAAGTCGCCGTCAGGGAAAGACCAACGGATTTACTGCCTTCCTGGAAAGCGCCGCCGGGCTGTGGGGCATAGCCCTTCACGTCGTGGCTCCAGGCCAGTTGCGGGGCAAGGTTTACGCCGGCAATGGCATTGGAGTATTCCCATGTCAGACGGGCGCGGTAGCCCCAGGAGAAGTCAGTTACGTAGCCGTCGTCGGTGCAGTTGTCGGGATTGCTGTTTATCTGCGGACACAAATCATCCCAGCCCAGCGCATTAGTGCCATCCAGCGGCACCGGACCTATACCGAACGTGCCTGAGCGGCCATACCGGGCTTCATCGACATCGGGAAGATCGTGTACATAGGTGGCACCGACTTCTGTCACCAACGACATTCGGTCTGCGCCCATGATCTGATCAAAGAATTTGATCAGTGTGAACTGAGCCTGGGAAACATCATAACGATCGTAACCATCCACCGGCTCGCCGGATAATTCGCTTATATTCGAGACTCCGGCCTCCTCAACCCTTCGTTGAGCCAACAAACTTACAGGGTCGGTTGAGAAAGTGGGAAGAAGAGCCGCCGGGACGCCCCCCGCAGAAGCTGCCCCCTGGGGCGTAAGCTGCAGGCCGCCGGAGATCAACTCAAAGGCGTTCCATTGAAGGGGCATATCTTCACGGAAGCTGTATTCCGCCCCGAGGGACCAACCGCCAGGCGTGGTTGTGTTTATACTGATGCCGTACAGTTTGATGTTTTCAGGATGATCAATGTAGTACTGGGGCATACCAGTTCCTTGCCCCTCATTAACAACACCACTGATGTAAGGCAAACGACTGTTATATTGCAGGTAATAAAGCCCGATTTCCGAGTCATTCAGCTCCGGCACATACCACCGGACTGCAACACCGAACTGATCCTTGGAGTCAGCGCCATCCTCGTACTGCGTTGCCCTGGAAATCTCGGGGCTGGTGCCTTCCGCCCCTTGCCATACAGGGCCGCAACCATCGGCCACAAAATCGACTGTTGAGAAAAAGGTTCCGCAGTCATCTATGCGGGTTTTTTCCCAATCGGTCTGCACGAAACCTTCAATAGTGACATTCTGGGTGATACCCGCCGAAAAGTAGAACATTTCGACTGGCAGCAAGGCATCCTTGACTTCAGACCCGGGAGCCCGGAACGCCTGCACATCAACCGGATTGATGGTGTTAATGCCGCCCTGAATAAAGGTGCTCTCGCCCCAACTGACCACCTGGTTGCCATAGCGCATGCTTACCGGCACATTCCCGAAATACCAGTCAGTAAATACATAGGCGTCCAGGAACTCACCGCCCGACGCATTGTCTTTGCCTTCGTCACTCAGGGGCTTGAAGCGACGGTTCTCATCTTTCAGCTCAAAGTCATACCAGTAGCGGCCACGCACCAGGGCGCCAGCTCGTGTCAGGGTGTCGGAGTCAACCGCGTAATCCAGAAAGAGCTCACTGGAGCCTTTCACGATCTTGGAAACGGTATCGCCCTTGTCAAAATTGAGGTTGCCATCGTCATAGTTTGTGGAAGAGGCATCTCCGCCATTGCTTTGACCAATCAAGCGACTGTCCCG
Source organism: Pseudomonadota bacterium (assembly GCA_051751785.1). Classification (GTDB taxonomy): domain Bacteria; phylum Pseudomonadota; class Gammaproteobacteria; order Pseudomonadales; family Oleiphilaceae; genus Marinobacter. The sequence goes on along the minus strand of JBNJLG010000002.1, from coordinate 296,957 downwards.
GTCGGTAGTCCGCCAGGTGGCGCCCGCACTAAGGGTGGTATCAAACGCGGCGTCTACGTCACCAACATTAAACTGAAAAGCTGCGGCGGGCGCTGAAAAGCCAGCGGCAACAGCGACAGCCAGAGGCAACTTCGCCCAGGCTGGCCTTTTGGGATTCTGTTTTATCATTGGAAGACTTCTCCGTTTTGTTATTCTGAGCCATTCCTCTGGCTTTGATTACAGAAGGCATGAGGCTCTTGTTGTTATTGCAGGAGTGCTGCTGTCTAAACTATAGACAAGGGTAGGCATGCCTTTTATCACTCCAAAGTATGATTTTTCGAAGTAACAAAGAATGCGGAAAAGTCCGGGGATGTTAAAAAGCGGAAACTCTACAGGATCTCGATGGCCATAGCGGTTGCTTCACCGCCTCCGATACACAGCGAAGCAACGCCCTTGGTCTTGCCATAACGCTTCAGCGCATGGATCAGCGTCACCAGCAAACGGGAGCCGGTAGAGCCAACGGGATGCCCCTGCGCGCAGGCGCCGCCGTGAACATTGACCTTCTCCGGGTCCAGGCCGAGCTCTTTGATGGGCATCATGGCGACCATGGCGAAGGCTTCATTGATTTCGTAAAGGTCGACGTCGTCTTTGCTCCAGCCGGCTTTCTCCAGCAGTTTCTGAATGGCACCGACTGGCGCGCAGGTGAATTCACTGGGATGCTGGGAGTGAGTGCTGTGAGCGATCACTCTCGCCATGGGCCGGAGGCCTCGCTTTGTGGCGTCGGATTCGCGCATCAGAACCAGTGCAGAGGCGCCGTCTGAAATGGACGATGCGTTGGCAGCCGTGATGGTGCCGTCTTTGGCGAACGCCGGGCGCAGGGAGGGGATCTTTTCCAGGTTCGCCGTCAGAGGCTGTTCGTCATCTTCCACAACCGTCTCGCCCTTGCGGGTTTTAACGGTTACCGGAACAATTTCGTCTTTCAGCCAGCCATCCTTGATGGCCTTCTGGGCGCGCTTCAGGGAATTAATGGCGTAGTTATCCATTTCTTCCCGGGTATAGCCCTTTTTGTCTGCCATCTGCTGAGCGAAGGCGCCCATCAGCTGGCCGGTATCGGCATCTTCCAGGCCATCAAAGAACATATGGTCCTGCGGTGCCGGGCCAGGCCCCATTCGGTAGCCCTGGCGGGCGCCCAGCAACAGATGCGGCGCGTTGGACATACTTTCCATGCCGCCGGCCACCATAATGTCGCTGCTGCCGACCTTGATCAGGTCGTGGGCGAACATGGCCGCTTTCATGCCTGAGCCACAGAGCTTGTTGATGGTGGTGGCACCGGTGCTATCGGGAAGCCCGGCCTTACGCATGGCCTGCCGTGCCGGGCCCTGGCGAAGGCCGGCAGGCAGGACGTTGCCCATGATAACTTCCTGAACGTCAGCAGGCTGAAGGCCTGCGCGCTGAACCGCTTCAACGATGGTGAGTGCCCCCAACTCGGGCGCAGAGACCGGCGCCAGGCTGCCCATGAAGCCGCCCATGGGGGTGCGGACGGCGCTGACGATGACTACGTTGTCGTGGTTCATTTTCCGGGCCTTTTTTGTTGTTTTAAAGGGCCACGCCGGTATTACGGTTTATGTGGCGCTTCGAGATATTCCTGCGACTGCATTTCCAGCAACCGGGATTCGGTGCGTTCGAATTCAAAGCTCAGACGTCCGCCGGAGTATAGCTCGGTAATGGGTGCGGCGGCTGAGATGATGACTTTTACGTTGCGGTCGTAAAATTCGTCAATCATGTTGATGAAGCGCCGCGCCTGGTCGTCGTTGTCTGTGCCGAGCACGGGTACGTTGCTGACGATAATGGCGTGGAACTGGCGGGCCAGTTCGATGTAATCGTTCTGGCTGCGGGGGCCGTCGCACACAGCAGTGAAATCAAACCAGACTACGTCATCCGCATGCGCCAGCGCAGGAATGTTACGACCGTTGATTTCAATGTCTTCATCGTGCGCGGCTGCATCTACGGCCAGACCATCAAAGCTTTTGCGCAGGCTGATGTCTGCTTCTTCATCCAGCGGGCTATGGTAAAGCTCGGCCTGTTCCAGGGTGCGCAGGCGGTAATCCACGCCGCCATCTACGTTCACCACATCGGTGTGTTTCTTGACCAGCTCAATGGCCGGCAGGAAACGTTGTCGCTGAAGGCCGTCTTTGTACAGGCCGTCCGGCACGATGTTTGAGGTGCAAACCAGGGTGACGCCGCGACTGAACAGGCCGTCCATCAGGGTGGCGAGGATCATGGCATCGCCGATATCGGAGACGAAAAATTCGTCAAAGCAGATGACGCGGGTTTCGTCGGCGAATTTTTTGGAAACCAGATCCAGCGGATTCTTTTCACCTTTCAGGGCCTTGAGTTCGTTGTGCACGCGCTGCATGAAGCGGTGAAAGTGCACCCGCATTTTGCGGTCGAACGGCAAGGATTCGTAGAAGGTGTCCATGAGGTAGGTCTTGCCGCGGCCGACGCCGCCCCAGAAGTAGAGGCCTTTGACCGGATCTTCCTTGCCACCACTGAGCTTGAGCTTAAGCTTGTGGGCGAGGCTGTCGCGCTGGTTTTCAGCCTCAACGAGCTTGTCGTAAAGCGCTTGCAAGCGGCGCACAGCGTCTTCCTGGGCCGGGTCCTTCTCAAAGTCCGGGCGTTCAAGATCCTGTTGATAACGCTCCCAGGGGGTCAGGTTCGCTTCGGTTTCGGAGGACATGGCTTCTGTCATCTGGGTTGTTTCCGATTTTTGGTTGAATTTTAGGCGCTGTATTGTCGCCTATTTCGGGCTTTTTCGCCACGTTTGAGGCATTTTCGCCAATACGACGATTGGCGGTGTGTTTTGCCATGGGATGAATCCGCAGGGGGCGTTATACTGTCTGCAGAGGGTTTCCTCAATAGCAGGCAATGAAAGGACGATTTTTATATGACGAACCTGATTCTGGCGGCGGTGGCCGCGCTGGTGGTTGGACTCATCATCGGTGTTCTGATGGGCCGTTCCGGCCAGGGAGCAACGCTGCGCCAACGCCGTACTCAGCAGCAGGTTGAGGAGCTGCGTAGTGAATTTACGCGTTATCAGGCTCAGGTAAATGAGCACTTTATGGAGTCTGCGCATTTGTTGCGGCGGTTCAATGATGCCTACCATGATGTGAATCAGCATATGGCTCGGGGTGCCAATCGGCTTTGCAATGATGAGGATTGGCTGGAGGAGCTGGAGCAGCAGTCTTCCGGTCGTCTGGGCCATGGCGATGATGAAGCGCCGTCTGAGCCTCCTCGGGATTATGCGCCGAAGTCGGAGCTGGATGATTCCGGGATGCTGGCTGAGGACTATGGTCTGGATAAGGATGGCAAGAAGAGATCTGCCTGATTATCCCAACTGAACAGGGCCTTTCCCGGGCTCTGTTCAGGGCCTGCTGGCTCTGTGCATGGCCGGATTGGGATCACCTTTCCAAAAACCGCCACCATGTTCAGAGCTCGCTTTCAGAATATTGTGCAAGGCCGATTTGGCATGGCCTTCACAAAAACCGCTACAAGCACATCCATGTGCGCTTCTCTCAGGCCATCCCTGGCCTTCGAAATTTTTGTGAAGGCCATGCCAAACCGGCCAACCTGACTCTTATATCGCCTTCCTGACGCTCTTATAAAACGCCTGACTTATACTGGATTATCACAATCGATGAACTGGTGACTGACACCAAACTCTTCCGCTAACGCTTTACCCAGTGCCTGTACGCCATAACGTTCGGTGGCGTGGTGGCCAGCGGCGTAGTAGTGGATACCGCATTCTCTGGCGGTGTGGGTGGTCGGTTCGGAGATTTCGCCGCTGATGTAGGCGTCTATGCCTGCGTCGAGGGCGGTGTTGATGAAGCCCTGGGCGGCGCCGGTGCACCAGGCGACGGTTTTGATGGTGTCTGCACCCTCGCCTACTCGCAAGGGGTTACGGTGCAGGGCCCGGGCGATGTGGAGTCCGAATTTTTCGGGGCTCATGGGCTCTTTCAGCTTGCCCTGCCAGACCAGGCCACCCAGGGGTTCCGGATTCTGGATACCGAGGACGTCGGCGAGCTGGCGATTGTTGCCGTAATCCGGGTGGTCGTCCAGCGGCAGGTGGTAGGCAACAAGGCTGATGTCGTTGTCCAGGAGTTGTTTGATGCGGTTCTTTTTCATGCCGCGAATGGCCTGGTCTTCACCTTTCCAGAAGTAGCCATGGTGAACGAGGATCATGTCGGCGTTTTGTTTGACGGCTTCGTCAATCAACGCCTGGGAGGCTGTGACCCCGGTGATGATGGTGGCTACTTCGTCTTTGCCTTCAACTTGCAGGCCGTTCGGGGCGTAGTCCTGGAAGTTCTCCGGCTCCAGCCATTCGTTGATTTTTGCGAGGATGTCGTTTCGATTTGCCATATCTGACCTCTAATGCCAGCGCTGAAACGCTCAGGTTACGGAGCTGGCGTACTCCTGAGTTTGAAGTGAGGGTCTGGTAGGAGCTTCCGAAAATTTCGAAGGCCAGGGATGGCCTGAAAGAACGCACGACCGCCATGGACGGCGGGAGTGCAGATTTTGCAGGAGCAAAAATCTGCCTTGGACGTGCTTGTAGCGGTTTTCGGAAGCTCCTACCAGACCCTCGCGCCCCGCCGAGTCTATCTACGCCAGCGGCACGCCACATTGAACTGAAAGCTTAGAGCTCAGCAAGGGCCTTTAGCAAGGCGTTGTTCTGATCAGATGTTCCGATGGTAATGCGCAGGAAGTCACCAATTCTGGGCTTGTCGAAATGGCGGACGATAATGCCCTGCTCTCTGAGTGTCGCAGCGATGTCGGCACCGGCTTTTTGTTTGTGGCGGGTGAAGACGAAGTTGGCTTTTGACGGCAGAACTTCAAAGCCAAGTTCTTCCAGCTCTTCGGTCAGGCGCTTGCGTTCGTTGATAACGCCATTGCAGGAGTCTTCAAACCACTGGTGATCTTCGAACGCGGCAACGGCGCCGGCCAGGGCCAGGCGGTCCAACGGGTAGGAGTTGAAGCTGTCTTTGACCCGGTTCAGGGCTTCGATGAGCTCTTCGTTGGCAACCGCAAAGCCTACCCGCAAGCCAGCCAAGGAGCGGGCTTTGGAGAGGGTCTGGGTGACTACGAGGTTCGGATACTGGTTAACCAGGGTGATGGCGGTTTCGCCGCCGAAATCCACGTAGGCTTCGTCCACCACAACCACGCTGTCCGGGTTGGATTCGAGAATCTCTTCTACATGCTGCAACACCATATACCGCCCGGTGGGAGCATTCGGGTTCGGGAAGATTATGCCGCCATTTGCCCGCTTGTAGTCAGCGGGGTCTATTTCAAAGCTGGCTGTCAGCGGTATTGTCTGGCTTTCGACCTGATACAAGCCGCAGTACACCGGGTAGAAGCTGTAGGTGATGTCCGGAAACAGGATAGGTTTATCCTGTTTCAGCAATCCCTGGAAGATGTGGGCCAGAACTTCGTCTGAGCCGTTGCCGACGAACACCTGACTGGGCTTGATGCCGTGATCAACGTGGTAGTGAGCAATGGCTTCTTTCAGCGCACGGCCTTCCGGGTCCGGGTACAGGCGGAGGTTGTCGTTCAGCTCTTTCTGAATAGCCTCGATGACTTTTGGTGAGGGACCGAATGGGTTTTCGTTGGTGTTCAACTTCACCAGGTTGGCCATTTTCGGTTGTTCACCCGGCACATAGGGCTTTAATTGTTCTACCAGGGAACTCCAGTATTTGCTCATTTAAAGCCTCAATCTTTAATACGGTATTCGGCTGAACGTGCGTGCGCCGTCAGGCCTTCACCACGGGCCAATACAGAAGCCACACGCCCCATACGGTCAGCACCTTCAGGGCTGAAGCCGATGAGAGATGAACGTTTCTGGAAGTCATAAACGCCCAGCGGTGAGCTGAACCGGGCGGTACCGCTGGTGGGCAGTACGTGGTTCGGGCCGGCGCAGTAGTCGCCGAGAGCTTCTGCCGTGTGACGACCCATGAAGATGGCACCGGCGTGGCGGATGTCGTCCAGCATGGCTTGCGGGTCTTCCACCGACAGCTCCAGGTGCTCAGGAGCGATGCGGTTGGAAACCTCGGCGGCCTCTTTCATATCCGCCACCTGAATCAGTGCGCCACGGCTGGTCATGGAGGTGCGGATAATGTCCTCGCGCTCCATGGTCGGCAGCAACTTGTTGATGCTCGCTTCCACGGCATCCAGGAAGGCCGCATCCGGGCTGACCAGAATGCTCTGGGCCTGCTCGTCGTGCTCGGCCTGGGAGAACAGGTCCATGGCGATCCAGTCCGGGTCGGTCTTGCCGTCGCAGATCACCAGAATTTCACTCGGGCCGGCGATCATGTCGATGCCGACAACGCCGAATACTTCGCGCTTGGCGGTCGCCACAAAGATATTGCCCGGGCCAACAATCTTGTCTACTGCAGGCACTGTTTCGGTGCCATAGGCCAGCGCAGCCACTGCCTGAGCGCCCCCCAGTGCGAATACGCGATCAACGCCTGCGATGGCAGCTGCAGCCAGTACCATGTCGTTCACCACGCCATCCGGCGTTGGCACAACCATGATCAACTGCCCTACTCCCGCCACTTTCGCGGGAATGGCGTTCATCAGCACGGAAGACGGATACGCGGCCTTACCACCCGGCACATACAGCCCGGCGCGGTCTACCGGTGTTACCTTCTGGCCCAGAATGGTGCCGTCTTCGTCCTGATACTGCCACGACTGCTGATTCTGACGTTCGTGGTAATCCCGAATACGCTCGGCGGCTTTCTCCAGGCCCTCACGCTGGTCCTGAGGAATCTTTTCCAGCGCGGCCTGCAGCCGATCCTGGCTGATTTCCAGCTCGCTCATGGAGCTGACTTTCAGCCGGTCGAACTTCTCAGTGAACTCCATCACCGCCGCATCGCCACGGGTTTTTACTTCATGCAGGATATGCCGCACTGACTCATTCACCTGATGGTCCACGCTGTCATCCCACTCCAGCAGTTCCGTCAGCGCACTGTCGAAGTCGCTCTGGGAGGCATTCAGTCTGGTGATCTTGTCGGTCATAACTCTAATCCTGCATGTGGATTCTTACTTTGGGAGTGTCAGCCGTCAGGGAGGCCTTTCCAAAAACCGCTACGAGCACATCCATGTGCGCTTCTCTCAGGCCATCCCTGGCCTTCGAAATTTTTGGAAAGGCCTCCCTGACGGCTTCTTCAAACTTTCGTGCAAGACGCCTTATTCGGAACGCCGCTTTTCTACCGCCAGCGCCATTTTTTCGATAATCGGGTTAATGCTGCCATGCTTCATTTTCATTGAAGCACGATTCACCACCAGCCGACTGCTGATATGGTCGATCAGTTCCCGCGGCTCAAGACCATTGGCCTTCAGGGTATTGCCGGTATCAACAATATCCACAATCTCATCGGCCAGATCCAGAATCGGCGCCAGCTCCATCGCCCCATAAAGCTTGATGATATCCGCTTGCCTGCCCTGAGCGGCATAGTACCTTCGAGCCAGATTTACGAACTTTGTGGCCACACGGATCCTGCCGGCCGGGGGCTGCTCGCCCTTCTTGCCGGCGGTCATCAGCTTACAGCGGGAAATGTTCAGGTCCAGCGGCTCATACAGGCCTTCACCGCCATGCTCCATCAGCACATCCTTGCCGGTTACGCCCAGGTCGGCGCCACCGTACTGCACATAAGTCGGCACATCCGTTGCGCGGATGATCAGAATACGCACGTTCGGATCGGTGGTCGGGAACACCAGCTTGCGGGACTTTTTCACGTCGTCGACCAGCTCGATGCCGGCTTCCGCCAGCAACGGCAGGGTTTCTTCCAGAATGCGTCCCTTCGACAAGGCGATGGTGATGGAATCTGTCATGAGTCTTTCCGGGTTCCCTTGATTTGATTATGCCGGCAGGCGGCGAATGCTCGCGCCCAGCAACTGCAGTTTCTCTTCAATACACTCGTAGCCGCGATCAATATGATAAATGCGATCTACAATGGTATCGCCATCAGCAACCAGCCCTGCAATCACCAGGCTGGCCGAGGCGCGAAGGTCGGTGGCCATTACCGGTGCGCCGGTCAGATGATCCACGCCTTTTATGATGGCTGCGTTACCTTCCAGAGAAATATCCGCGCCCATGCGGATCAGTTCCTGCAGGTGCATGAAGCGGTTTTCAAACACCGTTTCCACGATGGTGCCGGTACCTTCAGCCACTGTGTTCATGGCGGCGAACTGGGCCTGCATGTCGGTTGGAAAGGCCGGATAAGGCGCCGTACGCAGGCTGACGGCTTTCGGCCGCTTGCCTTTCATGTCCAGTTCGATCCAGTCCGGGCCGGTGGTGATGTGGGCGCCGGCTTCTTCAAGCTTCAGCAATACGGCTTCCAGAATATCCTCGCGGGTATCTTTCAGCTTCACCCGGCCACCGGTAGCGGCAGCCGCTACCAGGTAGGTGCCGGTCTCAATGCGATCCGGCAGTACGTCGTAATGGCAACCGTGCAGGCGCTCAACGCCGTTGATCTCGATGGTGGCGGTGCCGTGGCCCTTGATGTCTGCGCCCATGGCGATCAGACATTCGGCCAGGTCGACAACTTCCGGTTCCCGGGCGGCGTTTTCCAGAATGGTTTTGCCTTCGGCCAGGGTGGCTGCCATCAACAGGTTTTCAGTACCGGTAACGGTAACCGTGTCCAGAAAGATGTGCGCACCTTTCAGGCGACCATTGGTTTTCGCCTTGATGTAGCCGTTCTCGACCGAGATCTCGGCACCCATCATTTCCAGGCCGTGAATGTGCAGGTTGACCGGGCGCGTGCCGATCGCACAGCCGCCTGGCAGGGAAACCTGCGCTTCACCAAAGTGTGCCACCAGCGGCCCCAGCACCAGAATGGAGGCGCGCATGGTTTTCACCAGCTCATAGGGGGCATGGAAGTGCTGGATGGTGTTGGCGTGCACTTCCACCGACATTTTCTCGTCCACCATGAGCTCTACGCCCATGCGACCGAGCAGCTCGATCATGGTGGTTACGTCGTGCAGGTGCGGCAGGTTGCCGATGCTCACCGGTTCATCGGCCAGCAGCGTGGCGGCCAGTATCGGCAAAGCTGCGTTCTTGGCGCCGGAAATACGGATTTCGCCATTCAGAGGCTCGCGGCCTCTGATCAGAAGTTTGTCCACAATGTCTGTCCTGTTCGGTTCAGGTGTTCGACTGGCGCTCGGCCCACTCGTTCGGGGTGAAGGCTTTCGGATGAAGTGCGTGAATGGTGCCATCCATTACATACTGGAACAGCGCCTTGTTGATCAGTTGCTGCCGTTTGATGGTGGGCAGGCCTTCAAATACGTCACCCACAACAACCACCATGTAGTGGGTGCCATCGACCTGTACCTGAACCTCGCAATCGGGCAGGGCTTCTTTCACCAGTTCGGTAACCTGGGCGGCGTCCATAGGAATTCCTCAAATGTCTCGAAATCAGGGGCCGGATTGTACCCAATTCCCGGGCGTCGGTCAGCCGTGTGGTGCAAATCCGGGTATCTCCTTTTGCAGATTGCTCAGGGCAGCCAGTGAGAGAAGCTCGCTACTGGCACCCCGGAAGGTCAGCGGGCGCTCTATCTGTTGCGCCAGGCGCTGCCAGCACAGCAGCATGGAAAGCACGACACTGTGGGCTGAGGCCAGCTCGGAAAGATCAACTGTCAGCGGCCCGGTCGCCTGGCGAATCAGCTGCTCGCCACGGGCGCGCAGGTCGATCACCGAGTGGGCATCCACCTCTCCGGTTACTGCCAGGCTCGGTCCGCTCAATGTCACCATGGGCGCCGCTTGGTTCATGACTGGTCCATTTCCTCTTCCAGCTTCAGGGATTCAACCGCACTACCCCAGCCATCGATAACCGCCTGAATCTGGCCACGATTCTGCTCCATTTCCTGAGCAAAACGATCGCGGAACGCCAGGCCGATGTTTACGCCCTCAACGATGACGTTCTCCATTAACCAGCGATCTTCCTTGTTTTTATACATGGAATAGGTGATGGAATACCGGCTGCCATCCGAAGAGGTCAGCTCCATCTGTACCGTCGCGCGATTTTCGTTGCTTGGCAGGATTTCAGCATCCTGAACTTTCATTTTGAAGTCGTCGGCATCAACCAGCGCCTGGGCGTAGGCATCAAACAGGCTGCGCTTGAAACGCTCAACAAAATCATCGCGCTGTTCCGGCGTGGTTTGACGGGCGTAACGGCCCATCACCCGAGCAGCGATACGACGAAAATCGACAAACTGGTCCAGGGTCTCGTCCATGGCGTTGTAGAAAGCTTCGGAATCTTCCTTGTACAGATCCTTTTCGTTGTTGAGCTTCTCTACCAGTTTCTGAGTATTTTCATCAACATACAGCCTAAGGTCTTCTTCCGGGCTGGCCCAGGCCTGGCTGGCTGCCAGTGTCAGCATGGCCAGAACCAGCAAAAAACGTTTTTTCAGGGCGAGCATTACAGTCTCCTTACAGTTAACCCTTCGGCCGTTCAGCGGCCAGAGGCGAAGTTGCCGATCAGTCGCTCCAGGTTCATGGCCGACTGGGTGGAATAAAAAGTATCGCCCGGCTGGAGCGATTCCATATCGCCGCCGACCGAGATATCAATGTACTGGTCGCCCAGCAATCCGGATGTACGTATTACCGCGGCGCTGTCGGCGGGAATATTATCAACATCGGCATCAATAGACAGCGATACCCGGGCCTGAAAGGTTTCTTTATCCAGAGTGACCGACTCGATGGTGCCAACGGTGACGCCCGCCATGGAGACTCGGCCCCTGGGCGACAGACCGCCGGAGTCGTTGAAGTTGGCGTACAGGGTGTAACGGTCGCCGCCCGATTGGGGCGAAAGGCCGCTGACCTGCAATGCCAGGAACAACACTGCGGCCAGCCCTGCAATCATGAACAGGCCAACAATGATCTCTATAGTTCTGTTGCCCATGACAGGCTCCCTGCAAATTCTGTCAGAAATCACCGAACATAACGGCGGTCAGAGCAAAGTCCAGCCCGAGCACCGCCAGCGATGAGTAAACCACGGTTTTGGTGGTGGCGGAGCTGATGCCGGCGGAGGTGGGCACGCAATCATAGCCCTGATACACCGCGATCCAGGCACAAACGAAGCCAAACACCACGCTTTTGATAACGCCATTAAGGACATCATCGACAAAATCCACCGCTGACTGCATGTTGCCCCAGTAGGCACCATCGAACACACCCAGCCATTCTACCCCAACCAGCATGCCACCCCAGATACCAACGACGGTAAAGATCACCGCCAGCACCGGCATGGCAATAAATCCGGCCCACAATCTGGGGGCGATCACCCGGCGCAACGGGTCAACGCCCATCATTTCCATACTCGAAAGCTGCTCTGTGGCTTTCATCAGGCCGATTTCCGCCGTCAGTGCCGACCCTGCCCTGCCGGCAAACAGCAGCGCCGTTACCACCGGACCGAGCTCACGCACCAGAGTGAGGGCAATCATCTGGCCGATGGCGGCTTCCGAGCCGAAATCACTGAGAATGGTGTAGCCCTGAAGCGCAAGCACCATGCCGATAAACAGGCCCGAAACCAGCACAATCGGCAGCGACAGCACTCCGACCGAATATAGCTGCTGCACCAGCAACGGAAAGCCTGAAACCGGCCGGGGGATACCTGCCAGCACGCCAGCGAGAAATCGCCCCGATCGCCCCAAAGAGGCAACAATATCCAGCCCGCGGCGACCCAGAGCGGCAATCCTGTCCGTCATGCCCGGCCTCCTGTGACGCCGAAATCGGAGGCGGCGCTGCCTGCGGGATAGTGAAACGGTACCGGGCCGTCCGGCTCGCCGTTGAGAAACTGTTGAACCCGCTCCGACGGATGTTCACGCAACTGTTCCGGCGTGCCTTCACCAATCACCTTGCCGTCGGCGATGATGCAGGCATAGTGACAAATGCTTAAAGATTCCTTCACATCATGGGACACCATCACGCTGGTCAGCCCCATGGAGCTGTTGAGATCCCGTATCAGTTTCACCAACACGCCCATGGCGATGGGATCCTGGCCGGTAAAAGGCTCGTCGTACATGACCAGTTCCGGGTCCAGCGCGATGCTGCGCGCCAGGGCTACCCGGCGGGTCATACCGCCTGAGAGTTCCGCCGGCATGAGCTCGCGGGCACCCCGCAGACCAACGGCTTCAAGCTTCATCAGAACGATGTCGCGGATCATGTCTTCCGGCAGACGGGTATGGACACGCAGGGGGAAGGCTACGTTTTCGTAGACGTTCAGGTCGGTAAACAGCGCGCCACTCTGGAACAACATGCCCATCTTTTCACGCAGGATATACAGTGCCTTGCGCTTCAGGCGAGGCACCTCATGCCCGGCAACATTCACCTGCCCTGAGTCAGGCTTGAGCTGGCCGCCGATCAGTCGCAACAGAGTGGTTTTGCCGGTGCCGCTGGGGCCCATGATGGCGGTAATTCTGCCCTCGGGAATCGTAAGGGACACGCCATCGAAGATACGCCGCCCCGACCGGGAAAACACCACATCCTTCAGCGTTATGTAAGCAGAAGACTCCATAATCCATCCTTTGCGCGGAGCCGATACAGTATGACAACCAACGTTCAAGCTCAATTGCCGGAATGTAAAATGTCAGTATTGCAATGCGGATTCGGGCCGGACAACGAGAGCCCGACGCGATAGAAGTGGTATACTGCCGGCGCAATAGCCAACCCGGAACCATTCCGGGCCAACCAGACCAGAGAAGCAGACAGTCGGCCAAGATGACAGATTCAAACTCTCCGGGAAAACAGGATTTTCACACCTCAGCCCTTCGGGCCATCCGCATCGAGCGGGCAGCGATTGAGGAACTGGAAGGTCGCATCAACGGTGACTTCAGTCGCGCCTGTGAGGTCATCATGGCCTGCAAGGGGCGTGTGGTGGTGACGGGCATGGGCAAATCCGGCCATATCGGCAACAAGATTGCCGCCACCCTGGCCAGCACCGGCACCCCTGCGTTTTTCGTGCATCCGGGCGAAGCAAGCCACGGCGATATGGGCATGATCACACCGCAGGATGTGGTGATTGCCATCTCCAACAGCGGCAACACCAGTGAGGTGATCACTATTCTGCCGTTGATCAAGCGCATGGGCGCGCCGCTGATCAGCATGACCGGCAACACCGATTCGGTGCTGGCGCGGGAGGCCGTGGCCAATCTGGATGTGAGCGTGACCACCGAAGCCTGCCCTCTGGGTCTGGCTCCCACTTCCAGCACAACCGCCACGCTGGTTATGGGCGATGCCCTCGCCGTTGCTTTGCTGGAAGCCCGCGGTTTCAGCGCCGAAGATTTTGCGTTTTCGCACCCCGGCGGCAGCCTGGGGCGCCGGTTATTGCTGCACGTTTCTGACATCATGCACACGGGCGAGCAGATTCCCTCGGTTCCGGAAGACACCACGCTTAGCGGTGCGCTCCTTGAAATCAGCCGCAAGGGCCTGGGCATGACGACCGTGCTGGATGCACGGGGTGACCTCGTAGGCGTGTTTACCGATGGCGACCTTCGCCGGACGCTGGACAAATCGCTGGATGTGCACACTACGCCCATCCGGGATGTGATGACCCGCCATGGCAAGACCATTCAGGCAGATCATCTGGCGGCCGAAGCCCTGAACATGATGGAAGAGCTCAAGATCAACGCCCTGCCGGTCACTGATAACGACGGCAAACTGGTCGGAGCCATCAACATGCACGACCTGCTGCGCGCCGGCGTTATCTAGAACGTGACAGTAAAGGTTCTTTGAGGAGTCATCCGATGGGCGATCTCACACCACCGCTGGCAAGCCAGTGGAACAGCTCTGTACAGGAGAAAGCCGCCAATATCCGACTGATCGCGCTGGATGTAGACGGCATCATGAGCGATGGCCGCCTGTACTTCAGTGCCAGCGGCGACGAACTCAAAGCTTTCAATATTCTGGACGGCCTGGGGCTGAAACAGCTGATGAAAGCGGGCATCACCGTGGCCGTGATTACCGGCAGGCGTTCTCCGCTAACCGAAAAGCGCATGACAGACCTGGGCATCACCCACCTGATGCAGGGCCGGGAAGACAAAAAAGCCGCCCTGCTGGAGCTGATAGCGGACAAGAATCTGCAGCCGGAACACATTGCCTACATGGGCGACGATCTGCCGGACCTGCCGGCGCTGATGTTTGCCGGCCTGGGCATTACCGTACCCAACGGTTACTGGCTGGTTCGCCAGCACGCAGACTATTGCACCCGGAAAGCCGGTGGCTCCGGTGCCGTGCGCGAAGCCTGCGACCTGATCCTGTGGGCACAGGGCCGGCTTGAACAGACTCTGGCGCCCTATACAGATACAGGACACAGCTCATGATTCGCGAGTTGCTGACGCCGCGCTCCGGCACAGATGCCTGGCTCCGGACGCTGGCCCTGATAGCCGTTATCGCGGCCACTTTGCACCTGATGTGGAGAAGCGATGAACGGGACATGACCAACCCCGAAGCGGAGCAGCTACGCGGGCCTTCAGAACCCGACAGTTTCGTGGTCGACAGCGTCTACCGAACGTGGGATGACCAGGGCAATCTGGACCTCCGGCTCATCAGCCCCCGCATTGAGCAATTTGAAGACAATAACCAGGCAATCCTTGATCAACCGAGAGCCCGGGTTTACGGACAGCCGGACTCCCCGCCATGGATAATTGAAGCAGATCAGGGTAGCCTGCGTCAGACAAAAGGATTGCTTCACCTCACCGGAAGCGTGGTGGTAACGCAGCGCTCGGAAGATTCCGAAGTGACCCTGACGACAGAAGTTCTCACCCTCAACAATCGTGAGAACACCGTGTACACCGATCAACCGGTCACCATTACCGAGCCTTTCGGCATTACCCGGGCGACCGGCATGAAGGCCTGGATTGATCAACGCATACTGGAACTCAACTCGCGGGTGGAAGGGCAATATGAAACCTTCAGGTAAGCAACTACTTTTCTGGTCGGCATTGCTGGCAGGCTCTTTCCTTGCCGGCCCGGCTACCGCCTTTGACCTCGATTCAGACCAGCCCATCAAGGTAACTGCAGACTCAGCCAGGCTGGATGACGGCGAGGGTATCGCCACCTATACCGGCGATGTAGAGCTGGTTCAGGGCGATGCCTTTCTGACTGCCGACCGGGTGATACTGCACCGCAATGAACAGGGCGTCAGCAACATCGAATCCTGGGGTTCTCCGGCTCATTACTTCCAGCCCGCCCGTGAAGGTGAGCAGGCAACCGACGCCTGGGCAATGGAGATCACCTGGTCAGCCGACAACAGCGTCGTTACCCTTGAAAAGCAGGCGCGGATTGAACAGGGTGACAACGAGTTCCGGGGTGAAATCATCCACTACGATACTGCCCGGCGCGTGGTTACCGCTGAAGGTGGCGACAAGAGTACCGATGAATCACAGGGTCGCGTGGAAATGGTGATCCAGCCTCGCAATTCCAGCCAATCCGACAACGAGACAGGTTCTGATGGCAGTTCTCAGGGCCAGTAATCTGGCGAAAAGCTACAAGCAAAAGAAAGTGGTACTGGACGTCTCCCTGGAAATCCGTTCCGGAGAAATTGTCGGCCTGCTGGGGCCGAATGGCGCCGGGAAAACAACGTGTTTCTACATGATTGTCGGGCTGGTACCGTCGGACCATGGCCGGGTGAGCATCGACAATCAGGACATCACGCCTTTACCCATGCATGGCCGGGCGCGCAAGGGCATCGGTTACCTGCCCCAGGAAGCCTCAGTCTTCCGTAAGCTGACTGTACGCGACAACATCATGGCCATCCTGGAGACCCGCAAGGGCCTGAAGCGAGCCGATCGGGACGCCAAGCTTGAAGAGTTGCTGGAAGAATTCCACATCACTCATCTCCGCGACAGTCTGGGCATGGCCCTGTCCGGTGGTGAGCGTCGCCGGGTGGAAATCGCCCGCGCCCTGGCCATGGAGCCGGCCTTCATTCTGCTGGACGAGCCCTTTGCCGGCGTAGACCCTATCTCTGTCAGCGACATCAAACACATCATCCGTCATCTGCGCGACAAGGGCATCGGTGTGTTGATCACCGATCACAACGTGCGGGAAACCCTGGATATCTGCGAGAATGCCTACATCGTTTCCGGTGGCCACATTATTGCCTCGGGAAATGCCGAAGCCATACTCGCCAACCAGCAGGTCAAGGAGGTTTATCTTGGCGACGAATTCCGCCTGTAGCCCGGGCCACCGGATCTTTAGTCGAGGTCCGATTGTTTTGCGGATCAGCAGCAAGTAAACTCGGCAGAAAATTTGCTTGCATTTTTTCCGGGCAGAGTCTCGACGATACTTCCAATAGAGAGTTTCATTCGGAATGCCAATGAGTTACGGATCATAAGCCATGGTTATGAAAGCGTCTTTACAGCTCAAAATGGGCCAAAGCCTGACCATGACGCCTCAGTTGCAACAGGCCATCCGGCTGCTGCAACTTTCCACCCTCGACCTTCAGCAGGAGATTCAGCAGGCGCTGGAATCCAACCCTATGCTGGAAACGTCCGAGGATGACGACCAGAACGAGGCAGCTGAAAACTCCGAGCAAAACTCTGAAGAAAGCAAAGACACCGAGCAGCCCACAGCGGAAGCCAGCGCCGAACCAGCCTCTGACTGGGACGAATCCGAAAACGGCCCCGACTGGGCTTCAGAGAACGACATTCCGGACAACATCCCCGACGACCTGCCGGTTGATACGGCCTGGGATGACATCTACCAGTCCGCGCCGGCACCGGCCGCCAAAGGTGACGACGACAACGACCACGATTTCGAAACCCGCAACTCGCCCACCGAAACCCTGCAGGATCACCTGGAGTGGCAGCTCAACCTGACACCGTTGAACGAGCGGGACGGCGCCATCGCCCATGCCCTGCTGGACGCGGTGGATGAGCGCGGTTACCTGACTTCCACCATCGAAGACATTCACGCCGGCCTGATGGATGACGCCGACGAAGATCCACTGGAGCTGGACGAAGTGGAAGCCGTGCTGCATCGCCTGCAACATTTCGATCCGCCCGGCGTATTTGCCCGCAACCTGCAGGAATGCCTGCTGATTCAGCTCAATCAGCTACCACCCGACACCCCCTGGCTGCGCCAGGCGCGACTGGTGGTGACCCAGTTCCTGCACCTGCTGGGCAACCGTGACTATGCCCAGCTTCTGCGCCGCAGCCGACTCAAGGAAGATCAGCTGAAAGACGTTCTGGCGCTGATTACCAGCCTGAACCCGCGCCCGGGCGATGTGATTGATCAGGCCGAGCCGGATTATGTGATCCCCGATGTGATTGTGCGCAAGCACGAAGGGCGCTGGCGGGTGGAACTGAACCCGGAAATTGCCCCGCGCATCCGGGTAAACGCCAGCTATGCCGGGCTGATCCGCCGGGCCGACAGCAGCGCCGACAACACCTACCTGCGCGACCAGCTTCAGGAAGCCAAGTGGTTCATCAAGAGCCTGCAGAGCCGAAACGAAACCCTGCTGAAGGTTGCCACCCGTATTGTCGAGCATCAGCAGGAATTCCTCGAATACGGCGACGAGAAGATGAAACCGCTCATTCTCTCTGATATCGCCCAGGCCGTGGAGATGCACGAGTCCACCATTTCCCGTGTCACCACACAGAAATACATGCATACTCCCCGCGGCATATTCGAACTGAAATATTTCTTCTCCAGCCATGTCAGTACCGCTGAGGGTGGAGAATGTTCCTCTACGGCAATTCGTGCGATGATCAAGAAACTGATTGCGGAAGAAACTCCGAAAAAGCCGTTGAGCGACAGCAAGATTGCGACCATGCTGAAAGACCAAGGCATCAATGTGGCGCGGCGTACCGTGGCCAAATACCGGGAGGCCATGCACATTCCTCCCTCGAACGAACGCAAACGACTGGTTTAAACTTTTACCGGCAGTTTGAATGCCGGTGGCGAGTCCGGCGATAAAGCCGGCACAATGACAACAGGAGACGCCTATGCAAATCAATATTTCAGGCCACCATGTGGAACTGACTCCCGCACTGAAAGACTATGTGAACACGAAGTTCGGGAAACTGGAGCGTCACTTTGACCACATCAGCAATTGCCAGGTAACCCTGGAAGTGGAAAAGGTACGCCAGATTGCGGAAGCCACCCTGCACGTGGTGGGCGGTGAGATTCATGCAAAGGCTGAGAACGAGGACATGTACGCGGCCATCGACGGTCTGATCGACAAGCTTGACCGTCAGATCCTCAAGCACAAAGAAAAGAACGTAGACCGGATGCACGGTAACGGCAAGCACTGATCCCGGTGCTGGCTTCAACTGATCGAGCTGCGGCGGGGTAAACCGGCCGCAGCCTTTTTTTATACGGAAGCGCAGTCGATCCATGAGCGATACATCCCTGACCATCGACAACATTCTGGCCCCGGAACTGACGCTTTGCCAGGCGCCGGCGTCCAGTAAAAAGCGCGTTCTGGAGTCCATCGCCGAACGCATTCATTTCCAGGATGAAACCCTCAGCGAAACTGACATCTTCAACAATCTGGTGTCCCGCGAACGCCTGGGCAGCACCGGTATCGGGCAAGGCATTGCCATACCCCATTGCCGCCTGGATGGGCTGGACCGGGTCATTGGCGTGTTGATGACTCTCTCCGAGCCGGTGGATTTTGACGCCATCGACAACCAGCCCGTCGACCTGGTGTTTGCCCTTGTCGTTCCCAAAGAAGCGACCAGTGAGCACCTCGAATTGCTCAGCCAGTTGGCCGAGAAGTTCAACGATGACGCTTTCTGCCAGCGGTTGCGCCAGTGCACCGACACCGACTCGCTGTATCGAAACATGCTCGAGAGCAGCCAGTAATCGATATCACATTCGCAGCACGGGAGAGACAGTCACATGAAGCTGATTATCGTCAGCGGCAGATCCGGATCCGGCAAGAGTACGGCACTGCACGTGCTGGAGGATCTGGGCTTTTACTGCATAGATAACCTGCCTATCGGTTTGCTGCTTCCCCTGGCCCGCGAAGCCGTTGCTCAGGAGGCCCCCGGCCGCCTGAAACGCATGGCTGTGAGTATTGACGCCCGCAACCTGTCCGGCGAGCTGGCCAACTTCGAAACGATTTACGACCAGTTGCGTGACGTTGGTGTGTCGGTCGACATTGTGTATCTGGATGCTGCCGAGAAATCGCTTCTTCAACGTTTTCACGCCACCCGTCGCAAACACCCGCTGAGTGACGAAAACACCTCACTCAGAGAAGCCATCGACAGCGAGAAAGCCCTGCTTGAGCCCCTGTCGAAACTGTCGGACCTGTATATCAACACCACCGGCCTTTCCATGTACGAATTACGAGACATGGTCAAACAACGGGTGGTCGGCCGAAAAGATCAGGAGCTCGCCGTTCTGTTTCAGTCATTCGGCTACAAGCACGGCGTGCCCATGGACTCCGATTACGTGTTCGATGTGCGTTGTCTGCCAAACCCCTACTGGGACACCAGCCTGCGTAAATACATTGGCACCGACCAACCGGTAATCGAGTTTCTGGAACGTGAACCGGTCACCAAACAGATGGTGGACGACCTGAGCCAATTGCTGAAAAACTGGCTGCCGGCCTTCGCAGACAGTAATCGCAGCTACATGACCATCTCTATTGGCTGCACCGGTGGCCAGCATCGCTCCGTCTATATGTGCGAACAGCTGGGCAAGCATTTCCGCGAACTCTATCGTAACGTGCAGGTTCGCCACACCGAACTGCCCCACCTTCAGGCCCGTGGAGAGATTTGACCCCCCATGCTCTGTCGTCCGGTCACCATTATCAATAAACTGGGCCTGCATGCCCGTGCCACGGCGAAACTGGTTGCTACCGCCTCGGAATTCGACAGCAATGTGCAGGTAAGAGGCAAAGGCCGCGAGGTTGATGCCAAGAACATCATGCAGGTGATGATGCTTGCTGCCAGCCAGGGCACAGAAGTGGAGTTGGTTGCCGATGGCCCGGATGAAGAGGAAGCCATCGAGGCCCTGGTTGCCCTGATTGACGATTACTTCGGTGAAGGCGAGTAAGGCCCCGGCCAACTTCGTCATTCACCTACAATCCTTTCTCACCTGTGCAACCTAACTCCGCTATAATACGGAAGTTTTCTGATCGCAGGTGGTTCCATGACTGATATTCTGGAAAAAAGCCAGGCCCGCCAACGGCTCCGTTCGCTGAGCGAGGCGCTGGACAATGGCTCTCTCAAACAAGTGTCGCGCATTCTTAATGGCGGCCTGAGTCCCAGCGATATCGCTCACCTGCTGGAATCATCTCCGCCACGCCAGCGCGCTCTGCTGTGGAACCTGGTCGAGAAAGACCTTGAAGGTGAAGTCCTCCAGTACCTGAACGACGATATCCGTAGCTATTTCCTGAGCCAGCTGAACGCTCAGGAACTGGCGGATATCATCGAGGATTTCGAGTCGGATGACCTGGCCGACCTGCTGCAGCAACTGCCGGACACGGTGATTCAGGAAGTCCTGGACACCATGGACGAACAGGACCGCCTGCGGGTTGAAGAAGTGCTCTCCTACCCGGAGGACACTGCCGGCGGCCTGATGAACACCGACACCATTACGGTGCGGCCGGACATCAGCGTGGATGTTGTGCTGCGTTACCTGCGCCGGCACCGGAACCTGCCGCCGATGACCGACAGCCTGATTGTGGTCAGCCGGCGTGATGATTTTATCGGGGTGCTCCCGATCACCCGCATTCTGGTTTCCAACCCCGCGGCCACCGTGCGGGAGGTTATGGACACCGATGTGGAGCCGATCCCGGTGACCATGGCGGATACTCAGGTTGCCACCCTGTTCGAACGCTACGACCTGATTTCTTCGCCGGTCGTCAATGAAGATGGCCGCTTGCTGGGGCGCATCACCATCGATGACGTGGTCGACGTTATTCGTGAAGACGCCGATCACTCGCTGATGAGCATGGCCGGTCTGGACGAAGAGGAAGATACCTTCGCGCCGGTGCTGAAAACCGCACGGCGGCGGGCGGTATGGCTGGGCATCAACGTGATAACCGCTTTTACCTCGGCATCGGTTATCGGCATGTTTGAAGACACCATCAAGCAGGTTGTGGCCCTGGCCGTGCTGATGCCGATTGTCGCCAGCATGGGCGGCATTGCCGGCAGCCAGACTCTGACCCTGGTGATCCGGGGCATGGCGGTCGGGCAGGTAGACAACGCCAACATCAAATGGCTGCTTAACCGTGAGTTTCTGGCGACAACGCTCAATGGTTTTCTGTTCGCAGCCGTGGTTTCGGGTGCCGCAATGGTGTGGTTCCGTGACCCGACGATCGGCATGGTCATTGCCATGGCCCTGGTCATCAATCTGATTGTCGCGTCGGTTGTGGCAACCCTGTTGCCCCTGACGCTCAAGCGGCTCAAAATTGACCCGGCACTGGCCAGTGGCGTTATCCTCCTGACCACAACCGATGTTGTCGGGTTCCTGTCTTTCCTGGGCCTGGCCACCTATTTCTACGCATAAGGATGCTTCATGACGTCTTCTGACCACCTGGACAACGACCCGGATCTGCACGAATATCTGGGCCCCAGTAAATCCCAGATCAAGCGGGAAATGCAGGCTTTGCAGGAAGTGGGCAAGCGCATGCTGAATCTGAGCGACGAGCAGCTCGACAGCCTGCCCATCAGCGATACCCTCCGGGCTGCCATCGTGGAATCACGGCGCATTCCCAAGCACGAAGCCCGGCGCAGGCACCTGCACTACATCGGCAAGGTGCTGCGTAGCGAAGAAGATCCGGATGCCATCGAACGTGGCCTGGATGCCTTCATTTCCGGCAGCGAAGAACACACCCGCCGGCACCATCTGGCCGAGCGCTGGCGCGACCGGATGATCAATGAGGGGGATGCCGTGGTTGCAGAGTTTATTGACTACTGCCCGGCAGCCGAAGTGCAGCACTTACGCAATCTGGTTCGCAATGCCCGCAAGGAAGTGGAAAAACAGAAAAATACTGGACAGGGGCGGAAACTGTTCCGCGCCCTGCGGGAATGGATCGACGAAGCCGAACAGTAAGATTCGGCTTTACAGTCGCCGGTGCTGCCACACCGGCATGCGTTCTCTCACCTGCTTCAGGCGCTCCTGGTCCAGATCCGCGATCGTTAAACCCGGGCCTTCTTCCTCGACTTCCGCTACCACCTTGCCCCAAGGATCACATACCAGGCTGTGGCCGTAGGTTTTGCGGCGGCTGCTGTTCTGGCCACCCTGTCCCGGAGCCACTACCCAGACCTGGTTTTCAATCGCCCGGGCACGGATCAGCACATGCCAGTGGGCATCACCGGTTTGCCAGGTAAAGGCGCTGGGCAAACAGACCCACTCTGCGCCTTTTTCACGCAGCGCCCGGAACAACTCCGGGAAGCGCAAATCGTAACAAACGGCGATACCCAAACGGCCAGCCGGCGTGTCTACCGTGACCACCTGGTCGCCCGGCTCAAAAGTATCCGATTCCCGGTACTGACCATGGGAATCTTCCACCATGGCATCGAACAGGTGAATTTTGTCGTAACGGGCGGCTTCTTCGCCCTGATCATCATAAACAATGCAGGCGGCACGAACCCGGCCGGAAACATCGGAACCATCCGGACGGCTGGCGACTGGCAGTGAGCCACCGACAATCCACAGGCCCAGTTTTTTGGCCTGCTCTGACAAAAAGCGGCGGATAACGGACTCATCACCGGACTCTTTCTGCCCGGCCTCAAGCATCTGGCCGGTGGCGAGTACTGCGAAGTTTTCCGGCAGCACCGCTACTTTCGCGCCCTGATCGGCGGCATCGCGCAGAAGCCTTTCCGCTTCAGCGATATTGCCATCAATATCAGGAGTGCTGACCATCTGGATTGCTGCAACCTGTGTCATTCGCTGACTCCTTTTTAGTCGGTGTCGAATACGCCCCGCAAATCGACTTTCGGATCACTCCAGCTGCCGGTGACGTCGTAGGTGGCGCTGGTGAGGCGGCTCAGGGGATCCCCCAGAACTTTATCCAGAACAAACAGGGCGCCGCCAATGGGCGCGCCGGCCCCCATCAGAAGCGCAGCCAGTGGCAGGTTCTGGGTGACCGGCAACACCACCACCAGGCGCATATTCAGATTTTCATTGCTCATGTCGGTGGTGCCGCTCAGCTTGAAGGCACCGGACGGCCCGGCCAGTTGGAGCTCAGGATCCATTGTGACCAGGCCATCAACGATTCTGGCCTTACCGGAGATTGCATCGAACGCAACGCCCGCTTCATATAGATCTGAAAAATCCAGCTTCAGCCGCCGCCACAAGGTGTCAGTATTGAGCAGATTGAAAACCCGGAACAACTGGGCGGAGCCACTTTCCTCAAGAATAACACCATCATCCAGGCGCCCGCGAATGCTGCCGTCGAGACGGCTGGCGGAAAATTCATCAGGGCGGCCCGGCCAACTGAGGTCCAGCTCGATATTGGTTGCTTCGTTGTTCATGGGAATGGAACTGCCGGTCAACGCCTCCAGGTCCCGTAGCGCGCCGCCTGCCAGCGTTCCCTGAAAACGACTGGTTTCCCGGCTGTCCAGCACCGACCACAGCAAATCGCCATTGAGCGTCAGTGAACCGAGCCGGCCTTCGACCTGCCTTACGTTAAGCGCCCCCGGTTCCGGGCGTAACTGGAAATTCCAGCTGCCAGCGTCCTGTTCTCCAAGCCACAGCCTGGCGATACTGACATCGATATCCGGCCAACTGCCAATATCCAGTTCCCGAAAGGCCTCAAGCTGTTCTTCAAGCGTCAGCAGCTCTGTGTCGTCAGACTTCGCCGAGGGCTGACCCTGCCGAACCAGACGCAAGGTCTGCAACTGGGCCTGAACCAGGCCGCCCTCAAGGGGTAAAACAAACCGACCAGTGGCTCTGTCTGAGTCGGCGTGAACAATCCAGTGATCGCCCATATCCAGCGCGTTGATCGCAATCTTCTCAAGCCGGTGCTCACCGAGGTGGAACTCATCAAACACCAGGTCAAAGCCGGAGGGCTTCCACTGCAACCCGAACGCCATCCGGCCCTGCCACTGGCCAGTAACGTTGATTCCGCCCTCGGCATAGGGATCAACCGTTGCCGTCAGTTCGGCTGTTTCCTCCGCCGATTTGCCCAGTGGCTCTGGCCAATCCACGCTCAATCCCGACAAATCCGAGGACAGAGCAATTGCTGAACCACCGTTGTCGCCAACACTCAGCTCGGCCGTATAGTCCAGTGTACCCGCCAGCCCCAACGACCTGCCCTCCTGCAGACCCGCGTCCCAGAGAGCTTCAGGCACCGGCAACCGGCCGGTCTGGCGGACAGACAAGGGCCCGTCGTTCTTCCCGGCAGCCAGATGCACAGCCACCGGCTGCCCGAGGAATTCTGCCTGCACCGGGCCACCGGAGAATCCTCTTTCGGTGTGATAACTCAGATCGCCCCGAATGTTCTCCCATTCCAGACCGGTTTCCGGCAATGCGAATTGTGCACCTTCGGTTCTCACACGGGTCTGGACAACTGGCTGGGGCTCTCCCTCCCTCAGCGGTAGTTCAATGCCCAGATCAATCCGGAACTGACCGGTATAGTCAGCATCGGTAACCATGTCACCGGCCCGGACGCCCAATGGGGTATTGGCCAGCCACCAGGACAGATCTTCACCTGTGGCGGTGGGTGACACGTTTACCTTCAGCGTGGGATATCCCTGCTCACCACCCGGCATCAGTTGTGCGCTGGCACCTGCCACATCCAGGCCGCCACTCACGCCCTCCTCCAGGGTGATCAGCGCGCTCGCATTGTGAACCTGCACCCGCCCCGAAGCATTGGTGAGCGCCGGCCAGGCCGGATCATAGCGGACACTGGCCTGTTCAAACTCATACCACATGGAAGAGGTAAACGAGCCTTTGGGAGCGCCGGGGTCTATGCGCCCATGGCCATAATACTCACCGGCAGTGACGCGCCCTTCGACAATGCTGTCATTCAGCCACTGATAAAGATTGTCATCGATAATCCGGGCTGGAACAAACTCACCGGCACGTGATGCGTCGGCATTCCTGACTCCGACCCGAAGACCAAGATTGTCTTCACCTTCGCGGTCCAGCCGCAGATCAAACGCGCCGGTTAACCGGGTATTATCCGGCATGAGAACTTGCAGGTTGTCGGCATAAACCCGGGTAATCGGCCCATCCAGTTGCCAGGTTACATCCCCGGATCCGGACTGAAACGCCCAGTCGCCGGCAAACAGTTTCGGGAACCCGAGTGTTCCGGGCTGCTGGCTGTCAATCCGGAGGAAGCCTCCGTCAGCATCCAGCTGCAGGCGCCCGGCCAGACCGCTGAAACCCGGAGCGCCCTGTGAGGCTCTGACCGCCACATCCCGCAGGTGTCCAGACATCCGGAACTGGTCCAGTTTCTGCGGCAGCAACAGGAACAGGTCATCCAGGTAACCGGAAGGGCGGTAGTTCTCCAGCGCTTCAATAGCTCGGGAAGGCAGCAGCGGCAGGGACTGAAACAGACCCCGGAGGGGGCGAAGTGGAAGCTCATCTGCGACCAGAGCCAGGCCATCGGAACGATGCTGAAGCCGCAGGCTGAAGGGTTCAACCCTGGCGTCCTGCCACTGCCATTGCAGTTGCCGGAGCACCAGTGCATCATCCGGCCGCCAGCCGAAACTGGCCCGGATGTTTTCCAGCGGAGCCAATGACTGTTGCGCCACACCCAGTTGCAGATAGGGCGTAGACACTAGGCCCTGCACTTCTGAAATCTTTCCCTGATCAAACGTCAGCCAGGCCTGTCCCCCCAGGTCAAAGCCTTCCACCCGGATATCCCGCCAGCTCAGGTCATCAATCAGACCGTCAAAAAGGCGGCCTGAGGCAATATCCACATAGAGCTGGCCGGTAAAGTCACCCCGGAAAAAATGCTCACCAACCAGCGCGAAGCTGGCCAGCTGATGGGACGTGCCAGCCTGCATGGCACGCCCCGAGGCCTGGAAAAGACCTTGCTGGTAGAGCAGATCCAGCTGGGGAATATAGAAGTCCCGCAGGTCGTCCGGACGCTTGCCGAGTGAAACATTCACCCGGGTAATGCGCGCCTGAGGATCAGACAACCACTGCCCGGCATGTACCAGCCAGTCGGGTCTGTTATCGGTTTCCAGAAATGGCGCCAGCTCTTCCCCGGCTTCTGAAAGTGACAGCTCACCACGGGTTATCAGCGTTAACGCCAGGCCATCGGCTTCAATCTCTTCGAAGACAATCCGCAAACGACGCAGTGATGACCAGAAATCCAGACGCACCTGAAGATGCTCAAGTCTGGCGGAGAGAGTATCGCTATCCGGTGAGCGAACCACCAGGTCGGAAGCAAGAACGGTAGGATCCAGCCAGTTCCAGCGGGAACTCAGCTGACCAATACTGACCGAAAGCCCGGTCTGCTCTGAAATGGCGGTGGCCAGTTCGTCCGTGTAGGCGTTGATGTTTGCTGTCAGCTGCCGGCCGATTGCGGCATACAGGGCCAGCAATACCAGCACCACCAGCAACGACCACCAGACTAGGCTGGCAAGCCGGGAAAGTATTCGGGACATCACTGATCAGAGCAGCACCACATCGTACTGCTCCTGACTGTAGAAGGGTTCCACCTGAAACCGGACCGCCTTGCTGATGAAGGTTTCCAGATCAGCAACGTTATCGGATTCTTCATCCAGCAACCGATCCACCACTTTCTGGGAGGCCATCACCAGATAGCTCTCGGCCTCGTAGGCGCGGTTGACCCGCATGATTTCCCGGAAGATTTCGTAGCATACGGTTTCCGCCGTTTTCAGAAAGCCCCGGCCATCACAGATCGGACAGGATTCACAAAGCACCTGCCCCAGGCTTTCGGTGGTGCGCTTGCGGGTCATTTCCACCAGGCCCAACTCGGAAACGCCGGTAATCTTGGTTTTGGCATGATCACGCTCGAGCATTTTTTCCAGCATGCGATGTACTTGTCGCTGGTGCTCCGGGTCTTCCATATCAATGAAATCAATAATAATGATACCACCCAGATTACGCAGCCGCAGTTGACGGCTAATGGCACGGGCAGCTTCGAGGTTGGTCTTGAAGATGGTTTCTTCCAGATTGCGATGGCCAACAAAAGCGCCGGTATTGATATCAATCGTGGTCATCGCTTCGGTCTGATCAATGATCACATAGCCGCCGGACTTGAGCTGAACCTTGCGGCTCAGTGCTTTCTGGATTTCGTCTTCGACCGAGTACAGATCAAAAATCGGCCGCTCGCCGGGGTAATACTCCACCTTGTCGGAAAACTCAGTGACAAACTCATGCACGAATTCCATCACCCGCTGGTGACTTTCACGGCTGTCGATGCGGACTTTTTCGGTCTGCGGCCGAATCAGATCCCGAATGGTGCGGATAAACAGCGGCAGATCACGGTAAACGGCAGACGGCGTTGGTGCTTTTTCAATACGCTCCTCAACAGACTGGCTCAACCGATGCAGGTACACCATATCGGCGATCAGTTCTTCGTCTGCCGCACCTTCAGCCGCAGTCCGTACGATATACCCGCCATCAACATCCTCATGCTCGGCGGACGCCTGCTCGATCAGAGTCTTCAGCCGGGCTCTCTCGGTGTCATCTTCAATGCGCTGGGAGATGCCGACATGGCTGACACCCGGCATGAACACCAGGTAGCGGGAAGGAATGGATAATTGCGTGGTCAGTCGGGCACCTTTGGTGCCAATGGGATCTTTGGTCACCTGCGCCACCAGTGACTGCCCTTCTCTGAGCAGGGTGCGGATGTCCGGCACCGTTTTCGGGGCGTTGGCCGTTTCGTCAGAGCTGGACTGGCTACAAACCACATCCGAGGCATGGATGAAGGCCGCGCGCTCCAGGCCAATGTCCACAAACGCCGCTTCCATGCCCGGAAGCACCCGTACCACCTTGCCTTTATAGATGTTACCGACAATGCCCTTGCGGCTGGTGCGTTCGATATAGGCTTCCTGCAACATGCCGTTTTCGACCAGCGCTACCCGGGTTTCAACGGGCGTCACGTTGATCAGAATCTCTTCGCTCATGCTGCACTTCTCCTTTTTTGTTATCAACGCAACCAACTGCGCCAGACTGGATGCCCGGCCCTCGCCAGCAACTCTGCGGTTTCCTGCAATGGTAATCCGACGACGGCACTGTAACTGCCCTTCAGTTCACTGACAAAGATACCACCAAGGCCCTGGATGCCGTAACTACCGGCCTTGTCCATGGGCTCGCCGCTGGCCACGTAGGCGCGGATTTCTTCCGCGCCCAGTTCCCGGAAGGTAACATTGGTTACGGAAACAACAGACTGGCAGTCGCCATCATGCACAAGGGCAATGGCTGTCATCACCTGATGAGTGCCGTTGGAAAGCCGGGCGAGTGTTGCTTCAGCCTCGGCAACGGAACCGGGTTTACCGAGAATCTCACCATTCATGACCACTGACGTGTCCGAGCCCAGTATCAGGCTGTCCGGATTGTCCCGGGCCACTGCCAGCGCTTTCTCCCGGGCCAGCCGTTCAACATAGTCCGACGCGCTTTCACCGCTAACCGGTGTCTCGTCAATGTCGGCCGGCTGAACGCTGAATGCCAGCCCTATGCGGGTCAGCAATTCCGCGCGACGGGGAGATGCAGATGCCAGAATCAGACCGGTCATGCCCATTATCCAAGCTTACGATTCAGGTTATCGAGAAGGGCTGACACAAAGGGCCAGGCAATAGCACTGGTCAATGCCGGCCACAGGTAGGTAAAGCCCGGGCTGTCTGCGCCCAACAGTTGTTTCAGGAAATGCACCAGCATCTGGCTTGTGCCCAGAATCAGGAACACCACCATACATTGCTGCGGCAAGGGGTACATGCGCAGACGCTGATGTATAGCCAGCACCAGAAAGGCGATCAGTGCCATTGCAACAGCGTTAACGCCCAGCGCAGTCGATTCAAGAATGTCCAGTAACAGGCCAAAGCACCAGGCCAGAAGCACGCCGAACTGGGCCGGTGCCCGGAATGTCCAGTAAAACACCATCAGGCCCAGCCATTCAGGCCGGAACTCGAACCAGCCAACCGGAAACAGGGAAATACTGAGCACCAGAGCCAGCAATACCGAAACTGCAAACAGCGGATAGCTGATAACCGAAAGCATCAGTTCACCTCCTCTGCTTCCGGAATGGCCTCGTCCGGTATCGCTTCAGAGGGTTCCTGTTGCGGAAACACCACCAGCACCAGGCGACTCTGGTTAAGCCTAGCTTCGGGCGTTGCCTTGATGGTCACAAACGGCTCTCCGGATTCTTTGATAATTTCACTGACCTCAGCCACCGGATAGCCCCTGGGGAAGCGCCCGCCAAGCCCGGAACTTACCAGCATGTCGCCTTCACGGATGTCAGCGGTATCCGGCACGTGGACGAGGTCCAGCTCATTGCTCTCGCCGTTACCCAGCAAGACATAGCGAAGACCGTTACGCACCACCTCTACCGGTACCGCGTGGCTGCTGTCAGAAACCAGCAATACCCGGGAGGTGAACTGACTGGTTTGTATAACCTGCCCCATCAGGCCTTCCGCATCCAGCACAGCCTGGCCGGACTGAATGCCATTGTTTTCCCCTTTGTTGATGATGAGCTCATGGGAGAAAGGATCCGGCGACACGCCCACGACTTCGCTGATGACAACGCGATCATCAACAGCCTCGGAGGAGTTGAGCAGGCGGCGCAATTCGTTGTTTTCGGCGGCCAGGGCGGCGTATTTCAGCGACCGGCGCTCGAGGATCAGCAACCGGGTCTTGAGCTCTTCGTTCTGCTCCTCAAGATCGCCCCGGCTGACAAAAAGACCTTCAACCCAGTCGCCAAAGCGGTAGGGGGCGTTACCCAGCCAGTAAACCGGGGCCAGCCCGGTAGACAAAATGCTGCGCACAGGTGTCAGCTTATCAAAACGTGCATCGGCAACGATCAACGCTGCCGATATCAACACAACAAGTATCAGCCGAAAGCCGGGAACCGGCCCCTGGACAAATATGGTTTTAATGGCGAGGCCCTCCCACGGGATCAACCCTCCTGGGAGAACATTCCGATGCCGCCGCGATCAATCACTTCCAGTGCCTTGCCGCCACCACGGGCGACACAGGTCAACGGGTCTTCGGCGATGATCACCGGCAACCCTGTTTCTTCGCTGAGCAGCTTGTCCAGGCCACGCAGCAGTGCACCGCCACCTGTCAGCACAATGCCACGTTCGGCAATGTCTGAAGCCAGCTCAGGCGGTGACTGCTCAAGCGCACTCTTGACGGTCTGAACAATCTGCGCCAGTGACTCCTGCAGGGCGTCGAGAATTTCTTCGCTGTTCAGGGTAAAGGCACGGGGTACGCCTTCGGCCAGGTTTCGGCCACGCACGTCGATTTCATGGACCTCCAGACCTTCGTAGGCGCATCCGATTTCGTGCTTGATGCGCTCAGCCGTGGAATCACCAATCAGACTGCCGTAATGGCGACGTACGTAAGTCACGATGGCTTCGTCGAATTTGTCACCACCCACGCGAACGGATTCGGCATACACAATGCCGTTCAGGGAGATGATGGCAATTTCGGTGGTACCGCCACCGATATCAACAATCATGGAACCGCTGGCTTCTTCAACCGGCAGGCCGGCACCGATGGCAGCTGCCATGGGCTCTTCGATCAGGAACACTTCCCGGGCGCCGGCACCCAGGGCCGATTCGCGAATGGCCTTGCGTTCCACCTGGGTGGATTTGCTGGGCACACAGACCAGTACGCGGGGGCTGGGGGTAATGAAGCTGTTTTCGTGCACTTTGTGAATAAAGTGCTGGAGCATCTTTTCGGTCACTACGAAGTCGGCGATCACGCCGTCTTTCATCGGGCGGATGGCGGTGATGTTGCCCGGAGTGCGGCCCAGCATGCGCTTGGCTTCAGCACCGACGGCTGCAACCATTTTCTGGGAGCCACTCGTGCGGATGGCAACAACAGAGGGCTCGTTCAGAACAATGCCCCGCTCACGCACGTAGATCAGTGTGTTGGCGGTGCCCAGGTCTATGGACAGGTCGCTTGAGAAGATGCCTCGGAGTCTTTTGATCAACATTCGTGTAGTTTCAACCTGAGAGTTGCGGCTGTGGATAAGAATGCGGCAACTTTAGCAGTGGGGGCATGCTCAGGCAAGGCGCCATCCGGGTTTCGGAAGCGCGTATTGTCACAATTTGTGAAGGGGTTTCGGGTCCATCGTGGTCTGGGTTCTGGTAATATGTCTGGCTAATCAAATAAAGATCAATTCCATTAAATTGTTTTCACACAGAGTGAATTGGAGGCAACGTGAGCATTTCCCGTGAGGACATCGAGAAAGTTGCCGTGCTCGCCCGCATCAAGGTGGACGACGAGCAGGTTTCGGCACTGGAGAAAGATCTGGGCAACATTCTGGATCTGGTGGATCAATTAGGTGCTGCAGACACGGATTCGGTGGAGCCTATGGCGCATCCGCTGGACGCGGTGCAGCGTTTGCGGCCGGATGAAGTGACAGAAACCGACCAGCGGGCAGCGTTTCAGGCGATAGCGCCGGCTACCGAGGACGGGCTGTATCTGGTGCCCCGGGTTATTGAATGAGCCGCGGAATGAGCGTTTAAGCAATTAGGCCATCCATCAGAGATTTCAGGATTCACGATGCATAACAAGTCTGTAGCAGAGCTTTCCCGGGAGCTGGAGAGCGGGAAGGTTTCGAGTGTGGAGCTGGCTCAGCAGTTCCTTGACCGTCTGAAGCGCGAGGACGGCAAGTACAACAGTTTTATTACCATCTCCGAAGACCAGGCATTGGCCGAGGCAAAGCTTGCCGATGAGATGCGGGCCACCGGCAAGGCCACACCCTGGACCGGGGTGCCGTTTGCTCACAAGGATATCTTCTGCACCAACGGTGTACGCACAACCTGCGGCTCAAAGATGCTGGAGAACTTTGTGCCGCCATATGATGCAACGGTGACAGAAAAATTCCGGCAGGCCGGGGCGGTTTGTCTGGGCAAGACCAATATGGACGAGTTCGCCATGGGCTCTTCTACGGAGTCCAGCTATTTTGGCGCGACCGCAAACCCCTGGGGCTTGTCGTCTGGTGACAGGCGGGTGCCAGGTGGCTCTTCCGGGGGCTCGGCCGCAGCGGTTGCGGCCCGGTTGGTACCGGCTGCCACCGGCACCGATACCGGGGGCTCGATCCGCCAGCCCGCCGCCCTGTGCGGCATTACCGGGCTGAAGCCAACCTACGGCCGGGTGTCTCGCTACGGGATGATTGCCTTTGCCTCTTCACTGGATCAGGGCGGGCCGATGGCTCGTACGGCAGAAGATGCCGCGCTGATGATGAATGTGATGGCAGGGTTTGACCCGAAGGATTCCACCTGTATCGACCGTGATGTACCGGATTACACCGCCACGCTGAATGAGCCCCTCAAAGGCATGAAGATTGGCCTGCCGAAGGAATATTTCAGTGAGCAGCTGTCTGCGGCCATGGAGGAGCAGGTTCGTAATGCCATCCGGGAGTACGAAAAGCTGGGCGCAACGGTGAAAGAAGTATCACTGCCGAACGCAAAGCTGGCCATTGCGGCCTATTACGTGATTGCCCCGGCAGAAGCTTCCGCCAACCTGTCCCGGTTCGACGGGGTACGCTACGGCTACCGCTGTGACGATCCGAAGGATCTGATGGACATGTACACCCGTACCCGGGCTGAAGGCTTCGGCAACGAGGTGAAGCGCCGGATCCTGGTTGGCACCTACGCGCTTTCCCACGGCTACTACGACGCCTACTACCTGCAGGCGCAAAAAGTTCGCCGCCTGATCCAGCAGGACTTCCTGAACGCGTTCAAAGATGTGGACGTGCTGATGAGCCCGGTCACGCCCTCCCCGGCTTTCGCCCAAGGCGAGAAGACCACCGATCCGGTGGCCATGTACCTGGAAGACGTGTTCACCATTGCCATCAACCTGGCGGGCATTCCGGCCATGTCGGTGCCGGCCGGCTTTGTCGACGGGCTGCCCGTGGGCCTGCAGATCATTGGCGACCACTTTTCGGAAGCCCGGTTGCTGAACGCCGCCCATCAGTTCCAGCAGGTGACCGACTGGCACCAGCGTGAACCCAAATAAGCCCGACAGAGGAGACGAACACATGCAGTGGGATATCGTGATCGGGCTGGAAATTCACGTTCAGCTCGCCACCCAGACCAAGATTTTTTCCGGCTCAAGCACCGCTTATGGCGCCGAGCCCAACACCCAGGCCAATGCCGTCGACCTGGCCATGCCGGGCATGCTGCCGGTACCGAACGAGCAGGCGTTCCGCTATGCGGTGATGTTCGGCCTGGCCACCAACGCCGAGATCGGCCGGCGCTCCATGTTCGAGCGCAAGAATTACTTCTACCCGGACCTGCCCAAGGGCTATCAGACCACACAGCTGGCCGAGCCGATTGTGGGCCCCGGCTATGTAGACATTGACCTGGCCAGTGGCGAGAGCAAGCGGGTTCGTATTCATCACGCGCACCTGGAAGAAGACGCCGGCAAATCCCTGCACGAGGATTATCACGGCATGACCGGCATCGATCTGAACCGCGCTGGCACGCCACTGATTGAAGTGGTCACCGAACCGGATATGAACAATGCCGAAGAAGCTGTCGCCTTTGCGAAAAAACTGCACAGCCTGGTTACGTCACTGGGCATCTGTGACGGCGACATGTCTCAGGGATCCATGCGGTTCGATGTGAACATTTCCCTGAAACCGAAGGGTTCAGACACCCTCGGCACCCGTACCGAGACCAAGAACCTGAACTCGTTCCGGTTCATGGAGCAGGCTATTGCCCATGAAGTCGAGCGGCAGATGGATATCCTGGAAGACGGCGGCACCATTGTTCAGGAAACCCGCCTGTATAACGGTGACCGGGATGAATCCCGCTCCATGCGTACCAAGGAAGAAGCCAACGATTACCGCTACTTCCCCTGCCCGGACCTGCTGCCGGTGGTGGTCGACGATGACTTCATCGAAGACGCCCGCAGCCGCCTGCCGGAACTGCCGGATGCCCGCAAAGCGCGGTTTGTTGAGCAGTACCAGTTGAGCGACTACGACGCCCGCGTTCTTTCCGGCGATGCCCGTCTGGCAACGTTCTTCGAGGAAACGGTGGCGCATGGCAAAGACGCTAAACTGGCCGCCAACTGGATTCAGGGTGAGTTCTCCGCACGTCTGAATGCTGAAGAAAAAGCTGTTGCTGATTCGCCGGTTTCCGGCGCCCAGCTCGGCGCCTTGGTCGTTCGCATTGCCGACAACACCGTGTCTTCGGCTGGCGCGAAAAAAGTGTTTGAGGCTCTCTGGGCCGGGGAGAACACGGAAGTCGATGCCATCATTGAAGCCAAGGGGCTGAAACAGGTCTCCGACACCGGTGCTCTGGAAGCCATGGTAGACGAGGTGCTGGCCAGCATGCCCGAACAGGTAGAGCAGTATCAGAATGAAGACAACCCGAAGAAACGCAAGAAGATGCTGGGTGGCTTCATGGGTCCGTTGATGAAGGCTTCAAAGGGTCAGGGCAACCCGAAGCTGTTCAACGAGATACTGCTGAAGAAGCTGGAAGGCTGAGGAGGCCGAATGGATCATATTGTTAAAGGTGTTCTGGAATTCCGCAAAAACGTCTATCCGGAACACAAGGATCTGTTTGGTGAACTGGCAACAGGCCAGAGCCCGGAGGTGCTGTTCTTCACCTGTTCGGATTCGCGCATTGATCCGAACATGATGACCGGCACCAACCCGGGCGATCTGTTCATCTGCCGGAATGCCGGCAACATCATCCCTCCGCACAGTAACGAGACCGGGGGCATGACCGCCTCCATCGAGTTTGCCGTCGCCGTGTTGAACGTGCGCCACATCATCGTGTGTGGCCACACCGATTGCGGCGCCGTGAAAGGGGCTCTGGATGTGCAAGGCCTGAAAGGCCTGCCTCATGTTCAGGAATGGCTGGGGCACTGCCGTTCGGCAATCGAGATTGTGCGGGAACGGCATAGCCTCCCCCACGACGAACCGCTGGACAGCCAGTACCTGAACGAAGCCATTGAGGAAAACGTGTTGCAGCAGGTTCAGCACCTGCGCACCCACCCGACGGTGGCCGCAAAACTGGCTACAGGCAAGATCCAGATTCACGGCTGGGTTTACGACATCCGGTCAGGAAACATTCGTTGTTGTGGGCAGGACAGCTTCAGATTCCAGGATTTTGACAGCTTCTACGCGGACACCATCAGGAAAGTCAGCGAGGCCTGATCACTCAGGCCTCTGCCGCTCAGACCAGAGACGCCCAGAGGTCGTGTTCGTCCGCATGCTCGACCACGGCCTTTACAATCTGGCCCGGCGCCAGATCCGTCTCGTCATTGAGATAGACCATGCCGTCGATTTCCGGCGCATCGGCTTTTGAACGACCGATAGTGCCCTCTTCGTCCACCTCGTCAATCAGCACATCAATGGTCTGGCCGATTTTCGCCTGCAGGCGAGCCGCAGAGATCTCGGCCTGCTTCTCCATAAACCGGGCCAGGCGCTCGTCTTTGACGGCTTCCGGCACAGCGCCGTCCAGCTCATTGGCCGGGGCACCTTCCACCGGACTGTATGTGAACGCACCCACCCGATCCAACTGAGCCTCGTCCAGCCAGTCCAGCAGATACTGGAAATCTTCCTCGGTCTCGCCCGGAAAACCAACGATGAAAGTGGAGCGAATGGTCAGTTCCGGGCAGATTTCCCGCCACTTCTGAATGCGCTCCAGCGTCTTGCTGTCGTGAGCCGGACGCTTCATGGCCTTGAGTACCCTGGGGCTGGCATGCTGGAAAGGAATGTCCAGATACGGCAGGATTCTGCCCTCCGCCATCAGAGGAATAATCTCGTCTACATGAGGGTACGGGTAAACATAGTGCAAGCGCACCCAGACACCCAGCTCGCCGAGCGCTTCACACAGAGCCTGCATTTTCGTTTTCAGTGGGCGACCCTGCCAGAAACCGGTACGGTATTTGATATCCACACCGTAGGCAGAGGTGTCCTGGGAGATCACCAGCAACTCTTTCACACCCGCATCCACCAGGCGCTGGGCTTCGTCCATGACATCACCCACCGGACGGCTGACCAGATCGCCGCGCAGAGACGGAATGATGCAGAAGGTGCAACGATGATTACAGCCTTCGGATATTTTCAGATAAGCGTAGTGTCGGGGCGTGAGCTTTACCCCCTGAGGCGGCACCAGATCAGTGAAAGGATCATGATCCTTTCTCGGTGGCACGTACTGGTGCACTGCACCAACCACTTCCTCATAGGCGTGGGGCCCGGAGACCGCCAAAACGCCGGGATGCGCTTCCCGGATCTTGTCTCCGTCCGCACCCATGCAACCGGTGACTATCACTTTTCCGTTTTCACTGATAGCCTCACCTATAGCATCCAGGGATTCCTGCTTGGCAGCATCGATAAAGCCACAGGTGTTGACCACAACGATATCGGCATCGTTGTAGCTGGGCACCACGTTGTAGCCATCCTGCCGGAGCTGGGTCAAAATCCGCTCGGAATCAACCAGTGCTTTCGGACAGCCCAGGCTGACAAAACCGACTTTGCCGCCCTGTGCGGATTCTTGTGTTTTATCGCTCATAGCAGCAACCCGCAGTGAAATAAGAGTGGAATAAGATTGGCGATTTTACCCCAGCCTGCCCGCGACTGCAGCTCAACAGGGCGTGACCGGGCTCAAAATTGCCTCACAAAACTGACATATTTTGTTCACAACACTTGCTGTTCACTTTTTAGACACCTAGAATCCCTACGGAAAGTCGGGCTTTATTACGGAAAATCATTATGGGGAAAGTCGCATCGTTTGAAACCCGGAAGGCCAAACGGGTAAGAATCAAAACACCGTCGACCAGACCATGCCTGCGTCACCAGCAAAGGGTGACTGTCGCCACAGACGTTACACTGGAGCGACCAGACGGTCAGTGCGTTACCTGCCAGGCATCCAATATTTCCCGTTCCGGAGTCACGATTTCCTGTGATCAGGAAGCCGTCGGGCAACTGATTCCGGGAATGCGGCCTCCTGCTCCGGGTAACTGGCTGGAAACAAAAGTCCGATTTTCTCTCCCTGTTCCCGCCGGCCAACCCGTTACCATCTCCACCGATGCCAATATCGTGCATATGCGGCGTGTGTCCCGAAATGAGTTCGAGCTTGGCATTCAGTTCTGCGAGTTCGAAGGCAATGGCTTTGACGATGTAGACAAGTACGTTGCCCGCATGCTGATTGAGGGCAAGCAGGCTCGCTGAGGAACGCAGTTCAGGCAGAGGGTGCCGACGTCTTCACATATTGTTAGAACGCAAAATTCTTGTTGCCTGCTTTCTTATACCCAAAACACACTGATATAGTAGGTCATCCATTGATCACCTCGCACTTTGCGCAAACGGATGACCATGACCACCTACAATCTTACGCATCTGAAACAGCTGGAAGCCGAAAGCATCCACATTATCCGGGAAGTGGCCGCCGAGTTTGATAACCCGGTGATGCTCTACTCCATCGGCAAGGATTCTGCCGTGATGCTGCACCTGGCTCTTAAAGCCTTTTATCCGGGCAAGCCGCCATTCCCGCTGATGCACGTAGACACTACGTGGAAGTTCCGGGACATGATCGAGTTCCGCGACAAACAGGTCAGCCGTTACGGCCTGGATCTGATCGTGCACACCAACCAGGAAGGCGTAGAGCAAGGTGTTGGCCCCTTCACCCACGGCAGCGCCAAGCATACCGACATCATGAAAACCCAGGCCCTGAAACAGGCCCTGGACAAGTACAAGTTCGACGCCGCCTTCGGTGGCGCACGCCGGGATGAAGAAAAATCCCGTGCCAAGGAACGGGTATATTCCTTCCGTGACGAACACCACCGCTGGGACCCGAAAAACCAGCGCCCGGAGTTGTGGAACATCTACAACGGTAAAATCAACAAGGGCGAAAGCATTCGGGTCTTCCCTCTGTCCAACTGGACCGAGCTGGACATCTGGCAGTACATCTACCTGGAAAATATCGACATCGTACCCCTGTACTTTGCCGCCGAGCGCCCTGTTGTTGAGCGGGACGGCACTCTGATCATGGTCGACGACGACCGCATGCCCCTGAAAGAAGGCGAGACGCCCGAGATGAAATCCGTGCGTTTCCGCACTCTGGGCTGCTACCCGCTGACCGGTGCTATTGAATCGAAGGCGGATACGCTGCCGGAAATCATCCAGGAAATGCTGCTGGCCACCAGCTCCGAGCGTCAGGGTCGCGTTATTGACCACGACTCAGCCGGCTCCATGGAACAGAAAAAGCGGGAAGGGTACTTCTGAAATGTCACACCAATCTGATCTGATCGCTGAAGATATTCAGGCCTACCTGAAGCAACACGAGAACAAAGAACTGCTGCGCCTGCTGACCTGCGGCAGTGTCGACGATGGCAAAAGCACCCTGATTGGCCGCCTGCTGCACGACACCAAGATGATCTACGAAGATCACATGGCAAGCCTGAAAACCGACAGTGCCAAGATGGGCACCACCGGCGAAAAGCTGGACCTTGCCCTGCTGGTGGACGGCTTGCAGGCAGAGCGTGAACAGGGCATCACCATTGATGTCGCCTACCGCTATTTCAGCACCGACAAGCGCAAGTTCATCATCGCCGACACCCCGGGCCACGAGCAGTACACCCGCAACATGGCCACTGGCGCTTCCACCGCGCAACTGGCCATCCTGATGATCGACGCCCGCTACGGCGTACTGACCCAGACCCGCCGGCATTCCTACATCGCCTCCCTGCTGGGCATTCGCCACATCGTAGTGGCGGTGAACAAGATGGATCTGGTGGATTTCAGCGAAGAACGCTTCAATGAAATCAAGGATGACTACCTGGCGTTCGCCGCCAAGCTGGGCCTGAAAGACGTTCGCTTTGTGCCTATTTCTGCACTGGAAGGCGACAATGTGGTGAACAAGAGCGAGAACACGCCCTGGTTCACCGGCCAGCCGCTGATGGAAATCCTGGAAACCGTGGAAGTTTCCCGGGACAAGAACCTGGAACACTTCCGCTTCCCGGTGCAGTACGTGACCCGCCCGAACCTGAACTTCCGGGGCTTCTGCGGCACCATCGCCTCCGGCGTCATCCGCCCGGGCGAAACCGTGATGGCCCTGCCCTCGCGACGCACCAGCAAGGTGAAAGAGGTTGTGACCTTTGACGGCAACCTGAGCGAAGCCTATATCGACCAGGCCGTGACCCTGACCCTGGAAGACGAAATTGATGTCAGCCGTGGTGACATGCTGGTAAAGGCCGCAGACGAGCCGGAAGTGGGCAACCGTTTCAACGCCAACATCGTGTGGATGACCGACGCCCCACTGGAAACCGGCCGGCTGTACGACATCAAGCTCGGCCCCACGTTCACCTCCGGCACGGTGAAGACCATTCATCACCAGACCGACGTGAATACGCTGGAGCAGCAGGCCAACCCCGAGCGTCTGCAGCTGAATGAAATCGGTCTGTGCGAACTGACCCTGAACCAGCCCATCGCATTTGACGCTTATCAGCGCAATCACGCGACCGGCAGCTTCATTGTCATTGACCGCCTCACCAACGTCACAATCGGTGCCGGCATGGTCGCTGGCCTGGCCGAAGGTGTAGAGTCCCTGGACCCGGTCACCCCGGAAGAACGCGAACGCCGCCTGGCGCAGAAACCGGCCATTATTGCCTGCCTCGGCAAGCAGGCTCCGGCTTTGGCCCTGGCCGTAGAGCGTGCCCTGTTCGACCAGGGCAAAACGGCCGTCGTTGTCTCCGAGGAAAACGCCGGCGATGCCGACGAACGCCGCCGCGTAGCCCAACTGCTGACCGCCCATGGCCTGGTGGCCGTTGCCGTGAACCTCGGCTCTGATATCGCCAACGCCAGTGCTTCCGCCGATACCGAGGGT
This sequence comes from Pseudomonadota bacterium, assembly GCA_051751785.1. Taxonomy (GTDB): domain Bacteria; phylum Pseudomonadota; class Gammaproteobacteria; order Pseudomonadales; family Oleiphilaceae; genus Marinobacter. The sequence goes on along the minus strand of JBNJLG010000002.1, from coordinate 257,045 downwards.
GAGATTCCCGAGGCGGTTAACTCTCTTATTCAGGAACTGACCAAAAGCAAGCGGGTTTAACTTCAGCGCTTACTTTCTCGACTGACACCTCTACCCTGGCGGGCTGGCCGTCGGGGTGGGGGTATCTTTTTCTTTGGAAAAACAACTCGCTTCGCTCAAACATCTTTTTCCGGCAGAAAAAGATACCCCCACCCCGCCGCCGGCGAACTTTTATCGTGATTCCTGTTAAAGACAAATACTTCAAAGCCTGAGGTGAGATATCGCAGAGTTTTTGAAAAGTTTACCGGTCGTGGGGTAGGTAGGTCTTTTTCTGCAGAAAAAAGATGTCTGAGCGCAGCGAGTTGTTTTTTCGGAAGAAAAAGACCTACCTGCCTCGCGACCAGCCACCAAGCCCTGCAGGCAACGAATGAATAACATACCAATCCATGGCAAAATCCAGCCCCTCTGAGCCAACCGCCGAAACCTACAGGAGCCGAACAAAATGGCCATCAAACACCTGCGCACCGCCTTTGCCAGCCAGTACCAACCGGGCCAGCCCGCTCGCCTTGTTGCCGGCGAGGCCATGCAGGAGCCCGGTGGCGATTACGAGGCCCTGCACAAACAGATGAAGCGCCTATTCAACAGCAAACCCGGCAAGAAATACGGCCGCTTCTCCGAAGACCTGGGCGAATGCCCGTTCAGCGCCTGGCTGAAAGACTACCTGGAAGACAAACAAAGCTTTAGCGCCCTCACCGACCGCCTGTTCAGCCAGTGGCAGGAACTGCTTAACGGCAGCCAGGAAGAATTCGACGGCCACCTGATGCTCGTACACGAAGCCCTGGCCGATTCCGAAGTGGCCTACCTGCTGATTCTGGAAACCGACAGCGCCATGCGCTTCGACGGCAGCGAACGCTTGGATGCCACCGACATCATCAGCCTGTCCCGCCTGAACCTGGCGGTGCGCATCGAGCTGGACGACTGGCGCGGCGAAAACGGCAGCGAGAACTACCTGACCCTGGTACACGGCCGCGGCACCGGCGAACCCGGCGATCTGTTCATTCGCCTGTGCGGCTTCACCAACAACGTGGACGTGGAAAAAGAAACCCTGACCTTCCTCGATGCCGTGGAAGCTTTCGCCAAAAACTCCGAGCCCGAGAAAGCCGGAGAAGTGCGCACCAAGGCCTACGAATTCTGCAAAGACCAGCACGCCCTGGGCGAGCCGGTGGAGATCGAAGCCCTGTCGGGCTATCTGGATGAAAGCCAACCCGAACGCTTCAAGGAATTCGCCAGCCAGAACGCCGAGTTACCGGAAAGCGGTGTGCTGCACCCGGACCACCGCAAGGTCAAAAAACTCGTCCGTATAGCGGGCTCCGGCGGCGGCATGAGCGTGTCATTCTCTTCCGACCTGGTGAACCAGGCGGTCTACTACGACCGTGACAACGACGCCCTGACCATCACCCGCCTGCCCAAGGCTTTGCGGGAGCAACTGCAGCGTTATCTGGAAGCTCGTGAGGAATAAGGCCTGATTTGTCCAGCCTTATATGCTGGCGGCAGGCCGTAGGGTGGGCATGTCTTTTTCTTTGAAAAAACAACTCGCTGCGCTCAAACATCTTTTTTCGGCAGAAAAAGACATGCCCACCCCACGACCGATCTGACCAGGTTAGATTTATCTGCCTATAATTATTCCTTGGCTGATTCAGGCGTGTCATTCCACTTCTTGCGATTAGCCCGCTGCTTGCGCACTTCTCGCATCCAGCCCACGCCATCAATCAGCTCACCCGTCTCCGGATCAATCGGCGGGTACGGCAACTTCCGATCATCGCAGTAGCGCTTCACCGTCGGCTGGCACCAGCGGAACAGCAGCCGGTTGTATTCCTCATCCGGTAGCCGCCTCTGGTCGAACATGCCGGCCAGCTTGCGCTGCCGCTGCGCCTCGGAAAGAATAATCGAACAGGCCGAGGCCACATTCAGCGATTCGACCATCCCCATCATCGGAATCACAATATGCTCATCCGCCTGTTCGGAAGTAGCAGCATTCACTCCGTCCAGCTCGTTACCCATAACAATGACGCAAGGCACGGTGTAATCCACCTCCCGGAAATCCACCGCGCGGTCTGACAACTGCGCCGCATACAGCTTATACCCCTGCGCCTTCAGCTCCGTCACTGCGTTATCCGTGGTGGGATGAGTGTGGGTTGTCACCCAGTTGTAACTCCCGCCCGTGGTCTTGCGAAATGCCCGAAAGCCCTCCTTCGGCCAAACCACATGCATATTGGCCAGCCCGAAGGCATCGCAGGAGCGAATAATGGCAGAGAGATTCCGGGGTTTATGGACCTGATCGGTCAAAACCCGCAGATCGGGTTGGCGGGTGTTCAGGGTTTGCTTGATTCTGGCTAGGCGCTCGGGGGTCATGTTCGTTGTCTGTTCTGGTGTTCGTCGGAAACTATCTAATTTAAAAGCCTGGGGCTGGCGCAGGGGCAGGTGGTGCTTTTTCTTCCGGAAAAACAACTCGCTGCGCTCAGACATCTTTTTCCTGCAGAAAAAGCACCACCTACCCCACGCCGATCTTCCAATGGCTTGATGGTTCGATCGAAGGTCTTTGGGGATTCCTTTCCAAAAATTTCGAAGGCCATGGATGGCCTGAGAGAAGCGCACATGGATGTGCTCGTAGCGGTTTTTGGAAAGGAATCCCCAAAGACCTTCAGACTCCCAAATTTAAGGAATGGAGATAATAGCACATAGCCAAAAAAGGGATTACCGAGACAACGGTGGTTGAAGTTTAAGCACCCCGTTATACTACGCAGTCCAATTTTTATCAGCGCCCTACACCACCCCGGCGCAACACAACAGACGACGTGAGACCCATGGCCAAGAAGCTGTACATCAAAACCCACGGCTGCCAGATGAACGAGTACGACTCTGCCCGCATGGCAGACCTGCTCAAAACCGGCGACCCCGTCGAAATGACCGACACCCCCGATGACGCCGACATCCTGCTGCTGAACACCTGCTCCATCCGCGAAAAAGCCCAGGACAAGGTGTTCCACCAGCTCGGCCGCTGGAAAAAGCTCAAAGCCAAAAAACCGGAGCTTATTATCGGAGTTGGCGGCTGCGTCGCCAGCCAGGAAGGCCAGGCCATTATCGACCGGGCGCCCTATGTCGACATGGTATTCGGCCCGCAGACTCTGCACCGCCTGCCGGACATGATCACCGAAATCCGCACCAAGGGTGACGGTGTCGGCGTGGTAGACGTCAGCTTCCCGGAGATCGAAAAATTCGATAACCTCCCGGACCCCGGCGCCGACGGCCCTTCCGCGTTTGTCTCCATCATGGAAGGCTGCAGCAAATACTGCACCTTCTGCGTGGTGCCCTACACCCGCGGCGAAGAAGTCAGCCGCCCGGTGGATGACGTGATCGCCGAAGTCGCCCACCTCGCCGCCCAGGGCGTGCGCGAAGTGAATCTGCTGGGCCAGAACGTCAACGCCTACCGTGGCGAAACCCACGACGGCGACGTGATGGACATGGCCGAACTGGTGGAAGTGATTGCCACCATCGACGGCATTGACCGCATTCGCTACACCACCTCCCATCCGGTGGAGTTCAGCGACTCACTGATCGACGTCTACGAGCGCGTCCCGGAACTGGTCAGCCACCTGCACCTGCCGGTGCAAAGCGGCTCTGACCGCATTCTCGCGGCGATGAAGCGCGGCCACACGGCCCTTGAGTACAAATCCAAGCTGCGTCGTTTGCGCAAGATCCGGCCGGATATCAGCTTCTCCTCGGATTTCATCATTGGCTTTCCGGGCGAAACCGACAAAGACTTTGAAGACACCATGAAGCTGATTAACGATATCGGCTTTGATATGTCCTTCAGCTTTATCTACAGCGCCCGGCCAGGAACGCCGGCCTCGGATTTGCCGGACGACACCCCGATGGAGGTCAAGAAACAGCGCCTGAGCATTCTTCAGGATCGGCTGAATCAGAACGTGATGGACATCAGCCGGAAGATGGTGGGCAGCACCGAACGGATTCTGGTTACCGGCCTGTCCAAGAAAGACCCGGGCGAGTACGCTGGCCGTACGGAGAACAATCGTATTGTGAACTTCCGGCATGAAGATCCGGAAGTGGTCGGGCACTTTATTGATGTGGAAATTGTGGAGGCCTACGCGAACTCACTGCGCGGCGTACCGGTAGATTCCGAGCTGCATTGAGCGCGGCCCCGATGAGCTTCCCAAACCAGCTGGAGAAAATTTGAACACCAACGACTCGAGACAATTTGACCTGCACCCGGTAGACCAGCGCCGCCTGGCTACCCTGTGCGGACAGTTTGATGAAAACCTGAAGATGATTGAAAAGCGTCTGCAGGTGAAAGTCGGCCGCCGGGGGCACCATTTCCGGGTGGAAGGGCCCACCGAGAACGTGGCTGCGGCCACCGAGGTTGTTCGCCACCTGTACCGGGAAACCGAGGCCACCGATGACATCTCGCCCGACACGGTACACCTCTATATTCGCGAAACCGGCCTGGAGCGGCTGCCGGATGATGTCCCCTATGACGAGGGCCAGGTCGCCGTCATCAAAACGCCGAAACTGACCGCCAAACCCCGTGGGCGGAATCAGCAGAAGTATGTGCACAGTATTCGCAGCCACGACGTCAATTTCGGCATTGGCCCTGCCGGTACCGGTAAAACCTGGCTGGCCGTCGCCTGTGCCGTTGAGGCTCTGAAAGACGAGCAGGTGAAGCGAATTCTGCTGGTGCGGCCAGCGGTGGAAGCCGGGGAGAAACTCGGCTTTTTGCCCGGTGACCTGGCGCAAAAGGTGGACCCGTACCTTCGGCCACTGTACGACGCCCTCTATGAAATGCTCGGGTTTGACCACGTTACCCGCCTGATCGAAAAAAGCGTGATCGAGATTGCGCCGCTCGCATTCATGCGCGGCCGAACGCTCAACAACTCGTTCATCATTCTCGATGAAAGCCAGAACACCACCCGGGAGCAGATGAAAATGTTCCTCACCCGGATCGGTTTCGGTTCAACGGCGGTCATTACCGGCGACACCACCCAGGTGGACCTGCCCCGCGGGCAGAACTCCGGGCTGATTCATGCCGCCACGGTACTGAGCCAAGTGCCGGGTATCGGTTTTACCCGCTTTGGCGCCAAAGACGTGGTTCGGCATCCGCTGGTACAGCGCATTGTTGAAGCCTACGACGCCCTGGACGACGTGAGCAACAACAGCCAATGAGCATGCTGACAGTCGACCTGCAAAATGTCTTTGATGGGCCCGGCGTACCGGATAGCGCACAATTCCAGGCCTGGGCCGAAAAAGCCTGGCAAGGTGAGGAAGCGTCCGAGGTGACGATTCGCATCGTCGACGCCGAAGAGGGCCGGGATCTGAACCATCAGTACCGGGGCAAGGACAAACCCACCAACGTCTTGTCCTTCCCATTTGAAGCGCCACCGGGTATAACAGTGCCATTAGCCGGAGATCTGGTGATCTGTGCGCCGGTTGTTGAAAAAGAAGCGCAGGAACAGCATAAAGAACCCGTGGCCCACTGGGCACATATGGTGGTACACGGAATGCTGCATCTTCAGGGCTACGACCATATTGAAGACAACGAAGCCGAGGCTATGGAAGCCCTCGAGATCCGGTTGCTGGCGCAGCTCGGATTTAACAACCCTTACCAAGCAGAGGCAACGGAAAAAGACTCATGAGCGACGATCAGTCGAGTCGCAGTCAGGGCAACAAGTCCTGGCTGGAGCGGTTATCACAGGCCTTTTCCAGCGGGCCTGAGTCCGTCGAGGACGTGCTGGAAATCCTGCGGGATGCCGAGTCCCAGGACATCATCGATGTCGATGCCATGAGCATCATCGAAGGTGCCATGCAGGTGATCGACATGCGGGTGGAGGAAATCATGATCCCCCGTTCCCAGATGATCACCGTAAAAGCAGCGCAGGACCCGAAAGAGTTTCTGCCCGAAATCATTTCCTCTGCCCACAGCCGCTTTCCGGTGATTGGCGAAAGCCCGGATGAAGTCATTGGCGTTCTGCTGGCCAAAGACCTCCTGCCTCTGGCCATCAACAACGAGCTGGACTGGAACTGCATCCGCGAAATCCTGCGACCACCCACCTTCGTGCCCGAAAGCAAGCGCCTGAACCAGCTGCTTAAAGAGTTCAAGGAAAACCGCAACCACATGGCTATCGTGGTGGATGAGTACGGCGGCACAGCCGGCCTGATCACCATTGAGGACGTGCTGGAGCAAATTGTCGGCGAGATCGAAGACGAACACGACTTCGACGAAGAAACTCACATCAAGGCCCGGGGCGATGGTACCTATGCGGTAAAAGCCGTGACCCCGGTTGATGACTTCAACGAGTTTTTCGACACCGAAATGGACAAAGAAGAGTTCGACACCATCGGCGGCCTGGTTCTGAAAGAATTTGGTCACCTGCCCAGACGGGGAGAAACGGTTGAATTCGGCGGCCTGAAGTTTACTATTGCCAACGCCGATAACCGAGTCATCCGTTTGTTGCAGGTAACCCGAAGTGAGTCATGACAACCTTCACCACCCTCTGAACCTCAGTTTTACCAACCACCCCTGGCTGAGCCCGGTGATCCTTTTGATCGCCGGGGCCCTGCAAACCCTTACCTTCTCGCCCTTTCACTTCTGGTGGCTCGGGCCCGTTTCCATTTTCCTGATTCTGCTGGCCACCCTGAACCAGGCCTCCACAAAGCTGTTCCGCTCCGGCTGGTTCGTCGGCCTTGGGTTATTCGGCTCCGGCGTCAGTTGGGTTTACGTCAGCATCAGTGAGCATGGCAACACCTCCGTACCCGTTGCTGTGGCACTGATGGTCCTGTTCATTACGGGGTTGGCACTGTTCCACGGTCTGGCGTTCTGGTTCTGGGGCAAGCTGGCAAAAGAAAACCTGGTGCGGCGCTTAACCCTGTTCCCGGCTATCTGGATACTGGGCGACTGGCTCCGCAACTGGCTGCTGACCGGCTTCCCCTGGCTATACCTGGGCACGGCCCACACCGACGGCGCCCTAGCCGGCCTGGCGCCCTTGACCGGCGTGCACGGCATTACCTTCTGGGTTGCCATTACCGGCGCAGCGGCCTATGCCATCTGGTGGCTGCTTCGCAATGGCCGCCAGAAAGCGGCTGGTGCCACCGCCGTGGCAACCCTTCTGCCCTGGCTGATAGCCCCGGCTCTGAACAAGGCAGAATGGACCGAAATTGACGATGAGCCGGTCACCTTCACCGCCATGCAGGGCAACATTGCCCAACAGATCAAGTGGGACCCCGACTTCCTGCGAGACCAGATTGTCACCTACCTGGACATGACCGAAGCGCATTGGCAAAGCGACATCATCCTCTGGCCGGAAACCGCGATCCCCATCACGCAGGATGAAGCTGGAAAAATCATCGATCACATCAACAGTGAGCTTGGTGAACAGAGCACATTGATTACCGGCATTCCGTGGTACGGCTACAGCGACGACATTGAAGATTTCACCTATCACAACAGCATCATGGCCACGGGGAATGGCGACGGCACCTACCACAAGCAGAAACTGGTGCCTTTCGGTGAGTATGTACCCCTGGCCGGCCTGTTAAGGGGCGTGATCGGTTTCTTTGATCTGCCCATGAGCAACTTCACGCCCGGTCCGGATAATCAGGGGCCGCTGAAGGCCAATGGCATCAACGTGATGCCCTACATCTGCTATGAAGTAACCTATCCGGACTTCGTTGCCTTCAACGCCCGCAACGCCGGCCTGTTGCTGACCATCAGCAACGACAGCTGGTTCGGCGAGTCCATCGGCCCCCTGCAACACTTGCAGATGGCCCGTATGCGCGCACTGGAAACTGGTCGTTACATGATGCGTGGCACCAACAATGGCGTCACGGCCATCATCAATGAAAAGGGCGAGATCACCGAACGCATCCCGCAATTCGAACGCGGAGTGCTCACCGGCGAGGTCTTCACCGCCACCGGCAACACGCCCTACATGCAGACCGGCTCATGGCCGGTGCTGACGCTGGCAGTGATTCTGATTGTCTTTGTGCGGGAGAGAGTGATTCCCAAGAACTGAGGCTCACTCCTCTTTACGGGGCCAGCGGCTGGTTACGCGTTCGAAGTAATGAGAACCACAGGCCTCGCAGGGATGCAGGTGGCTGGTTTTGGTGAGGCATACCATGTGGCTGCAGTTCATGCACCGGAACATCCCCGCTGTAGCCACTTCGCCGGAGATGTAGTGGCTGATATCCTGATTCTCCAGTTTCTGGTTCAGCTCAAGGGTATCAACCAGCGTCTGGTCAGCAACTGATAGAAGTCGATCAGCCAGAGTGTGTTCGAGCAGCGACATATCCAGCTGCAGCCACTCCTTAACACCTTCACCGGTCTCCCCGACAAAGTGCAGAAGGTGCTCCAGATCCCGCTGCAGGTAGGCCCCAAGCAGGTCCGCCTCTTCCCTGGTCATCTCCTCCAGTTCGTACTCAAACTCAACCGCCCTCTGGACCTCGTCCTCCAGTGTTTTTAACGACGTTTCCTGGAACTCATTCAGGCGCGACTGAACGCGCTCCAACATACGGTCATAAGCTTCCAGTGCTTTTCCTGACAGGCGATTTCGTTCTGGTTCGGTCATATATCGGCTTCCTTTTGTTTCTTTCTTGTCTGGCAGTTTCGGTGCAAGAGTCAGGGTGCGGGTTGGCTTTCCGGGACACGCTGTGAATACGTCCCTGTACGCTTGACTGCAGCATCCCTGCTGCAGACAGTCCCGTAAAAGCCAACCCACACCCTGCCTCTCAAACCTTGAGCAAGGCTCTCAATCAACCATCCAGCAGACGACTCAATTGTTCGAAAGCCGGAGGCTGGTATCGCTTCCCAAGACTGTCTGCAGCATGGATGCTGCAGTCAAGCCCCCATGGATGGGTTCACGGCGTGTCTTGGGAAGCGATACCAGCCTCCGGCCTACCTCCAAACCTGACCCATAGCGGAGAGCATCCCCCAAAGTTGCATCCACAAACCTCCTACCCTAAGCATGGCACAACACAGCAAAATTGGCAGACTACCTGTAAAGCCAACTGTGCGTTAGAATGTCCGGCCCCTTCGAACATCCTTTTGACCACAGGGTAATTTTGGTAATGGCAGGAATGGACGAGCAATACAACCCACGTGATGTAGAACAGACCGCCCGCGACTTCTGGGAAAGCAACGAAACCTTCAAAGTGAAGGAAGAACCGGGCAAGCCCAAGTACTACTGCTTGTCCATGTTCCCCTACCCCAGCGGCAAGCTGCACATGGGCCACGTTCGCAACTACACCATCGGCGACGTCATCTCCCGCTACCAGCGCATGCAAGGCAAGAACGTCATGCAGCCCATGGGCTGGGACGCCTTCGGCCTGCCTGCGGAAAACGCTGCCATTGCCAACAAGACCGCACCGGCGAAATGGACCCGTGCCAACATCGACTACATGAAAAAGCAGCTCAAGCAGCTGGGCTTCGGTTACGACTGGAGCCGGGAAATGGCAACGTGTGACCAGGATTATTATCGCTGGGAACAGTGGTTCTTCGCCCGCCTGTACGAGAAAGGCCTGGTGTACAAGAAAATGTCCACCGTCAACTGGGACCCGGTTGACCAGACCGTTCTGGCCAACGAACAGGTGGTAGACGGCCGTGGCTGGCGCTCCGGCGCCCTGGTTGAGCAGAAGAAGATTCCCCAGTGGTTTATCCGCATTACCGAATATGCCGACGAACTGCTCAAAGACCTGGACGATCTGGAAGGCTGGCCCGAGCAGGTCAAGACCATGCAGCGCAACTGGATCGGCAAGTCTGAAGGCACCGAACTGACCTTCCCGCTGAAAGATCGCGATGAAGGCCTGACCGTGTACACCACCCGCCCGGATACCCTGATGGGCGTGAGCTACATGGCCGTGGCCGCCGAACACCCGCTGGCGAAAGAAGCCGCCGAACGGCACCTGGATGTCGCCGAGTTTGCAGAAGAGTGCAATACCAGCAAGGTGGCAGAAGCCGAACTGGCCACGATGGAAAAGAAAGGTATCGACACCGGTTTCAAGGCCATTCATCCTCTGACCCAGGAAGAAGTGCCGGTCTGGATCGCCAACTTTGTGCTGATGGAATACGGCACCGGCGCGCTGATGGCCGTGCCTGGTCACGACGAGCGCGACCACGAGTTCGCCGCCAAGTATCACCTTCCCATCAAACAGGTGATCGCTGCTGACGACGGTCGCGAAATCGATGTCCAGGAAAAAGCCTTCACCGAGAAAGGCGTGCTGGTATCTTCCGGCAAGTACAGCGGCCTGACCAGTGACGAAGCCTTCGACGAGATTGCCAAATACCTGGAAGAAAACAACATCGGCAAGCGCACGGTAAACTACCGCCTGCGCGACTGGGGCGTATCCCGCCAGCGTTACTGGGGCGCACCCATTCCGATGATGACCCTGGAAGACGGTACCGAAATGCCGGTGCCCGACGACCAGTTGCCGGTTCGGCTGCCGGAAGACGTGGAAATGGACGGTGTACAGTCGCCCCTCAAGGCCGATCCCGAGTGGTGCAAAACCGAGTACAACGGCCAGCCGGCCACTCTGGAAACCGACACCTTCGACACCTTCATGGAGTCATCCTGGTATTACGCCCGTTTCTGCAGCCCCAACTACGACAAGGGCATGCTGGACCCGGCCGCCGCCAACTACTGGCTGCCGGTGGACCAGTACATCGGCGGTATCGAACACGCCATTCTGCACCTGCTGTACGCCCGTTTCTTCCACAAGCTGCTGCGCGATGTAGGGCTGGTGGACAGCTCCGAGCCGTTCAAGCGCCTGCTGACCCAGGGCATGGTATTGGCCGAAACCTACTATCGTAACGAAGACAACGGCGGCAAGACCTGGTTCAACCCGGCGGATGTCACCGTGGAAAGGGACAGCAAGGGCCAGGTGGTTCGCGCCATTCTGAAATCCGACGGCCAGCCGGTGGAAATTGGCGGCGTCACCAAGATGTCAAAGTCCAAGAACAACGGCATTGATCCGCAGTCCATCATCGATGAATTCGGTGCCGACACGGTTCGCCTGTTCATGATGTTCGCTGCCCCTCCGGAGCAGTCCCTGGAGTGGTCAGACAGCGGCGTTGAAGGCGCCCACCGCTTCCTCAAGCGCCTGTGGCGCATGGTGAATGAGCACGCAGCCAATGGCGATGTTCCGGCACTGGATGCTGAAAGCCTCAGTGCTGATCAGAAAGCGCTGCGCCTCAAGACTCACGAGACCATTGCCAAGGTCAGTGACGACATCAGTCGCCGCCTGACGTTCAACACCTCCATTGCTGCAGTCATGGAACTACTGAACGAAGTCGGCAAACTGGGCAATGACGAGCCTCAAAGCCGCGCCGTTCGCCAGGAAGCGCTGGAAACCGCCGTACTGGTTCTGGCTCCTATCGTGCCGCACATCTGCCATCAGCTCTGGCAGACCCTTGGTCATGAAGAGCCGGTGGTAGAAGCCTCCTGGCCGGAAGCCGACAAAAAGGCCATGGTGCGCAGTGAGATCACCGTGGTACTGCAGGTCAACGGCAAGGTTCGGGCGAAAGCGGATGTGCCGGCCGATATTGCCAAAGACGAGCTGGAAAAACTGGCTCTGGAAAACGAGAACGTGCAACGCTTTACCGAAGACAAGACCGTTCGTAAGGTGATTGTCGTGCCCGGTAAACTGGTCAACGTGGTAGCGAACTGAGATGACTATGCGCCCTGCCCTGAAAACCCTGTTCCCGAAAGCCGCCATGCTCGTGCTGGCAGCTGTTATTGCCGGCTGCGGTTTTCAGCTGCGGGGCACCTCCCCTGTACCGGCGGCGCTGCAGCCACTGGCTGTCGACTGCCCGGAGTCACTTCCCGGCGACTTCTGCAATTCGGTACGCCAACAGCTGAATCTCGGCGGCGTTGAGCTGGTCAGTGAGGCCAATGCGGATTATGTCCTGCACCTGCGAAACTACGAGCAGGACCGCCGCGCCTCGGCCATCACTTCCCGCGCCGTTGCCGCCGAATACATTCTGCGCCACTCGGTGACGGTAGAGCTGTTAACCTCTGACCGTGTCCCGCTGATTGCAGAAACAGACCTGAGTGCCAGCGAAACCTACCGCTATGACGAGGACAACGTTCTCGCCAAACAGCGCGAAGAAGACACCCTGCGACAACAGCTCGGTGACCGGCTGGCACAACAGGTGATTTTCCGCCTGGCACCGATGAGCCAGGAGCGGATTGACGCCGCCATCCGGGAGCATGCGGACAGTCAGGAAAACGCCGAAGACCAATGAAGACCCGGCCGGATCAGCTTCCCCAGTCACTGAAGAAAGCCCTGGCACCGGTATATCTGGTGTCCGGTGATGAGCCCCTGCTGGTTCAGGAGTGCTGTGACCAGATCCGCGCAACCGCCCGTGAGGCCGGCTATCAGGACCGGTTGACCTTCCACGCCGACAACCAACTCGACTGGAACAGCGTAGCCGATGAGTGCAACGCCATGTCGCTGTTCGCGGATAAGCGCCGGATCGAAATTCATCTGCCCACCGGTAAGCTTGGCGATGGCCGTAAGGTACTGGAGCAGGTTCTGCAGGCCCCTCCGGAAGACGTCATCCTGCTGCTGATCAGCGCCAAGCTGGATGCCGCTGAAACCAAGCGCAAGTGGTACAAAGAGCTCCAGGGCACCGGCGTACACGTACCGGTCTGGCCGATAGATCCGGAAAAGTTTGCCGGCTGGCTACAGCAACGGGCCAGCCATCAGGGGTTACAGCTTACCCGCGGCGCCTTGATGATTCTCGCGGAACGTCTGGAAGGAAACCTTCTGGCCGCCAGTCAGGAGCTGGATCGTCTGTCGCTCCTGAGCGTCAGCAAAACCATCGACGAGGAAACCGTAGAACAGGCGGTTCAGGACAGCGCACGCTTCAGCGGCTTCGAGCTGGTTACTGAATTACTGTCCGGCAAAGCCGCTCACGCCGGCAAGATGATTGGCATACTGCAACTGGAGGGCGAAAACCCGCTCGGACTGTTGAGTGTGCTGGTGCGTGATCTGCACCTGATTCTGGAAATGAAAAACACCGTGCAGCCCGGCGAGAACCCATCCGCCTTTCTGAAAAAGCGCGGGGTTTTCCAGCCACGCCGCGCTGCCGCCGTGCGGCAGGCCGCCGGTCGACTGAGCCAGGGTCAGCTGCACAGGGCTATCGAACTGTGCAGCCTGACCGATCGCGCCGCCAAAGGCTTCGATGACCTGACTCCCTGGCACCATCTCAGAGACCTTTCGGTTCTGCTCGCCGCCCCGTCCCACAGCTGAAGCTTGACACTTTTTCGAAAATTGGCGCATTGTATAATCTCCATCTTATCAGGCAAGGAGACTGACGATGAGTCTGCAAGAGGAGTTTCACAAGCTGTCAGAGAAGATCAAACAATACCGGGATGAAGCCCGGGTTCAGATGCATCTGGCCAGAGAAGACGTGAAAGACGAATGGGACGATCTTGAACAGGATTGGGAAAAGTTCCGCCACAAGCTTGATGACATTCTCCACGACACCGAAGACGCCGGCCATGAAGCCCGGGAAACCACCCGGAGACTGGGCGAGGATCTGAAATCCGGCTACCTGAATATCCGCAAGAAACTCAAGTAACCCGCCCAAAGCTTCAGGCATAAAAAAAGCAGGCCGTTTCCAGCCTGCTTTTTGTTCACTTTCAACCAGACCCGATCAGATCTCGTCAGCGGTTGGCGCCATCATGGCATCGCTTCCGCTGCGAATGCCTTCCGCCAGCGCTACCGTTCTGGGTAGCAGTCGCTCAAAATAGAAACGTGCTGTTTTCAGCTTGCCCGTATAGAACCCGGAGGTATCACCTTCCGCTTTCGGCGCGGCCGCTTTGGCCATTCTCGCCCACATGTAGGCCAACGCGGTGTACCCGAACATATCCAGGTAATCCACAGACGCTGCACCGGGAACATCCGGGTTGTCAGCCGCCTGCTCGATAACCTGCTCGGTCACATCCGACAGGCGCTCAAGAGCCGCCGCCAGCGGTTCAAGATACGGCCGCAGTGCCTCATCGCCGCTATTCTGTTCGACAAACGTAGCGACATCTTCGGCAAACAATTCGTAAAGTTTGCCCTGGGAACCAACCACTTTACGGCCGATCAGGTCCAGCGCCTGAATGCCATTGGTGCCCTCATAGATCTGGGTTATGCGACAGTCGCGCACCAGCTGTTCCTGGCCCCATTCACGAATAAAGCCATGGCCACCGAACACCTGCTGGCCAATGACTGTGGTATCCAGCCCCCGATCAGTCAGGAACGCCTTGGCCACCGGCGTGAGCAGGGCAACCATGCCGTCGGCATGCTTGCGCTGTTCATCATCTTCAGAGAACTTCGCGATATCCAGCCAACGGGCCACGTAGCTTGAAAAAGCCCGGCCACCTTCCACGTAGCTCTTCATGGTCATCAGCATGCGCCGTACATCCGGGTGCACCAGAATCGGGTCTGCGGCCTTGTCCGGTTGCTGGGCACCGGTGGGCGCGCGGCTCTGGGTGCGTTCCAGGGCGTATTCACGGGCACTCTGCAAGGAGGCTTCGGCGGCACCCAGGCCCTGAATGCCGACACCCAGTCGCTCGTAATTCATCATGGTGAACATGGCCGCCAGGCCCTTGTTAGGTTCACCAACCAGCCAGCCTCTGGCGCCATCGAAGTTCATCACGCAGGTGGCGGAGCCTTTGATGCCCATTTTCTTCTCGAGAGAGCCACAGCTGAAATCGTTACGCTCACCCAGAGAACCATCTTTGTTCACCAGGAACTTGGGGACCAGGAACATGGAAATGCCCTTGGGGCCTTTCGGGGCATCCGGCAACTTGGCCAGCACAAAGTGCACGATGTTCTCCGCCATGTCGTGCTCGCCCCAGGTGATGAAGATCTTGGTACCGGTGACGTTATAGCTGCCGTCATCATTGGGCTCGGCTTTGGTGCGGATAATGCCCAGATCGGTCCCGGCGTGGGGTTCCGTGAGATCCATCGCCCCGGACCAGACGCCGGAATACAGGTTCGGCAGGTAGATATCTTTCAGCTCCTGGCTTCCGTGGGCATCCAGTGCCACACAGGCGCCCGCGGTAAGCATTGGCGCCAGGCCAAACGACATGTTGGCGCCCTGCATCATTTCCTCGAACTGGGCCACCAGTGTTTTGGGCATGCCCATGCCACCGAAATCCGGGTTGCCGCCGAGGCCAACCCAGCCACCCTCAACAATGGTCTGGTAGGCCTCTTTGAAGCCATCCGGAGTGGTGACTTCACCGTTGCTCCACCGACAGCCCTGCTCATCGCCTTCCCGGTTCAGGGGCGCTAGAACGCCACTGGTAATCTTGGCGGCTTCTTCCAGAATGGCGTCGGCGGTGTCCGGATCGACATTTTCAGAAACCTTTGGCAACGAGGCCCAGAGTGCCGGGGCATCGAACACTTCGTTAAGCACAAATCGCATGTCGCGAAGGGGGGCCTGATAATCAGCCATGTTCACTCTCCAGAAATTCTGTTGCATGCAACGGGGTATTTTGTTGTCAGTCAGTCTAGCCTATACCCGTGGCGCTTTATCAAAAAAGCCCGCCTCCGACAGGAGTACGGGCTTTGTTTCTCAAGCTATCCGAAAGCCCTGCGTTTAAATGACAAAGGCGTCTTCGGGCATATCCAGCAGGCTGTCAGCGCCGGCCAGCATGGCATCCGCATGGCCTTTGGTGCGCGGCAGCATACGCTTGAAGTAGAAGCGCGCGGTCTGGACCTTGGCGTTGTAGAACATCTCCTCGGAGGTACCCTCTGCCAGTTTGTCCTGCGCCACCTTGGCCATGCGGGCCCACAGGTAGGCGAACACCGCGTAACCGGAATACATCAGGTAATCCACCGCTGCGGCACCGACTTCTTCACGGTTCTTCATGGCGGTCATACCGATCTTCATGGTCAGCTCGCCCCACTCCTTGTTGATCGCAGCCAGCGGCTCGATAAATTCCTGGAGCTGTTCGTTATCGGCGTTTTCCTTGCAGAACAGGTGCACCTGCTTGGTGAATACCTTCAGTGCCTCACCCTGGCTCATCAGAACCTTCCGGCCCAACAGATCAAGCGCCTGGATGCCGGTGGTGCCTTCGTAGATCATGCCGATGCGGGCATCGCGCACGTTCTGCTCCATGCCCCACTCATGGATGTAGCCATGACCACCGAAGACCTGCATGCCCAGGTTGGAAGACTCGTAACCAATTTCGGTCAGGAAGGCCTTGGCAATCGGCGTCAGGAAGCTGAGCAGCGCATCGGCGGCTTTCTTCTCTTCTTCGGTCTTGCCGCTGTGCACAATATCCACCTGCTGGCCGGCCAGATAGATCAGCGCCCGGGCGCCTTCGGCAATCGCTTTCTGGGACAGCAGCATGCGGCGAACATCGGGGTGTACGATGATCGGGTCAGCCGGGCCATCCGGGTTTTTGGGTCCGCTCAGTGAACGCATGGCCAGGCGTTCACGGGCGTAGGCCAGAGAGCCTTGCAGGCCAAGTTCGGCAGCACCCAGCCCCTGAATCGCGGTACCGATGCGGGCGGTGTTCATGAACGTGAACATGCAGTTCAGGCCTTTGTTTTCCGGCCCGATCAGCCAGCCTTTCGCACCATCAAAGTTCATCACGCAGGTCGCGTTGCCGTGGATGCCCATCTTGTGCTCCAGGGAGCCACAGGAAACGGCGTTACGCTCACCGGCGGAGCCATCTTCGCTCGGAAGATTCTTCGGCACAATGAACAGGGAAATGCCCTTGGTGCCTTCCGGCGCGCCCGGCAGCCGGGCCAGTACGATATGAACAATGTTCTCGGCCATGTCGTGCTCACCGGCCGAGATAAAGATCTTGGTGCCGGAGATGCGGTAGCTGCCATCATCGTTGGGTTCGGCCTTGGTGCGCAGAGTGCCCAGATCAGACCCGCAATGCGGCTCGGTCAGACACATGGTGCCGGTCCATTCACCGCTGATCAGTTTGGTCAGGTAAGTCTGCTTCTGCTCTTCGCTGCCGTGTTCTTCAATGGTGTTGGTGGCGCCATGGCTCAGACCGGGGTACATGCCCCATGACCAGTTGGACGTGCCCACCATTTCACTGATTGTCAGGCTCAGGGAGTGTGGCAGGCCCTGGCCACCGTAGTTGGGGTCGGCGGTAATGGACGGCCATCCGCCTTCCACATACTGCTGATACGCTTCCTTGAAGCCGGTAGGCGTTCTCACGCCGTCTTCGTTCAGGGTGCAACCTTCTTTATCACCGACCTGATTCAGGGGCGACAGTACCTGTTCACAGAATTTGGCACCTTCCTGGACAATGGCATCAATCATGTCCGGAGTGGCGTCTTCGGCCCCTTCCAGATTGGCGTAGTGCTGCTCGCTGTCCAGCAGCTCATTCATAACAAACTTGATATCACGCAGGGGTGCTTTGTACTCAGGCATGGATTCCACCTCAATTTACGGTCTGGGCGAAGGCACGGTTTTCGGCTTCTGGCCCGGGTTGTTCTGGCACGGTTACTGAATCAACCGCGGCATTAATTAAACGCTTGTTTGAAACATACGTTTCGGGGCACAGAATTGTCAATAGTCTTGTGCGAAATTTGTGTAAGCAAAGTTCCTGGAAGAAACATCAGACACCAGGAATCGATTCGCCAGGTCTCCGCAGGCGGGCAAAAAAACAGAAAACTGAATGTGGGGATAAAGGAAAGATTCAGGCGAAGACAGACAGGGCGTTTTCGTCTTCCCCGGAGGCCATGTCGGCCTGGGCCTGTAACATTGTCTGCATGGCCTGGGCAGCCACGGCACGATCCTGGGCGGAAGGTTGGGCCGGTGCCATGGCCGCAGCACGAACAACACGCATCTTTTCAATAGTCGCTTCAGGATCACCCTG
Source organism: Pseudomonadota bacterium (assembly GCA_051751785.1). GTDB lineage: Bacteria > Pseudomonadota > Gammaproteobacteria > Pseudomonadales > Oleiphilaceae > Marinobacter. The sequence continues at coordinate 239,160 of JBNJLG010000002.1, read as the reverse complement.
AACCGGTCCTGTATCAATGGGCACTTCACCACCCACTGCATACTGGGCACCGTCCGGCCCACGTTCGTAAGTGAAGGACATGGACCCGGCATACTGACCACCCACTGCCTGGTGAGCCGCTTCATGGGCGCGCACTTCCCGGTCGCGGGACTTCAGTTCGGTCAGCTCTTTGAGTTCATCCGGGCTCAGGTTCTGGTCACCAGACTGCTGGCCGGAATTGCGCTCGCGTTCGGATTGTTGTTCCGTGGCGCGGTTACCGGACTTGCTGTCGGTAGCCTGACCCACCGGTCGCGCGGAACCGGTATCGCTGGCAGTTGCCTTTTCGCCGGGCGCGGCGGTATTGGCTGACGCAGCTCCCTGGCCGGCAGATGGCGCTGAGCCTGCGGGCGTAATGCCGCTGAAAGAAGGATAGATCGGGGAGATAGAGGACAGGACGTTCACAGCGTCGCTTCCTTCAGGAATTAATCAGGCCTTGAGGTCGAGGAGAGTCCCCAGGGTTTCATCGGCGGTTTTTACGACCTGTGCCGAGGCCTCGACACTGCGTTCGTACAGGTTCATTTCAATCATTGGTTCGGCAAGGTTGCCCGCACCGTCTGCGGTACCCTGCGGACCGTCTGCACCGCCACGGGCAATCTTCCGGGCGGAGTTTTCCATACCAGCCATGCCATCCTGGATACCCTGTATGCCGATTCCAAGTGTGTTAGTGATCATGGCTGTGCTCCTTTAGTAATCGCTACTGTAATTAACGCACATCCCTGTTTAATTTTCAACCAACGGTGCAACATTCAAATACTTTCTCAGTACCCTGGGCAGATCTTCGTCCGGCTTGCCTTCGATCCATGGCAGCACACCCAGGCAGGGTGCCTTCAGATGCAGGCTGAGGTAGTTCAGAGTTTCCTGTTCACATTCCATGGGTTCGGCTTCAGGATGGTTGCCAATCCAGCCGGCGACTTTCAGGCCGTCTGCACGTATGGCTTCCACGCTGAGCAGGGCATGGTTGATACAGCCCAGTTGAAGCGGCACCACCAGGATTACCGCCATGCCCATTTCGCGAGGTACGGCGGCGTAGGTTTCCCGGTCGTTCAGGGGCACTCGCCAACCACCTGCGCCTTCCACGAGCATAAGATCAGCCGGCCGGATCTGGTTACCCCGGCAGAACCCGACAATACGTTGAGCGGAAACCTGTTTGCCCGCCTGCTGAGCGGCAACATGGGGCGCAATAGCAGGCTCCAGCGTAATGGGGTTGATGGATTCGTAGGGAAGCTTTTCAGTCATCGCATCCTGTAGCAGCAGAGCGTCCTCGTTGCGCAGGCCGTCTGGGGTCTGGTGACAGCCGGAGGCAATGGGTTTCATGGCGAGGGTGGTCAGGCCCTGCTCTTTCGCGGCTTCCAGGAGCGCGGCGGTGGCGATGGTTTTACCGACACCGGTGTTGGTGCCGGTTATGAAGTAGGTTTTTTTAGCCATGGAAGGTTGTATCTCATCTCTCGTGAAGGTGAGGATGAGGTGGTGCTTTCCGGGACACGCTCAAGACGTCCATGTACGCTTAGCTTTCGCCGTCCCTGGCGAAAGATAGTCCCGGAAAGCACCACCTCACCCTCACCCCTGAACGTTTGTGTATGCCATCCCAGTTTCAGGGAAAGTATTATAGGTGCGGTTTTTGCCAGTACAGCCATCCAGCTTGGTAACTCGCAGCCACCTGCCCTGCCTCGTTTCGGGGATACGCTTTGCACATGGCTTTGAAGCGCCCCGGGCCAGTTACTGTGCGTCGGCGTTGCTCGCCTTTATAGCCAGCGCCAAGGTGTTTCAGCTCGCGGTTTAGGGCCATGGGCGAGTCGTAGGGCAGGATGATGGTGTCCGCATGCCGTTCTGAGCCAGGCAGCACTCTGGCGGTTAATTGCTGCCAGTCTGTGTCAGCGGCAAAGCGGTTCACGTGAGGCTGGCCGGGGTCGGCTTGCGCCCAGGCCTGTTCGAGCTCGCGCAAGGTGCCATCCAATAGAGTAGACACGGCAATAATACCACCGGGTTTCAGAACACGGCGACATTCTGCAAGGATCACCTCCGGGCGACTGCTCCACTGGATCATCAGGTTGCTGAAGATCAGGTCTGCGCTTTGATCGGCCAGCGGTAGCTGCTCTGCATCGGCGTGAAGCCAGGTTGCGTGCGCTGGCCCGCCGGTTTCGGCATGTTTCAGCATGCCGGGCGCGAGATCAGCGCCGGTGATACGGGCTTCCGGATAGCGTTCACCGAGTTTTCGGGTAAACCAGCCGGTGCCGCAGCCCAGATCAAGAATGCTTTCAGGTTTAAAGCCTGCCGGCAGGTTGGCCAGCATGGTGTCGCCCATTTCTTTTTGCAGGCGCGAGGCACTGTCGTAAGTGTCGCATGCGCCGCCAAAGCCCCGGGCGATGGAGTCCTTGCTGCCGGTCCAGCTGTCTGGCTGCTCCGGGCAAACAACGGACAAACTCTCTGCGACCGCTGTCATCATGCAGACACCCCGGGCTGACCCTGCAGCAAATGGCGTGATTTGGAGAGCGCGTTCAGCAACTGATCCACGTTCTCCCGGGTGTGCGCAGCGCTTAGCGTCACCCGCAATCGCGCCTGCCCTTCCGGCACTGTGGGCGGGCGAATGGCGGTTACCAGAACACCCTGCGCCTCCAGCGCCTGGCTAAGGGCCAGGGCTGTGTGATTGTCGCCAACCATGATGGGCTGAATGGGGGTTTTTGATGGCATCAGCTCATAGCCCAATTGCTTGGCGCCGGAGCGGAAGTGATCAATCAACCCGTTCAGGTGCTCCCTGCGCGAGTCATCCGCCTCGATCCGGTCCAGGCTGGCACAGGTCGCCATCGCCAGCGCCGGTGGCATGGCCGTGGTGTAAATATAGGTTCGCGCTTTCTGCACCAGATAGTCCGTCAACAACGCAGGCCCCGCCACAAACGCGCCACTGGTGCCCACGGCTTTGCCCAGCGTGCCAATCAGCACCGGCACCTCATCCTCGGACAACCCGGCCTCCAGCACACTGCCCCGCCCCTGCGGGCCAAGTACGCCAATGCCATGGGCATCATCCACCAGCAGCAACGCATCGTGCGCCTTGCAAACCCGGGCCAGCGCCCGCAGCGGTGCCACATCTCCGTCCATGCTGAATACCCCGTCAGTGACCACCAGTTTGTGGCCTGAGGTCTCCGCCAGCACGGTTTCCAGGGCCTCAACATCGCCATGAGCATACCGGCGCAACCGCGCCCGGCTGAGCACACAGCCGTCAACAATTGAGGCATGATTCAAGCGATCCGAAAACACCGTATCGCCACGGCCCACCAATGCGGAAATTACCCCGAGGTTGGCCATATAGCCGGTCGAGAAAAACAGCGCCGAACTACGCTGAGTGAACGCCGCCAGCCGCTGTTCCAGTTCATGGTGTGCCTGGTGGTGCCCGCAAACCAGATGCGAAGCGGCCCCGCCAAGGCCGGTCTCCGGCAGCGCCTGTTTGAGGGCTTCAATATTCCCGGAGTGACTGGCCAGCCCGAGGTAGTCATTGCTGCAGAACGACAGCAACGGCTTTCCGTCAGCGGTCAGTTCAGGCTGCTGAGGGCCGGAAATCAGCCGGCGGGTACGGTAAAGCCCGGCCTGCTTTCGCTGTTCTATTTCACCGGCAAAATCACGCATGAAGGGCCATCATCAATCAAGAATAGTGTTTTGAATCCCACCGAAAGGTCAGGGCGGGGGACCGGGAGTGGCTTCCCGGGACTATCTTTCGCCAGGGATGGCGAAAGCTAAGTGCACGACCACCATGGACGGTGGAAGTGCAGATTTTGCAGGAGCAAAAATCTGCCAGGGACGTCTTGAGCGTGTCCCGGGAAGCCACTCCCGGTTCACCGCTTACTCCTGGGCTCAGGATTCAGGCCGACTCAACGGTCGCGTCATAAAACATATGTCGAGTAGACTCATATTCCACGGCCTCGGCCAACGCCTCTTCTTCCTGCTCCTCGCTGGCACACTGCTGGCGCTGCTCCGGCCGGATACCCAGCTTGCGGAACAACTCCCGATCGGCATCCGCCTCCGGATTCGACGTCGTCAACAACTGCTCACCGTAGAAAATCGAGTTGGCGCCGGCCATGAAGCACAGCGCCTGCATCTGCTCATTCATTTCCTCACGCCCGGCCGACAGCCGTACGTGAGACGCCGGCATCATGATCCGCGCCACGGCAATCATCCGGATAAACTCGAACGGCTCCAGGTCCTCGACATCTTCCAGCGGCGTACCCGGCACCTTCACCAGCATGTTTACCGGCACACTCTCCGGTTGCTGCGGCAGGTTCGCCAGTTGAACCAGCAGACCCACCCGGTCATTTTCGTCTTCGCCCATACCCAGAATGCCGCCACAACACACCTTCATGCCGGCTTTGCGCACATTATCCAGGGTATCCAGGCGGTCCTGATAGGTCCGGGTGGTAATGATGTGGTTGTAGTATTTCTCGGAGGTGTCCAGGTTGTGGTTGTAGTAATCCAGCCCCGCGTCTGCCAGTTCCCGCGCTTCGCTTTCTTTCAGCATGCCCAGGGTCATGCAGGTTTCCAGCCCCAGGGATTTCACCTGCTTCACCATGTCCAGCACGTAGGGCATGTCTTTCCGGGATGGGCTGCGCCAGGCCGCGCCCATGCAGAACCGGGAGGCGCCTTTTTCTCTCGCCGCGCGGGCTTCGGCGACCACTTTCTCGATTTCCAGCAGCTTTTCTTTTTCCAGACCGGTGTTGTAATGGCCGCTTTGCGGGCAATACTTGCAGTCTTCCGGGCACGCCCCGGTCTTGATGGACAACAGGGTGCTGACCTGCACTTCATTGGGATCAAAATATTCCCGATGGACGGTCTGGGCGCGGAACATCAGGTCGTTGAAGGGCAGATTGAATAGCTCACGGGCCTGTTCGATGGTCCAGTCGTGGCGTGGGGCTGTGGCGGTCATGGCGAAGTCCTGTTAACCTTTTCGGCATAATTGGTTTACGGATAAACCGAGATGATAAATGGACTAAACTTCCTGTCAACCTTGTTCACCCAAAAGGTTAACAGCGCCAGCGCCGATGGTCGCTGCGTCACCTGCCTGTCGAACCACGCCAGTCATGGGCTTTGCCCGGATTGCAGGGAAGACTTGCCGAATAACCGCTGGCACTGCCATGCCTGCGCCCTGCCCTTACCGTTTGCCATCCCCGGCATGCTATGTGGTGAGTGTCAGGCTCTCCCCCCACCTTTTTCCCGCGCGGTGATTCCCTGGCGCTATCAGTTTCCGGTGGATGGCATGATTGCCCGGTACAAATACCATGGGCAGCGAAAGTTTGTGCGGCCGCTGTTAACCGATTTCAGCCAACACATAGACCTGGCCGTGACACCGGAAAGCCGACCCGAGGTGATCATTCCTGTGCCCATGCACTGGCGACGCCGATGGGGGCGCGGGTTCAATCAGTCGGCGGATATTGCGGAGTCTGTGGGCGCTGCCCTGGGTATTCCGGTGGCCACCGGGTTGGCTCGGCGCACACGACGGGTGCAGGCGCAGCGGGGCTTGAATCGGGCGGGGCGGCTGGCGAACCTGCAGGGGGTGTTCGAGGTGTGTGGGGCGGTGCCGGAGCGGGTGGCGATTGTAGATGATGTGGTGACGACCGGGGCTACGGTGCGGGTGCTGGCTCGTTGTCTGGTTGAGGCGGGGGCGCGGGACGTTCAGGTTTGGGCTTTGGCTCGGACGCCTGGGTAGGCCTTAGGCTTTTCCGGGAACTATGGGGAAATTCCAGTTTTGGTGGGAGCACGATTCCGGTACTGCTTCCGGGGACACGCTCAAGACGTCCATGTGCGCTTAGCTTTCGCCATCCATGGCGAAAGATAGTCCCCGGAAGCAGTACCGGAACCGTGCTTTTAGACGTTTTGCTGGCCTCCCCGGCATCTGTAATAAATCCGCCCTTGTCAGCTCACGGATTCTCCAGCTTTTCCCTTACCTTTTCAGCAATCGCCAGACAAGACGTCAGCCCCGGTGATTCTATACCGAACAGGTTAACTACCCCCTCCAGGCCATGAACCTCCGGGCCGTCTATTCGGAAGTCGAAGAAATCGCCGTCCGGGCCGGTGAGTTTCGGGCGGATGCCGGCGTAGGCGGGCTGCAGGCGGGTTTTGTCGAGGGCGGGCCACCACTTCTGAATGCCGTCGGCGAAGGCGTGCGCTCGTTCGGGGTTTACGGTGTAGTCTTCGGTTTCTATCCATTCCACGTCCGGGCCGAAGCGGGCCTGGCCGGCGAGGTCGAGGGTGAGGTGTACGCCCAGGCCGCCGGGTTCGGGGAGTGGGTATATCAGGGTGTTGAAGGGGTGTTTGCCGCTGTAGCTGAAGTAAACGCCCCGGGCCAGCCATTGTTGGGGGCGGGCGGTTTCGGGGAGGCCTTGCCAGTTTTGGGCAATGGCAGGCGCGCCCAGGCCGGCGGCGTTGACGACTTCGTTGGCTTCCAGCACTACGGAGGTTTCACCGCCCACTGTGAGGCGGTGGCAACCCTTTCCGTAGGTTTCGATATCCAGCACGGGGCTGTTCAGGGCCAGTTGGCCGCTGGCGTCTTCGAAGTCGCCCTGCAGGGCGAGCATCAGGCCGTGGCTGTCGATGATGCCGGTTTCCGGGGACCAGAGGCCGGCGCTGGCGTTTATGTCAGGAATTTCTCTCCTGACATTCGCGCCATCGCGATGGCGAAGTTGCACGCCGTTGTTTTCGGCTTGTTGCCGGATTTTTTCGAGCTGTTCGGCCTGAGCCAGGTCGGTGGCGATGATCCATTTGCCGCATTTGTGATGGCTGACTTTGTGGCTTTGGCAGTAATCGTAGAGCCACTGTCGCCCTTCAACACAGCATCCGGCTTTCACGGAGCCTTCGGGATAATAGATGCCGGCGTGAATGACTTCGCTGTTGCGGGAGGAAATGCCTTCGCCGATGCGCGGACCGGCTTCAAGTAGCAACACTTCCCGGCCGCTGCACGCCAGTGCCCGGGCGACGGCCAGGCCGATCACGCCGGCACCGATCACTACGGTTTGTACCTTGAAACTTTCTTCGCTCACACTGTCTGGCCATTTACGGTTTCCGATGCACAGAAGTTACCGCAGATGGCCGCTGCCCGCATTACCTGAGGCGCCATAACCGGTATACTCTGCGCAAATTGACCCGAGTTGTTGATAGTTATGCACGATGAGCCCTCTGACCTGAAATCCTCGGAACATCCTTATGACGCCCTCAAGCCAGATGTCATTCTGGATGCCATGGAAAGCGCCGGGTTTGAAGTCAACGGCCGGCTTTTTGCACTGAACAGTTATGAGAACCGGGTGTACCAGATCGGGCTGGAAGACGGCCCACCGGTGATCACCAAGTTCTACCGGCCAGGGCGCTGGTCCCGGGAAGCCATCCGGGAAGAGCATGAATTCACGCTGGAGCTCAAGGCAGCGGATATTCCCGTGGTAGCGCCTCTGGTGATGAATCATGGTGACTCCCTGGGGCAACACGGCGAGTTCGTGTTCGCGGTGTTCCCCCAACGGGGCGGTCAGGCGCCGGACACCAGTGTCACCGATACGCTGTACCGGTTGGGCCAGTGGCTGGCGCAGATTCATAATATCGGTGCCACCAAGGGGTTTGAACACCGCCCGGGGTTCGACCTTCTCCAGGGCCTGGAAAACCATAACCAGCTGTTGCTGGAAGGCGACTGGATTCCCAAAGACCTGCGCCCCGCCTGGGACAGCCTGATACCGGACCTGATCAGCAACTGCCGTCAGCGTATTGAGGAAGCTGGCTCCGTGGAAACCTTGCGCATTCATGGCGACTGTCATGCCGGCAACATTCTGTGCCGGGAAGAGCAGATGCTGTTTGTCGACCTGGATGACTGTCGCACTGGTCCTGCCGTGCAGGACATGTGGCTGTTACTGAATGGTGAGGCGAGTGAGCGTGGTGCCCAGTTGGGCGAGTTGCTGGAAGGGTACGAGATGTTCCGGGACTTCAACCGGCGCGAACGTCACCTGATCGAACCCTTGCGCTGTTATCGGCAGATTGGCCATTGCGCCTGGCTGGCCAGGCGCTGGGAAGACCCGGCTTTCCCGAGGTTCTTCCCCTGGTTTGCCCAACCCAGATTCTGGTCGGACCAGATATTATCGCTGCGGGAGCAGTTGGCGGCCCTGCAGGAACCGGCCATCAGCCTGCCCGGACAATTCTGAATTTCAATAATGTGAGGTAAACATGAGCGTCGAGGAAAAGCGCTATTCGGTACGTGCACTGATCATCACTGCGATAGTCGCCATTGTTGGTACCGTTCTGATGCTGGAAGCCAGCGGCCGCATTGATCATTCAGAGAACAAGGATCACATGCCGGTGGGTGAGTTCGAAGCCATTCACATCAAACCCGGTGAAGACTTCCGCATGTCGAGGAAGTCCTCGGAACTTCACGCCGCCTGCGTGGATGGCTATCTGGCCATTGCCGCTGATGTTGATCCCTCATTCCGCGGAATCCTGGTGGACTACAAGAACCGGGGTGTGCGCTGTACCCGCCCCTCCCCCACCAATGTAGATCCTGGCGCACCAGTCCCCGAGAACAGCAATGGCGACTAAGCACCCGACACCCCCGGAGCAACTGACGGACCGCCTGTTTGCCACCGAGCGCAACCCGGAGGATTTCCGGTTTGATGCCTCGGTTGCCCGGGTATTCCCGGACATGATCCGCCGCTCGGTGCCCGGCTACACCACGATTATTCCGATGATCGAGGTGATCACCGAGCAGTATGTTCAACCCGGTTCACACTGCTACGATCTGGGCTGTTCCCTTGGCGCCTCGACACTGGCCATGCGCCATGGCATTCCCTATACCGACTGCACCCTGGTCGGAGTGGACAACTCCAGCGCCATGATCGAGCGCTGCCGGCATTACGTGGCACTGGATGATCACGATCTGCCGGTACACCTGCGCTGTGAGGACATTCTGGACACGGAGCTTACGAACGCTTCAGTAACCACGCTGAACTACACCCTTCAGTTTGTCCCGCCGGAACAGCGGCTGGCTCTGCTGACACGAATTGCCGGGGCAACACGCCCCGGGGGCGTACTGGTTCTGTCCGAAAAAATACGTTTTGAATCCGAGGCGGAGCAGGAAACCCAGACCCGGCTGCACCACGAATTCAAACGCGCGAACGGCTATTCCGATCTGGAAATCAGCCAGAAGCGCGCAGCCATTGAGCAGGTACTGATTCCGGAAACCCTGGCGACTCACAAGACTCGCCTTCAGGACGCCGGCTTTGATCAGGTTCTGGTGTGGTATCAGTGCTTCAATTTTGTTTCCATGCTCGCCATTAAAAACCGCTGATTTCAGGATTCTGCATTCCCCATGGCATCGTTTGACTGGCAAACCCATTTCAACCCGGTTCTGAACTATCTTCGGCAGGCTGACCGCAACGAGTGGGCGAGCTTGCTGACACAGCAACTGGTTCGCCGTTTTGACCACACCCCCCACGGCGACCTGCCCAGATGGCTCAGCGCTCTGGAAAGCCTGCCGCCGGTGCCCGACGCTCAAGAGAACCTGAATGCCAGTGCCGTCACTCTCACCACGGCAACACCGCTGACAGAGATCGACCAGGCACATCTGGAACAGGGACTGCGCGGGCTGATGCCCTGGCGCAAAGGCCCGTTTGATTTCTTCGGCACGTACATTGATACCGAATGGCGCTCCGACTGGAAATGGGACCGGGTTGCCCCTCACCTGTCGGACCTGAATGGCCGTACCATCCTGGATGTCGGTTGCGGTTCCGGCTACCACTGCTGGCGTATGGCCGGCGCTGGCGCAGAACGGGTGATCGGGATTGATCCCGGGCTGCTGTTCCTGTTCCAGTTCCTGGCGGTGAAGGGTTATCTGGGAAGGGTACCGGTAGACTTGCTGCCTGTGCGCATGGAAGACCTGCCGGACAAACTGGAACTGTTTGATACCACGTTTTCCATGGGTGTGCTGTACCACCGGCGCTCGCCGCTGGACCACCTGCTGGAACTGAAAGGCACCCTGCGCCGGGGCGGCGAACTGGTCCTGGAAACCCTGGTGGTGGATGGCCCGGAAGGTCATACCCTGATGCCGGAAGATCGCTACGGGCAGATGCGCAATGTCTGGTTCCTGCCCAGTTGCCCGACCTTGCTGCGCTGGCTGGACCGTACCGGTTTTCGCAATGCCCGCGTGGTGGATGTCAGTGACACCAGCACCGATGAGCAAAGAACGACGGACTGGATGCGCTTCAACTCGCTGACTGACTTCCTCGACCCGGAGGACCCCTCGAAAACCGTCGAAGGCTACCCCGGCCCGAAACGGGCAACCATCATCGCCGAGAAGCCCTGAGGCTCCGGTTCAGACACAAAAAAACCGCCTGAAGCTTTCGCCTCAGGCGGTTTTTTTTGCTCTGCCCTTATTCCCCGAAAGGATGGCGCAGAGTAATCGTCTCAACCCGGTCCGGACCGGTGGAGATAATATCGATCGGCGCTTCGATCTGCTCTTCCAGGAAGCGGATGTACGCCTTGGCGTTTTCCGGCAGCTGATCAACACTGGTCAGACCCACGGTGCTGTCGCTCCAGCCCGGCAGTTCTTCATAGATCGGTTCGATATATTTGTAGCGATCACAACCGATAGGCGGACGGAAGATTTCACCATCCGGCGTTTTGTATCCCACACAGACTTTCACCGTTTCCAGGCCATCCAGCACGTCCAGCTTGGTCAGGCAGATACCCGAGACGCTGTTGATCTGGATTGCATGACGCAAAGCAACTGCATCAAACCAGCCACAACGGCGTGAACGGCCGGTAGTGGTGCCGATTTCATTGCCCTTGACCGCCAGGTGCTGGCCCATGTCGTCAAACAGCTCGGTCGGGAAAGGCCCGGAACCAACACGGGTGGTATAGGCCTTGGTGATGCCCAGCACGTAATCCAGGAACAATGGGCCAAACCCTGAGCCTGTCGCAGTGCCGCCCGCTGTGGTGTTGGAGGAGGTTACAAACGGGTAGGTTCCCAGGTCGATGTCCAGCAGCGAGCCCTGAGCGCCTTCAAACAGGATATTCTCACCACGTTTGCGATAGTCATGCAGAATATCGGTCACATCGGCGGCCATCGGCAGAATTTCTTCGGCCATCTGCGTGAGCTCTGCCAGCGCGGCATCAATGTCCTCAGCTTCTTCCTTGAAATACTCGGTCAGGATGAAGTTGTGATAGGACATGATATCCCGCAACCGGGTCTCGAACTCCGCCGGGTCGCACAGGTCACCCAGACGCAGACCACGACGGGACACCTTGTCTTCGTAGGCCGGGCCGATACCACGGCCAGTGGTCCCGATCTTGTCAACGCCACGGGCCCGTTCACGGGCCTGATCGATGCGCACGTGAGTGCGCAGGATAACCGGGCAGGCCAGGCTGATTTTCAGGCGATCACGAACGGCCACGCCATTGGCTTCCAGTTCACGTACTTCCTTGAGCAACGCTTCCGGGGAAAGTACGACACCGTTACCGATGAGGCACAGGACATGTTTCCGGAGAATACCGGAAGGAATCAGGTGCAAGGCCGTTTTCTTGCCCTCGATAACCAGCGTATGGCCCGCATTGTGGCCGCCCTGAAAGCGGGCCACCGCCGCGACCTTATCGGTCAGAAGGTCAACAATCTTGCCTTTGCCTTCATCACCCCACTGGGTGCCCAGCACAACAACGTTTTTACCCATGATTCTCTCTCATATCCGGCGGCCCGCAGGCGAACGCCTTTAAAATTTAGCAAAGAAAAATTCGGACAACGCAACACCAGACGGTTCAGTCCAGCGCTACCACCACCCATTTGCCGTCACGTTTGACCAGCTGCCGGTCGCAGCCGCGCGTGGCCGGATTTGCATCCGTATCTTCAGGTAGCGCACGAATCACCGTCTCGGTCATCCGGAGACCGGAAATTACGCCCTCTAACGCAGTGTCCTCGTCCGCTGGCGCCCAGATAGCACCGAAACGGTTGTAAGCCCGTTCTCCCAGCGCAACCAGTGCGCGGATATCCAGACTGAAACCGGTCGCCGGACGGGCCCGACCGAAATCGCTGCCGATGGCATCGTAACGGCCGCCCTTGGCGACGGAATCACCATGGCCGGGCACATAAGCGGCAAACACCAGGCCAGTGTGGTAGTTGTAACCGCGGAGCTCGCAGAAATCGAACCCCAGGCTGACTTCCGGATAATCCCGCTCCAGCATTTCCACGACCCGGGCCAGTTGCTCCAGGGCTGCATCCAGTGCCGCCGAAGCGCCACCAAGAATACGACGGGCGGCTTCCAGAGCGTCAACACCACCACTCACCCGGGCCAGCTCACGAAGCCGGGCACCGGCTGAACCTGGCTCACAGCCACCCAGCAGATGATCCAGCTCCGGCACCGATTTCCGGGCCATGGCGTCAAACACGGCTTCTTCGGTATTGCGGTCAAAACCGGCTTCGGTAATCAGGCTTTCGTAAATAGACACATGAGCCAGGTCCAGATGCACCCGGCGCAATCCAGAGACCCGCAGCGCCTCAAGCATCAGACTGATCACTTCGAGATCGGCGGCTTCGGAGGTGCTGCCGAACAGTTCACACCCGGCCTGAATCGGCGTACGCCCGGTCAGCATATGCTGCGGGCGGGTATGCAGAACGTGGCCCGCATAGCACAGGCGGGTGATGCCCTCATCGCCCAGCGTGTGGGCGTCAATGCGGGCAGCCTGCGGCGTCATGTCGGCACGCACGCCCATCATCCGGCCGGTCAGCTGATCGGTGAGCTTGAAAGTCTGAAGCTCCAGATCGTGACCGGTGCCGGTAAACAGCGATTCGAGGTATTCAATCAGCGGGGGTATTACCAGCTGGTAGCCCCAGCGCTGGCAAGTATCCATTACATCCCGGCGCAGGGATTCAATCTGCCCGGCCAGTGGCGGCAGAATGTCTTCCACCCCGTCAGGCAGTAACCAGCGATCAGATACAGTCATGAGATTCTGTTGTCCGTTGTTCCCTGACTGGCACGGAGCCAGGGGAATGACTCAGGAGTTAGCGGGGCCGGATCCGGAAACCCGACACAAAACCGGCAAAATTCTACACCCTTGGCAGACACAAAAAAACCGGAATACCTGAGTATTCCGGTTTCAGTGTCACCTTTGTCGCTATCAGTTAGCGCCGGCCGGGTTATTCAGGAACTTCATGAAATCGCTACTGGAGTCGATAACCATGATGTCATCCTTGCCGGAGAAGGTTGTCTGATACGCTTCCAGGCTCCGGTAGAAGCTGTAGAAGTCAGCATCCGCGCCGTAAGCATCGGCGTAAATCCGGGCCGCTTCACCGTCGCCTTCACCACGGGTTTCTTCGGCTTCAGCGAACGCTTCTGCCAGAACAACCGTTTGCTGGCGATCGGCATCGGCTCGAATGCCTTCAGCGAGCTCCTGACCACGGGAACGGAATTCCTGAGCCAGCTTCAGACGCTCGGTGGCCATGCGACGGAATACCGTCTCGCTCACTTGACCCGGCAGTTCGATAGCCTTGATGCGGATGTCCACCACCTCGACGCCGAACTCTGTTGCGGCAGTCTCGTTCACAAGATCCCGCAGGGTGTGCATCAGCTGATCTCGCTGACCGGAGACTACTTCGTGCATGGTACGTACACCGAATTCATCCCGCAGACCGTTATCAACGCGTGAGAGAATCAGCGATTGGGCGCGAAGTTCATCACCACCGGTCGCCCGGTAGAACTGATCCACATCCCGGATCTTCCATGCCACATAAGAATCCACATCCAGCGGCTTCTTCTCGACCGTCAGGTACTGGCGCGACGGCAGATCCATGGTCAGAACCCGGATATCGAACTCCCGCACCTGGTCGATCACCGGCACCTTGAAGTGCAGGCCGGCCGGAATATCGGTTTCAACCAGCTCACCAAAGCGCAGCAACACGCCGCGATGGGTCTCGGGAATGATATACACGCTGGACAGCACAAGCAGGACAACAATCAGAGCGCCTGCAAGGCCCACAATACTTTTGGGTCCCATAATTTATCTGCTCCTCCGAATGTTGGTGTCCTGACGACTACGCACTTCCTGCAGCACCTGGTCGGTCAGTTTCTGGATATCCAGCTGCTGAGAGCTTTCGCTTCCGGACGACCGGGAACCGCTGGCCGGCTGCACAGTCTGCGTCAACCGGTCCAGGGGCAGGTACATCATGTTGCCGCTGCTTTCGGTGTCCACAAAGATCTTGCTGCTGTTCGACAGAACCCGTTCTACGGCCTGGAGATACATGCGTTCACGAGTGACCACCGGCGAATTCTCATAAACCGCCAGCATTTCCCTGAAGCGCGAAGTTTCACCACGCGCCCGCTGGACCACTTCCTGCTTGTAGGCATTGGCCTCTTCAATCAGACGCTGAGCCTGACCGCGAGCTTCCGGAACGATCTTGTTGCGATAGGTTTCCGCTTCTTCTTTCAGGCGTTGCTCGTCTTCCCGGGCACGTTGCACTTCGCGGAAAGAATCCTGAACCGCAGACGGCGGCTGGGTGCTCTCGACGTTCACCCGAACAATCTCAAGGCCTGCTCCGTAATCGCGAAGGAAATTCTGCAAACGCTCCTGAACACGGACACCCAACTCAGCCCGACCTTCTGTCAGCACGTCATCCAGCGTCGAACTACCCACTTCATGGCGCAAGGCACTGTCAGTTGCAAATGCCAGCGCTTCGTTGGAATCCCGAACATTCAGGACATACGCTTCGGCATCACCCACGCGGTACTGAACCTGCAGATCAACCGACACCAGGTTCTCGTCCTGAGTCAGCATCTGACCGGTCGACTCAGCTGAACGAACGTTGGTCACGCGAACCTTGGTTACATTGTCAATCAATGGAACCTTGAAACGCAGACCCGGCATTTCGGTGCGATCATACTCGCCGAAACGGAGAACGACCGCCCGTTCCTGTTCGTCTACCGTGTAGAACGACTGGAAGACGACATAGCCGGCAACAAGAATCGCAGCAATGGCCAGAATAGCGCCAAAACCAGCAGCACCACCGCCGGAACGCTTGCCACCGCCGGAGTTGCCTGAATTGCCACCTTTTCCGCCCAGCATGCGGTTGAGTTTGTCGAGCCCTTTTTTCAGCGCCTCGTCCAGATCTGGCGGGCCCTGATCATTGCCGCCACGATTACCACCGGTTCCCCAGGGATCGTTATCGTTGCGGTTTCCACCCGGTTCATTCCAGGCCATAGTTCTCTCCGTTCGTGTTTATTCGAATGGCTGCAAATACTAGGGATTTATAATCGCCCCGGCAATAGTGCACTTGCAGCGGTTTAACCGTCTTCCAGCCTGACCGTGCTTTCCTCCACCCCGGCCCGACTGAGCAACTGCAACCAGTCACGGTTCTGCAGGCGCACTTCCACAACCGTATCACCAGTTTCGCGATGCTCTTCACTGAGTACCGAGCCCGCTTCGTGAAGCAGAGCTCGCAGCTTGCCGTCCGCCGGGCCGAGCAACACAAAGTGATGCACCACATCTTCAGCCAGGCGTTCGACAATGGCATCGAACAACAGTTCCAACCCTTCGCCGGATACTGCCGATACCCACACCCGTACCGGAATGCCCTCTTCGTTTCGGTCGATTCTCGGCTCGAAGCTTTCCAGCAGATCAATCTTGTTGAATACCTGCAGCATCGGAATTTCGTCGGCGCCGATTTCCGCCAGCACGCTTTCTACCTGCTCGATGTTTTCGTCGCGCCGATCATCATGGCAGTCAACGACATGCAGCAGCAGCGAAGCCTGAACAGTCTCTTCCAGAGTAGCGCGAAATGCCTCTACCAGCTTGTGCGGCAGGTGACGGATGAATCCCACCGTATCAGCCATGACCACCGGCCCGATATCCGGAAGTTCCAGCCGGCGCAGGGTCGGATCCAGGGTCGCAAACAGCTGGTCCGCCGCGTAAACCGTTGAGGTGGTAATGTGGTTGAACAGAGTGGATTTTCCGGCGTTGGTATAACCCACCAGTGAAACTGTAGGGATATCTGCCCGTTTTCTCGCCCGCCGCCCCTGGTCACGCTGTTTGCGTACTTTTTCCAGGCGCTTGTTAATAGACTTGATGCGTTCCCGCAACAGTCGACGGTCGGTTTCCAGCTGGGTTTCACCCGGGCCTCGCAGGCCAATGCCGCCTTTCTGACGTTCAAGGTGCGTCCAGCCCCGCACCAGCCGGGTAGACATGTGTTCCAGTTGGGCCAGCTCGACCTGCAGCTTGCCTTCGTGGGTTCTTGCCCGCTGGGCGAAAATATCCAGAATCACACCGGTACGATCCAGCACTCTGCACTTGAGCTCTCGCTCGATATTGCGTTCCTGGCTGGGACTCAGGGCATGGTTGAATAACACGATATCCGCCTCGTTGGCGGCGACAGCATCACGGATCTCTTCCAGCTTGCCTTCGCCCACAAACAGGCGTGGACTGGGTTGCTTGCGAGAACCCGTCACCGTGTCAACCGGCTCTACTCCGGCGGAAGTAACCAGTTCCCGGAATTCACCGGGGTCTTCGGTGCCATCGTGGACGGTGAAATCTATGTGAACGAGAACCGCCCGTTCTCCGACATCAGGACGTTCAAACAAGTTTGATCAACTCCAAGAAAACAAACACCCGCGACCCTTTCAGCCCGGGGCTGACCTGGAACGCGGGTGTAAAAAACCGGAAAGGCAGGCGATCACTCTTCAGATTCAGACTCACCTTCCTCTGCCGGATTCTGCGGCGGAATACGGACATTACGCGCCGGAACCACTGTGGAAATAGCGTGCTTGTAGACCATCTGGCTGACTGTGTTCTTCAACAGAATCACGAATTGGTCAAACGATTCAACCTGCCCCTGTAGCTTGATGCCGTTAACCAGGAAGATGGATACCGGGATGCGCTCCTTGCGCAGGGCGTTGAGGTAAGGGTCTTGTAGGGAATGCCCTTTTGACATGAGTTTTCTCCTGTTTATTTGTATGTGCAGATCGTCAATTATCAGCTTTCAATGTGGTGTGGCGCCCGGATTTTTTCAAGGTTTCCAGCACCAATAGCGGGTCGGCAGAAGCCAGCCAGTGAACATCCTGCCATTTCCGCAACCAGGTCAACTGTCGTTTTGCCAGTTGGCGGGTGGCCGCAACACCTCTGTCCACAAACGTCTGGTAATCGGTATTGCCGGCCAGGTAATCCCAGGCCTGGCGATAACCGACACAACGCATCGAAGGCAGATCGGGATGCAGGTCGCCTCGAGCCATCAGGCCCCGGACCTCATCCAGAAAACCGCCCTCCAGCATGGCCAGAAAACGCTGTTGTATCCGCTGGTGCAGAACCGCACGCTCAGCGGGGGCCAACGCAAACTGGAACACAGTATACGGCAGGCAGGCGTTCTCGTCTGCCTGCCACTGTGTGGTATACGTGAAATCATCGACATCAGACCGCTCTGGTTTATCGCCGGCCTCAGTTCCGGATCGCCAGAACTGTGAAATCGGCTTGCCAGTCAGGCGAATAACCTCAATAGCGCGCATCAGCCGCTGCCGGTTATTCTGGTGAATCAGCCCGGCGGCCTGCGGATCTTTTTCGACCAGCTCCTGATACAAACGTTCCCAGCCGTAAGCCTCCGCTTCCTGCTCTATACGATTACGTAATTCGGGGCTTGCGGATGGCAGGTTGGACATACCGCTCAGCAGCGCCTTGAAATACATCATGGTGCCGCCAACCAGCAGGGGAATATTGCCACGGGCGGTAATATCGGCCATCTCTGCCAGAGCATCACGGCGAAAATCCGCAGCTGAATAGGTGTCCGCCGGGTCGCAGATATCAATCAGGCGGTGAGGTGCCCGGGCCAGTTCCTCGGCCGAAGGCTTGGCAGTACCGATATCCATGCCCCGATAGATCATGGCCGAATCGACACTGATGATCTCGCAGGGCAACCGTTCGCACAGGGCTATCGCCAGATCAGTTTTGCCCGAGGCGGTTGGCCCCATCAGGAAAATGGCCGGCGGATGATTCTCCTTCGGCTGGTGCTCAGTGCTGGTCATACGGATCAACGCCCACGGAGAAACAGCTTATCCAGCTCTGAAAGGGTCACCAGCGTCCAGGTGGGGCGGCCGTGATTGCACTGACCACTGCGCTCGGTGGCTTCCATATCCCGCAACAGGGAATTCATTTCCGGAATAGTCAGTTGCCGGTTGGCCCGCACCGACCCGTGACAGGCCATGGTGCCCAACAGTTCGTGCGTCATGGCTTCTACCCGGTCACTCTGGCCGTGCTCGATCACATCCGCCAGCACATCGCGAACCAGTTGCTCGGTATCGGCGCCCCGCAGCAACGCCGGAATCTGGCGCACGGCCAGGGTTTCCGGGCCGATACGTTCTATCTGCAAACCAAGCTGTTGTAGCTCCTGGCCATGACTCTCTGCCAGGGCGGCCTCTTTCTGACTGACCGCCAGCGACACCGGCACCAGCAATGGCTGACTTTTAAGATCCTGCTCCACCAGTGCCCGCTTCATACGCTCATAGGTGATGCGCTCATGGGCAGCGTGCATATCCACCACAATCATGCCGGCACGGCTCTGGGCGAGAATATAGATGCCGTGCAACTGGGCGATAGCGTAACCCAGCGGTGGCTCTTCTTCGCCATCCTGCGGCGGCGTTGTCGCAAACCCGGGTTGTGAACCGACCGGTTGCTGCCCGGCCTGAGCCTCAACCCCGCCGCCCTCGTTAAGCGACTGGTAAAAGGCCATCTGATCACTGGCTTGCCATTGCTGGTTCGACTGGGGCGATGCCGGCCGATCAAAGCTGCCCATAGCGCCAGAATAGCCTGATGCGCCATAACCAGAAGACGGCACGGATGATGGCGGGTGCTGTTCCGCTGCCGGCCCGGAGGCCTCTTCGCGTCCAAAAGACTGGGCCACGGCGCCGCGCAAGTGGTCATCCGGGCGGACATCGGCCAACGCCCGGTGCAGGGTGCGGAAGATAAAATCGTGCACCAGCCGGCCATCACGGAATCGCACTTCGTGCTTGGTGGGGTGCACATTGACGTCTACCGTGGCTGGATCCACCTCGAGATACAATACAAACGCCGGGTGGCGATTGTTGTACAGCACGTCCCGGTATGCCTGGCGAACGGCATGAGCCACCAGTTTGTCGCGGATAACCCGACCGTTCACAAAGAAATACTGCAAATCCGCCTGGCTGCGTGAAAACGTGGGCAGGGCCACCCAGCCCCAAAGCCGCAGGCCGGTTGCTTCAGCGTCAATCAGCACCGCATTGTCGATAAACTGCTGCCCACAGAGTGAACCGATTCTGCGTTCGCGGTCCAGTTCGGACTCCGCCGGGCGCAGACTTTGCACCACCCGCTGGTTATGCCGCAGGGTAAAACCGGCATCAAACCGGCTCAACGCCTGCCGGCGAATGCACTCGTCCACGTGGTTGAATTCGGTTTTTTCGGTACGCAGGAATTTGCGGCGGGCCGGAGTATTGAAGAACAGGTCGCGCACTTCCACCGTTGTGCCTACCGGATGGGCCGCCGGGGAAATGCTGGCGTCCATATCACGGCCTTCCACCTCCACACGGGCAGCCGCTTCCTGCTCCACGGTGCGGGACGTCAGAGCCAGGCGGGAAACCGAACTGATACTGGCCAGGGCTTCGCCCCGGAAGCCCAGCGTACCCACCGCTTCCAGATCATCAAGGGTGGTTATCTTGCTGGTGGCATGGCGGCTGAGAGCCAGCGGCAGGTCTGATTCCCCGATGCCGGAACCATCATCCCGCACCCGGATCAGCTTGGCACCACCCTGCTCGATGTCGATATCTACCCGGGTGGCCCCGGCATCCAGAGCGTTTTCCACCAGCTCTTTAACAACAGAAGCGGGCCGCTCCACGACCTCACCGGCTGCGATCTGGTTGGCCAGCCGGGGTGTGAGCAACTGAATGTGGGGCATATCCGGGACTTACCTCATGATCAGGACGAAGGAATGCGAATGGTTTGCCCTACCATAACACGATCATCGTTCATCCCGTTAAATCGCATGATTTCCGTAACGCTGGTCTGGTTTTCCCGGGCCACTCCGGACAGGGTATCGCCCCGCTGAATCCGGTACTGGCTCACGTTGTTGCCGGCGCCATTCTGCTTTTTCCAGGCCAACAGGGTGCCCGGTGGCGGCGTTTTCTGGAAATACTGGTCAATGCCCTCCATAACCGCTTTTGCCAGCTTGTTGCGATACCACTCGGTGGCCAGATTTTTCTCTTCCGTGGGGTTGGAAATGAACCCGGCCTCAACCAGAATCGAGGGAATATCCGGCGACTTGAGTACCGCAAATGCAGCCTGCTCAACGCCAGGCTTATGCAGGTCGGCCACCTGCCCCAGGCGGCCCAGAATGGAGCTTCCCACACCGAGACTGGCGTTGATGCTGGCTGTCATCGACAGATCGAGCAGCACACCCGCGAGCATGTCATCACGCCCTTCCAGGGAGAGATTGCCTGCACCGCCGATCAGGTCAGACCGGTTCTCGCTGCGGGCCAACCACCGTGCTGTTTCACTCGTGGCACCCCGCTGAGACAGCGCGAACACGGAAGCGCCCTTTGGTTGCGGTGTGCGGAACGCGTCAGCATGTACTGACACAAACAGATCCGCATTGTACTTGCGAGCAAGAATCGTACGATTTCTCAGGCCAATGTAATAATCACCAGTGCGCGTCAGCTTGGCGGTGTATCCCGGTTGCTGATCAATCAGTTTGGCCAGGGTTTCCGACATTTTCAGCACCACGTCTTTTTCACGGGTTCCCTTGGGACCAATCGCACCCGGGTCTTCACCGCCATGGCCTGCATCGATCACCACCACGACGTCTCGTTTGCCCTGCGAGTCCTGGGTAACGGTGGGACTGCTCGCGCGTTCAACCCGGGTGCCTTTTTCATCAACCAGATCGATTACCAGACGATGGCCATACTGCTTATTCGGCTTCAGCAGAAAACTGCGGGGCTTGATATCACTTTTCAGGTCCAGCACCACACGCAAGTCGTCGCCGTTACGCGGTGCGCTGCGAATACGTTTTATCGGGCTTCCGCTCAGGTCAACCGAGCTGAAATCCGTCTCCATCGATGCATCCTTCAGGTCGATGACCAGACGGGCAGGCGATGACAGGGAAAAGACGTTGTGGTTTACCTTGCTGCCGGTGTCAAACACCACACGAGTATGATCCGGGGCGGGCCACACACGCAGGCCTTCCACCTTACTGGCCGCTGAAGCCATACCCGCCGTCATGACCAGCAAGAACCCAATCGTGAACCTGGGGAAGCGTTTCATCAGTATCGCCCTATCAGTTCAATTTCGTTCAATAATGTGGCGCCAAAGGCCGACCGGGCCCGAAGCACCACCGAGCGGCCATCGCCTTCCCGCTCGATATGGATCTCCAGATCCGGCTCGGGCAGCACGCCTTTACCCCGTTCCGGCCATTCGATCAGGCACAAGGCGTTGCCGGAGAAATAATCCCGGATGCCCATATATTCGAGCTCTTCCGCATCACCCAACCGGTACAGATCAAAGTGATAGACCGGTGGCTCCAGATCTTCATACGGCTCCACCAGCGTATAGGTGGGGCTTTTTACCGCTCCTTCATGACCCAGGTGCCGCATAACCCCCCGGCTGAGGGTGGTTTTGCCCATGCCCAGATCACCATCAAGATACAGCGTGGCACCATGACCGGAGGCCTTCACCAGTCGCGCCAGCTCATCGCCGAGATGTTCCGTTTCTGACTCACCTTCCAGAAACAACCGACGCTCATTACCGAATATGCTCATTCAATCTCCCGGTCGTTGCTGTTGATGACTGCCTGCGTTTCTCTGAACACACCGGCCAGCGCGGCGATCACATCGGCGGGGAGCAGCCCCATGTACCCCTGGCTCTGTGCCGCTCTATCCGCAGCAGCAAGGTGGGCACAGGCAGCTGAAATCGTCGCTTCTCCGGCGTGATCCATCTGCGCCAGCAGGGCACCTGTGACGCCAGACAACACGTCCCCCATGCCGCCGGTCGCCATGCCCGGGTTGCCGCCCGCAATAATCGCAGGCACGCCGACACCCGAGGCAACCACGGTGCCGGCACCTTTGAGCAAGACCACACCGCCATAGGTTTGCTGCAGGCGTTCAGCCGCCGCAAGACGGTCAGCCTCAACTTCATGTACTTCACAGCCCAGGAGGCGGGACGCTTCGCCAGGATGGGGCGTAAGCACCTGATGTTCGAATTTTTGAGGTGCCTGACCTGCCATGAGGTTGAGCGCATCGGCATCCAACACACGCGGCTTACCACTTTGCACAACCTGTTGCAGTAACTGCTGCCCCCAGGCGGCCTTACCCAGGCCGGGCCCGCAGACCACCACGTCTGCCTGCTGCAACAATGGCGCCATTCCGCTGCCATGAGTGATGCCATGCGCCATGATCGACGGACAACGGGCCAGAGCTGCGGACACGTTTTCCGGACGCGTGGCCAACGACACCAGTCCGGCCCCGGAACGGGCGGCAGCTTCTGCAGCCATCATCCCCGCACCACCAAAACCCAAGTCACCCGCCACAATCAGAACATGGCCAAACTGCCCCTTATGAGCATTAAGTGCCCGTTCGGGGAACCACGGCCGGCAAGTCGACCACCGGTAGAGCCCGGCAATGGCCTTCTCACCACAGCCCTGCCCCTGCTCTTCCATACCCAGCGATTCAACCACAACCTGGCCACAAACCCCCGCGCCTGTGCCGGTATACAGGCCGGCTTTGGCGCCGATAAACGTGACGGTGACAGCGGCCCTGATCACATCGCCTTCGGCCGTGCCGGTACTGACATTGAGGCCGGAAGGCAGGTCCACCGCCAGCACCGGCACACCGGCTTCATTAACCGCCCGTATAACCCCGGCAACCGGCTCTCTGGGCGCTCCGGTTACACCAGTTCCCAACATGGCATCGACCACCAGAGTCGCAGCCGAGAGCTTCGCTTCGAGGTCGTCTGATGTCAGGGCAGACAACTCTTCAATTTCGACACCCTCTGCCCGGGCCTTGTTCGCCGCCTTCAGGGCATCGCCAGAAAGTTTGCTGACCGGTGCCACCGCCACACATTGCACACTCATGCCATGGCGCAATGCATTGGCGGCAACCAGGTAGCCATCGCCACCATTGTTGCCGGCACCGCATAACACCAGAACGGCTTCCGGCTGGGGTGAAAACTTCAACAGCTGACGAAAAGCCGCCCGGGCCGCCGATTGCATCAGCTCAAAACCATCCACGCCCTGCTGTTCAATCAGGTAATGGTCCATGGCCCGCACTGAATCGGCGGAATAGAGGGCTTCTGGTAGACTGTTCGCACTCCGTGTCGGCATTTGCCGCAACTCCAGATAAAGAAACCGGTTTAAGACCTTTGGCCAGATACCTGTAAAGCATAGCAAAACAGGAAAAAAGGTCATAACTTAATCAAATTAAATATTCGCAGGCCGAAACCGCCCAGGAATGATCATGGCTACCCCGGCGCAAAACGACGCTACAAACAACGACCTCACAGGCCTCCCGGAGCGTATCCGTCAGTGGGCCAGAGAACTGGGGTTCGCCGACGCCGGCATTACCCACGCCAGCACCGGCCCTCACGCCGAGCGCCTTCAACGCTGGCTGGAGGCTGGCTATCACGGGCAGATGGGCTACATGGCGGACCATGGCGACAAGCGCTACACCCCGGACTCACTGGTACCCGGTACAACCCGGGTTATTTCCGTGCGCCTGGATTACCTGAATGCTCCGGACAACCCGAAACAAGTACTCACTGACCGGGAAAAGGCCTACATCACTCGCTATGCGTTGGGCCGTGACTACCACAAATTGATGCGCAAGCGCCTGGCCACTCTGGCCAAATGGATTGATGAGGCGGTCAGCGGTTATGACTACCGTGCTTTCGTCGACAGTGCCCCCGTTCTGGAGCGCGGCCTGGCGCAACGAGCCGGACTGGGCTGGATCGGCAAAAACAACATGGTGATTCATCCGAAAGCCGGCTCGTATTTTTTCCTGGGCGAGATCTTTACCAGCGCACCACTGCCGGTGGATGAGCCCTTTGAAAGTCAGCACTGCGGTTCCTGTTCCGCCTGCCTGGACATCTGCCCGACGGATGCCTTTGTGGGCGCCCACTTACTCGATGCCCGGCGCTGCATCAGCTATCTGACCATCGAGCTGAAAGGCCCGATTCCGGAAGAGCTGCGCTCAAAAATGGGCAACCGGGTGTTCGGCTGCGACGATTGTCAGCTGGTCTGCCCCTGGAACAAGTTCAGCAAACCCAGCCAGGAAGACGACTTCCAGCCCCGCCACAATCTGGACAACAGCAGTCTGGCGGAGCTGTTTCTCTGGACCGAGCAGGAATTTCTGAAGCGTACCGAAGGTTCCGCCATCCGCCGCACCGGTTACGAGAACTGGCTTCGCAACCTGGCGGTAGGGCTAGGCAACGCCCCGTCGACCATCCCGGTCATCGAGGCGCTGAAACAGCGGGCAGACCATCCCTCGGAGCTGGTCCGCGAGCACGTGGCCTGGGCGCTGCGCCGGCACGGCTTATAGTTTGAAGAAGGTTTCCCGGTAGTGGCGCAGCTCTTCGATGGAATCGCGGATGTCGTCCAGCGCCAGGTGGCTGCCTTTCTTTTTCACGCCATCGAGCACATCCGGGCGCCAGCGGCGGGCGAGTTCCTTGATGGTGGAGACGTCGAGGTTACGGTAGTGGAAGAAGTCTTCCAGTTCGGGCATGTATTTGACCAGAAAGCGCCGGTCCTGGCCGATGCTGTTGCCACACAGGGGGGATTCGCCGGCTGAGAGGTGCTCCTTGAGAAACTCCAGGGTCAGCTGTTCGGCCTCGGCTTCGCTGATGGCGCTGTCTTTGACGCGCTGGGTCAGGCCGCTGGCGCCGTGGGTGTTGGTGCACCATTCGTCCATGGCATCCAGCAGGCTGTCTGGCTGGTTGATGGCGATCACCGGGCCTTCGGCGACGGTGTTCAGCTCCGAATCGGTGATGATGGTGGCCATTTCGATAATGCGCTCTTTCTCCGGGTCCAGGCCGGTCATTTCCAGATCGATCCATACCAGCTTCTGATTCTCGCTCATACTCTTTTTCCTACGCCTTTGAATATTGGGTGCCAGTGCAGGTGTGGACCGGCTTTCCGAAAACCGCTACGAGCACATCCATGTGCGCTTCTCTCAGGCCATCCCTGGCCTTCGAAATTTTCGGAAAGCCGGTCCACACCTGCACACTTAGATTGCTCGTGCCTAAAGGAAGCAATCTTTAGAGAATGGCAGGTTGCCCAACAGCGTTGGGCGGGTAGGTCTTTCCAGGAGTATCTGAAGCCATGGATGGCTTCAGCTAAGCGCACAGGGATGTGCTCGTAGCGTCTCCTGGAAAGACCTACCCGCCCGACGCGCCACCACCAAACTCTCAGTCTACAAGCCAGAAGGCCAGCACCAAGGTTAACCCATTGTCCATGATTCACGTATCATGTGTCACACCACATTCCCGGAACAACGTGTAACCACATGGCCAAACGTAGATTGAACAAACGCCAGCAATGGCGCATCGAGAAAATCCAGAAAGATCGGGCCAATCGCTCGGCTCGCAAGGAAAAGGTCGTTCAGGAACAGGCTGATGCCGGTGAGCTGGGTCCCGAGCAACAGGGACTGGTGATTGCTCACTTCGGCCAGCAACTGGATATCGAGGCGCTGGAAGGTGATGACGCAGGGCGGGTGTTCCGTTGTTTTGTCCGGGCGAACATTTCCAGCCTGGTAACCGGCGACCGGGTGATCTGGCGGCCCGGGAAAAGCGAGGCGGGTGTGATTGTCGCCCGGTGCGACCGGGATAACCTGCTGCAACGGCCGGATAACTTCGGGGCGCTGAAGCCGGTGGCGGCGAATATTGATCACATTATTCTGGTCATCGCGCCGGAGCCGGAGCCCCACGACAGCCTGATCGACCGCTACCTGGTCGCCTCGGAGACAGCGGATATTCCGGCCGTGATTCTGCTGAACAAAACCGACCTGATCGGCGACCACAACCGGGAGCCGATCGACACCCTGCTCTCACGCTACCAGGATCTTGGCTATAAGGTGGTTAGCACCTCGGCGGCCAGCAATCGGGACGCGCCGGCGCCGGAGGTCGAGGCGCTGGTGAAAGATCAGACCAGCGTGTTTGTGGGCCAGTCCGGGGTGGGCAAGTCGTCGATTATCCAGACCCTGTTGCCGGATGAATATCTGCGGGTTGGTGCGGTGTCAGAAAGTACCGGCAAAGGCGTTCATACCACCACCACCGCAAAGCTGTTCCATCTGCCCATGGGCGGGGATTTGATTGACTCGCCAGGCATTCGGGAGTTTGGTCTTTGGCACATGACGCCGCAGGAGCTGGAGTATGGTTTCCGGGAAATCCGGCCACTGATCGGGCTGTGCAAGTTCCGCAATTGCCGGCATCTGGGCGACCCGGGCTGTGCTCTGGATGCTGCCGCTGAATCCGGCGAGATTTCACGGGCGCGGCTGAAGAGCTTCCATCGCATTCTTCAGAGCATGACCGAGCAGCAGGCCCGGGGATTGAAGCCGCTGTAACAGCGACCTGCTACCAGTCAAATTCGTCCTGGTCAGGCTCTTCCGGCTGATTGAACCATTCACCACCTTCCAGTTGTTCGCGAGCCTGCTGCTCCTGTTCTTCGTCCGGCTGGGTCAGATCAATCAACGGCTGGTCCTGGCGTGAAGCGTCACTCTGTATATCGTCAGCGGTTTTCTTGTTGAGCACGATGATGGAGATCCGGCGGTTTACCGGCGCCGTGGGATTTTCTTTGTCAAACAGCACTGAATCACTCAGACCCACCACCCGGCCGATCTGTTCCGGGCGGACACCACCAGCTACCAATGCCCGACGGGCGGTGTTGGCGCGGTCTGCTGACAGCTCCCAGTTGGTATAGCCGGGTCGGCCACTGAAGGGCGTGGAATCCGTGTGGCCCGTTATGCTGAGTTTGTTGTTGACGGAGCCCAGCGTGTCAGCCAGCTCAAACAGGATGTCCTGAGAGTAGTACTTAAGCTCGGCCCTGCCGCTGTCGAACATGGGCCGGCCGGAGCGGTCAACGATCTGGATGCGCAGGCCTTCATCAGTAATATCGATCAGCAACTGATCCTTAAATTCCTGCAGGGTGTCGCTTTGCTCTATGCGCTCATCCAGCTCCTGATACAGCTCTTGCATCCTTCGCTGTTCGAGCGTTTCGGACAACTCTTCAACGGTTTCATCTTCGATTTGTATCTGATTCGGAGCAACATCCTGTGGCGATTCTTCAACCACCGTGGCACTGCCCCCCAGGTCAACCGGGTTGGGCGAACCACCTTCGGTGAAACCAACGGGATCTTTGAAGTAGCCCTGAACGGCCAGTTTCTGCTCGGGCGTTGCCGTGGCTGTCAGCCACAGAACCAGGAAGAACGCCATCATGGCAGTGGCGAAGTCGGCGAACGCGACTTTCCACGAGCCGCCATGATGACCCGCGACCACCTTTTTCTTTCGTTTGATGATTATCGGCTGTTCTTCCACGCCTTACTCCATATCGCCCGGGACTGGCTGGCACATTATTTTGAGCGCACGTGATCGTTCAGCTCCTGGAATCCCGGCCGTTTGTCTGTCGGCAGAGACTTGCGACCAAACTCGATAGCCATTTGCGGGGCCTGGCCGGAAACTGTGGCGACAATGGCCGATTTCACGCAATCATAAGCCTTGAGTTCGTATTTGGCGGAATGCTCCAGAGCAATGGAAGTGGGGCCGACAAAGCCATAACCCATCCAGATACCCAGAAAGGTACCAACCAGTGCGGCGGCCACACTCAGGCCGATTTTCTCCGGCCCCTCGGACAGGAAGTTCATGGTGATCACGATGCCCAGAACCGCGGCCACGATGCCCAGACCGGGCAAGGCATCAGCAACCTTATTGACCGCATGGGCCGGTTCTTCGAGTTCGTGCTGCCGGCTTTCGATCTCGTTTTCCATCATGCCTTCCAGTTCATGGGAGGCCATGTTGCCGGTGCTGATGATCCGCAGGTAATCGGTGATAAAGTCCAGCAGGTGTTTAGATTTCATCACCGCCGGGTAACGGGTGAAGATCTGGCTGGATTCGGGATTATCGATATCTTCTTCAATGGCCATCACGCCCTGTTTGCGGGATTTGTCGAAGATTTCATACAGCAGGCTGAGAAGATCCATGTAATACGACTTGTTGAAAGGCGAGCCTGTCAGCAGGCGCAGCACTCCCTGAAACACTTCTTTAACGGTGTGCAAGGGATTGGAAATGATAAATGCACCCACCGCAGCGCCACCGATGATCAGCACTTCGGTCGGCTGCCAGAGGACTGCCAGATTGCCGCCGTGCAGGACGTACCCGCCCAGAACACTGGCCGCAACAATTATAGCTCCAATAATCAACAACATGGGATCAACGCACGCCTTTTATCCGATATAAGAGGTTGGATGATAGCAAGCCTCTGCCTCAACCGCGAAGCTACGAAACCATTTCTATACACCCGTTACGGTTTGATAAACTGCGCAACCGTTTTTCCGTAAGAGATTTTCCGGATGCTTGATAAGCTGTTTGTTCTGAGTCAATACGTCACCCCGCAGTTGGCGGTTTCACGGCTGGCCGGCCGCCTGGCTGATTATGACCGGACTCCGGCCCTGAAAAACCGGGTGATCAAATGGTTTATCGGCCGTTACGGCGTGAACATGAGCGAGGCCGCCGAGCCCGACCCCACCGCTTACCCCTCGTTCAATGCCTTCTTTACCCGCGCTCTGAAGCCGGGTGCCCGAAATATCGAGGGCGACCAGAGCGTGTTTGTCAGCCCGGTTGACGGCACCATCAGCCAACTCGGGACAGTCAGTCGCGACCGTATTTTTCAGGCCAAGGGGCAATCTTTCAGCCTCACTGAGTTGCTCGGTGGCGACACCGGACTGGCAGAGTCCTTCAAAAACGGGGAATTCGCTACCATTTACCTGTCGCCGAGCGACTATCATCGCATACATATGCCCGTTGCCGGCACACTGAAAGAGATGGTGTACGTGCCCGGAAAACTGTTTTCGGTAAACCCGACGACCGCCGAAAATGTTCCCAACCTGTTTGCCCGCAATGAACGGGTCGTGTGCCTGTTCGACACCGAAGCAGGCCCGCTGGCACTGGTGCTGGTAGGTGCCATGATCGTCGGCAGCGTGGAAACCACCTGGGCCGGCGTGGTCGCCCCCAACCCGCAGCAGGTCAGCCACTGGCAATACAGTGGTAATGATGCCGTGTATTTCGAGAAAGGGGAAGAAATGGGGCGTTTCCGGCTCGGCTCCACCGTGATTGCAGTCATGCCCGAAAACGCGGTGCAATGGAATGCCGAACAGGTTGCCGGCAAGAACGTACAGTTGGGGGAAGCTTTCGGAACGGCGAACACCAGCGGGACCTGAGTCCTCAGGCCCGCTCTGTCGGAAACGCCAGAACTTCTTCAATACTGCTCGCACCCAGCTTCAGCATCAGCAGGCGATCCAGCCCGAGCGCCACGCCCGCGCATTCGGGCAGGCCGGCATCCAGCGCATCGAGAAAAGCCTGATCAACCGCCATTTGCGGCTTACCAGCTGCCTTTCGCTGGCGATTATCTTCAGCAAAACGCCGACGCTGTTCCTCGGAATCGGTCAATTCCCAGTAGCCGTTACACAATTCCAGGCCCTGGCTGTAAAGTTCAAACCGGTGGGCGACCGCATAGCCATCCTCCATTGAAACCTTCGCCAATGCTGCCTGTGAAGCCGGATATCGGGTGATAAACACGGGCTTTTCCAGCCCCAGCTCCGGCTCTACCCGAAAGCTCATCACCAGATCCAGACAGCCATCACGCCCCAGCCCGGCCAATTGCTCCGGTTCCAGCCATTGCTGGCAGTACCGACTCAAATCCTGATCGGTGATGGTCATCGGGTCGAAGCCGGCCGAACGCTTCACAGCTTCGCGATAGGACAGGACATCTGGCCATTCACAGTTCAGCCAGCCACAAACAAGTTGGGCAACTTCCGCCAACAGCTCAGAATCATCGAAACCTTCCCGGTACCATTCCAGCATGGAAAATTCCGGATTATGGCGACGCCCCCTTTCACCATTGCGGAAAACCCGGGCTATCTGGAAAATCGACCCATAGCCGGCAGCGAGCAACCGCTTCATGTGATATTCCGGGGAAGTCTGCAGCCAACCGTTCCCGACGCCATCAATCCCGACCTGGGCGGGGATTCCCTCCAGGTTAACGTCGGTCACACCATGGCGCCCGAGCACCGGGGTTTCGACCTCCAGCACGCCGCGCTGCGCAAAAAAGCCGCGCACATACTGCAATTGCTGTGCGCGGCTTTTCAGTGCTTCCCGGGAGGCTGTAGGATGCCAGCCAGAAGCGGTAGACATCAGAACAGATCAGCTGTTCTTGACGCGGCTGACATAGTCACCGGTACGGGTGTCCACTTTCAGGATTTCACCGATCGTAATGAACAGTGGCACGTTCACCACCGCACCGGTGGTCAGAGTGGCGGGTTTGGAGCCACCCTGCGCAGTATCGCCTTTCATGCCCGGATCGGTATCAACCACTTCCAGTTCGACAAAATTCGGTGGTGTCACGCTCAGAGGTGCGTCGTTATACAGAGTAACCGTGTAGACTTCCTGCTCCTTGAGCCATTTCACGGTATCACCAACTGCCTTTTCACTCGCCGGATACTGCTCAAAGGAGCCGTCGGTCAGCATGAAATACCAGAACTCGCCATCGGAATACAGGTATTCCATTTCCAGCTCGACCACATCGGCCGCCTCAAGGCTTTCACCGGATTTGAAGGTGCGCTCCCAGACCCGATTGGTCATCAGGTTACGCAGTTTCACGCGGTTGAACGCCTGGCCCTTGCCGGGCTTGACGAATTCGTTTTCCAGCATGATGCACGGATCACCGTCCAGCAAAACCTTGAGACCGCCGCGAAATTCGTTGGTAGAATATGAAGCCATGAAATGTTCACCTGACGTAATGTCGTTAAAATGTCAAAAGTCGCTATGATACAGCGAACCCCCGCCCGTATAGAAGCCCGTGATGTGAGCCCTCAAAGTGCCACTGTCAGCGCGACGCTTCATATACCCGCCCGGGAACAGGACTGGCAGCGCATCCTCAGCGACTCCATCACCTGCCCCGAGCAGTTGCTCAGCCGTCTGGACCTGCCTGCCGGTCGCTGGCTGAGCGGTGCGCAAGCAGGCCATCAGCTGTTTCCGATTCGCGTTCCGGAACCGTTTGTCCGGAGAATGCAGCCAGGCGATCCCGACGATCCCCTGTTGCGTCAGGTGCTGCCGCTGACAGAAGAAACCGAAGAGGCGCCCGGTTTTGTCACCGACCCCCTGGAGGAAGACGGCGCCATTCAGACCACCGGGCTGATCCGCAAATACCGCAGTCGGGCCCTGCTGATGGTGACTGGCCAGTGCGCCATCAACTGCCGTTACTGTTTCCGGCGCCACTTTCCCTATGCCTCACACCGGCTGGGGCCGGACGATCGCCGGGAGGTCATCGAAGCACTGAACTCAAGCCCGGAGATCAACGAAGTGATTTTCAGTGGTGGCGATCCGTTATCAGTGAATGACCGGCTGCTGGCACAGTGGGCAAGCCTGCTCGACTCAGTGCCCCACCTGCGCCGGCTGCGGATACATTCCCGGTTGCCGGTGGTGATCCCCCAACGGGTCAATGATGAGATGATCGCCTGGTTGAGTGAAAGCCGGCTGCAGAAAATCCTGGTGGTGCACGTGAATCATCCTGCCGAGATTGACCAGGCCACTCGCCATGCCTTCAACCGGCTACGGGAGGCGGGAGTGACCCTGCTCAACCAGAGCGTTATTCTCAAAGGCGTCAATGATTCCAGCAAAACTCTGGCGAGGCTGAGCGAGACCCTGTTCGAGGCGGGCGTTATGCCCTATTATCTGCATGCTTTCGATCCGGTCCGGGGGGCCCATCACTTTGCCGTCAGCGATGATCGCGCGAAGGCAATCGTTCACGAGCTGATGACACAATTGCCGGGCTTTCTTGTCCCCAGGCTGGTCAGAGAATTGCCGGGAGCCGCCAGCAAGACCCCGATTCTTTAGATGGTTGGCCTGCTCGCTTTTCAGGGCGGTTTTGCTATCCTGAAATCAGACACTTATCAACAATTACGGCATGTATTTCAAGCCTGTGTACGTGCCGTCCGGACATTGGCGCTGAAACATGGAAGGCAACTTTGTAAAACCAGACCTTGAGGTGCCGGAGCAAAGGACGGCAAGCCTGTCCTTTTGTGAGACCACGCCCAAGGCGTTCCGCCTGTGGACCAAGCAGCTGCCCATGGTCAACATCGGCGAAGCTTCGCGCCAGTTGTACCATGCCATTCTCGAACTGAATCAGGTGTTCCTGCCGCCACAACAGCGGATGCTGTTCCTGGAGGCCATAAGGGAGCAGATCCACTTTGTCTGTAACGAGCTGTCCCGACACTTCCTTGGCCTTGCCATTGCCCTGCCCGAGAAGCAGCGCAAGATCGCCAATCTGACTCAAGCCCTGCAACTGCATCTGGCCAGTGGTTACAAACTGTGCCTGCTTGAGTATCTGGATAACGGCGGTCTGGACAAACACAGACGCCATGTATCCACCGCCACCCACCGGATCATTTCCGAACTGGGCGCAACTATTCTTCGTTCACACCAGCTGTATTGCCCAAGCCCGCGCCGAAGCTGGCTCGACTGCCATCAACTGTTCCTTTTCGCCTGGCATAACAATCTTGCCGGACAGGACGTGGAAGACAGCGCCCTGACGCACCAGCGCTCAAGCACCATTGCAGACAGCTATAAACGGGTTCTTCTGCTGGGCTGCTCGCGGCCGAACCAACTCCGTCAGAATGAACTGACGCAGGTGTATGAACTGTTCGAATCCTGGACTCCACACTGCCACTGCGGTCCCGACACAAGCACCGAGAGCCTGTTTATCATCAACCCGGAGCAGGACAAACCACCCGTTTACCGCAGCCTGCAGGACGAAGCTCCGGAAGACGACAGCTACGGATTCGACACCACAGCACTCGCAGGCCACCTTTCGGAGCTGTTGCAGACCAGACATAACCGCCAGCCTGACCAGACACCGCTGAACATTCCCGGCAATGTCAGCGACACACTGTTGATGCATCTGAATCAGGCTCTGGGCATCCTGGCCAAGCGCAACTTCAACCGGATTTCCAGCCAGGGTTCTCTGGAGATTTGCGTGGGGTTAAGCGCAACCCATTACTTCGTGTCCGGACAGAAAACCTTCTCCGAATTTCTCGAAGGCAACGAAAGCAACCACCATGAGCAGGAAAACCTGTTCATCAAACGAGCCAACAGACAACAGGACGCCTGGTCGCAGGCCCACGATGTCGACCCCAGCGAAGACCGGATCCATACCAGTGAAGGCCCCATTACTTTCCGCAGCGGCGCCGGCAACCAGGCAACCACCCAGGCTCACCGGAATCGCCCCCGGTCACATCATGCCCTGCTGATAAACACCAGCCCCGGCGGCTACTGTGTGGCCTGGGAGCAGGATATACCGGCCTCCCTCCAGGCCGGAGAGATCCTGGGCGTGCGTGAACAGAGTTCACACCCGTGGAGCATTGCAGTGGTCAGGTGGCTACGCCAGATCAAGAATCAGGGCACGCAGGCAGGCATTGAGTTGCTCGCCCCCAGCGCTGCGCCCTGTGCTGTTCGCCTGATCCAGAAAGTCGGCAACAGCAGTGAATATCTGCGGGGCCTGCTGCTGCCGGAAATCAATGTAGTGAACCAGGCCGCCACCCTGGTGACACCACGAATGCCGTTTCAGACCGGCCATCGCATTTCACTGTTACACGATGGTTGTGAGGATCAGGGTCAGCTTCTGAAGAAAGTATCGGCTACCGGCAGCATCAGCCAGTTTGAACTGAAGCTTCACAATTCACAGGTATTGTCCGGCCTGGCAAAAACTCAGTCCGGCAGCGGCGGTACCACGGACGATGAGTTTGATTCGCTATGGCCGTCGTTGTGACACACCCGGTTGTTATCGGCCGCCAAGCCCTGCATCATAGCTAATAGTATGAACTTTCATAGCGGAGTGCCGGCGAAGAGCATTCACGGCATCATGAGACCTCTTTCGAATGCAGAAAAATAAGACCACCGTACATCTGTTGATTCTCGACCCCTCCCAGAATGATGCGGAATCTGTCGTCAGCCTGTTGCGTAATGCAGGCCGGGCCACCAGAGCACACCGGATAACGTCCGAAGAAGATCTGGAAGAAGCCCTGAAGACGTCAACCTGGGATCTGCTGCTGGCCCGGGATGTTGATCAGGAATTCGGCCCTGACAACGCCCTCGCCATGATCAAGCGCATGGACAAGGACATTCCGGTCATACTGCTTACCGAAACCTATGACCGGGAACGTACCGTGGGCATCATTCGTGCGGGCGCGCAGGATGCGTTACCTTACGAATATTCGGATCTGCTGGTGCTGGTCGCCAAAAGGGAGCTGGCAGCCCTGGATGAGCGCCGCCGGCGCCGTGTTCTGGAATCCCACCTCCGGGAAGCCGAACAACGCTGCCAGTTACTACTGGAAAGCTCCAAAGACGCTATTGCCTACATCAATGACGGCATGCACATCTACGCCAACCAGTCCTATATGGAACTGCTTGGATACGACGATATCGATGAGCTGATCTGCATCCCGGTACTCGACACCCTGACTCCGGAAAGCCAGGAAAAGTACAAGGAGTTCATGAAAGCCTTTGCCAGCAAGGGCGAGGATGGCATGACGCTGAACTGCACGGCACGGCGCAGTGATGATCAGGAAATAGACGTCACCATATCCGCATCCGCCGCCACCTTTGATGGCGAGGCTTGCACGCAGATCGTACTGCAAACCGAGCATTCCGATGCCGAACTTGAAGAGAAGCTCCACGAGATCAGCAGCCAGGATCTTCTCACCGGCCTGTATAACCGCCAGTACCTGATGGACGCTCTGGGCAAAGCGATCGCCGAAGCCGGCAAGAACAACCAGACCGGCGCCCTCGCCTACATTGCGCTGGACAATTTCCTGACCATGAAAACCCGGGTCGGTATTTCCGGCGCAGATCTCCTGCTCGGAGACCTGGCCAGCCTGTTACGCGAACAGGCGGGCGACAACATGACGCTGGCACGCCTCAGTGATGATGCCTTCTGCATGATGTGCCTGCCCTGTGATGAGAAAGCCATGGAGCAGCAGTGCGAGCAGGTCCGCAAAGCCGTGGAAGACCACCTGTTCGACATCAATGGCCACACCGTACCACTGACGGTTTCTATTGGCGTGGCCGCCATCACTGAAAACTCGCCCAAGGCTGAAGATTTGATGGGCCGGGCCCATACCGCCTCGGCAGAGGTGAAAAAGCAGGAAGGCGGCAGCCAGGGCAACGGCGTACTGGTTTACAACCCGGCGGACTACGAAGCGCTGGACGAAAACAACTCCGCAGAGGCCATTCAGAAAGCACTCGACGAGAACCGCTTCCGCCTGCTGTTCCAGCCTGTGATCAATCTGCGGGGCGAGGATGAAGAGCACTACGAGGCTTTCGTCCGCATGCTCGATAAAGACAATCAGGAAGTCTCGCCTTATGATTTTCTGCCGCCGATAGGCCCGAGCGAAACGACCATCAAGATCGACCGCTGGGTTATCCTGCAGACCATCAAGCAATTGGCCAGCCATCGGTCACGGGGCCACGACACCCGGATGTTCCTGAACATCACCCCGGAAACACTTCAGGACAAGACCTTTACCCCCTGGCTCAGCGTTGCCCTCAAAGCGGCACGGTTGCCTGGCGATTCCCTGATTTTCCAGATCCGGGAAGGCGACGCCAACAATCATATGAAGCAGGCCAAAGATTTCACCAAAGCCGTGCATGAATTGCGCTGTAAGGTCTCTATCTCCCAGTTCGGTTGTGCCCTCAATCCGTTCAACACGCTCAAGCATATTGATGCCGATTACGTGAAGATTGACGGCTCTTTCACCGAAGAGCTTCAGAAGAACGAAGAGGCCAAGCAGCAGGTCAAGGAAATGGTAAAAAGCCTGCAAACATCCGGCAAGCTGACCATCATCCCGCTGGTGGAAAGCGCCAGCGTACTGGCCACACTGTGGCAGGCTGGCGTCAACTACATACAGGGTTATTACCTGCAGGCGCCGGTGCCGGAGATGAACTACGACTTCAGCGAAAACTGAGCCTTCATCCGGCAGCAACAAAAAAGGCGAGCCCACAACGGTCTCGCCTTTTTTGTTGCCAGCAGCGCCGGTTAAAGAGCCTGATTGGTTTCGCTTTCACGGAACCCGATCAGATAGAGAATGGCATCCAGTCCCAGAGTGGAAATAGAGTGCCTTGCTGATTCCTTCACCAGCGGCTTGGCCCGGAACGCCACACCCAGACCGGCCTGACTGAGCATCGGCAGATCGTTGGCGCCATCACCCACGGCAATCACCTGCTCTCGGGAAATATGCTCGTTTTCTGCAATTTCCAGCAACAACTCGGCTTTTCGCTGACCATCTACGATCTGCCCCTGTACCTCGCCGGTCACCTTGCCGTCGACAATCTCCAGTTCGTTAGCGTAGATATAATCAATGCCCAGTTTGCGCTGAAGGTGACGGGCGAAATAGGTAAATCCGCCCGACAGAATCGCCGTCCGGTATCCCAGTGCCTTCAGGCTGAGAATCAGGTGTTCCGCTCCTTCGGTCATGCGTAGCCGGTTGGCAATGCCTTCCAGCACGGACTCATCAAGGCCTTTGAGCAGCGCCAGACGCTCGGCGAAGCTCTGGTTGAAATCCAGTTCGCCCTGCATGGCCCTTTCGGTTATCTCTGCCACCTGATCGCCGACGCCGGCCTCATGGGCAAGCTCGTCAATCACTTCCGCTTCAATCAGTGTGGAATCCATGTCGAACACCACCAGCCGGCGGTTACGACGGAAAATGGAATCTTCCTGGAAGGCAATGTCGACGTTCATTTCCCCGGCAATATGCAGGAAATCCGCCCGCAGTTGCTCCAGATCTGTTGGTGTGCCGCGCACGGAAAATTCCACACAGGCAATGCGGTTGTCAGACGGATTGAGCGAAGGCCTCGCCGAAAGCCGGGTGATATTATCGATATTCAGGCCATGGCGGGCGGTAATCGCCGAAACCCGGGCAATCTGTTCAGCCTTGATGTCCCGTGACAGCAGGGTAACGATGTAACAGGCCCGGTTGCGGCCCTCTGCCCAGGCCTGATACTCCCGCTCGGTGATGGGCGCAAAGCGCACCTGCAGGTCCAGCGCGTGCAGGCGGAACAGCAGGTCCCGGATAACCGGTGAAGAGCGTGACTCGTCCGGAATCTCGATCAGAATCCCCCAGGTCAGGTGATCGTGAATCACCGCCTGGCCGATATCCAGAATGCGGACATCGTATTGCCCCATAATGCCGGTGATTTCCGACGTCAGCCCGGGCTTGTCACGCCCGGACACATTAATCAGTACCAGTTCACTCACTGTCCGCATTCTCCTCTTCCTGGGCACGGGCCGCCGAGGGTATGACATCAATCGCATCCACTCGCTGCAGGCCACGGGGCAGCTTGTGCCCACGCCGGCCACGTTCGCCCAGATAATGTTCCAGGTCGCTGAAGCGCAGCCCCAGCTTGCGCTTGCCAGCCTGTATTTCCAGTTGATCGTCTGCGCCGAATACGGTCAGAGCCACCACGTATTCCTCCCGGTTCTGCACCCGGGCTGCGGGAATGCTCAACATCTTGTTGCCTTTGCCTTTGGCCAGTTCCGGCAATTCAGACAGCGGGAACACCAGCATTCGGCCCTCGTTGGACACCGAGGCGATATACAGTGTTGCGGTTGTCTCGGGCACCATCACCGGCGGCAGAAGGTGGGCTCCTTTGGGAACCGTCACCATGGCCTTGCCAGCGCGGTTCTTGCTGATCATGTTATCCAGAGCGGTAACAAAGCCATAACCGGCGTCGGTTGCCAGCAGCACTTTACGCTCCGGCTTGCCCGTCACCAGGCCGGAGAACGTCGCTCCGGAAGGTGGATTGATTCTGCCCGTCAGGGGTTCGCCCTGCCCTCGGGCCGACGGCAGAGTATGGGCCATGAGTGCGTAGGCCCTGCCGGTGGAATCCAGGAAAATTGCCTGCTGATTGCTGCGGCCCCGGGCCGCCAGTGCGAAACGATCACCGGATTTGTAATTCAGCCCGGCCGGATCAATATCGTGGCCCTTGGCGGCACGTACCCAGCCTTTGTCCGAGAGCACAATGGTCACCGGATCATTCGACAGGAGGTCGCTTTCACGGAAAGCCCGCGCTTCCTGACGCTCAACAATCGGCGAACGGCGGTCGTCTCCGAAGGTCTCGGCATCCTGCTGTAACTCGGTCTTGATCAGCTCCCGCAACCGATCCTCAGACCCCAGAATAGTCTGCAGCTCGTTACGCTCCGCAGAAAGCTCATCCTGCTCGCCGCGAATTTTCATTTCTTCGAGCTTGGCCAAATGCCGCAGCTTCAGTTCCAGGATCGCTTCGGCCTGCTCTGCCGACAGGCCGAACCGGGTCATCAGCTCGGTCTTGGGCTTGTCTTCGTAACGGATGATCTCGATAACTTCATCAATGTTCAGGTAGGCAACCAACAGGCCTTCCAGAAGGTGCAGCCGGGCCAGCACTTTATCCAGACGGTGCTGAAGACGGCGGGTCACCGTGTTCTTACGGAAGGCCAGCCATTCCGTCAGGATCTCTACCAGGCCTTTCACCCCGGGCCGGCCATCGTTACCGATGACGTTGATATTCACCCGGTAGGTTTTCTCCAGATCGGTGCTGGCAAACAGGTGTGCCATCAGGCCATCCAGATCCACCCGGTTCGAGCGCGGCACAATCACCAGACGAGTGGGGTTTTCGTGGTCTGATTCATCCCGCAGATCGGCCACCATCGGCAGTTTTTTCGTCTGCATCTGCTGGGCGATCTGCTCCAGAACCCGGTTGCCGGACACCTGGTGCGGCAGATCTGTAACCACTACTTCGCCACTTTCCCGAATCCAGCGCGCCCGCATGCGTAGGGAGCCACGGCCGGTTTCATACATCTTCTGGATGTCTTTGCGCGGGGTGATAATTTCGGCGAGGGTCGGGAAATCCGGGCCTTTAACGTGTTCGCACAACTGATCAACCGAGGCTGCGGGATCGTCGAGCAACCTTATACAAGCCGCTGTCACTTCCTTCACGTTGTGAGGTGGAATGTCGGTGGCCATGCCCACGGCAATACCTGTGGTGCCATTCAGCAGCACGTGCGGCAACCGGGCTGGCAGCACTGACGGCTCTTCCATGGTGCCGTCAAAGTTGGGCACCCAGTCAGCGGTGCCCTGCCCCAGCTCGCCCAGCAATACCTCGGCAAACGGCGCCAGACGGGATTCGGTGTAACGCATGGCGGCAAAGGATTTGGGATCATCCGGCGAGCCCCAGTTGCCTTGGCCGTCCACCAGCGGGTAACGGTAGGAGAATGGCTGGGCCATCAGCACCATGGCTTCGTAACAGGCACTGTCGCCATGGGGGTGAAATTTACCCAGCACATCACCCACCGTACGGGCAGACTTCTTGTACTTGGAGGTCGACTTCAGCCCAAGCTCTGACATGGCGTACACAATGCGCCGCTGAACCGGTTTCAGACCATCACCCACATTGGGCAGGGCCCGGTCCAGAATGACGTACATGGAATAATCGAGGTAGGCTTTTTCGGTGTAATCCCGCAACGATACCCGTTCGAAACCTTCATCCGTTGTCTGAAACTCTGGCATGAATGCCCCTTTGCCTTGAATGCCTGAATGAAATACGGTGCCTGTTGTCAGACGCCGCAGCCCGGAGAGACCGTGGCCTGGTGGCACCCATTATATGGACGCGGGCGCGGATACACCAATTTCCAATAGCGGAATTCCCGAATAGAGCCACAACCGGGGGCGCCGTACTCTG
Organism: Pseudomonadota bacterium; assembly: GCA_051751785.1. Classification (GTDB taxonomy): domain Bacteria; phylum Pseudomonadota; class Gammaproteobacteria; order Pseudomonadales; family Oleiphilaceae; genus Marinobacter. The sequence goes on along the minus strand of JBNJLG010000002.1, from coordinate 199,161 downwards.
CAAGGAGTGAATAGATCGCCGTTGTTTATCCTCAATTAGCGGAAACCTATGAAACCCAATCTTAAAGCTTGCGGGCATGCAATGGTCACAGCCGTGGTCAACGCCTTTCTGGCAGTGGCTCTGATGCTACTGGTGGAATTTGCCATCAGCGGCACCCTCCAGGTGGCCGAGCCTTATCTGTGGGCGGGGGTTCTGATCTGGATTGTGATCTTTGGCGGCCAGTTTCTCAGGCAGCGCCATCTTTGCCGGACCGATGACCAAGTGAGCAGCGCCAGCCGTCAGCGCAACTGACAAACCCTCCACCCCATCCCCGCACAATCCGCTCCCCTTTTCCCCCGATCACTGCTACATTTACGTAGCAAAAACAATAAAATCGGGGAGCACAGGATGGCCACATTGAACAGCCTGGGATTACGTACCAAGATTGCCCTGCCCTTCGCTATTACCGCCATTGCACTGATTGTCGTCGGCATCTTCAGTGTTAGCACGACCAGAAACCTGGCATCCCACACGAATCAGGTCACCACAACCTACCTGCCGTCTGTCAGCGAAATACTCAATGGTGATCGGGATCTTTACCAGGCTCTCGTTGCGCAAAAGAGCCTGCTTGACCATGCCTTCAATAACGAAGATACCGCCGCTGCTCAGGATTCCTTTAACGAAAACACCGAACAAGCCCGAACACGCTTCGAAGAAAGCGTTGAGCGTTTGAGCGGTACTGGTATATCGGCAGAAGCTGAAGGGTTCGCTCAGGCATTTGATCGATGGGAACAATCCGCTCGACGGGTGATACAACTTGCAAACAATGGCAATCCGGAGCAGGCAAGGCAACTGGCCAACGGGGAAACCTCCGAACGGTTCGATCAGCTGAGAAGCTTTTATGACAACGCGGGGGCTCACGCCGATGAGCAGGCACAACAGCGTGCAGCAGAGGCATCTTCGGAAGCCCAGACCAGTTCAGCCACCGTCCTGACACTGACAGTGCTCGCGATTATACTAAGCATTGTACTGTTTCTCGTATTCATGAAACTGATTATCCGCTCGATTGCAGCCTTGCGCCAACAGCTGGACGATATTGCCCAGGGTGAAGGCGATCTGACCCAACGCATTCCGATTACCGTAGAAGATGACCTTGGCCTGCTGGCCAGCAGCTTCAACCAGGTGCTGGAAAACCTTCAGAGCATGATCGGTTCCATTCAAACCCTCAGCAGGGACCTGGGCTCCGGCGCCCGTGAACTTGCATCTGCCGCAAAAGACAACAATGAGGGCGTGGGCCGACAGACCGATTCGATTGCCATGGTGGCAACCGCCATCAACCAGATGCAAAGCGCCATTGAGGAGGTGGCCGGGAATGCCTCCCGGGCAGCGGAACTTACCCGCGACGCGGACTCCAAAGCCAACAACAGCGCCCGGATCATCAAGAACTCGTCACAGCAGGTTCATCGGCTGGCCGCGCAGATTTCCAGGGCGGTCGAAGCAATCCGGAAATTGTCGGAGGACTCCGACAATATTACCTCGGTTCTTGATGTTATTCGTGGCGTTGCCGACCAGACGAACCTGTTGGCACTCAACGCTGCCATTGAGGCGGCAAGAGCTGGTGAGCAGGGCCGCGGATTCGCCGTTGTCGCCGACGAGGTAAGGACACTGGCACAACGCACCCAGCAGTCCACTGAAGATATTCAAGCCATGATTACGTCGCTACAGAGCGGTGTGTCGAATGTTGTGAATATTATGGAAAGCGGCAGCAAGGAGGCTTCGGAAACAGAGCACATGGCATCCGAAGCCGAACAGGAACTTCAGTCTATCCTGGAAGCCATCAGCAACATCACCGATGTAAACACCAGTGTGGCGTCGGCCACAGAAGAGCAAACGCAAGTTGTCGATGAAATCAATCGCAGCATTACAGAGATCAACGACTTGGCCTCCGAGGGAGCAGAGCGCTCGAGGGCAATTGATGGAATCAGCAAATCACTGGATGGTTATGCCACAGAGCTGAAAACGCAGACAGAACGATTCCGGGTATAGGCCCGGAATCGTTTCCCGGATTTTTACTGCCGGATACCTTCGACAGATATCTCAAGCTCCACGGTTTCTGAAGCCGGGCCCAGGTCCATCGGGATATCAAAATCCTTCAGACGAAGCTCGGTTTCTGCCTCGAAGCCCATTCTGTAGCCACCCCAGGGATCTTCACCGTGGCCGAGCATCTCGGCGTCCAGGGTGATTTCACGGGTCACACCACGAAGCGTCAGATCACCGATAATATCGGCCTCCCCTTCTTCGTCCACAACAACCCGCGTGCTCTTGAAAGTCGCTTCGGGAAACTCGCTCACATACAGGAAATCTTCGCTGCGCAGGTGCTTATCACGCTCAGCGTGATTGGAATCAATACTGGCGGTGTCAACGGTGACCGAAACCGAGCTGTTCTCGGGATTGTCGGCATCATATTGGAACTGGCCATCAAAGTCGTTGAAGCGACCGTACAGCCAGCTGTAGCCAAGATGGGAAATCTTGAAGGTGATGAACTGATGCGTGTCCTTGTTATCAAAAGCATAGGTTCCGCTATGCTCGTCCGCGTGAGCGGCACCGGCCAGAGCCAGAGATACGGCGGAAGCAAGCAATACTTTTTTCATGGTTTTCTCCTTTACAGATTGTCTCGATAATTCAGATAGTGGCTGCAGCCGCTCAGGGTTTGCCGAGCATCCTCAACAACGTCTCGTCGCGGTCAAAAACATGGTGCTTAAACGCCCCGAGGGTGTGCACCCCCGCCAGAGCCACTAATGCCCAGGTGCTCCAGTAGTGGACGAAGCCGGCGGTGTCTTCCATACCTTTTATCTGGCCAGTCACGGATGGGACCTCAAACATCCCGAACACGCTGATTGATGATCCATCCGCGGTTGATATCAGGTACCCACTGACCATGGCCACGAACATCAACAGATACAGCAACCAGTGAGCAATGTGAGCTGACAACACTTCCCAGCGCTTATGATTCGGCAGTGGCCGCGGAGAGGGATTGAGCAACTTCCAAACCAGACGAAACACAACGGTGATGAAAAGCAGAATGCCGATACTCCGGTGAATGTCCGGTGCCTGGCGATACCAGTCATCATAGTAGGACAGATCGACCATCCAGAAACCCAGGCCAAAAAGCCCGAAAACGGCGACTGCCACCAACCAGTGCATAACAATGGCCAGCCAGCCATAACGGACCTCGGTATTCCTCAACGCCATAACTTTTGACTCTCCCGGATGGCTTACGCTCCCTCTAACGTTATCAACAGTCTAGAGGTAGCCCGGTTTTCATCAAACCTGAATGTTTTGCAGACCACCATCAAAATTTCTGATCAAGCAGAAGGGCTCACAGACCCGTCATATGCGGTTCTACGGATTGTCGAAACTCATCAACAGAATAGAATTAGGGCATAAATTAACCAGCCCCTTCGGGGGACTCAGTGACCAAGAGGAAATGACATGGAACTGGAATTCGACGAATCCATTGCCGTACCAAGCAACAACTGATCGACTATTGCCCCCGACCTGACCGGGGGCAATTTTTCAGCACTCTTCCCAAAAAACCTCCACCTTCCCGGCATGCCAACTACGGTAAAAGTGGAAATGTCGGCTTATTTTTGGCAATCTGCCTGACCTGAACCAGACGCCGCCTTGAGATACAGGCACCGGTGCCAGGGAATACGGCACTCTGACAAACAGTTCGGCGGCTTATCCGCGTGCGATAAACTGTCGATGAGTTCGTTTAAAGATCCAGAGTTGTCTATGTCCCGAAACCTCCCAGATACCATGCCGGCGCCGGAAGTAGAGCTGCTTTCCCCCATGCTTAATCAGCAGGACAAGGGCTGGACTGCCGACTTTCGCGGACTGACCCTGCGCACTGCACTGCAACCGATCTACAGTCTGTCTCACAAGCGCACCATCGGCTATGAAGCCCTCATCCGGGCCTTCGACACAGACCAGTGCATGGTGCCGCCGCTTCAGCTTTTCGAACTACCGGATTCTCACGCCGAAAACCTGCTGCTTGACCGTCTCTGCCGCTATCTTCATATACAGAATTACAGCGGCATCAAGGATCAGCTGAACTGGCTCTTTCTAAACGTGTCGCCGCAGGTGGTTACATCCGGCACCCAGACCGACTCTTTTTTTGGTCACTTGCTGGAAAAAACCGGGCTGCCGCCCCATCGAATTGTTATCGAAATTGTTGAACAACCGACCGACGATGCCGACCGGCTCCGGGAAGCCGTGGCCTATTACCGTCGGCTCGGCTGCCTGACAGCAATCGACGATTTCGGTGCCGGCCACTCCAACTTTGAACGCATCTGGAACCTGTCTCCGGATATCGTAAAGCTCGACCGGGCACTGCTGAACCGTGCGACCGAAGACCGAAAAGCCAGGCAGATTCTCAATGGCATGGTAACCCTGCTGCACCAATCAGGCTGTCTGGTACTGCTGGAAGGCGTGGAAACCCGCGACCAGGCAATGATTGCCATCGATGCAGGCGTCGACTTCGTCCAGGGTTTCTATTTCAGAAAGCCCTCGCTGGAGCTCGAAACCCTGTCGCAGGCACAAACTGATCTGGACGAGCTGCTGGAAGAGTACAAGTATTACAAACAGCTGATACGGGATCCGGGAAAGCAGCTGACCCACGCATTTTCTTCACCCTTCGAGCGAACAGTGCAACGCCTGCAAGAGAACGCAGGCATGAAACAGGCCTGCACTGAACTTCTGGAAAACCCCGCCGTTTCCCGCTGTTACCTGGTGGATAGCAACGGCATCCAGATCGAAGACACCCTGGTGTCAGACACTGCGGAGCGCAATCAGGATCCCCGCTTCCGGCCACTGGAAAGTACCGTCAGCGCAGACTGGTACCGGCAGCAATACCTCCGGGAGGCGCTGGCCCAGCCAGACACCCTGCAGGTCACCGCCCCCTATCTGTGCGTAACCGGGGCCTATATGTGTGTCACGCTGTCACTGGCGTATCAGCATGGGGACCAACTCCGGGTTCTGTGCTGCGATATTCTGGCGAACAGCCCGACGGGCACTACCGGACGTTAAAAGGCCGGCACCAGGTCATAAACCAGAGCAATCACTCCGATACTGGCCACCCCGGTCAGCACATTCATCGGCAGCCCCACCCTCACAAAATCCGCGAACCGGTAGCCACCCGGCCCCAGCACCATCATGTTGGTCTGATAGCCCAGGGGCGTGGCAAAACTGGCTGAGGCGGCCATCATGATGGCAATCATGAATGGCTCGGCATCGATTCCCATGGCGGTCGTCAACGACAGCACCACCGGCACCATCAATATGGCTGTGGCGTTGTTGGTCAGCATTTCGGTCAGTACCGACACAACCAGGTAGACCAGGGCCAGGGCCAGCAACACATTGCCGCCACTGAAGCTGACAACGCCCTCGGCCAGATAGGCCGCAGCGCCGGTTTGCTCGAGCGCGCCACCCAGCGCAAAGGAGGCGGCAATAGTAAGCGCCACAGGCACATCCACCGCCTTCTGGGCCTGGCCGACAGAGCAGCAGCCGGTGAGAATCACCAGGGCCGCGCCAACCAGAGCGGCATTGAGCATCGACATGACGCCAAAGGCGGCGAGCCCGACCAGCACCAGCAGAATACCCCAGGAAAGCCAGGCCCGGTCATGCCTCGGGGCTTCCGTATCGAGATCGTTAATCAGCAGAAAATCCTTGTTATAACGCTGCCGGCTGACAAAGGCCGGCCGCGCTTCCAGCAAAAGCACATCGCCGGTGCGCAGACGAATATTGCCCAGGTTGCCGGGTACACGCTCACCACCCCGGGCCACCGCCAGCACCACGGCACCGTAACGATCCCGGAACCGTGCATCACGAATGGTCTGGCCCAGCACATCCGATTGCGGGGAAAGCACCGCCTCCACCAGACGGCGCTCGGCACGGTCTTTACTCAGCGCGGGTTCATCATCATGCACAGAAGGCACAATGCCGTTGATGCGCAAAAGATCGGAAATGGCCTGGGTATCGCCGGCAAACACCAACCGGTCCCCTCCCCGAAGCCGTTCCTCAGAGGGCACTGCCGTCACCACGCTGCCATTGCGCTCGATTTCAACCAAGTACAAACGATCAAGCTCCCGCAGCCCGGCCTCACCAACCGACTTGCCGACCAGCGGTCCGTCCTGGGCCACAGCGACTTCCAGCGTGAACTCCTTGACCGATCCGAACTTCTGCTGGTCTTTGCGGTCTGGCAGCCACCGGGGCAGAAACAGCAGCATGGCAGTAACGCCAATGATCGCCACCGGAAGCCCCACCGCGGTAATGGCAAAGATGGAGAAGCCGTCACTGCCGGTCAGTTGCTGGTACTGGCCGTTAACCACCAGATTGGTGCTGGTGCCGATCATGGTGAGAGAGCCGCCCAGAATCGCGGCGTAGCTGAGCGGGATCATCAGCTTGGAGGAAGAGATTCCTATCTTGCGGGACCATACGTGCACGGCGGGAATCATGGTGGCGACAACGGGAGTATTATTCATGAAGCCACTGAGGAGGGTAACCGGCAGAGCAATTCTGGCCTGGGCACGGCGCACGGTACGGGGGTTGCCAAGCAGGTAATGCACCAGCAGATCCACGCCGCCGGAATGATGAACCCCGGCTGCCACCACAAACAGGGCCACAACGGTAATCAGGCCAGGATTACTGAAACCTGCCAGGGCCAGCTCCGGCCCCACGATGCCGGTAGCGCTGAGCACCACCAGCACCGCCATCATCACGATATGGGGAGCGAAGCGCCCGAAACTCATGAGCAGGAGGGCGGCTACTGCCAGCCCCAGTGAAAACCAGCCTTGCCATTCCATAGTCAACGATCATCCGATCTTAAAACTGGCAGAATAACGAAGGCATGAAATGATTAAAAAGAATAATGAATGCTTTTTAAATACCCACAAAGAATATCAGACTTCGATATCAGCCATGTTGCCGTAGGTTTCCAACCAGGCCCGGCGATCCGACGCCCGTTTCTTGCCCAGCAACATGTCCATCCGTTCGTCCGTATCGTCGCCTTCTTCGAGCGTGAGCATCACCAGTCTTCGGGTATCCGGTGCCATGGTGGTCTCACGTAACTGCAGCGGATTCATTTCGCCCAGACCCTTGAAACGGGTTACCTGGATCTTGCCCCGGCGCTTTTCCGCTGCCAGCCGATCAACAATGCCCTGTTTCTCATGCTCATCCAGGGCGTAGAACGTTTCCTTGCCGATATCCACGCGGTACAACGGCGGCATGGCCACAAACACATGACCAGCGGCGACCAGCGGCCGGAAGTGCTTCACGAAAAGGGCGCACAACAGAGTGGCAATGTGCAGACCATCGGAGTCGGCATCCGCCAGGATGCAGATTTTGTTGTAGCGCACCCCGGCGATGTTGTCCGAACTGGGGTCAACGCCGATTGCGACGGCAATATCGTGCACTTCCTGGGAGGCGAGAATCTCGCCGGAATCCACTTCCCAGGTATTCAGAATCTTGCCTCGCAATGGCATCACCGCCTGGAATTCGCGGTCCCGGGCCTGTTTGGCGGAACCACCGGCGGAATCCCCTTCCACCAGAAACAATTCTGAACGGCTGGCATCGGCACCGGAGCAGTCCGCCAGCTTGCCGGGCAACGCCGGGCCTGAGGTGACTTTCTTACGGGCGACTTTCTTGCTGGCCCGCAGCCGGCGCTGGGCATTACTGATAAACAGCTCGGCCAGCACTTCGGCAATGTCGGTATGCTGGTTCAGCCAGAGACTGAAGGCGTCTTTCACCACGCCCGAGACGAACGCGGCCGCCTCGCGGGAAGACAGGCGTTCCTTGGTCTGGCCGGAGAACTGCGGCTCCTGCATTTTGAACGAGAGCACATAGGCCACCCGTTCCCAGATATCCTCTGGCGAGAGCTTCACCCCTCGTGGCAACAAGCTGCGGAATTCACAGAATTCACGCATGGCTTCCAACAAGCCGGTACGCAGACCGTTAACATGGGTGCCGCCCTGGGCCGTGGGGATCAGGTTGACGTAGCTTTCCTGGACCGCATCGCCGCCTTCCGGCAGCCACTGGATGGCCCAGTCCACCGCTTCGCTGTTCCCTGAAAAGCTACCGGTAAATGGCTCCAGAGGCACCGCCTCGATGTCTGCCAGGGCGGTACGCAGATAATCGCGCAGACCTTCTTCGTAACACCACTCATCTTTCTCGCCGGTTTTTTCCTGCACAAAGGTAACCGTCAACCCCGGGCACAACACCGCTTTGGCACGCAGGTTATGGCGCAGACGGCTGACCGAGAAGTTGGGGCTGTCGAAATAGCTGACATCCGGTGTGAACTTCAGACGGGTACCGGTGTTGCGCTTGCCAACCGTGTCGATCACTTCCAGATCAGACGCTTTGTAACCGTTGGCAAAGGTCATCCGGTGAACCTGGCCACCGCGCTTGATGGTAACTTCCAGGTGCGTCGACAGAGCATTAACGACCGAAACCCCGACGCCGTGCAAACCGCCGGAAAAATTGTAATTGCCCTGGGAGAATTTACCGCCGGCGTGCAGCCGGGAAAGAATCAGCTCAACGCCGGGTACGCCGTGTTCCTGATGAACATCCACCGGCATACCCCGGCCATCGTCTTCCACACTCAGGGAATTGTCGCTGTGCAGCACCACATCAATACGCCGTGCATGGCCGGCAAGTGCTTCATCTACGCTGTTATCGATGACTTCCTGAGCCAGGTGGTTGGGCCGTGAGGTGTCGGTGTACATCCCCGGGCGCTTGCGTACCGGGTCAAGGCCACTCAGAACTTCAATGGCATCGGCGTTGTAGTCTTGCTGGCTCATAAGACGGCGTGGCTCCGCAATTGGTCGTTAAAGCTGGGTCATAGCTTAGGGAATAAAGCTGAAAGATCAACGGTTGTTTACTGACTCTATGGCTCAGCCGTCTGGCCCATGGATTTAACCAGAGGTTGCTCCGAGACACCGGTAACTTTCACCTGCTGCCAGTCCACCGGGCTGACCGCCAGCACCACGCATGGCGAGGTGATTACCTGGGCCACCATGGCATCGGGTGCGGGCTCCCGAACCCGCATGCGTATTGTCAGGCTCTTCTCGTCCACAGAGTATTCATCAAGCCCGACGCTGTAACCGGCCGTGGACTTCTGTCCGAGCGTTACAAACACCAGTTGTTCCCGGCTCAGGTCAACCTTTCGGACCATGCTGGTCACCATATTCTGCCCGGCCAGATCCAGCAGCTTTTCGCGTTTCTCATCAGTCTCTACCCAGGCCAGTCCGGGGCCGGTCAAACCACAATGGGCTGACTGGGTAACCTGACGCACAGCCGGCGCCGGTGCTTCTGCTTTTTCCGGGCCGGTGGAACTGCAGCCGGCCAGGGCAACAACTGTGACCAAAGCCAGTTGCCTGAAAGAGATACTGATCATTGTTCGCCTTTTATTTGCGGGGCATGTTCGGTGCAGAGCAAACCTGCGATTCAAAATGCGCACGCAAGTCTAACACGGGCTGTCCCTGCCGGGCGCTGGTGAATCTTCCGGCCATTTCCGTTATGCTTCGCGCTGGATTTTTTCAGCCGCACACCGTTACTACCGACTCCCGGATCCGCCCATGTTCGATATTATCTACCTGCTTGAAATGATTGGCGTTGTCGCGTTTGCCATTTCCGGCATGATTGTCGCGCGCTCAAAGAACATGGACCCGGTGGGCATATTTACCATTGGCTTTATTACGGCGCTGGGCGGGGGCACCCTGCGGGATCTGATCATGGACAATCACCCGCTGTACTGGATCAAGCATCAGGAACAGCCAATCCTGATTCTGGCCATGGCTATTGTGTTCAGCTACTGGAGCCGCGCGCACAGCCTGAAGGAATCGCGAATCGTGTTCCCCGATGCCATCGGGCTGGGCATCTTCTCCATCCTTGGAGCCCAACTTGCGCTGGACCTGGGCCATTCCTGGTTTATCGCCTCGATGCTTGGCGTAATAACCGGCTGTTTCGGCGGCGCTCTGAGAGACACACTGAGCAACGAAGTGCCGTTTATATTCCGCAAGGACCAGATCTACGCGTCTATCGCCTTTGCCGGTTGCTGGCTCTACTTTATCTGCCAGTGGTTACTGGAAAGTGAATCTATCGCTCTGACCATAGGCCTGTCATTTATTGTGATTGTGCGCCTGGCTGCTGTACGTTTTGATATCCGGCTGCAGCGGGACCACTGAGCGCCGATCCGGAGTTATTCAGAAGCTCCTTGACGATCATCTCTTGGCCTGAGCCGCATCAAGCGGTAAGATTGCCGTTTTTTCGCGCAGTTTAAAATTTTCTCAGTTTGACCACCCCCACACCCCAACTTCCAGCATCCTGCGAGGCAGACAACCGTCATGCTTGAACGACTGTTCCAACTCCAGGCCCATGGCACCACTGTTCGTAAAGAAGTGGTAGCGGGCATTACGACCTTCCTGACCATGGCCTACATTATTGTGGTCAACCCGAGCATCCTGTCTTCAACCGGCATGGATTTCGGAGCGGTATTCGTGGCCACCTGCATCGCTGCAGCCATCGGCACACTGATTATGGGCCTTTGGGCCAACTACCCCATCGCCCTGGCACCCGGTATGGGGCTGAACGCCTTTTTCTCTTTCACTGTGGTCGGCAGTATGGGCTACAGCTGGCAAGTGGCTCTGGGTGCGGTTTTCCTTTCCGGTTTTATTTTCTTCATCCTGAGCGTCGTCAAAGTGCGGGAGTGGCTGATCAACAGCATCCCCATGTCACTACGCTTCGGCATTTCTGCCGGTATCGGCTTCTTTCTGGCACTCATCGCCCTGAAAAACGCCGGCGTCGTGGTCGACAACGAAGCCACCCTGGTGGGCATGGGCGAAATCAAAATGGCCGAAAGCCTGCTGTTTTTCGGTGGTTTTGTATTGATCTGCGCGCTGTCGTTCCGCCGCATTACCGGTGCGGTGATGATCGGCATTCTGGCCATCACCGTGATCGCCATGATGATGGGCATGGTCGAGTTCGACGGTTTTGTCTCCGCACCGCCGAGCCTGGCCCCCACGTTCATGGAACTGGACATTGCCGGTGCACTGAATGTCGGCATGATCAGCGTCGTGTTCGCATTCCTTTTTGTGGATCTGTTCGACACCTCCGGCACACTCATCGGCGCCGCCCAGCGTGGCGGACTGCTCGACAAGGACGGCAAGTTGCCGCGCCTGGGCCGTGCCCTTATGTCTGATTCAGTGGCCACCATGTCTGGCTCTGCGCTGGGCACATCCACCACCACCAGTTACATCGAATCCACCGCGGGCATCTCCGCCGGCGGGCGCACCGGCCTGACCGCGGTCGTGGTCGCCCTGTTGTTCCTGGCATGCCTGCTGCTGTCGCCAATTGCCAGCATCATTCCTCCCTATGCCACCGCCCCTGCCCTGCTCTATGTGGCCGTGCTGATGGCCAGCGGCCTGAAACTGGTAGACTGGGATGACATTACCGATGCGGCACCGGCGATTGTTACCGCGCTGACCATGCCGCTGACTTTCTCGATTGCCAACGGCATCGCCCTGGGCTTCATTACCTATGCCGCCATCAAGGCGCTTTCCGGCCGCTGGTCTGACCTGAACGCCAGCGTCGTCACCATTGCCGTGGTATTCGTTCTGAAATTCATGTTCCTGGACGCTGGCTGAACGGCATCCGGTATTATCGACAGGTCTTGTCATGGACTACTTCTCCGAAAGCATCAAACAAGCCATCCGCACGGTACCCGACTGGCCCAAGCCCGGGGTTTCGTTTCGGGACATCACCACGGTACTGCAGGACAGAACCGCCTTCCGCAAGCTGATCGACGCGTTTGTACACCGTTACCATGGCGAGCAGATCGATGCTGTAGCGGCCGTAGACGCCCGCGGTTTTATTATTGGCTCGGCTCTGGCGTATGAGCTGAACGCCTCCCTGGTTCTGATCCGCAAGAAAGGCAAATTGCCTTTCGACACTCTGGTGGAAGACTACGAGCTGGAATACGGCACTGCTTCGGTGGAACTCCACGAGGATGCTTTCAAAGCCGGAGACAAGGTGGTTCTGGTGGATGACCTGATCGCCACCGGCGGCACCATGCTGGCCGCCGCACGGCTGATTCGTCGTATCGGCGCAGAGATTGTGGAAGTGGCGGCCATGATCGACCTGCCTGACCTGGGCGGCTCGGCCAAGCTGCAAGAGGAAGGGTTGCCGGTCTATACTGTGTGTTCGTTTCAGGACGACTGAACCAGGCCCGCACAAAGGAGGCGAACATGCCCGATTATCAGCACCACTGGAAAGATGGCACTCCGCTGCACCTGCCACCGGGAAAAATCGTGTGCGTTGGCCGCAATTACGCCGAACACGCCAGGGAGCTGAATAATCCCGTTCCCGATGAACCGCTGCTGTTCATCAAACCAGCCTCCTCGGCTGTGCACCTGACCCGCCCACTGGATTTTCCACGCGACCAGGGCGAGGTACATTTTGAAGCCGAACTGGCGGTACTGATCGGCCGTTCGCTGACCAAGGCTTCCGCCAGCGAGGTAGAAAGTTCCATTCTCGGTTATGGCCTGGCACTGGACCTCACCCTTCGAGACCTTCAAAGCAAGCTCAAGGAAAAAGGCCAGCCCTGGGAACGCGCCAAAGGCTTCGACGGCGCCTGCCCGCTCTCGCCGTTCGTGTCTGCAGACAAGCTTCCGAAAGGCAACATCCACTTCACCCTGGATATCGACGGCAAACGTCAGCAAACCGGCGACACTGACGACATGCTCAACCCCATCGTGCCGCTGATTGTCCACATGAGCCACCAGTTTACTCTGGAGCCAGGCGATGTCGTCCTCACCGGCACTCCCAAAGGCGTCGGGCCGCTCGTGCCTGGCCAGACGCTGTCGCTGGAACTGGAGGATGTGCTGTTTGTGGAGACGCACGTTCTCTGAGTGCGTGTTTGGCCTCTGACTTTTGGCCGTGGAATTGGCCTTCTGGCTTTGGAGTGGCACCGCCGGGAGAGCCCCATGCCGGCTAACCATCGATAACGCCTCGGGGCATGCCGTCCCATTCTCGAGGAGTCTTGCATAGGCTCTTCTTGGGTAAGCCTTTCCAAAAATTTTGAGGGCCAGGGATGGCCCGAAATAAGCGCACATGGATGTGCTTGTAGCGGTTTTTGGAAAGGCTTACCCAAGAAGAGCCGTACTCCAAAACATGAGACAGGGGAAGCAAGAGATCAAACTCAAAGCAACGAGGAAACAAACTCCCGAAGCCCCTCGGAAGCGCCTTTGCGAATCACTGCGGCCCCGGACACCGACGCCGGTTCCCCGGGATCAATCACGGTAATGGGAACACCTGGGTTCACTTCATGCACCAGCCCGGCGGCCGGGTACACCTGCAGAGAGGTGCCAACGATCAGCAGACGATCGGCCGTGGCCACCACATCGGCGGCCGCCGCCAACATCGGCACTTCCTCGCCGAACCACACCACGTGCGGGCGCAACTGGGTGCCGCGGTCGCAGAGGTCACCGATGTGGAGCTCGCGGTAACCAATGTCGTAGAGCGGCTCGCGGTAAACCGAGCTTCGGGCTTTGGTCAGCTCGCCGTGCAGGTGCAGAACGTTAGTGGAGCCACCGCGTTCGTGCAGGTCGTCAACGTTCTGGGTCACTACAGTAACCCGGTAGCGGTCTTCCAGTTGCGCCAGCAAGCGATGGGCGTCGTTCGGTTCCACATCCTTCAGCTGACTGCGGCGCATGTTGTAGAAGCGCAGCACCAGCTCCGGATCACGCTCGAAGGCCTCGGGTGTGGCAACATCGTACACGCTGTGCTGTTCCCACAACCCGCCGTTGTCACGGAAAGTGGACAGCCCGCTCTCGGCGCTGATGCCAGCGCCGGTAAGCACAACAAGGTGCTCGGTGTTGGAAGACAGCTCAGACATTAATCAAAAATCTTGCCCGGGTTCATGATGCGGTTGGGGTCGAATACCTGCTTGATACCGCGCAGATAAGCGATTTCCGCCTCGCTGCGGGTGTATTGCAGGTAATCTTTCTTGGTCATGCCTACGCCGTGCTCGGCGGAGACACTGCCCTCGTATTTCTCGACGATCTCGAACACCCACTTGTTCACCTGCTGACACTTCTCGAAGAATTCTTCCTTCGCCATGTCTTCCGGCTTGAGGATATTCAGGTGCAGGTTGCCGTCACCGATGTGGCCGAACCAGATGATCTCGAAATCCGGATAGTGCTCGGTCACCACGCTCTCGATTTCTTCCAGGAAACCAGGTACGCGGGAGACCACCACGGAAATGTCGTTCTTGTAGGGCGTGCGCGGAGCGATGGATTCGGAGATCCCTTCGCGCAGCATCCACAGGCTCTGGGCCTGGGTTTCGCTCTGGCTGATCACGCCGTCCAGCACCCAGCCTTCTTCCATGCAGTGTTCGAACACTTCCATGGCATCGTCCATCACCTGGTCAGACACGGCTTCGAATTCCAGCAGCGCGTAATACGGCGCCTCGGTCTCGAACGGTGCCTGTACCTGGCCGTGGGCCAACACATGCTGCATGGCCTGGTGGGAGAAGAACTCGTAGGCGGTCAGGTCCATCCTGTTCTGGAACGCCTTCAGAACGTCCATGGTGTTAGTCAGATCGTTCACGCCCAGCACCAGCACAGTCAGGTCATTGGGCTTGCGGGTCAGCTTCATGGTGGCTTCGGTGATGAAGCCCAGGGTGCCTTCGGCGCCGATGAACAGGTGGCGCAGGTCGTAGCCGGTGTTGTTCTTCTCCAGGTCCTTGTTCAGGTCCAGGATATCGCCCTTGCCAGTGACCACCTTCAGGCCGGCAACCCAGTCACGGCTCATGCCGTAGCGAATCACCTTGATGCCACCGGCGTTGGTGGACAGGTTGCCACCGAGTTGGCTGGAGCCAGCGGAAGCGAAATCCACCGGGTAGTACAGATCATTTTCCTCGGCGAAATTCTGCAGCTGTTCAGTGACTACGCCGGCCTGACAGCGCACAGTACGGTCACTGGCGTTGAAGTCGACAACCTTGTTCATATTGTCGAACGCCACAACCACCTCACCATTGGCGGCGACCGCGCCCGCACTCAGGCCGGTGCGGCCACCGGAAGGCACCAGGGCCACCTGGTTTTCGTTGGCGAACTTCACCAGAGCCTGAACCTGCTCGGTGGTTTTCGGCAACACAATGGCCAGGGGCGCGGGGGTATGAATTTTGGTCCAGTCTGTGCCGTAAGTCTGCAGGTCGGCCGGATCGGTCAGAACCTTGCCGGGGGTGTCGCCAGCGGAAACCAGTTCTTCGAGGGAAGCAATGATCTGTTCGGAATTCATGGATGCGTCAGTCTCGTCTGGGTTGGGCCGGCCCTGCCTGGCGGCATTACCTTATAAATTCAGGTACACCGGCACACTGTGAAAGTCTGCGTTTATGGTATCATACCGCCCCTGTTCTGTGAGCCAGCCTGACGATCTCTGGCCACGGGTCATTTCATGTGACGAAAGGTTCGGAAGCAAGCCCATGTCAAATACGTCTCTCGAAAAGAGCAAAATCCGGATCCTGCTGCTGGAAGGCGTGCATCAATCTGCCGTTGATACCCTGAATGCTGCGGGCTACACCAACATCGAGTACCTGACCCACTCTTTGGGTGAGGAAGAGCTGGTCGAAAAGATTGCCGATGCGCACTTTATCGGTATTCGCTCGCGCACCCAGCTCACTGAGAAAGTATTTGCTGCCGCCCAGAAGCTGGTGGCAGTGGGCTGTTTCTGTATCGGTACCAATCAGGTGGACCTGCAGGCGGCTACCCGCCGGGGCATTGCCGTTTTCAACGCGCCCTTCTCCAACACCCGCTCGGTGGCCGAACTGGTGCTGGCCCAGGCCATCCTGCTGCTGCGTGGTGTTCCCGAAAAGAGCGCCAAGGCCCATCGCGGTGAGTGGTTGAAGTCTGCCAAGAACAGCTTCGAGATTCGTGGCAAGAAACTCGGCATCATCGGTTATGGCAATATCGGTACCCAATTCAGTGTTCTGGCGGAAAGCCTGGGCATGGATGTGTACTTTTACGATGTGGTGTCCAAGCTGTCGATCGGTAACGCCACCCAGGTCGGCACCCTGCAGGAACTGCTGAACATTGCCGATGTGGTTTCTCTGCATGTACCGGAAACCCCGGCCACCAAGTACATGTTCAAGGCCGAGCAGTTCGCCCAGATGAAGCCTGGCTCCATCCTGATGAACGCTTCCCGCGGCACCGTGGTCGACATCGACGCCCTGGCTGAGGCTCTGGGTTCCGGCAAATTGCTGGGCGCAGCCGTCGACGTCTTCCCGGTTGAGCCGAAGTCCAACGATGAAGAATTCATCTCGCCGCTGCGTGAGTTCGACAACTGCATCCTGACCCCGCACGTGGGTGGTTCCACCATGGAAGCGCAGGAGAACATCGGTCGTGAAGTGGCTGAAAAGCTGATCATGTACAGCGATAACGGCACGTCGGTGTCTTCCGTCAACTTCCCGGAAGTGGCACTGCCCTCACACCCGAATCAGCACCGCCTGCTGCATATTCACGAAAACATTCCTGGCGTGATGTCGGAAATGAACCAGGTGTTCTCGGAAAACGAGATCAACGTGTGTGGCCAGTACCTGCAAACCAAGGAAGACATTGGCTATGTGGTGGTTGATGTCGACAAATCCTATGGTGAGCTGGCACTCGAGAAGCTGAGCCAGGTCAAGGGCACCATTCGCTGTCGCGTTCTGTTCTGAGGCCCGGCAGCCCATAAAAAAACCCCGCAGGCTACACGCCTCCGGGGTTTTTCTTTTGCCTGGTAAGCAGACTGCTTACTGCTCCGTCGGCACCAGTTTCAGCTCTACCCGGCGGTTTTGTTCCCGGCCGGAAGCCGTGTCATTGGAAGCGATCGGATAACGCTCACCATAACCAACGGCGCGGGTACGGCGGGACTCGATGCCCTGATTGAGCAGAAAATCACGAACCGAAGACGCCCGGCTTTCGCTGAGCAACTGGTTGTAGCTGTCGGAGCCCGTACTGTCGGTGTGACCCTCAATCTGGATGATGGTCTTGTTGAATTCCTTGAGCACAAGAGCCACTGACTCCAGCGTGTCGTTGAAACCAGGCCGGATACTGGACTGATCCGTGTTGAACGTGATGTTTCCGGGCATGATCAGGTCAATCTCGTTGCCGTTACGAACCACCCGCACACCGCTGCCTTCCAGCTTCTGCCGCAACTGCGCTTCCTGCCGGTCCATGTAGTACCCGATACCACCGCCTACAGCAGCGCCACTGGCGGCGCCAATCAGGGCACCTTTTTCCCGATCGCTGCTACTGGAGGTGGCCGCACCCACAGCGGCACCGCCGATAGCACCAATCACACTGCCCTTGGTGGCGCTGGATACTTTTTCTTCACCGGTGTAAGGGTCGTAAGTCATGCACCCTCCGAGACCCACGGTGGCAACAGCAAAAGCCAGAATCGTTTTTCTCATCGCAAATCTCCTGTTGAGAACGCCTCAATGATCGTACTGAATACTGTTGACTGCAAACTGGTGGCTTCGTTCACCAGATGGTGTCGTCCCTCAGGCAGCCGCTGTTCTTTTACTTGCGAAAACTTGTTTCTGATAATCCTCAGATTATGCTGCCAGTCGACTGTCAGATCCTTTTCCCCTTGCACCACGGTAACCGGAAAGTCCACAGGACGCGATGACTCAATATGCGGCACCCACTTGCGCAATGCTGTGACCCAGTCCACACGTATAGCCCGGGCCTGCAGCGGATCATGCTCGCGCAGAAAACTCAGAAACCGGGTATTGCCACTATTCTCGGCAAATACCCGCCGCCACCGTTTCAGGAAGGGTCGCATCAACGTGTGCAACCCTCTGATCCTTAACCAGCCGGCCGGGCGGATCAATGGCGCCAGCAGCACCACGTTACGGAATTCAGACGTTTCCTGGCTGTGATGATTGGACAACAGATAATCGATCAGAATGGCACCACCTGTGCTTTGCCCCACGGCGAACCAGGGCCCGCGCACTTTGTCTCTGGCCTGCGACATAACGGTGGTCAACACCGCCTGGTACTCCAGAAAACTGCCAATGGCCGCCGGAGTGCCACTGGACAGCCCATGACCAGGCTGATCATAGGCAAGCACGTCAAAGCCGGCGCCCAGGCAACGGTCAATCAATTGGGTATAGAGCCCAACATGGTCAAAGTAACCATGCAGAATAAACACGGTTCCTTTTGATCCGGGCGATTGCGGAAAAGCCCCCGGTAAAGAGTCCGGCCATCGGAAGTAATGCATCATCACTTCGTGTTCGTCGACCTCGACATAGCCCTGATGGTAAGCCACCTCCGGGTACTCTTCCCACAGATCCAGCCCGTAGAAGCGGCAATAAGCGAGCATTTCCTCGCTGAGTTCGCAGGCCTGGTCTGGAGCAAATGGCTTCAGGCGCTTCAGCAATGAATCTCTGTCCCATTCCGGGCTTTCGATGGTATCGGTTTTCCAGTACACGTAGCGCACACACCTGTTTACAGCGAAAAAACGATGATCATACTAACTTACTCCGTGGCTGGAAGGCAGAGCTCACCGCGCACCAACGCTTCCTTGCGGGCCCGGGGCCAGCGCTTGACCTGCCATTCCAGGCTCGAGGCCCGGCTGCGATCACCGGCCGGAACGGAGAAAGCCAGAACAAGCGGCCCTTTGCCACGCAGACTTCTGGCTCCTTTCGGCGCACCGGCCTGGTGCTCGGCAAACCGGCGCTCCACATCCGTGGTGATACCGGTGTAAAGGCTGCCGGAAGCCGTTCGTATCAGATACAGATACCAATGCTCAGCCTTCATCCAGCACCTGCTCGCGCCGACGGACTTTCTGTTGTTGCAGCCAGAGACCAGCAACGATCAGTACCAGCCCGATATAAGTGGAGGGGAGTATTTTCTCGCCAAGAATGAAGTAGATAAACACCAGCGACAAAAATGGTGAAATAAAGATCAGATTGCTCACTTTCGAGGTGTTTTCGGCTTTTTTCATAGCCAGTGACCAGAGCACGAAAGCAATCCCCATCTCGAACACGCCAACATATACGGCTGCCGCCAGCGAACCGTTCAACGAAAAATCCAGACCCGCCGTCTGCCAGCAGACCAGGGCAATCACCGGCAACCCGAACAGGAAATTGAGAAACAACCCGACCACCGGATCTCGCGAATCCCGGGTGGCGATAATCCAGTAACTGGCCCACACCAGCGTACTACCCAGTGCGAGCGACACCCCCAGCGGGTCGGAAAAGGTCAGCGAGGTTACCTGCCCGCGAGTGGCAATCACGACCACACCGGCGTAACACACCAGCCCGGCCAGAATATCCGTGCGCCGCAGTTTCTGCCCCAGGAAAGGCACCGACAGATATGCCAACACCAGAGCCCAGGTGTAATTCAATGGCTGCGCTTCCTGTGCCGGCAAACGGTCGAACGCACCAAACAGCAGGAAATAATACAGACAGGGATTAACAAGCCCCATGCCGATGGATTGCAGATACTGGCCCCGGCGCAACCGGAATACCAGATGCCAGCGCCTCTGAATCATCAGAATGGCCGCCATCACCAGCACCGAAGCGGTGCATGCCACCAACAGCATCTGCACCGGTGCCAGGTCCGCCAGTGCCAGTTTGAACGCTGTTGCCACCGTAGACCAGAGCAGCACAGTGCCCAGGCCATACATCATAGCCTGTTTCTGGTCAGTCATTGCCCTGTTCCGTTTCTGATTCCAGCCAGCGGTAGAGGGTTCGGCGATTGATACCCAGAACCTGGGCCGCGCGCCGCTTGTTGCCGTCCACGGCAGCCATCACCCGGTCGACATAGTCTTTCTGAAGGGTTTCCAGAGTTGGCCATTCCGAAACATTGCCCGTAGCGGGCACCGACGCCGGCCGGACCACACTGCCCTGACGCTTGCGAATTCTCTCCGGCAGGTTTTCCGGCTGAATGGTGTCTCCCTCGCAGAAGGTCACCGCCCGTTCGATAGCACTGGACAACTCACGGACGTTACCGGGAAACGGGTAATCGCGCAGCACCCGGAGCGTCACATCACTGAACTTGATAAACCCCCGGTTATGGCGTCGGCAGGCTTCCTTGAGAAAATGCATGGCCAGCCATTCGACGTCTTCATCCCGTTCCCGTAGTGGCGGCACCCTCAACGACAGAGTCTCCAGACGGTAGTAGAGATCTTCACGGAAAACACCCTCGGACACCGCCTTCATCAAATCCACATGAGTGGCGGCCAGGATGCGCACATCCACCGCTTCCTCATGGTCAGCCCCCACCGGTTTGATGGCGCCTTCCTGCAGCACACGCAATAACTTGGCTTGCAGGGCCAGAGGCATTTCCCCGATTTCGTCAAGCAACAGGGTGCCCCCGCTGGCCTCGGCGAACAGCCCTTTGCGGGGCTGCCGGGCACCGGTGAAAGCCCCGGCTTCATGGCCGAAAAACTCACTTTCCATCAGATCCGGTGGAATACCGGCACAGTTGACCGCCACAAACGCCTCGCCGGAACGATCACTCTGCTGATGAATGGCCCGGGCCACCAGCTCCTTGCCAGTGCCACTTTCGCCATTGATCAACACCGCCGCATGGCTGCGAGCCACTTGCCGGATTTCAGCGCGCAGTCGTTCCATGACCGCGCTGTCGCCGACCAGTCCCAGATTTTCGCCACCCGGCTGGCTGGACTGATATTCCGCCAACTGCCGGCTCATGTCTGCCTGGGCCAGCAGGCGCTTGATTTTCAGACGCAGATGATCCGTAGACAAGGGCTTGGTAAGGAAATCATCAGCCCCCGCTTTCAAGGCTTCCACCGCCTGATCCACAGTCCCGAAGGCGGTAATGACAATAAACGGAATACCCGGGTACTCCGCCTGCTGAAACGCCAGCACCTGCATGCCGTCGCCGTCCGGCAACCGGAGATCCGAAACAATCAATGCCGGCCTCTGCTCCTGCAGCGCGGCGCGAGCCTGGTCCAGCCCTGCGGCCTGAAACACCTGATAGCCATCCATTTCCAGCTCTTCGGCCAGCAACTGGCTCAGGCTCTGGTCGTCCTCCACCAGCAAAATCGGAGTATGTCTGGTTGTCACGCCTTGCCCTCCTTCGGCAGATACAAACTCATGCGGCATCCGCCCAGTTCACTGTCACCGATCTCGATTCGGCCGCCATGTTCTTTCATCACGCTGCTTACCACCGCAAGCCCCAGCCCGGTACCCTCGCCCGCCGGGCGGGTACTGAAGAAAGGTTCGAAAATTCGCCGACGCTCGTCTTCCGGTATCCCCGGACCATCGTCTTCAAACCGTATCTCCCAGCAGGTACCGGCATTGTGCGCACTCACCTTCAAGCGGGCATTGGCGGCCTGGCAACCATTGCGGAGAACATTCAGGCAGGCCAGCCCCACCCGCAGAGGCTCCGCTCTTACCCACATTTCAGTTTCCAGGCCTTCGGTTTCAATATTACAGCGGCTACAACGATCATCATCCGCTGCCCGCTCCAGAACATCCCGGAGCACAGCCGACAGGTCCAGCGGTCGCCTGGAGTCCGGCACGTGCCGGAAACAGTCAAGCAGTTGCTGGATGATCGTGGTCATGCGGGCAACCTGATGTTCGATGTCCTCAAGATGACGAGTCTGATCGTCAGGTAACCCCGCCCTGGCCAGTATTCGCGCCCGCCCCTGTATAACATTCAAGGGGGCTCCCAGCTCATGAGCAACGCCGCCAGCCACGCGACCAATAGCTGCTACTTTTTCCTGGTATTCCAGTTGCTCGGCCAGAGCCCGCTCCCGTGCAATACGATCATCAATCTCGGATTCGGCTTCCGCCATACGCTGGCCCAGGTTGCGCACCCCCATGTGGATCTGCCGCAATTCCCTGGGGCCGGAAGGTGGAACCTGCAACAACCAGTGACCCGGGGCCAGTTTTTCCATTTGTTCAAGCAAACGACTGACGTGCCGGCCTACGGTGCCGTAATGCCCCAGCACCACAACCAGAATGATGGTCACCGCCAGGGTGGACCAGATTGCCACCGCCCACCAACGGCTCGACGCCAACAGATCATGAAAATCGCTGCGCTGGCGGGTAACCTGCAACAAGCCCCGAATACGGCCATCTTCAGCAACAAGCGGGGTAAATTGGGAGAACACCGATTCTCCATCCACCTGACGGAATGTACCCCCAAGCTCGCCACTGGTAATGACCTGTTCAGCGCTGGCGCTGTTGGTGACGTCAGAATCGGCCACCCCGAGACTCGCCACCCGGTTGCCCTGTTCATCAAAAACAGACGCCCCGGAAATCCGCCCGATCTCGAAAATAGACTTCAGTGACTCACCCAGAACCAGTTCATCATTTTCAGCCAGGGCACTGGCTACCGGACCACTGACCGCCCGGGCGACCAGTTCCAGATCTTCCTGGAGTCGTTCATTGAGCGATCTTTCAACCGCTCCCAGACCGATGTAAATAGCGATACCGCTGAACAACAGCAACGGAATCACAATGCTCAGTACCAGGGTCAGTTGCAGAGAACGGAAAAGATCACGTATTCGAATGCCAATCGTGGCCATAGGGGTGTTTCTCCGACAGTGTGTCACACCATTTCTGCCACATGTGACATTTAGCCACAACACGCATTACCACCCCGTAACCACTAAAAATACCCAACCCATTGTTTTTAAAGGTAATTTAAATTTATAAAAAACTGGCACGGCGATTGAATAGCCATCTGTACATTCAATGAAACGGGACATTCACTTTCCCGACCCACTGCAAACTGGAGATTGTTGATTATGAACCTGAACAAACTTCTCGTCTCAGCAACCGCATCCATCGCGCTTCTGGCGGCAGCACCGGTTATGGCCCAGGAAAGCAACCAGCAGTCTGGACAGGGCTCAGAATATTCTGACCCGGCTTCCGCAGAAGCTCAGCAGACCGACTTCAGTGACAGCGAGCTGAAACAGTTCATTGAAGCTCAGGAAGGTGTCATGGAAGTGCGCGAAGACTACATCGAGCAGATTGAAGCGGCCGACTCCCAGGAGAAAGCGCAAGAGCTGCAAATGGAAGCCAATGACGAAATGGTTTCTGTGATCGAGGAAATCGGCATGGACATCCCGACCTACAACTCCATTGCGACTGCCTACAGCAGCGAGCCGAAGGTACGCGATCGCATTGATTCAATGATGTAATCTGTACCAGATCTCAGAACGTCACGAAGCCCCGCCCACGCGGGGCTTTTTTTGTTTATTTCTGCTTTGTCCCGGCCTGAAGTCCCTACCCAGGCCCCTGTGTTGTGATACCTTTGCAGTCAGAAATCTGACCCGCTTTATGATCGGAGCACTGACTGTCATGTCCAACCTTCAACGCCTGCTCTGGCCCGTGCTCGCCACTCTTGCTCTGGCACTGTCCGGCTGTTCAGACAACTCCGGGAGCAAGACTGAAAACGGCAACGAGACCGACCCGCCTGAATACCCGGTTACCTGGCGTTTTGCGTTGGAGGAAATTGAAGGCAGTGTTCAGCACGCATACGCGGAAGCATTCCGGAAAAACATCGAACAGGTCTCCGACGGCAAGATTGTGGTTGACGTATTTCCTTACGGTTCCCTGGGCACCTCCACCCAACTGACCGAACTGACCCGCAACGGATCGGTTGACCTGGCATTTGCATCACCCGGACACCTGGCAGACCAGGTACCGGAAACCGGACTGTTCAACCTGCACTTCCTGTTGCCCGACGATGCCGAGCGCACCCGGCAATTGCTGCGCAGCCCTGAGTTGCTGGAAGAGCTTCAGCCATCCTATGAGAGCGCTGGATTGCAGTTACTGGGCCTGGTATCCGAAGGCTGGATGGCATGGACCGCCAACAAACCACTGCAAGCACCCGACGATTTCCAGGACTTCCGGATACGCACCATGACCTCGGAGATGGCGGCGGAAGCTTTCCGGGACTATGGCGCCGCCCCCGTTCAGACACCCTATTCCCAGGTTTACAGTGACCTCCAGTTGCACAAGATTGATGGCCAGGCCAACCCCGTTTTTGCCATTGAAGAGATGGGATTTCACGAAGTTCAGTCCACGATGACATTGCCCCGTGCCTCCCGTTTTATCTCGTCGGTGATTGCCAATCCGGAGTGGTTTGCAAACCTGACCCAACAGGAACAGGAGTGGCTGACAACCGCCATCCGTGATCTGTCGGAACAGGCGTGGGAGATTGAGCAAAAACTCAATCAGGAACGGCTGGAATTGATGGTGGAACGCGGTGACCTTGAGGTCGTCCGGTTAACCGAAGCCCAGAGAGATGCTTTCCGCGAGATCAGCCAGACAGGGCGGGATACGTATCTGGAAGCCACCGGTGACAAAGGCAAGGCTCTGTTGGAACTGGTGTTAACCGAGCGAGAGCCGAACAACGGTGAACAGTAACAATCAGGATTATTCGGGAACCAGCCAGTCTACGCGGTGAGCCAGCGCCAACCGCTGCGGGCCCTTCAACTCGCTCATCATCGCCTCCAGGCGCTGGTCAAACCCCCAGGGCGGGTTCACCACCAGCATGCCCGACCCCACCATGCCTCGCTCGGGCGGCTGCTCGAGCATGACCTCGCTGCGCAGCACCTTGCGCACCGCGCCGGTTTCCAGCGCCTCCAGCAACCGGCGTTCAAGCCCACTGGCCAGTATCGGGTACCAGACGAGATAGACACCATGGCGACACTTCTTCCACGCCCTGGTCAGCGTTGAGGCAACAGACTCATAATCACTTTTTATTTCGTAGGAAGGATCAATGAGGGTAAGCAGTCTTGGCTGAGGTGGCGGCAACTTCTGCAGAAGCCCTTTCAGACCGTCTTGCTGATGCACCCGCACCCCGTGTTGCCGGGCCCAGGCATCCAGTTGTTGGCTTTCAGAAGGGTGAAGTTCAAAAGCTGTTACCGAATCAATGTCACGGCGAAGCTCCGCCAGCCAGGCGGGAGAGCCGGGATAACGGGTGAGACATTGCTTCCCTGACCGGTTGCAGCCAGACAGAACTTCCAGCATGGGCTGCCAGTCCGGGGAAGCCAGTTGCTCACGCAGTTGCCACAGCTTCTGCACACCACCGTCAGCTTCGGCCGTTTTCCTCGCCCTTTCACTGGCAAGGTCATACACCGCACTACCTGCGTGGGTATCAAAGCAGGCGATGGGTGTTTTCTTGGCCTGCATCATGGCCAATGTCAGCGTGAGTGCAGCGTGTTTCTGAACGTCGGCGAAATTGCCGGCGTGGAAGGCGTGAAGGTAACTCAGCATATCGGGCTCCTGCTTTCAGGCACCCATTAAGCCGCAGTCCCTTTGCTTGCGCAAGACCAGCCGGCAAAGGCACGCAACCTCGGCCGGAGCTCCACGCATTCACGACCTCAACGGTTCTCCGAACCCACACTTCCCTGCTGCGCACAATGCTTACGGCGCTGTGTTTCCGGCGTTTTATCCGTTACCGAACGACTAAGTGACTGCCAGGCCACAAACACACTTTTCGAAGAACCCGCCAAATGAACAACCGAACCACTCATGGTTTTTCCTCCCTATCGATCACTACCAATAAGTAAAAGCTAGCACGACAGAAACTT
Source organism: Pseudomonadota bacterium (assembly GCA_051751785.1). Classification (GTDB taxonomy): domain Bacteria; phylum Pseudomonadota; class Gammaproteobacteria; order Pseudomonadales; family Oleiphilaceae; genus Marinobacter. The sequence continues at coordinate 173,571 of JBNJLG010000002.1, read as the reverse complement.
TTTGCAAATGGTTCTCATTAATATCTATAATCAGGTGCCCCGAACTTGAGGCAAATCAAAACCATTCGTTTTACAGGTGTTTCACCTACAACATGAATGCTAATATTTCTTATTTACAAACGCGCATCAAAAACATGGAGTTTATAATGAACAAGCTGTTACGCCCTGCCCCGCTGGCGCTGGCGCTCGCCGCAACCTTCACTGTCGGTTGCACCACCGCCCCGGATTCAGCCACCAGTGCCGAACCGGCCACCAAAGCCTCTGTGGTTGAGCATTACGCGGATCTGGCACATGCCAACTATGAGGATGCGCTGATCACCGCCCGTAAGCTCGACAAGGCAACTGACCAACTGATTGCAGCCCCCACCGAAGCCAACCTTGAAGCCGCAAAAGAAGCCTGGCTGGCAGCCCGCGTGCCCTACCAGCAAAGCGAAGTGTTCCGCTTCGGCAACGCCATCGTTGATGACTGGGAAGGTCAGTTGAATGCCTGGCCCCTGGATGAAGGGCTGATCGACTACGTGGAGCCAGACGAATACCAGCACGAACTGGGTAATGCCGGCGCCACAGCAAACATCATTGCCAGCAACGAAGTTACCGTGGGCGGCGAAACGCTCGATGTTGCCAAACTGACACCTCAGTTGCTGGCTGACCTGAACGAAATTGGCGGCTCCGAAGCCAACGTGGCAACCGGCTATCATGCCGTGGAATTCCTGCTCTGGGGCCAGGACCTGAACGGTTTTGACGCCGGTGCCGGCGAACGCCCGGTAACCGATTATGCCAAAGGTGAAGACTGCACCAACGGCAACTGCGAACGTCGCGCACAGTACCTGGACGCAGTGACCGATCTGCTGGTCTCTGATCTCGAATGGATGGTGGCACAGTGGGCACCAGGCAGCGATGACAACTATCGTGCTCAGCTGACTGCTGCCGATGCCAACGAAGGTGTGCAGAAGATGCTGTTTGGCATGGGCTCGCTGTCACTGGGGGAACTGGCCGGCGAGCGGATGAAAGTGGCGCTGGAAGCCAACTCCTATGAAGACGAGCACGACTGCTTCAGCGACAACACCCACAACTCCCACTACTACAATGGCCAGGGCATCCAGAACATCTACACCGGCACTTACCGCCGTGTAGACGGCACGCTGGTGACCGGCCCGTCACTCTCTGACCTGGTAGAACAGAGCAATCCGGAACTGGATGCCCGTCTTAACGCCCAGCTGGACACCTCCATGGAAGCCCTGCAAGACATGAAGGCCCAAGCGGAAAGCAGCCAGAACCCGATGGCATTTGATGAAATGATCGGCCCGGGCAATGCTCAGGGCGAACAGATCATCACCAACGCCATCATGGCTCTGGTAAATCAGACCGGCTCTATCGAGCAGGCCGCCCGCGAACTGGGTATCGACACCCTGTCTCCGGACGATGCCGGGCACGCATTCTGATAGCGAAGCCAGCAACATATGGATACCGGGGATTCTGGATTCCCGGTATTCTCTGTTCCCGAGCAAGCCATGGAAAACCAGCCTCACCAGACCCAAGGTTGTTTTTCCCTGGTTTCTTCAGTTGCACTGCGAGTTCCTATGACATCACGTTTTCTTGTTTCCATACTGTTCCTGTGTGTGGCTCCTGGCGTCATTCATGCCGAATCCCACGCTGGCTATCCGCTGCAGACCACACCGAAAACCGGTGGTGAAGGCACCGTCGAGCAGTCCGACACCAACGCCTTTTCCCTGCCTCAGGGCAACCTGCCCATGACCAAGCGCCTGGACTTCAGCGTAGGCAACAGCTTTTTCCGAAACCCCTGGGTGGAGGCGCCGGCCAGTACCGATGCCCGCGATGGCCTGGGCCCACTATTCAACACCAATTCCTGTCAGGGCTGTCACATCAAGGACGGGCGCGGACATCCTCCGGCCGTCGATCAGCCCCCGGTTTCACTGTTCCTGCGCCTGGCTGTGCCAGCCGACCCGGAGAAAGACGCCGACATTCTGCGCACCCACGGCTTCAAGCCGGCTCCGGTCTATGGCAGCCAATTGCAGACGGCCGCATTACCAGCCGCCCAACCGGAAGCCGATCTGGTTATCGAATGGCAGCCGGTAACAGAGACGCTTGCCGACGGCACCGAAGTGGAATTGCGCAAACCGGTTTACCACATAGAAAACCCGAACTACGGCCCTCTGCCGGATGATCTGCTGACCTCACCGAGGGTGGCGCCACCGGTTATCGGCATGGGTTTGCTTGAAGCCATTCCCGATGAAGACCTGAAGGCCAAGGCCGACCCGGAAGACGCCGATGGCGATGGCATTTCCGGCAAGCAGAATCAGGTGTGGGATCTGGACAAAAAGCAGACCGTACCGGGGCGTTTTGGCTGGAAAGCCGCCGAACCCAACGTGAATCAGCAGAATATGGGCGCGTTCGCTGGCGACATGGGGCTGACCTCCTCACTGAAGCCCGCCACCGATTGCACGCCTGAACAGAATTGCGACCGCTTCACCCACGGCGGTGATCCGGAAGTGAGCGACAAGGTAGCGGGTTTTGTCACCTTCTATGCCAAAACCCTGGCCGTGCCCGGTCGCCGGAACATGGGCGCGAAATCAGTCAGACAGGGCGCCCGTCTGTTCAACGAAACCGGTTGTGCCGCCTGCCACACTCCCAGACACCAGACCGGAGAAGTGGCAGATCGCCCGGATTTGAGCAACCAGACCATATGGCCATACACCGACCTGTTGTTGCACGACATGGGGCCAGGACTGGCTGACGGCCGTGATGAGTTCCTCGCCGATGGCAATGAGTGGCGAACCCAGCCGCTGTGGGGCATCGGACTGGCCCAGGTGGTAAACCCACAGGCAGGGTTCCTCCATGACGGCCGGGCCCGGACTCTGGAAGAAGCCATACTGTGGCACGGCGGTGAGGCACAGCCAGCAGCTGATCGCTACCGCCAAATGCCGGCGAGTGAACGCAAGGCATTGCTCGACTTTCTCAATTCGCTATAGGGAATCCCGATGAAGCCACTGTTCCGAACTCTTGGCATCTCAGTCGCGGCCCTGACCATCAGTACCGCAGCCGCCGCCAAAACCGATATAAACCAGCAGGCCAGAGCTGTCTGGCACCAGGGTATCGAAAGCGGTTACCAGCACCTCACGAAACAAGCCCGGGCATTTGCTGAGCAGACAGACAGCTGGTGTCAGGAACCCGCGGCCGGGAACCGCGATAGCGTGGAACAGATCTGGCTGGACAGCTTCCGCGCATGGCAGGCGGTTCGTTTTGTTGATTTCGGCCCGATCGAAACCGACAACCGCGCCTGGCAATTCCAGTTCTGGCCAGATCCTAAAAACCTGATTGCCCGCAAAGCCCGCTATCTGCTTACCAGCGACCAGGCACCAACAGCCGGAACCATTGCGGACTCCGGCGTAGCGGTACAGGGTTTTCCCATGGCCGAGTACCTGCTGTTTGATGAACAGCTGAACAGCACGGATCGGGCCCTGCCGGCCGAACGCACGTGCCAGGTATTGGCACTTGTCGCCGGGCATATTGCAGATAACAGCGAGCAGCAACTGCAAGACTGGCAGGCTTTTGAAGACGATTTTGTCGCCAACGAGCAATACCGGGACACCACAATCCGCGCGGGAATGGCGGCGCTGGAAATCCTGGAGGAACGGCGGATGGCTCAACCCATGGGTCTTCGGGGAACAGGCAAGCGCTCGGTATACACGGCAGATGCGTGGCGCAGTGGTCAAAGCCTGGCCGCCATCGAAGCCACGGTTCGTGGCCTTCAGGAACACTTCCTGCCGGGCCTGATTTTGCTGCTGGAACGCAGCGATCAGCCGGAACTGGCCGGGCGCATCGAGCAACAGTTCATCGAGGTTCTGGAAAACTTTCCGGCAATGCGAACCCCCATGGCACCACTTCTGGCCAGCGATGAGGCGTTTGCCCGCCTGCAGGGGCTGTATGTCGATATTTCCCAGTTGACCACGCTGGTCAATGATCAGGCTGCTGTGGCGCTGGGCGTTGTTCGCGGATTCAACTCTTCTGACGGTGATTGAGGCAAGGCCATGATGCGTCTGAACCGCCGACAATTACTGAAGACCGGCGCCGCCTGCGGCCTGACTGCCACTCTCAGCGGCTGTAGCCTGCTGCCGCGCAGGGCTGGTGATATGCCAGAGCAATATACCGGAGCCGTGGGACTGCCGGATGGCAGCTTCGGCGTCAGCGCCATCGACCGGGCCGGGCAGCCACTCTGGCAATCGCCCATCACCACGCGCGGCCATAGTGGCTGCAATCGTCCAGGCGATCAGGAAGTGGTGTTTTTTGAGCGCCGTCCAGGCTGGTCTTTTTACGTATTCGACAGCGGTACCGGTGCGCGCCGGCACAAGATAACAGCTGCCGAGGGCGAACATTTCGTGGGACACGGCGTCTTTTCACCCGATGGCCGCTGGCTCTATGCCACCGCCAGCCGCTATGAGCAGGGTGAAGGTATTGTTGCGGTCTATGATGCTGACAATGGCTACCGACGAGCAGACACGTTCGAACTCAGGGGCATTGGTCCGCACCAGTTAACGCTGCACCCCGATGGTGAAACCCTGGTAATCGGCCTGGGCGGCATTCTTACCCACCCGGACTATGACCGAATCAAACTGAACCTGGACACCATGGACCCGGCGCTGATTATGCTCAACCGTCACTCCGGGAAAATCACTGGCCGTTTTCGCCCGGCCCATCACCAGCAAAGCATTCGCCATGTGGATGTCAGTGCCAGCGGTAAAATCCATGTGGCCTTTCAGTATCAGGGGCCTTTGCATGAAACACCGCCTCTACTGGCGACGCTGGAAAGTGGTCGGCTAAAAGAATACCGATTTGATAACGACACCCAGGCTGGCTTGGCAAATTACATCGCCAGCGTGATCGCGCACCCGGAAAATGACCTGGTGGCCGCGGCTTCACCGGTTGGTGGTACCGCGATTGTATTTGATGGCAACACCGGCGAGCTGCTGGCCCGGGCCGCGATAACTGACTGCGCCGGGGTTCAGGCGCTGGCCGGTGGCGACTTTATGATCTCTTCGGGGAAAGGCCGGTTGGTGCGTCTGGGTGCAGACAACCAACCTCATGAACTGGCTTCGCTCCCGGTTTACTGGGACCATCACCTGGTCTGATCGGCCCCGGGTGCCTTGCCATCGTTAAGCGCCAGCGCGCCCACAACCACCCGGTAAATCACCCAGATGGCTATACCCACGAGAATGAACCAGCCGACGATCAGCATGGTGGTTACGAAGCCGATCACCGTCCATAGCAGGCCGATCCAGAAGGTCCGGATCTGCCAGCGGAAGTGAGGCTCCAGCCAGGTGCCCTGAACCTCATCCATTTTGACGTAATTGACAATTACGCCTACCAATGCGGTTACGCCTCCCAAAAAGAATGACAGGGCCTGGAGAATATAGACAACAATCGCCAGGTTCCGCGCGTTTCGGGGCTCCCGGGGCATATGCGGGCGGTTGTCGGCCGGAATGAAATCAGGTTCTGGCACAGTGCTACTCCTTCAAAGCTGGAGTCCAGTCTAACACACTGCCTTTCCGCCAGAAGCCTGGTTACCGGCTCAGTTCCCGGCCGGGCTGTAGCCAACGCGGAAACCGCCCCAGTGCTTGCCGTTCACGTAAATCGGAACGGAAACATCGTGCATGATTTCGCCGGTATCACGGCGGTAAGTCTGCAAAAGCATGTCTTCAGTGTGACTGCCGCAGCGAATGCCTGTGCGGTCATTGAACAATCGCTTGCTGCGGCTTTTAACCAGATCCACCTCATGCTTGCCGGTCGGCGGATTGGCAAACTCCCGGTTATGGGTAGGCACGTAGCCATCCGGTGCGCAGGCAATGGCAAACACTATGGCGTCTTTGGAATTCTTGATGGCTTCCTGAATAGCCGGAAACACCTGATCGGTATACTGATCGAAGTTGCTGGAATACTGTTGCGGGTCGGTGTTCGCAATGGGGTCACGCTTTTTGTCGAACAGTGCAGACTCGCTCAGCTTGCCTTGTTCGATTGCCTGTTCGAAGACCTTGCCAACCTGCTCCGCGCCGGATTTCGCCTGCTCATAAAACGGCCGGTGATAACTCTGCTTGCTGTTCAGCGCAAACGCGGCATTGGCCTTTTCCGCCAGGACCATCAATTTTGCCGCCTGATCCGCCAGCGAAGCCACACTGCTGTCACTCTCGGAAATATGGTCTTTCACCGTTTCTATGGCGTTAAACACCTGCCCGAGACTCTGTTCGTTCGACTGGTCGATTTCGGCAATACGGGACACCTGCTGCTGAACCCGATCAGACTGATCGCGAATCTGATCCAACTGGCCACCTACGCTTTCTACCGAGGCCAGCCCCTCCTCAACACTCTGGGCCAGATTCTCGATGCGGGACACAATCAGCGTGGTATCGTTCTGAATTTCTTCGAGGGTTTCTGCCACCTCACCGGTAGCCTGGGCAGTACGACCCGCCAGTTGCCGGACTTCATCAGCCACTACCGCAAAGCCCCTCCCCTGCTCACCGGCACGGGCGGCCTCAATCGCAGCGTTCAGAGCCAGCAGATTGGTCTGCTCGGCGATACCCTGAATGGTAGAGGTTACGCCCTGAATCTTGGTGGACTTGGCATTCAGTTCCTGGATCAGACGCAGGTTCTCACCCGACTGCTGGTGCACCACGCGCACGCTGTCAATGGCAGACGTGAGTGCCTGGCGGCCCTGCACACTGACTTCCCGGTTCTGAAGGGCCATGGTGGCCGCATTGGTCGCCTGTTCAGAGGACTCGTGCACAGATTCAGTAATGCGACCGGCGTGGTCTGCCATCTGGGCGGTCTCTTCCACCTGTTGGTCCAGGCGCTTTTTCACCTGATCAGCAGCGTAGGACACTTCCGCGGCGGAAATGGCATTCTGGTCCGCGCTGTCTGACAGGGTATCAATCAGTGCCCGGCCTGCCCTGGCGTCAGCCAGCAAGCTTTCACACTGCTCATAGAGAGGATGATCTTCTGATAGGGAGCGCTCGTTAAGATCGGCAATTCCCTGCTGGACCGGCCCGAGTACGCGGACGATAAGGTAACCAGCCGCAGCCACCAGCCCGACAACCACACCGACCAGAATGGAGACTGAATCCAGACCAGCCAACGGTGCCACCAGCACACAGACAATAGCGAGAATGATGGCAGCAATCAGTCCGAACACCGTTGCAGCACGATTGACTAAACCCATGACGCCCTCTTCATATTGTTATCTTTGCGTTATGCAAGTATTTATTATTTCAGGCCGAAACCGAGATTAATGAAATGATGGCTGTTAATAACTCATACTTTAGTGGGCTACAGCCAGCCATTTCGGCCACTAATGCCAGTAACGGCTGCTTCGGGGATTTCTTGAACCGGTCAAAACCAGTCCGGCTGCATGTTCAGGCAGGTATCATCCTGATTCCGCAATAACACCAGGTCCTGTGCCACCGTTGGCAGCTCCCAGTGGAAGAAGTACTGAGCAGCCTGCAATTTCCCCTGATAGAAGTGGCGCTCCGGGTCACTGCTGGCGGAAGCCAGCGCGCTGGCAGCAACATTGGCCTGACGCAGCCACATCCAGGCCACCATGATATGACCAAACAGCCGGAGATAACCTTGAGCATTCGCAAGCACGGATTCGGAGCCGCCACCCATCAGGGACTTGCCCAGACTCTGAGTGACCCTGACCGCCTGCTGTAAGGTTTCGCTGAGCGACAAGGCCCATTGCTGGCATGGGTCAGAGGTTGCTGCCTGCAAATCCACCTGCATACGCTGAATCAGCAGTTGCAAACCATGGCTCTGATCCTTCCAGACCTGTCGGCCAAGCAGATCCAGTGCTGATGCCCGGGCGCGTTGTGCAGCTTCCCTGTTCGCCGCTGCTTTCTGTGCCGGCCACCCGGAAATAACCGGAGCCAGGAGCGCAAACAGTTTTTCCGCCTGCTCCCGCTCGCCGGCATCCGGATGTTCATTTTTCCGGGTCACCAACTCTGCTCCGTACAGACATAACGCCAGACCGCCCTCGCAGCCGGCCTTCCGGGACAGCAACTGACGGCGGACATCGGCCTGGGCAATCATTGGCTCCAGATCCTGTTCTGTCTCACTGTCCTGTGCCCCGGTTGGCTGAAAATGTTCGGTCGCCCAGGCCAGATCGGTCACATAATCCCGATACTCGGTCATCACCATGCTGAACCCCCGGGCCAGAGGCTGGCTGGCCATCCGGTCGGCAGCCGCAAAAACATCCTCCAGTACGGCATCTGACTGACGACTGCGAACCAGCAGGCTGTCGCCGAGCACTTCCAGCAACTGAAATTCAAGGTCGCGGCGGTCGATAGCGGTTACGGTCATGATTCCTCTCCTGTTTCAGGACGACAAAGCCTCTCACAGCCTGTAGCCCGATGAAAGCGGTAGTTTTGATCGAAAATGCAACGAAACCCGCAACATTACTTGACCTCGCTGACCGGCTACGTATTATCAACGACCAGGTTTTACTGACGGAGCAACCATGACCGCAAGGTCCGCCGGCTGCATGACTATTACCAGACCACTACTGACCGCTGACATCGTACGCCAGCGGGGTCGCCTGCCATACTTTCCTGATCCGCCCTTTATGGCCTGATCTTCCGGACAGTTTCTGCCCGATCTGCTGTTCATACCAGCAGGCACAAGGGTAAACTCTGTCTGCGCTGTATTGTCTGATAAATCACGTCAAAGAACACCGATAACGAGGTTGCGATGTCGCTACCGCTGGTTGTATTTCTGCCTTTTCTGGGCGCTCTTGCTGCACCTCTGTTCGCTCAGGGCGGGCGCACGGCAATTGCCATTGCCTCATCTGTGCCGGCACTCATTGGCCTGGTGGCCCTGTTTCCACACTGGGAGACGGTCGCCGCGGGTGGCACTGTCCTGCACAGCTATGAATGGCTGCCGGCCATCGGCCTCTCGTTCAGCTTCCGTCTGGACGGCCTGGCTCTTCTGTTTGCGTTGCTGATTCTGATCATCGGTCTGCTGATCATTCTCTACGCCCGCTATTACCTGAAAAAATACGAGAATATCGGCAAGTTCTACGCGCTGTTGCTGTGCTTCAAAGGTTCCATGCTGGGCATTGTCCTGTCCGGCAATCTGCTGCTGATGATGATTTTCTGGGAACTGACCAGCCTGACTTCGTTCCTGCTGATCAGCTTCTGGAACCACAAACAGGGTGCGCGCCGTGGTGCGCGGATGGCACTGGCCGTTACCGGTGGTGGCGGTCTGGCACTGCTTGCAGGCATTCTGATCATCGGCAACATCGTTGGCAGCTTCGAACTGGATGATGTTCTGGCCGCCGGCGACCAGATCAAAGCCCACGCCATGTACCCGGTGGCACTGACTCTGGTCCTGCTCGGCGCGTTCACCAAATCGGCCCAGTTTCCGTTCCACTTCTGGCTGCCACACGCCATGGAGGCGCCGACACCGGTCTCTGCCTATCTGCATTCGGCCACCATGGTCAAGGCCGGCGTATTTCTGATGGCCCGCTTTTACCCGGCTCTGGCCGGTACCGAGCAGTGGTTCTACATGGTCAGCTTTACCGGCATGGCCACCCTTTTGCTCGGCGCCTATATCGCCATGTTCAAGCACGACCTTAAAGGGCTGCTGGCTTACTCCACCGTCAGCCATCTGGGGCTGATCACCCTGCTGTTCGGTATGGGCACCAAACTGGCCGCCGTGGCTGCTGTTTTCCATATCATCAACCACGCCACCTTCAAGGCTTCACTGTTTATGGCCGCCGGCATCATTGACCACGAAACCGGCACCCGCGACATGCGTCGAATCAACGGTCTCTGGCGCTATATGCCACACACGGCCACTCTGGCCATGGTAGCGGCCTCATCCATGGCCGGTGTGCCACTGCTTAACGGCTTTCTGAGCAAGGAAATGTTCTTTGCCGAATCCCTGCAACTGAATCTGCCCGGTGTCATAGCCTGGCTTCCGCCAATCGTCGCCACCCTGGCCGGCATTTTTGCGGTGGCTTATTCCGCACGTTTCATTCACGACGTGTTCTTCAACGGCAAACCGGTCAACCTGCCGATTTATCCGCCCCATGAGCCACCACGTTATATGAAGATCCCGGTAGAGATACTGGTATTCGCCTGTCTGATGGTGGGCATGTTCCCGGCGTTCTCGGTTGGCCCTCTGCTGTATTCTGCCTCTTTCGCGACACTCGGCGGCGAGGTGCCGGATTACAAACTCGCCCTTATGCATGGCTTCAATCTTCCCTTGATGATGAGCATTGCCGCCTTCGTGGGCGGGCTGATCATGTACACGCAACGCCACAAATTCTTCGCTTTCCACGCCAGATTCCGGGAAATTGATGAAAAGGCGGTGTTCGCCTCTGTCGTTTCCAGAATTGTGGATCTGGCGCACCGGTTCACGGCGAGCGTCGAAAACGGCTCCCTGCAACGTTATGGCATGCTGCTGGTGGTGAGTGTCATTGCCGTCGCCATGGTGCCACTTGCCAGTCTGGGTGTATTTGTCGGGGAAAACGGTCTGTCGCCTGTCGACTGGCCCACCGGCATTGCCGCGGCAGTATTGATTGTCTCGGCACTTGCCACTGCCTTTTGCCACCGTGAACGATTCATGGCGCTGGTTCTGCTCAGTGTGGTGGGGCTTATTGTGGCACTCGGTTTCGCCCGGTTCTCGGCACCGGACCTGGCCATGACCCAGCTGTCGGTGGAAGTGGTCACCATTGTTCTGCTGATGCTGGCTCTGTATTACATGCCGTCCTGGACGCCACGGGACAGCCTGGCGGGCCGACGCCTGCGGGATGTTGTTCTGGCGGCGATTACCGGCATCGGTATGACCCTGGTCACCCTGGCCATGCTGACTCAGCCGTTCAGCTCGATTTCCGAGTTCTTCCTGGAAAACAGTAAATCCGGTGGCGGCGGCACCAACGTGGTGAACGTGATTCTGGTGGATTTCCGGGGCTTTGATACCCTGGGCGAGATCACGGTTCTGGCCATAGCCGCACTGGGCATTTACGCCCTGCTCAAGGACACCGTTCTGACACCACCGCCCAGTGATGGCCAGGGCCACGCCTGGACCCGCGACGCTCATCCACTGATGCTCAAACAGCTGGCCCGGCCACTGCTGCCCCTGGCCCTGATGGTGTCGGCGTATATCTTCCTGCGCGGCCACAACCTGCCGGGTGGCGGCTTCATTGCCGGACTGATTACCTCAATCGCGCTGCTGGTTCAGTATATTGCCACCGGCCTGGTGCCAACCCAGGACCGCATCCGCTTCAAGTACCACAACGTGATTGGGCTGGGGCTGCTGTTCGCCACCATTGCCGGTGCTGGCAGCCTGGCATTCGGCCATCCATTCCTGACCTCAACATTCGAATACCTGACGTGGCCAGTGGTGGGTAAATTTGAAGTGGCCTCGGCACTGATTTTCGATCTCGGTGTGTATCTGGCGGTAATCGGTGCCACGCTGCTGGCTCTGGTCAGCATTGGCCGGCTGTCACCTCATTCGGCGATAAGAAGTCCCCGGGGGAAATCATAATGGAACTCGTCTTTGCCCTGGTCATTGGCACACTGACCGCAACCGGCGTCTACCTGTTGCTCCGCGCACGCACCTTTCCGGTGGTGATGGGTCTGACCCTGCTTTCTTATGGGGTCAACCTGTTCCTGTTCTCTTCAGGGCGGCTGGCAACCGGGCAGCAGCCCATTCTGGGCAGCACGGAGAGCTACGCTGACCCTTTGCCTCAGGCCCTGGTGTTGACTGCCATCGTGATCGGTTTCGCCATGACGGCCTTTCTGGTGGTGATGTCCCTGCGCAACCTGGCTGACAACGACGACGATCATGTCGACGGTAAACAACCCAAGCGCCCAGCGGAAGAAGATGAACAGGAAGAGGAGGCTACCGGCAAATGAATCACTGGCTCACCGCACCCATCCTGATTCCGTTGCTTGGCGGCATCCTGCAAACCTTCATGGGCTACGCGCCCATGCCTCTGCGCCGGACTCTGGCCGTGGCAACCACCGTACTGCTGGTGGCAGCCAGTCTGATACTGCTGTCCATGGCCGATGACGGCAGTTACCGGGTTTACGCCTTTGGTAACTGGCAGCCGCCGTTCGGCATTGTGCTGGTGCTCGACAGGCTGGCCGCGTTCATGGTGGTAATGACCTCAGTGCTGGCACTGTTCTGCCACCTGTTTTCACTGGGTGGTGCCGATGAGGGCAACCGGCAGTTCCACACCCTGTTTCTGTTCCAGCTGATGGGTCTGAACATCGCGTTCCTCACGGGCGATCTGTTCAACCTGTTTGTGGCCTTCGAGGTGCTGCTGATCGCCTCTTATGGCTTGCTAATGCACGGTGGCGGTACTGCCCGCACGGTGCCCGGGCTGCATTACGTGGTACTGAACCTGATCGGCTCCGCCATCTTCCTGATCAGCGTGGGCATGATCTACAGCGTCACCGGCACACTGAACATGGCAGACCTGGCAGTCAAAGTGCCGCAGGTCACCGGGGAGAACCTGCAGATCGTCAAGGCCGGCGGCATGATGCTGCTGATCGTGTTTGCCCTGAAAGCAGCAATACTGCCCCTGTGCTTCTGGCTGCCCAGAGCTTATGCCAATGCCACTGCTCCGGTTGCCGCCCTGTTTGCGGTTATGACCAAGGTGGGCATTTACGCCATCATCCGGGTTTATCTGTTGATATTCGGCGACAACGCCGGCGAACTGGCCAACCTGGGTATGGACTGGCTGTTCCCGCTGGCACTGATAACGCTGGCTATGGGCGTTATCGGCGCCCTGGGGGCTGACAACCTCAGATCCCTGATTGCCTGGCAGGTCATCATTTCCGTGGGCACCCTTCTGGCCCCCATCGCACTGGGCTCCCGGGAAGGCATCTCGGCCGCACTGTTCTATATGCTGAGCACCACCTGGACGGTGGCCGGCCTGTTCCTGGTCGCCACGCTGATTGCCAACCATCGGGGCAGTGCCGGGGACCGTATTATTACGGCCCCCCAAATGCACCATCGCACCTTCCTGAGCGTACTGTTCCTGATTGGTGCGGTAGCTGCGGCAGGCCTGCCGCCCTTGAGCGGATTCTTCGGGAAAGTGCTCATTCTGCAATCCGTGGAACCAGGCACGAACATGGCCTGGCTCTGGTCAGTGGTGTTGATCGGCAGCTTCCTGACATTGATCGCCTATAGCCGTGCCGGCAGCATTGTCTTCTGGCGTACGGTGGACGGCCATGTGAACACCCCGGATCGTCTGTCCGGAACCACGGCCGTTGCGGCTGGGGCAATGACGGCACTGTCTATCGTGATTGTCGCTCTGGCCGGCCCGATCAACGAATACACCGACGCCACCGCCGCCCAGCTGCTGGACACGTCTGCCTATCTGGAAATACTGAAGGTCCCTATGGTCGGGGAGGATAACTGATGCTTGATCGTCTTCGCTTTCCACAGCCCTGGCTCAGCCTGCTTCTGTTTATCACCTGGCAGTTTCTGAGTGACGGCGTATCCGGGGCCAGCGTGGTTCTGGGGCTGATACTGGCCTGGCTGATTCCGCAAATCACCCAGGGTTTCTGGCCCGAACGTCCGGCTTTTGTAAAAGCCTGGCGCATGCCGGTATACCTGGCAATCGTGCTCTGGGATATCATTATTGCCAGCTTTTCTGTGGCAAAACTGATCCTCAGCCCGCGCAAGCCACAACCGATGTTTGTCTGCTACCCATTACAGCTGGAGCATCCGCTGGCTATCTCCATTCTCGCCAGCACCATTTCATTAACGCCGGGCACGGTCAGTGCGGATGTCAGTGATGACGAGCGAATACTGTTGATACACGCGTTGGATGCCGGCAGCGACCAGGAAGTGATCGATGCCATCCATAACCGCTATGAAAAACCATTGATGGAGATGTTCAAATGATGACCATCGCTCTGTATATCACCATCGCCATGGTCACTCTGGCCGCGCTGCTGAATATGTATCGACTGATCAGGGGGCCGGATGCGCCGGACCGCGTGCTGGCACTGGATACGCTTTACATCAACGCCATCGCGCTGATCATTCTGCTGGGCATTACCCTGGGCACTCGGATGTACCTGGAGTCGGCACTGTTGATCGCGGTAATGGGCTTTGTCGGCACTGTCGCCATGGCCAAATATCTCAAGCGCGGCAGCGTGATCGAATAATTCCGGAGGAGATTCCCCATGAATCCGTTTATCGAATATCTGATCTCCGGGCTTTTGCTACTCGGAGGCGCTTTTACCCTGATCGGCGCCCTCGGCCTTGCCCGCCTGCCAGACTTCTTCACGCGTCTGCATGGCCCGACAAAGGCAACAACCCTGGGCGTCGGGGCGATCATGCTCAGTTCGGTATTTTTCTTCTCCACTACAGGAGAGGGGCTGGGCATTTCAGAAATACTCATCACTGTATTTCTGTTTCTGACCGCTCCGGTCAGTGCCAACATGCTGGCAAAATCAGCCATGCACATCGGCGTCGAGACCATGGACAACACCCAGGGCCAGCCCTGGGATCAATAAGCGGTCGTCGCAGGGCGGAACGCGCCTGTCAAAGCCCGGAGAAAGTGAAATCAACCTCCGGCCGGCGGCCGGCGACAATATCCGCCAGAGCGGCAGCCGAACCACAGGAATGAGTCCAGCCCAACGTGCCATGACCGGTGTTGAGGTACAGATTGCTGAAATGGCTCTTGCCGATATACGGCACGTTGGAAGGGGTGGTCGGGCGCAATCCGGTCCAGAATTCGGCCTGATCCCAGTATCCTGCCTCGGGCATCAGCTCAGCTGAACGGCGCACAATCGCCCGGCAACGGGTGTAGTTCAGATCCCGGGTATAACCGCCCAGCTCGGCCGTACCGGCAACGCGCATGCGATCACCCAGACGTGAGTAAACCAGTTTGTATTCGTCATCCGTCAGGCTGACATTAAACGCTGCCTCCGGGTTCTTCACCGGTACGGTAATGGAATAACCCTTGGCCGGGTAAATATTCAGGAACAGGCCCAGCTTGCGGGCCAGGACCGCACTGAAACTGCCCAGACTCAGCACGTAGCTGTCTGCCCGCAAGGTTTCGTGTTTGCCTTCACGCAGTGCCAGAACCCCCAGAATACGGTCACCGGCTCTGTCGAAATCCAGTATCTCGGTACCGTACAGAAACTCCACGCCAGCCTGTTCACACCGTTTGGCCAAGGCCTGGGTAAACTTCCGGGCATCGCCGCTTTCGTCATCGGCAGTATAAGTGCCTCCGGCAATGCGGTCCCGAACCGGTGCCAGCGCCGGTTCCAGTTCAATCGCCCGGTCGGCATCAATCACCTGCCGGTCACAGCCCAGCTCCCGCATGATTCTTGCCGGCTCCTGAGCCGCATCAAACTCCGCGGGATTGGTGTAGAAATGCAGGATACCCTTTTCCAGCTGGTCGTATTCAACACCGGTTTCAGCCCTCAGAGCCTGAAGCTGCTCGCGGCTGTAGGTGCCCAGATTGACCATCTGGCGGATGTTGTGAGCCGCTTTGGCCGAGGTGCACTGAGTCAGGAAAGACAGTGCCCAGCGCCACTGATAGGGGTCAATCTTCGGCCGATATAACAGTGGCGCATCCGGCTTGAATAGCCATTTCAGAATTTTCAGCGGTGCGGAGGGGTTGGCCCAGGGCTCAGCGTGGGACACCGAAACCTGCCCGCCATTGGCATAGCTGGTTTCCAGGCCTGACTGATTCTGCCGATCAACCACGGTGACTTCGTGCCCCTGCTTCTGCAGATACCAGGCCGTGGTAATACCCACAACACCCGCGCCCATTACCAGTATCCGCATATCTGCCTCACTCCCTGCTTCTGAATAGTAAACTGATCAACCACCGGCCTTTTTGACCGTCCAGCCTTTTTGTTCAAGCAAAGGCACCAGAATATCTCTCTGGTCACCCTGTATTTCCACCACGCCTTCTTTTACCGTACCACCGGTACCGCACCTGGCCTTTAACAATTTAGCGTAGGCCTTCAGTTCTTTCTCATCCAGCGGTATGCCGGTAATCAGGGTCACGCCCTTGCCTTTACGGCCTTTGGTTTCGCGGCTGACCCGAACAATGCCATCGCCCACAGGTGCCGCAGACTTGCTACAGACACAGTCGGATACCGGCTGACGACATTCCGGGCACATTCGCCCCTGCTCGGTGGAAAAAACCAGACCGCCTCGATTCTTCATGCCCACAATACAATCCTGTCGGTTGTTCAGTTTACGCCCGGAGGGTATTGCGAAAACATGTCTGAAACAACCTCGTCAATGATCTTACGACGGGTCTCCGGGGACTGGTTTTCCCGCAGATAACGCCGGCTGGTTGCCTGCCAGACCACATCTCCGGTTTCCCTGTCGGCCAGGCGCACGACCAGTTTGCCTTCGGTAATTTCCCGAACCGGCGGCGGTGCCGAAACGCCCCAGCCAAAGTTGCCGCTGCCAAAACCGAAGCCCAGCCCGACGCCGGACTGTTCCAGGCGCTCTTCCTCAACAATTCGCCAGTCCACCAGCAGGCCGGCTTCATCTGCGTCCAGCTTTCTCATGGCCTTTCGATCCAGCTCGCGCTCAATGGCTTCGCGCACGCGGCGGTCATCCAGAGAAGTGAAACCAGCCTCCTGCTCCGCGGGTGCAAAGGCCCAGCTTCCATATTTGCCAAACACCACCGCCGAATCATAATCGGTGACACTCCGGGCCGCACAGCCGGTCAGCAGCCCAACTGCCAGTATCAGGCACAATAGTCGCATTTCCATACCTCCTGCATTGAATGCATCTGTTATCAGTATACGACCTGGCCGGCATCCGGGGTTGCCTGTCGGTTCATGTTTCGAAACGGTAATCCAGTTTCCGGGCTTCACAGAAGGCGGAAAACGCCTCGTTCATGGTCTGCGGCATTGAAATCACGGCACTGACGCCATTGCCATAATCAATGCTTTCTACTTCGCCGCCATTGTTCTCACACCAGTGGCGAACCGGCTGTTCATCGGCGAAATCAAGCAGGACACAGGCACGGGACCGTATCTGCTGCACTTTCCGGTCCACTTCTGACAACACGCTCTCTGCCGCCCCGGCGTAGGCCCGAACCAGCCCGCCGGCGCCCAGCTTGATACCACCGAAATAACGGATCACGATCACCAGCACATCCCCCATATCCTTGTGCTGAATCACGTTCAGAATCGGTTTTCCGGCGGTCCCGGAAGGTTCACCATCGTCGTTCATGGCAGCTTCTGCTGCCGAGCCCGGGCGGCCTATCTGATAACCCCAGCAAACATGCCGGGCGTCCGGAAAGTCACGGTGGGCTTCGGCCACCCGCTCCCGAACGTCATCCCGATTACTGACCGGGTAAACCCTGGCAATAAAGCGGCTTTTTTTGATTTCCGTTTCCCGTTCCACAAAACCGGCCGGTACCGGATAGTCTTTGCTCATGTATTCCTCAGCCATTGATAAAGACCGGCAGCACAATAGTGACCTGCAAGCCACCCTCTGCCCGATTCTCCGCCGCAATGCTGCCATCGTGGGCGGCAACAATATCCCGGGCAATGGCCAGGCCCAGCCCCCAGCCTTTACTGCCCCGGGACCGGTCTGCCCTGAAAAATGGCTCGAACAGGTGAGGCAGGGTGTCTTCCGGAACACCCGGCCCTTCATCGGCAACGGTAATACGGATTTCATTGTTCACCAGCGCCAGCGAGACGTGAACCGAATGCCGTGGTGGCGTATGGTCAAGCGCATTCTGTAACACGTTATCCAGTGCCCGCTGCAACAGCCCGGCGTCGCCCAGCAGCACGATATTTCTGGCTTCGTCTGACGCCTGTATCTTGCAGTCCACGCCCTGATGCTCGGCGTAATCGGCAATACCCTGTAATACGCGGTTGATCACAGCCAATGGCTTTACCGGCGAGCGCTCAATGTCGCCACCGTTTTGTGACACCCGGTACAACGCCAGGATTTGCCCGGTCATGGCCTCCAGCCGTTCATTCTGTCGCAGGATGCTGGCCATCAGCTCCGGGTCGGCGCCACTGTCGCTGGCCAGTTCAATGGCGACTCTCTGTCGCGCCAGTGGTGTTCTAAGATCGTGGGAAATATCCCTGAGCAACTGGCCCTGGCGGTCGAGCAACTGGCACAGGCGGTCAGTCATGGCATTGAAAGCCGTTGCCAATTGCCCGACTTCATCCCGGCGCCTGGCAATCCGCTTGGCGACCCGCAACTGAGTGTCCCCTCCGGCAATAGCGCGGGCTGCACCCTCCATATGCCGCAGCGGCCGGGACACAATCCGGGCCACCCACCAGCACGCCAGGGAAATCAATACAAACGCCAGTGCCATTTCCACAAACCGGAACAGGCGTGGATCCAGCCAGCCCTCTCCGCCCATGCGGGGCCAGGCCACCAGCTGATAGCCACTGTCCAGTTCGATCACCGCCGGTTTGTGGGCATACCAGCCGGACGATTTCAGGCGCTGGCGAATGCTTCGGGGCAGGCGATGACGCCCCTCCTCTCTTTCAATCAGCATCAGGTGAAGATCCAGACGCTCCCCTTCCGAACGCAGGTATCGCCAGGCGTCTCCGCGGCCTTTCTGTTCACGAATCTCCAGCGCGTCTGCCGCAATTTCCTGCAAACCAACCTGTCGCTCAATGGACTGGCGTTCGCGATCCAGCAAATAGCGGGTCGCCAGATGACTGGCCACCACCGTCACGGCCATGGCCAACCAGATGAACAGGAATATCCGCCAGAACAACGGAAACATGAATCGCTTCATCAAACAGGCACCCTGTAGCTGTAGCCCAGCCCGCGAACGGTTTCGATGCGGGGCGGGTCGTCATTGCCAAGTTTCTTGCGCAGGTTGCTGATGTGCATATCCAGCGTACGGTCGTGGGCTTCGAGTCTGCGCCCGAGGGCCCACTGCATCAGGTCGGATTTACGTACCACGCTGCCGGCACGGGACAGCAGAACCTGCAGCACTTCGTATTCGGTGGCGGTGAGATCCAGTGGCTGATCATTCTGAAAGATCCGCCGTTGCCCCGGCTCCACCCGCAGATCACCATAGATGCGTGAGGCGTCTACTTCGGTTTTATGATCCCAGGCAATGCGTCGCAACAGCGCCTGCAGGCGGGCAACCAGTTCCCGGGGATTGCAGGGTTTGGGGATATAATCGTCAGCGCCGACTTCAAAACCGACAATGCGGTCGGTTTCATCACCTCGGGCAGTGAGCAGAATCACCGGCAGATGCGTTTTCCCACGCAACTCGCGGAGCACTTCCAGGCCGTTGATATCGGGCAGCATGATATCCAGTACCGCGATGTCGCAATCCTGCCCCAGCGCCAGAGCCAGGCCATCACGCCCGTTGGCGGCTTCTCGCACCGAAAATCCCTGCCCGGTGAGGTACCGCGCCAGCAGTTCCCGCAGTTCGTCGTCGTCTTCAATCAACAATACCCGATTGTGCATGTGCTTCCCTCTGCCACTGAGCGGATACAGTCTATCACGGCCACTGGTCATCACCTGAGGGGCCGATTTTCTTTACCGAAGCTTTACAGTGGCCTGACACCGTCTGACACTGAACAGGCGTACCATGGCAGTCATCAACAGGCAAAACCAGAGAGGTGCCAATCATGAACGCAAAAACATCCATTCTAGCCACCGGTGTACTGATGGCCACACTGATTGCCGCCAGCCCGGCTGCCATGGCCGACAACCATGGCAAACACAAGCAAGGCGGCAAATGGGACAAGCAGGAAATGTGCGAGAACTTTCGCGAGGGCAAAGGCCCGTTCAATCGCGAAGAACGTCAGCAGGAAATGCAGCAATATCGCGCCGAAATGGCCGACCGGCTGAAGCTGGATGAGGAACAACGCGAGATCTGGCAGGAGATCCACCAGGAGCGCCAGCAGAAACACCAGCAACGCATGGAGCAATGGCAGGAAAAAATGGAACAGCGCTGCGGCGAAAAAGGTGAACGGGGCAAAAACCGGAAGTGATCAAACTGCGGGTTCTGTCGTATGGTAGGGCTATCATCCATCGAGTAGTCGCCCTGTTATGGCAGAACCCGCTTCATCTGAAATCACACTGGAAACCTGCAGCCGTATTGCCGATATCCCGGAACCAGATTGGCAACGGCTGGCCGGCAGGAGCAACCCGTTCCTGAGGTATGAATTCTTTCAGGCACTGGAGGAATCCGGCTGCACCACCACGGCAACCGGCTGGACGCCGAGCTATCTGGTGTTTCGCGTGGCGGGAGACATTCGCGGCGTGGCACCGGCCTGGTTGAAAAGCCATTCCCGGGGCGAATACGTTTTTGACTGGAGCTGGGCGGACGCCTACGAGCGTTACGGCCTGCCCTACTATCCGAAACTTCTGCTCGCCATTCCCTTTACGCCATCGCAAGGGCCGCGATTGCTGCTGGCCCCTGACCTGAGAGCTCAACTCACGCCGGAAACATTGCACAACCTGCTGGATGAGGTCACCCGGCAAACGGACGCTCATTCCTGGCATTTGTTGTTTCCCGACGCTGAAGATCAGCAGCTACTGACCCATGACCGTGAGCTTCACCGGGTCGGCTGCCAGTTCCACTGGCACAACCATGGCTACCAGAACTTCGATGATTTCCTCGCAGCACTGACTTCCCGAAAACGCAAGTCGATCCGCAGGGAGCGCCGGCAGGTCACTGAGCAGGGCATCACGTTCCGTGGATTTCACGGGCAGGACATTCCGGATCATGTGCTTTCGGCGTTCTATGTGTTCTACCAGGCCACTTACTTCAAGCGCGGCCAGCGGCCTTATCTGAACAAGGCGTTTTTTGAGTTGCTGCGGGAACGTTTACCGGAGCATCTACACATTATTATGGCGGTGCATGAGGGCGAGATGATCGCCGGGGCGCTGTTTCTGTCGGGAGAGACGACGCTGTACGGGCGTTATTGGGGCTGCCTGGAAGAGTACAATCATCTACATTTCGAGACCTGTTATTACCAGGGTATCGAGCTGGCTCTGGAGCTGGGTTTGGAGCATTTTGATGCTGGCGCTCAGGGCGAGCACAAGCTGGTGCGGGGTTTCGAGCCGGTGATTACTCATTCCTGGCACGGCATACAGCATCCGGCCTTCCGTGAGGCCATTGCTGACTTCACCGTTGAAGAGGCGGAGCATGTGCAGGCTTACTTCGAGGAGGCCAAAACCGTTTTGCCGTTTCGACGTGGTGAGTAGCCCCCTCCTTCCCAATAGACGGCCACTGTGTGGGTGTACCTCCCAAAAACCGCTACGAGCACTTCCATGTGCGCTTCTCTCAGGCCATCCCTGGCCTTCGAAATTTTTGGGAGGTACACCCACACAGTGGCCTGAAATGTACCGAGCCTGCTGGCGCTCTATTTCAGTTGGGGAATTCTGAATGTTGCCGCATCAAAGCTTGGCAAACTCCAGATACCGGCTCGCAGCCTGCTTCTTCTCGTCCTGACTGTTGAGCATTTCGAGGCGCAACTTATCGATGATTTTCATATAACCATCCAATGGCGACTTTTCCGTGCCCTGATCCTTTGATGCCTCAATAAACGCTTTCTGTTTTTCACGAATCTCGCTCAGTTTTTCCAGAGCCTTCTGCATCGCGGCAATTCGGGCATCCACCGGGCCGTTTCCATTGTTACCGCTCTCGTCTGAATTGCCGCTATTACCAACAACACCCAGTGAGGTTTCCACCGGCGGAGCAGCTTCGGTGTTTTGCTCGGCCAGATCCAGCTCTTCCAGGGTGCGCACTTCGCCGTCGGTGGTCAGGTAGATACCCGAAGCCTTGATCTGGCCAAGTGGAACGCCCTGTGGATTGGTCAGGGTGAAACGGTCATCGGCGCTGTCGACATACAGAGCCTGCACGCCGACGTCTTTCAGGGAGCGCAGCTCCTCCTCGCCCTCGGCGGTTTGTACCCAGACCTGGAGTTGGGAGAATACGTCGTCGTTGGCGTCTATCCAGCGGTTGCCGTCGTCATCGAAAGCGGCCAGTTCGCTGAAGCCGGAGCCGCTTTTCGGGCCAAACAGTTCGCTGCCGTCGTCCACTTTGCCGTTGCCGTTGCGGTCAAACACCAGGTATCCGCTGCCGCTGCCCAGGCTGGCGAATTCTCCGGTTTTGCCATCGCTGTTCATATCGAATTCAAACAGGCTGTCGGTGAGCTGTGCGGTGGCGGCGCCAAAGTTGATCACCAGGGGGTCCGTCATCGGCCGCTCCTGGATTTGCACCAGCTCGGAATATTCGTAGCTGCGCGATTGGGATTGGCGTAGCGACAGGGTGAAGTCGATGCTTTCGCCGTTTTCCAGGGTAATGCTGCCACTGGAAGCAAAGCTGCGGGTTTCGCTTTCGGAGTAGAACAGGTATTGCCCGGCCTGAACGCTGACGCTGCCTTGCGGTTCTGCGACGGTATCGCCACCCAGCGCAGCTCGGCTAACGGTCAGCGCCTGCTGGCCGAGCAGAAACAATTCGGAGGATTGCTCGACAAATTCAGCGCTGGTGTAGGTGGCCATGCGGTCGTTGCCCTGCACCTGGCTGGAGCTGCTGAACGACAGCTGTTCCTGACTGCTGTACTGGTAAGCCGCCTGGCGGAACAGGGAGCGTTGGCTGGCACCGGTTTGCGCTTCTTGCGAGGCCGGTGCCTGTTGGCGGATGCGCAACTGGCTGGCGTCCATCGCCGATACCTGGCGGGAGCTGTTCTGGGTGAAGGAAATCTGGCTGGAAGCAATCATGGTGTGGAACCCTCAACGGACTTGCCCGTTTATCGGCCACACGGCATCAAACTTGAGCAGAAATTAAACAACTCAGCTCACACTGACCTTTGCCAGGGTATCGGCCTGCAATTGTTGCAGATAATCACTGATGGTGACCGGATAGTCTGGCGCTTCCGCAATCGCCCGCTGGAGTTCGGGCATGGCCAGAATTTCTCGCCAGGCCTGGTCTACCTGCTTATCGAGCGAATCAATTGCTTCTGGCAGAATCCGGCCGTTTTTCATCACGGGTTTGAGCAAGGGCGTACCCTCAATAAGTTCATCCACACCGGCAATCACATCGCCACAGCAGGTGCCGTGCGCATCGTATTGCCGGAACACCTGTTTGGCCCCTGGAAAGGAAGTTTTCCCCGAGGAGTTCTTCATTTTTGGCTCACCGGCGTATTCGGTGAGTTTGTAGGCCAGCTCCAGAGCAGGCGCATCGCTGGCCGCACCAATGGCGGTACCCACGCCGAAGCCGTCAATCGGCGCGTCCCGCTCGCGGAGCGCGGCAATACGGTATTCATCCAGGCCACCACTGGCCATGATTTTGATGTCAGTGAAACCCGCTTTGTCCAGGATTTCCCGGCAATCAAACGCCTCAGCCGCAAGATCTCCCGAGTCCAGGCGGATGCCACCAATCTGAGCTTCCGGGTCTGACTTCAACCACTCCACAATCCGGGCCACGGCCCTGCGGGTATCGTAGGTGTCCACCAGCAGCGTGGTACCCGGATACAACCGGGCGTACACCTTGAAGGCTTCCATTTCATCCGGATAGGCCTGCACGAAACTGTGAGCCATGGTGCCACTGACGTTCATGCCAAAGTCCAGCCCGGCCTGCACATTGCTGGTGCCTGAGAGCCCTGCCAGCCGATACGCGCGAACACCCCGATAGGCGGAATCCAGGCCGTGCATTCTGCGCATGCCGAAATCGACGACTGGCCGGTCTCCCGCTGCAAGTTTGACTCGCACGGCTTTGGAAGCCAGCACCGTTTCCAGGTGCACGTAGTTCATCACCAGGCTTTCCAGAATCTGGGCTTCGGCGATCGGCGCTTCGATCTCCAGCAGCGGTTCCTGGGGAAATACCGGCGTGCCCTCATCCACCGTGCGGATGTTGCCACTAAAGTGAAAGTTTGCCAGCCATTTCAGAAACCCGGGCTGGAAGCGGTTCAACTGCTTCAACTGTTCGATCTGCTCCGGGGTGAATCGCAGGTTTTCGATCAGTTCGACGATCCGCTGCTGGCCGCAGGCGAGCATGAAATTCCGGTTTTTCGGCAGCTTCCGGAAAAACAGGCTGAAGGTGGCGGTCTCTGTCATGTCTTCCGCCCAATACGCCTGGGCCATGGCCAACTCGTACAGATCGACCATCAGGGCAAGATCGTCTTCGTGTATCAAGGCTCACCTCACAGTAGCGGGGTTGTAAAAGGGCTCAGGAAATACTCGCACCGGCAGAGCGAAGCTCCTCGAACACGGCCTCAGCGCCGGAAGGGTCAACCGCCCGTGTTCCGGCAGAAACCAGCTCCACATCAAACCCGAGTTTCAGGGCATCCAGAACGGTGGCGCGAACACAGACATCAAGCGCCAGCCCGACAACCCGGAGTGTCTGAACGGAGTGGCGTTTCAGGAAGCTGTCCAGTTGTGTGCCATCAAACGCCGAATAGGCATCCTGATCAAAGGCCGTGCCTTTGCTTACCCGGACAGCGCTGTGGGGAAGATTCAGTTCGGGATGGAAAGCAGCACCGCGGGTGTCCTGCACGCAGTGAGGAGGCCAGGGGCCGCCCCGGTCCTCAAAGCTGATGTGATCGACAGTATGCCAGTCTCGGCTGGCAATAATGGTTTCGCTGTGGCTGCTGGCGTCCAGAATGAGCTCATTCACTCTGGTCATTATCTGACTGGCTTCAGGAACCTCAAGCATGCCGCCTTCACAAAAGTCGTTCTGTATATCAACGAGCAGTAAGGCGCGTTCAGACGTCGTCATAGAGCACCTCCACATAATCCGGTTAATGTGGTTTGTAGTACTCAGCCTAAAGTATCAGTTTGCAACAAACAAACGGAGCCAGCGCCTGCGCAAGGCTCATGTTTACCAGAAATAGCGGACACTGGCGGCGGCCACCAGCCCGACACTGATTGCCGCCAGCGGTTTGCGGACAACCAGCATGGTGACCCCCGTAGCCACCAGAGCAGCCAGCGCGCCCATATCGCCGGCAACGGCCATGGGCACGATGATGGCGATCAGCACGGAGCTGGCCATGGTATTGATGAAGCTTTCGATGCGCGGGCTGATGCGTACAAACGACATCAGGAACACGCCGCCAAAGCGGGTCACCAGAGTGACCAGCGCCATGATGGCAACCAACCCGAGAATGCCCAGGGAGGTGGTCTCAATGGCCATCGTTTGCCTCCCCTTCCGCGGTTCTTCTGCCACCGGGTTCGAGCCAGAACAGGCCAATGGCACCACCGGCGAGGGCCCCTACCACCACATGCATGTTCGGCGGCAGCCATTTCCAGGCCGCCAGTGAGGCGCCACCGGCCACCACCCAGGCAACCAGCACCCGGGGCGTTTTCTTGCCGCCCAGAGCCATCGAGAACAGAAAGCAGCCCAGTACCATGTCCAGCCCCAGGGCCTTGGGATTCTGCAACAGACCGCCGAAATAGACGCCCAGCGCCGTGCCCACCAGCCAGGCCAGCCAGATCACCAGGCCACCGCCCAGAATCACTTCCAGATTATGCCGACCGTTCTGATATTCCTGGGCCGAAACCGCCCAGTTGGCGTCCGTCAGCAGTAACAGCAGGCCGTACCTTTTCCCGGGAGAGACATTTTTCAGCATGGGGTAAAGCGAAGCGCCCATCAGCAGATGACGGGAATTGATGGCGAACACCACGGCAACCAGCGGCAGCACGGAGACTTCCGTGCCCCACATATCCAGAGCAGCAAACTGGGAGGCACCTGCAAACACGGTGGTGCTCATCAGAAGCGATTCGAGCGGGCTCAGCCCGGTCTGCACCGCAGCCAGGCCAAAGGCAGCACCGAACGCCACCACAAAAAATGAGATGGGCAACATGCGGAAGAATTCCATGCGCACCTTTTGCGCCTGGAACCGATATGGATAGTTGGCTAATGACATCGAACAAAACTATGCCGGAAGACACCAAATACGAATAGGTAATAACCCCTACAGCTGCTCAAGTGAAGCCTCCAGGGTTTCACCAATGCGGGCATTCAGTTTCAGTGATACCAGCTCATCCGCCCGGGTACGACCAAGATTCAGCGTGGCAATCGGCTTGTTCCATTGATTCGCATAGCGGCAGAAACGCAAACCGGAATACACCATCAGCGACGAACCAATCACCAGCAGGCCGTCGCTCTGTTTCAGGGTATCCAGCGCGGAATACACGCGCTCTTTGGGCACATAATCCCCGAAAAACACGACATCCGGCTTCAGGATGCCATCACACTTCGGGCAGCCCACGGGCCGGAAGTCCGAGAAATCGACATCCAGATCGGCGTCGCCATCGGGCGCTGTCTCCGCGGTGTATTTGCCAAAGCCGGGATTGAGCCGGGCACACCGGTCGTGCACATCATCTCGCGGACAACGGTAACCACAGCTCATGCAGACCACTTCGTCGGCGCGGCCATGCAGGTCCGTCACACCCCGGGTACCGGCTTTCTGGTGCAGCCGATCGACATTCTGGGTAACCACCAGGCTGCTGTGATTCAACAATTCCAGGTCTGAAATGTGGTGGTGAGCAGGGTTGGGAGTGGCGGTGCGCATCACCGGCCAGCCGATAAGGCTTCGGCCCCAGTAGCGTTGGCGGGTATGGAAGTTTTCCATGAAGTCTGCGTGCTGAACCGGCTGCTTGCGCTTCCAGGCGCCGTCGCCATCCCGATAATCGGGAATGCCGGAATCGGTGCTCACGCCGGCACCGGTGAGAATCATCAGCCGCGGATAACGATGGATGAACTCCGCCAGCATCGCACCCGCTTCTTCCGGCTCATGCAGTACCGGCGGCTGGTCCAGCTCGGGCAGGCGCTGACTGGAACTGAAAGGACGGCTTCGATGAGCGGTTACGGGCATACAAACTCCGGTTTCTCAGCCCGGCTTTCGGGCCACGTATACGGTGTTGAACGATTCCCTGTTCTGGAAAGGATTAAAGAAGGATACGACGCGGCAATCAACATCGATGAACACGTCCCGCAACACGGCCATGAATTCATCATCCTCGCCTTCGTTGGACCACATGGCGAATACGCCCCGGGGTTTGAGTTGCCGGGCCATCAATTCCAGATTCTCTACAGTGTAGAAGCTGGCGCTGGAGTCGTGTAGCAAGGCACGAGGCGAGTGGTCGATATCCAGCAGGATGGCATCAAAGCGTTTGCCGGGGGCGTCGGGATCAAAGCCGCCGGTAGCGGGATCAGCCACGGCCATGTCGAAGAAGCTGCCGTGTACGTATCGGCTGCGGGCATCGACGTTGATTTCCTGGCCCAGTGGCACAAATTCGCGCTGGTGCCAGCCGATGACCGGCTCCAGATATTCCACCACCAACAATTCAGCCACGCGTTGGTGTTTGAGTGCTGCCACGGCGGTGTAGCCAAGACCCAGGCCGCCAACGACGACGCTGAGGTTGTCGCCTTCGGTTTCGTTGAGGCCGATGTCGGAAAGGGCGATTTCGGCGTCCACGAACATGCTGGACATCAGAAATTCTTCGCCAAGCTTCACCTCATAGATATCGCCGGCACCCAGAGCCGGGATTTTGCGACGGCGCAGAGTGATTTCACCAATAACGGAGGGCTGGCTGTCGATCTGTTCGAAGAGTAATCCCATTTTCTGCCTCTTAGCACGATTCGAGAATTTTCCGCATCTTCTCCGCACCCAACTCATTCATCAGAGCGATGTTCCGTTCAGGAATACCATCAACATCCGGATAACTATCAATAACCGCCTCAACGCTGGCTTCTCTCAGCAAATGCAGCATGGGATAGGGCGAACGGTTGGTGTAATTCTCGGCCGCATTCTCGTCGGTGCCTTCAAACCGGTAATCCGGGTGGAAACTGGCAACCTGATAAATGCCCTCAAACTCCAGATACGCCAACAGCCCATCCGTCACGTCCAGAAACTCATTGTAGGCAGCAAAGTCCTGCAACACCCCCGGATGCACCAGCAACGTCATCTCAATCTCCGGATCATCTTCCAGACGCTGCAACTCGGAATGCAGGGCACTCAACAACTCGTCTTCGGTCTCCGCCTCCGACACCACAAACCGCACCCGGTCACCAACCAGCTCCCGCCTGGCGAACGGGCACAGGTTGTAGCCAACGACAACATCTTCGACCCATTTGCGGGTAGCGTTCACAATCTCCGACTCACTCATGCACATCTTCCTGATTTACTTGAAGGCCACTCACAGGCATGAGCGGGCGGGTGGGTAGGCCTTTCCAAAAATTTGCGGAGCCAGGGATGGCGGAGCATAAGGGCCACAGGGATGTGCCGAAGGAGCGCTTTTTGGAAAGGCCTACCCACCTGACCGCCGGCACCCAATATCAAATCAGGCGATCAAAAATACCCCTGACTCCGAAGATAATCATCATAAGACCCACTGAAGTCCGTAATCCCATCAGACTTCAACTCAATAATCCGCGTCGCCAAAGAAGAAACAAACTCCCGATCGTGGCTGACGAAAATCAGCGTTCCCGGATAATTCTCCAGCGCCAGGTTCAGCGCCTCGATGGACTCCATGTCCAGGTGGTTGGTGGGCTCATCCATCAGCATCACATTCGGCTTCTGCAGAATCAGCTTGCCGAACAGCATACGGCCCTGTTCGCCACCGGAAATCACCTTCACCGATTTACCAATATCATCACCAGAGAACAGCATGCGACCCAGCGTGCCACGCACCAGTTGATCGCCGCCGGTGGTCCACTGGGCCATCCACTCGCTGAGGGTGTCATCATCGGCGAAATCGGCGGTGTGATCCTGGGCGAAGTAGCCCACTTCGGCGCTGTCGGTCCACTTCACTTCACCGCTGTCCGGCGTATAAGCGCCAGCCAGGCACTGTAGAAGCGTGGTTTTGCCGATACCGTTGGGGCCGATAACCGCCACACGTTCACCGGCTTCGATCTGCAGATCCAGGTTTTCAAACAACGGCTTGTCATCAAAGCCCTTGGTCATGTTTTTCAGGGTCACCGCCTGGCGGTGCAGTTTCTTGCCTTGCTCGAAACGGATAAACGGGCTTATCCGGCTGGAGGGTTTCACCTCTTCCAGCTGGATCTTGTCGATCTGCTTGGCCCGGGACGTGGCCTGCTTGGCCTTGGAGGCGTTGGCGGAGAAGCGGCTGACGAACTGCTGCAGGTCGGCAATCTGCGCCTTCTTCTTCGCGTTATCCGCCAGCATGCGCTCGCGGGCCTGGGTGGCGGCGGTCATGTATTCATCGTAGTTGCCCGGGAACAGGCGCAGCTCGCCGTAGTCCAGATCCGCCATGTGAGTGCACACACTGTTCAGGAAGTGGCGGTCGTGGGAAATGATGATCATGGTGCTGTTACGCGCCACCAGAATGCTTTCCAGCCAGCGGATGGTATTGATATCCAGGTGGTTGGTAGGCTCGTCCAGCAGCAGTACGTCCGGGTCGGAGAACAGCGCCTGGGCCAGCAGTACGCGCAGCTTCCAGCCGGGCGCCAGGGCGCTCATGGGGCCGTTGTGTTCTTCCAGCGGAATCTCGAGGCCCAGCAGCAACTCGGCTGCGCGGGAGTCGGCGGTGTAGCCGTCCATTTCCGCGAACTGCACTTCCAGATCGGCCACGGCCATGCCGTCTTCTTCGCTCATTTCCGACAGGGAATAGATGCGGTCACGCTCTTTTTTGACGTGCCACAGCTCCTCGTGCCCCATGATCACCGTGTCGATCACCGTGCAGTCTTCGTAGGCGAACTGATCCTGCCGCAGTTTACCCAAACGGATATTGGGCTCCAGCATGACCTGGCCCGCTGAGGGTTCGAGGTCACCACCGAGAATTTTCATCAGTGTGGATTTGCCGCAGCCGTTGGCCCCGATCAGGCCGTAACGGTTGCCGTTGCCGAATTTGGCAGAAACGTTTTCGAACAGGGGCGCAGCCCCGAATTGCATGGTGATATTGGCGGTGGAAATCAAGAAACAAACCTGTCGATGTGAGGCCGGTTGGGCACCGGCGAAAAGAAAGCCGGCATTGTACAGGTTTACCCGGGGGACTGTGAGGCCGCAAATACACGGATAAAAAGCGCTTGCCTCTGGCGAGCTGTGCGGGCAGCATTTGTGGCCAGAAATTCCCATTCATCCAAGACAGGACATTGATCATGGCACAAGCAACAGCACGCCACATTCTGGTAGACAGCGAAGCGAAATGTGAAGAACTGAAACAGGCCATCGAAGGCGGCCAGGATTTCGCCGAAGTGGCAAAGCAGCATTCATCCTGCCCTTCCGGCCGCAACGGCGGTGACCTGGGCTCTTTCGGCCCCGGCCAGATGGTTCCCGAGTTTGACAAGGCGGTATTCAACAGCGAACTGAACACCGTGCTGGGTCCGATCCAGACCCAGTTCGGCTATCACCTGCTGGAAGTGACTTCCCGCAGTTGATTGGCTGGCCGTATCAGGAGCCGAGCGTCCAGGGATTGGACGTGATCGGCTCTGCCCCTTCCTCTGTCACCAGAATGGTCTCGCTGCATCCGATGCCCCACTGCCCCGGCACCCGCAGGCAAATCGGAAGATGAAAGACCATCCCCGCCCTGAATTCGGTATTACCACCCCGCGCAATAAAACCTGATCCTTCCACCCACGAGGGCGGAAACTGGGCGCCAACGGTGTAGCCAAACACACCCGAGAAGAACACCCGCTCTGCCAATGGCCGCAGAGCCTGCTCTGCCGCCCGGGCAGCGGAATCAAAGGTGACCCCGGGTTTAACGGACGTCAGCAAGGCATCGACAACCCGCCGGCAGCCATCATGAACCTTCTGCATCTCGGCAGTAGGCTGGCCACCGGCCACGACGGTCTGCATCATGGGTGCCGTGTATCGATACAACGCAGGACCGAATTCCAGGAATACCGGGTCATTCTTTTCAATGGTGGTGCGCCGGTGATTGCAGTGAATGAAGCTGCTGCGCACACCCGTGGTCACAATCGGCTGCATGCTCATGAATTCACTGCCCGCATCAATCAGTGCCCGGGCACCGATTGCGGCAACCTCGTTATCGGTCATCCCCGGGGCCACCGCCTCACGGGCCGTTTTCAGGCCCTCTGCCGTTATCCGGGCACTTTGACGAAGGTAATCGATTTCCGCCGGCGATTTGACGATCCGGATCTTCTTGAGCAAGCCGTTGTTGTGCACAAACCGGGCGCCTGGCAAGCGAGCTTTCAAACCATCCAGAACACCCGTGCGCAGGGAACCATGCCAGGCATCAACAGCCACTGTTTCAACACCGTGATTCAGCGCCTGCACCAGTGGTTCAAGCACATCACCAATACCTTCCCAGCGATAGCCGGCCACCTGTTCAACACGGGTAGTGATTAACGCCGGCCCCATTTCAATGGAGGGAACCTGCAGCAGCACATCGTCAGCGGTCACCACCAGCGCAACATGCACAGACACTTCAAACGTGCTGTAACCGGTGAGGTAAAAAATGTCGGAAGGGTCGGTCACCAGCAGTGCCTCGAATCCCTCACTGGCCATGCCGTCACGGACCCGCTTCAGGCGCTGGCGGAATTCGTCTTCCGGGAACGGACATTCCGCCCCACGGAATCGGGGGGACAGGGCTTTTCGGTAGGCATTGAAATCCATGACAGCTCTCCCAGACTGTGCCCCGACCACTTGCCGGGGATCTCAGTGAAATCGCGCTTGTTCAAGGAGAATGGGCCGAAATCCGGCTTTGTACAAATTTTGCAAACCAGAAGCCTGTCGAGCTTACTGTCCGGCTGGTGACTGCGGGCTGAGGAAGCGGGACATTTGCCGGCCAACCGATTCGACAGGATCCGTAATGGCCTGCTGTATGCTATTGGTAACAACCCTGGAGAAAGCTGCACCGGCGGGGCTTTCCAGGAACCCCAGATACAGATCCATTTCCTGGGCACCAATGTCCTCGTAGGTGTATAGATAGCTGTCATACACCTGCTGACCAACGATGCCCCTCAGCCTGGTGCGCTGGCTTTCAATTTCCTGCCGAAGCTCGTCGTAATTCACCGGATCGCTACCGAATGCAGCCATGGCCGTTGCCAGCCCGAGTTGCACCGCAATGGTTGTATCCACCGCGCTCTCGGTAGCACGGGCGGCACGATCAAAACGGTCATACATCTCTGCCTTACGGGTGCCCTGATATTCTTTGTTCAACGCCGGAGCACGCGCCTGGATCTCCTGCCAGGCGGAAGGCGCCGAGGCAGCAATCTCGGCGGCAGAGATCTTTCTCGCCAACGGGGTTTCATACCAGTCCTGCACAGCCTCAAGCTGATCGTCCGTCAACTGGTCCTGCATATCAGTAACGATCTGCTGCTCGATGTCAGCGGCACTGAAGCTGTTGCTCACCACACTACCAATGGTATTCGCAACCATGGGCGGCACCTGACCGCTCCGGTTCAGACCATCCCGAATACCCTGGCTCATCATGGCCGGATACTGGGCAACAATATCATCAACCGGGGACGCCGCAAGAACCTGCCGGGCATCCGGTGCGGCCTGTGCCGCGCCGGTAAACAGCAGGGCGGTGACCAGAAGAGGCCTGAGAAAAGGTAATCGGTTCATCTGTCTATTATCCTGCCGTTAAAACGTCGACGTGATCTCAAGCTGCGGCTCCAGCGCCTGCAGTCTTTCCACCAGGTACTCCATAATGATGCGAACGCGGGCCATATGCTGGGTGTCCTGGTTCACATGCAGCCACAAATCGACACTCTCACCATCCAGAGGATCCGAGAGGCGACGAAGCTCACGGGAGCCTTCACCCAGATAACACGGCAACACCGCCAGCCCTGCACCTGCCCTCGCAAGGGTATGCATGGATTGTAGGCTATTACAGCGGATGGCCGGGGTTACATTTTTCAAATGTTTGCGATACCAGCGGCCGGTTGCCAGATGACTGAAGGTTTCGTCAGGCAGTATCCAGGTGCACTCTTCCGGGCGGTTCTCTACATCCATATTTCTGTTACGCCGGCAGTAATTCGCAGCCCCGTAGACCGCCGACTCAATGGCAGCGATACGCTCGCCCTCGAGTGTCGCCTGGGGTTTGTTTTCCGGGCGCAGAGTCAGGTCCGCCTCACGATGGCTGAGGTTGGCAACGTCGTTGTCGGTGAGCACTTCCAGCTCAATATCCGGATATTCCCGTACCAGCTCCGCCAGAACCGGACTCAGGAGCGCGTTCATCATGACGTCCTCGGCGGCAATCCGGACCTTGCCAACCGGCGCGCCATCCTGGCCAACCAGCTTGCGCTCAAGATTCTCCATATCGGTGGCCAGTCTTTCCGCTTCCCGAAAAGCCATTTCACCAACCGGCGTCAGCTGTAACCCATTCTGGTTCCGTTCAAAAAACTGTACACCCAGCGACTCCTCCATCTGGTCAAGTCGTCTTAAAACAGTAGTCTGGTGTACACCCAGTATTTCACCCGCTTTGGCAAGCGTTCCGCCTATTGCCAGCGCTCTTATATATCGAAGATAATCCCAGTCCATAATCACTGCATATTTGCAACATGAGTAGGGAGTTTACCGTATTCACACTGCAAATAAGAACCCCTAGAATCGCCGGTACATTAAAGATAGATCACTACTTAATCCACCAAGCAAGGAGGAAGGCGCTATGACTCATACCCATAACGCAACCGTTCAACCGCTGCCGTCCAGCATCCTCCACAACAGTGTTGAGGTCAGGCGCCAGTACACCCGAGCTGCTGCAAAGCAGGCGGTGCAGTTTATCAGTCGCAAGGTAAGCATTTTCAAGCGGAAAGCAGCGGCTGTGGCTCAGGATATGCCCCAGGCACAAGGCGGACATTGATCGTCTTCAGGTCCACCCCTCCTCACCCAGGAGGGGTACAAACCTGACGTCTCCGCACTCCTGCCTGTCAAATCGGTCAGCAGAAAGACGTGTTATCAGCAGTAGTCGCTGAACACCGTGTTCTGTTCCCACCGGAATAACCAGACGGCCGCCAATAGCCAGTTGCTCCCTGAGGGCCTCCGGCACGACCGGCGCACCGGCTGCTACACAGATAGCATCAAACGGCGCCGCCTCCGGCCATCCCCGCGTACCGTCACCACAGTGAACCCGTACCTGGCTGAACCCGGCCTTCTTAAGGTTATCTACCGCCTGCTCTGCCAACTCCGGAATTCGTTCGATAGAAAACACTTCCAGAGCCATACAGGCAAGCACCGCAGCGGCATAGCCCGAACCGGTACCGATATCCAGCACCCGCTCCCGACCTTTCAGTTCAAGCAGCTCTGCCATCAGGGCCACAATATATGGCTGAGAGATTGTCTGGCCGTGACCGATAGCGGCAGGATGATCCTCATAGGCCTCGTGTCTCAACGGACGGGGCACAAAGAACTCTCTGGGAACCCGGTTCATGGCGGTCAGCACCCTGTGATCGGTAATCCCCCGATCCAGAAGTTGGCTCCGCACCATATTTTTTCGTAAGGCACTGTAATCTGGAGCGTTCCAGCCCATTTCGCGTGACCTCTTGTTACAAACCGTTACAAAGACACACGCTTACACAATGGCAGGTTGGGACTTTACTGTCTATTTTCTGAGCACAGCTTTTATTACCAAACTATCGAAGCTGTGCAAAAAAACACCACTACAACAACAATAACTGGCCGCTTTCACGCCACGAGAAACGGCCACAGGGGGATAGAATAATGTCTGCATCAGTGGATCTTTTGCAGCAACGTACGCTTGATGACAGCGAAAAGCTGTGCGATCTCTTCACTTCTTCAATTACTCTCGCCACCATGCTCCGGCAACGAAAAATGGCTGCCTGGATGAGGCAGGAATTTGATGGCTATGCTGATCCCGCCGCGGCACCACCATTCCGCAGAGACATTTCGGGTCATATCGTGGTCAAATCACCTCAATATGGTTGGGTCCAGGCGCCGGTGAACGAGGAACAGACCGAGCAGTTCGGCCTTGTAGACCTTCCCGATTCCGTTCGCTACCTGGAGAATGCCTGCCTGAGCAGCAAGAAAGGCAGCAGTCATCGGGTCAAGCTTGCGCCGGATGTCATGAAGGAATTACAGCAGCAGGTACATCTGATGGCAGATCTGGCCATCAGTGTTAACCGCAGTGAATACTGCAAGATACTGCAGACCCTTCGCGGGGCGCTGTATCTCTGGTGCAACGCCCTCCTTGAGGGAGGCCTGGCCGGCGAGTTCAATCACTACTCCAGCGAGCAGAAGGAACAGGTAGCCGACCTGGACACGCCACAGTCCTTCTGGCGCGCGGCCATGGATCAGCGCAAGTCTCTGCCCATACCCGATGTGCGGGAAGCCAGCCTGTTTGATCGCATGTTCGGGCGCACCGGCTAAAACACAGTAGTAACCAGACCGATACCGCTAACCAGAAACAGAACAGAACCCAACACGCGGAAAAACAGGGACGTTTCCGCGTGTAACATCCGGTCGTGGGCGTAAAGTCCCATCACATGGCCCACCGCCGCAGCCGGCAACAACCAGAGATGGTGAATTAACTGCAGGTCCACGCCTACCCACACAAACGCCGCCAGCTTGATCAACACCAGAATAAACCACAGGGCAAAAAGCGTGTCCCGCAGCTTTTCTTTCGGCAAATGCTGGGCCACCACGGCTATGATCAGCGGCGCGCCGATCAGTGAAGTACCACTGATATAACCACCGAGCATGAGAAACAGCACGTCCACCGATTTGCTGCCACTGCGAAACGGTTTATTTACGATGTAAGACACGGAATAGAGCGCCACAATAACGAAGATAATGCCACTGAGCACATTGCCGGGCAGAGTAATCAGGCCGAAAACACCAATCATCTTGGGTACAATCAGGATACCCAGCAGGCGCCACAAATAGCGCCAGTCCACCGTCCCTGCCCTTTCTCCTTCGTCCTTATTCTGTAATTTACGGTTATTCAGCCAGATGGTCAGCGACGAAAAAAACAACAGATGGATGGCAATGATCGGAAGAAATACCAGCGGCTCATCATAAACGAGCAACAGAAACGGCAACGACAACACCGCGCCACCAAAACCCAGCCCCGAGCGAACGAAACCACTCCAGACGAAGATCAGGGCGATCAGAAGGTATTGGACAATGCTGAGATCAGACATGGTTTCCCTCTCACAAACTGAGGAACGCGATGGTAAAGGGAAGAGACACGAAACAGAAGCTCTGAACAGATCCGCTACGTCGATTAAGAGCAACCCGCTCCGAAGACCTGCCGGGGAGCAAATGATAGGCTGACACTCTGAACACACATCATCAGGAGCGAAACCCTACCATGAGCAATAAAGTGGACATTCACTACTGCACAGGCTGTCGCTGGCTTTTGCGCTCTGCATGGATGGCGCAGGAACTGCTGACCACCTTCGAAACTGAAATCAGCGAACTGAGCCTGCATCCAGGCGGCGGAGGCATTTTTGAGGTCTGGGTAAACGGCAAACGCCTCTGGTCACGCAAAGAGCAGCAGGGCTTCCCGGAAATAACCGTGCTGAAACAACTGGTCCGGGATGAAATCGATCCGGACAAATCCCTCGGCCATTCAGACCGGAAACACCCGTGAACGAATCCACCGCCAACCCGGGCGCCTCTTTAACCACCAAGTCGCCCCCAGACTCCCGAGCCATAACATGACGACAGAAATCAGTATTGTCTGGCTGGGCGCCCTCGCCAGCCTTCTTGCCGGCCTGGCCACCGGTGTTGGTGCCCTGGCAATCTTTCTGGTGCGCACCGTCAGCCACAGGCTTCAGGACGGCATGCTGGCCTCAGCGGCAGGGGTAATGCTGGCCGCTTCATTCTTTTCTCTGCTGCTCCCGGGGCTGGAATACGGAGAGAGAATCACAGGGCAAACCTGGAGCGCCGCTCTGATCGTCATCTTTGGCTTCCTGTCCGGTGCTGCGGCCCTGTTATTTGTACACCAGAAACTCCCCCACAAGCACTTCGAACTTGGTCGGGAGGGCCCGGACGCCTCTTATGTCCGGGGAATCTGGCTATTTATTTTCGCCATCACCTTGCACAACTTCCCGGAAGGCATGGCAGTGGGTGTCGGATTTGCCGGCGGCGATCTGAGCAACGGCTACGCACTTGCCACCGGCATTGGCCTGCAGAATATGCCCGAGGGCCTGGCGGTGGCTTTTTCTCTCCTGGCCATCGGCTACTCCCGTCCCAAGGCTTTCATCATCGCCCTGTTAACCGGACTGGCCGAGCCCTTAGGCGGCCTGTTTGGCGCAGCCCTGGCATGGCTGGCAGAACCCCTGATGCCCTGGACTCTGGGCTTTGCAGCGGGTGCCATGCTGTTCATCATCAGCAATGAAATCATCCCGGAAACCCACCATCGGCAATGGAAGATTATGTCTACCTCCTGCCTGCTTGGCGGTTTCGCGGTCATGATGTTTCTGGACGCGACGCTGGGTTAAGAGAGCAGCGGCAGGTTGGAGCCAGGATAAATAAAAAAGCACCGGGCAAAGCCCGGTGCAAAAACTGACACCAGAGCGTCAGAAGGGAGCCTTAAAAGATCGGTTAATCGCTGGTGGGCGCCTCCTTCATGGCTGCGCTCATCCGGCGGCGCAGGATCGGGCCGACAATGTAGGGCAGTGCCAGGCCAAGCCCGGCAACAATCCAGAGTCCCATCGCCAGCGGGCTGGCCCACAGGACGCTCCAGTCTCCATCCGACAGCACCAGGGCATGCCCGAGGTTTTTCTCCATTTCCGGACCCAGCAGCAAGCCGAGAATGATCGGCACCAGCGGAATCTCCAGCTTGCGCAGGAAGTAACCGGCAATGCCAAAGGCGACCATGAAGTACAGGTCAAACGTGCTGTGACTGATGGAGTAGATACCCACGAACGCCACCATGGTCACGATCGGCAGCAGATACATCGGTGGCACCGACAGCAGCTTCACGAAGAAGCCAACCAGCGGAATGTTGAGCACCAGCAACAGCACGTTACCGATCAACAACGCAGCAATAACACCCCAGACGATGTCGGCGTTCTGGGTGAACATCAGCGGCCCTGGCGTGATGTTCAGTGAGATCAGCATCGCCAGCAGCACAGCAGTAGTCCCGCTGCCCGGAACACCCAGCGTCAGCATGGGCACAAGGGCACCCGAAGACGCACCATTGTTGCCGGCTTCCGGTGCCGCCACGCCGCGGATATCACCCTCACCGAATGTGCCCTTCTTGCCGATTACCTGCTTTTCCAGGGTATAACTGATAAAACTGCCCAAAGAGGCACCGGCGCCCGGCAGAACACCGGAAACAAAGCCCAGAACACCACCACGAAGCTGTGTGGGAATGGTCGAGACCAGCTCTTTAAAGCTCAGGGTAAGTTTGCCGACGTTCATTTTTTTCCGACCATGGCCACTGCGGGATTCTACAAAGAACAACAGTTCGGAGATGGCAAACAGACCGACGATCGCCAGGATGAAATCAATACCCTCATACAGCTCCAGCACACCAAAGGTGTAGCGCTGGGTGCCGGTGGAAATATCGATACCCACGGTAGAGATCATGATCCCCAGCGTAGCCGCCACAACCGTCTTCATCGGATTTTTGCCGGTGATACCACCGAGCGTGGCGAAGGCGAGCAAGAACAGAGCGAAATACTCGGCCGGGCCGAAGGTCAGTGCGAACTTTGCCAGTACCGGCGCCAGCATGATCAGACCAATCGTGCCGATCAGGCCGCCCGAGAAAGATGCAATTGCGGAAATAGCCAGGGCATCTGCCGCCCGGCCCTTTTGCGCCATGGGGTAGCCGTCCAGGCAGGTCATCATGGCGGGCTCGTCGCCCGGAATGTTCAGCAGGATTGAAGAGATCCGCCCGCCGTACATGGCACCGGCATAAACCGAGGTCAGCAGGATCATCGCCGTTTCCGGCGGCAATCCGAGCGTGAAGGCCAGCGGAATAAGGATAGCTACGCCATTGGCCGGGCCCAGACCGGGCAGGCAACCAATCAAGGTACCAACAAACGCCCCGAACAACGCGAACATCAGATTATAGGGGGTCAGCGCAACGGCAAAACCCTCCATCAGAAAGCCCATAGTTTCCATCAGCTCACCTCCAGCAGGCCAGCGGGCAAGCTCAGGGACAAGCCGTAGTTAAACAGCACGAAGACCACAATGGCACTGGCCAGGCCAGTCAGAAAGGCGCGCTTCGGTGCTGCGCCCATACGCCAGCTCAGGGTACCTACTGCCAGAGTGGTGGCGATGATAAAGCCGAGCGGCTCCAGCAACATCGCGTAGACCACCAGCACCAGGACGGAAATCACGAGTTCCAGCGCCGACTTGCCGAGTGGCCACTGGGCATCCGGATCGGGCTTGATCATCAGGTAGAGACTACCTGCCACCAGCACCACCGAGAGAATGGTCGGAAAGGTTTCCGGGCCTACGGTCTCGGCGCCACCAAATGGCTCGGGCCACTGTTGGGCAACCCAGCCATAGGCGACGGCCAGGACCAGAAGGCCCAGGCCGAGAATACGATCACCAAGGCCAGTCATTTCAGCAACCCGATTTCACGTGAAAGATTTTCGATGTCCTGCACCTGGTTCCGCACAAACTCGTCAAACTTGTCCGCAGGCGGGTGGAACGGAATCAGGCCATTGCTCTTCATGACTTTCTTCCACTCTTCGCTCGCGTACAGAGTGTCCATGGCGTTGGTCCAGTATTCCTTGGCGCCTTCATCGGCACCTTTGGGCATGTAAAAACCACGCCAGTTCGGGCCAACGGCATCAATGCCCTGCTCTTTTGCGGTGGGAATATTGTCGAACTTACCGGGCAGACGCTCATCGGACAGAACCGCCAGCACTCGCAGGTCACCGGACTCCATAAAGCCGGTCGCTTCGGAGATGTCACCGGTAAAGGCATCCACCTGGCCACCCACAACCTGGGTCATGGCCTCACCACCGTTGTTATACGAAAGGTAGGGAATACGTGGCAGCTCGTCCGCGCCGGCCGCTTTCGCCGTAATCAGTACTTTCAGGTGATCCCAGCCGCCGCGGGCACTACCACCGGCGAATTTGACGGATTTCGGATCAGCACTGACGGCTTCCATCAGGTCGTTCAGATCCTGGTATTCGGAATTTTTACCCACCGCGATGATGCCGTAGTCGGCGCCCAGAGCTCCCACCCAGGTCACCATATCGGCGTTCATGCCTGGAAACTGCTTCTGGGCCAGGCGAGTGGTCGTGGCGGTAGAGGCCGCCACCAACAGGTTGTTGTCGTCGGAGCGTTTGCTCACGGTGTGCGCGTAGGCCACGCCCCCACCGGCACCCGCCATGTTGACCGTCTGCACGGTGCCATCGACCAGCCCCAACTCCTGCATCACGTTCCCAACGCTGCGACAGGTAAAGTCCCAGCCGCCGCCGGGATCGGCGGGCGCCAGACATTCCACTTTACCTTCGGGTTGCCAGGCCATGGCTGACATGGAGACGGCCGCGGCCGCCATAAAAGACAGGGTTCGTTTCAGTAGCATGGTTTTCACCTCATCAGTTTGTTTTTGTCATCACTCCCGAGGCAGGACACGGTTGCCCGGTCCCTGGCGCTAGCCAAAGGAGGAATGAAACGAGATTAATAGGTGAAACCCGATACACTGAAGCTTGTGAGCGTAAAGCGTTTAAAGAACGTTAACCGTATTTTGTTCATAAAGGTCACGGGCACATGCCATTGGTATGCATTACCCTTGAACAACAAACGACAACAAGCCGCATCCTGATCCGTGTTACGAAAAACTAAACTAAAAACCCGCATGATTCTCACCCTGGGGTTGCTCGGCGCATTACAGACCGTTCTTATCGGTGGCTTTGCCGGCTACTACCTCAGCGAATCCCTGTACGATGAGATTGGCCAGCGTGCACTGATGGTCTCCAAGACTGTGGCAGCGACACCGGCAGTCATCGAAGGGGTCCGGTCCCGGGATATTCCCGGCCTCAACCGTCTGTCCCGACACCTGGCCCAAACCAACGAAGCCCTGTTTATTGTGATCGGTGACCACGATGCCATCCGTCTGGCGCATCCGGATCCGAACCGTCTCGGGTTTTCCATGGGCGACGACGATGGTGATTACGGCCGCCAGGCTCTGGTGGAAGGTAAGGCCTATGTTGCCCGAGCCATGGGCAGTCTGGGCGAATCCATGCGTGGCAAGGCCCCGATCATGGACCCCGCGACCGGCGACATCATCGGCATCGTTTCCGTCGGTTACAGCCTGGAGCAGGTCGAAGCCACCATTCGCCAGTACAACTTCGTGCTTTACGGTGTGATCGGGTTGATGCTTCTGGTCACCGTGATCTCTGCGATTGTTATCGCCGCCCGCTTCAAGCAAGCAATATTCGGGCTGGAACCCGAAGAAATAGCCCGTCTGTTCCAGGAAAGGGAAGCCACCCTGCAATCTGTCCGCGAGGGCATTATCGCCGTGAACCGAGAAGGCACCGTCACCACCGTGAATCGGGCTGCCTATGAAACGCTCGGTCTGCCTGCAGACCAGCCCGTCGCCGGCAGGCCCATTCTGGACATTCTGCCGGAAAGCAGCCTGCTATCAGTTCTCGAATCCGGCCAACCCGATTTCGACCGGGAGATCTGGTTGCGCGGCCGACAAATGGTGGTAAACCGTCTGCCGGTGCGTCAGGGAGGAGAAATCATTGGCGTAGTGGCCAGTTTCCGGCTTCGCAACGAACTCGACCAGGTCAGCCGACAACTGACGCGCATTCAGCAATACGCCGACACCCTGCGAAGCCAGACCCACGAATACTCCAACAAGCTGCACACCATTGCCGGACTGATCCAGATTGGCGCCAACGACGAGGCGCTCAGCCTCATCGGGAATGAAGTCAGCGACCACCAGGCCCTGCTCCATCTGTTGCTGGAGGCAGTGCCAGACCCGGTTGTCGCCGGCTGCCTGCTAGGCAAATACAATCGGGCCCGGGAAATGGGCCTGCACCTGGACATTGATCCGGACAGCCAGATGACCGACATTCCCGATAGCCTGCCACGGGAGCAGTTGGTCGGCGTACTGGGCAACCTGATCGACAACGCTCTTGAAGCAACCCGACAGCAGACCGGTGCCGGCGGTAAGGTGCGCCTATCGATGACAGATCTTGGTGAGGAGCTAATCTTTGAGGTAGAAGATGAAGGCCATGGCGTCCCGGAAGACGCTCAGCGCAAGATATTCGAGCGGGGTGTCAGCACCAAGGGCGAGGATCACGGCATTGGTCTGCATCTCGTTCAGCAGTTTCTGAACCGCTGGGGCGGATCAGTCACCGTGGAAAACCAACCGGAAGGCGGTAGCCGGTTCACCCTTTATCTCCCCAAAAACCCCGGAACGGAGGAATAGTCAGTGACACCGATTCGGCTTTTGATCGTGGAAGATGATCGAAAGATCGCTGAAATCCAGCGGCGCTTCGTCGAGCGCCTGGAAAACGTCGATCTGTGCGGCATTGCCCATACCCTGGCCGATGCCCGGGACCTGGTCGACGTCATGGAACCAGAGCTCATCCTGCTGGATGTGTACTTCCCCGACGGCAATGGGCTGGACCTGCTGCGTGAACTCCGCGCCCGGGACAGCGGCAGTGACGTGATTCTGATCACCGCCGCCAAAGAAGTGGAAACCCTGCGCAGCGCTTTACGCGGAGGTGTCTTCGATTACATTCTCAAACCTCTGGTGTTCGAGCGTCTGGAAGAAGCTGTCAGTCGCTACCGGGCGCATCTGGAACGATTGGCGGGCCTGCAGCAGGTAGCTCAGAAAGAAGTGGACGCGCTGTTACCCCGGGCCACCGGTGACGAGGCCCGCAACCAGAACGAGCGCCTGCCCAAGGGAATCGATGGCATCACTCTGGACAAAATACGGGATGTGCTCGCGACAAACAGCCAGTGGAGTGCCGAAGAAGTCGGCCAGGCCATGGGAGCCTCACGCACCACCGCCCGCCGCTATCTGGAATACCTGGTAGGCATCGGAGAATTAACAGCCGAAGTGACTTATGGCGGTGTCGGAAGGCCAGAACGTCGTTATCACAGCCGCTCTGACCACTGACTCGTTCCGATCTCCGCGACTATTTTTTGGGAGGGGTCTGTTTTCGTGCCATAAAGTAATACACCAGAAGAATGCCGCCGCACACAATCATGATCCAGCCTGCACCTTCGGCCATCCCCGAGTCGCCACTACCAAGCCCGATAAGTAAAACAATACCAACGATGATGCTGAACAGGGCTGCCGCAAACATAACGATCAGACTCTTGCGGGGTTCGTGCTTAATAACTGTTTTCGGGTCTTCCATAAGTCCTCCTCCAGTTTCG
The DNA here is from genome assembly GCA_051751785.1 of Pseudomonadota bacterium. Classification (GTDB taxonomy): domain Bacteria; phylum Pseudomonadota; class Gammaproteobacteria; order Pseudomonadales; family Oleiphilaceae; genus Marinobacter. The sequence continues at coordinate 130,372 of JBNJLG010000002.1, read as the reverse complement.
CCCATGAGCGAACAGACATCCGTGTAGCCTGCCTTTTTGTAACGCTCTCCCAGGAAGTGTAGGTCGTTTTTTAATCATTCAAGTGCCAGGCACGGAAAAATCCCGTGTGCCGGTAGAGACCACCTCTTTTCCGATAACCGAAAGGCTGGCCGGCAGACAGGTCACATCCAGAGGCGTTTCGCCAATCACGTCGCCATCGGCCGTGATGGTTTTTGGTTTGCCCGTGTGTACGGAGCAGCTCGTGCCTTTCAGGTGAACAATCGTATCGGTACGTCCGGGCGAGTGCCGGTTGAACCGGAGCATGAGAAACGCCATTAATAACTGCACCAGAGACCGGGGTCTGACGGCAATAACATCCAACTGGCCATCGTCGGCGGACGCCTCGGGAACTTCGCTGCCGCCGCCAAAATAAGCACCGTTGGCGACAGCAATGGAAAGCCAACGCCCTTTCATGAAGTCCTGATCACACCGAATAGCCGCCCGGAAGCCGCGCTTGGCTTTCACCCGGCGCATTAGCTTGATCGCGTAGCTGAAACGACCGAACAGTCTTTTTTCGTTGCCCCGGGATTCCCGTACAGGCAAGGTTCCCGCGCCAATATGGGCTACGTTCAGAAAAATACCGTCACCATAGTCGGCCACATCAACCTGCTGCGAGACGCCGCTGGCAATGAGTTCGCATAACGCCTCTGGCTGCTCGGGCAGCCCCAGATTCCTGGCGAAATCGTTGGCCGTACCCGAAGGCAGAACTGCCAGAGTTGCACCCTTCTGCCGGCATAAACGGGCCCCCTGATTCACCGAGCCATCACCTCCGGCAACAATGACGACATCGTCAGCGCCAATCTTTTCAGTCCAACCCTGCTGCTCGAAATCGCAACACTCGGGGTTCGTGATGCCCGCTTCCGCCAGGTGCTCCAGCCAGAATGCGCGGCCTCGTTCGGCGCCACCCGCTTTCGGATTCGTTACCAGCCAATAGGTCATCGCGCTCATGCCGGTTTCCTTTCAGTAACAACCAACGCAACCCCGGTAATGGCCACCAGACCACCGGCCATGGCCAGCCCGCCCAGGCGCTCATCAAACAGTATAAAGGCCTGCAGAGCAGTCACTGGCGGCACCAGGTAAAAAAGGCTGGCAACCTGAGAAGCGGCTCCCTGACGAATCAACCACATAAGCAACAGAATCGCACCCACAGACACCCCGCAGACCAGCCAGGCCATAGACAGTTGCAACTGAAGACTCCATTCAACGTCACGGGATTCCAGAGTAAACGCACCAATCGCAAAGAACGTCGCTGCTGCGGCATACTGAATCAAAGTGCCTGCCACCAGGTCTGCCCCGGTCCCGTGACGCTTCTGGTAGACCGTGCCCATCGAAATTCCGACAAGCGAGAAGACAACCCAGAGAAAACTCCAGGGAGAGAACCCGGAGCCGGCACCATTGGCCCCGAACTTTTCCAGTAGCACCAGCGCGACACCCACAAGGCCCAGGGTCAGGCCCAGCCACTGACGGGTACTGACACTCTCTTTCAGGAAAACAACTGCAGCAACTGCTGTCACCAGGGGCTGGAGCCCCACAATCAGCGACACAATCCCCGATGCCATACCACCCTGAATGGCGTAATACACCCCGCCCAGATAACAGCCATGCACGAGCAAACCGGTAACCGCCAGATGCCGGGCTCCCCGCCAGCCCGGCCAGCGGGTTTTCATCAGCCACGCGAGCCCGGCCAGAAGCGACAGCGTCAGCAGCATGCGAATCAGCAACAGCGTGAAAGGCTCGGCGAAAGGCAGGCCATACTTGGCGCCAATAAAACCGGTGCTCCACAGCCAGACAAACAGGGCGGGCACAAAAAAGGAATAGAACAATGAACGCATGAGGTCGCAACCGGTCCGGAAATCTGTCAGTTCACATATTCTAGAAGTTAGCAGGCAAACAGAACAGAGAACCGGTTCAACGCAGCCAAAGGATTAATCAGCGTTTGTTTCTGGCAGTTTCACCTCGATCTCCGGCGCCTCGTGATGCCAGTCACCGTCCCAGGTAACTTCCGGCGAACCATCCGTCCGGGGTTGAATGGTGATGGAAATGGCCCCGAAACTGGTCGGGGCCGGTCCGAACCGGATGGGCTTGTCCTGCTCCAGCCAGCGCGGAGGAATGCCGGCGCACAGGATCAGCCTGTCGCCCTCTTCCCGCACGAAACAGTTGCGCACCATCAGCACCCACTCCGCAGACGCCCAGACATGGTGACCATCGCCCATGCAGCCACCGCCAGTTGCCGGGTGAATGGCCTCTGGCCACTGGCCGGTTGGTGATGCCAGTCCGGCAACGGCATCCACAAGGTCCAGGAACCGGGAGTCGCCAGCGCGCAGCAGTATCTGCGCTACGTGCAAGGTCAGGTAGGCATTCAGGCCCGAGTGGATCATGTCCTGGTAGAACGCGCCTTTGACGAAACACTTGTCCAGCAGGAACTCCACACAGTCCAGCAGCCTTGGATCGTCCGGCTCACACAATTGGGTGGGATAGCCCACCGCCAGCGAACCGATTGCCCCGGCATCCAGGCGGCGATAGGGCGATGCCGGCATACCCGGGCGCTTCAGGCGCTGTTCACAGGTCGCCAGACTTCTGTCCACCGTTTGTGTGAACTCCCGGGCGCCTGCGGCAAAGATATCGCTGGATTCCGGATCAACCGGTCTGAACAGATCAGAGGCCGCCTGCAAACCGGCAATGCCCCAGAAATCGTCCCAGTAATAATAATCGTTAGGGCCCAGGTGTTCGGCACTGAAACCGGCCGGCAGAAGCCCGGCGTGGGGTTTATCCAGGGTATCGCTCAGGCGTTTTTTCTGAATCCAGTGGGCACCTTTGCTGACGGACTCGTGCCATTCAGCGGGCAGTTTGGTGTTGGTCAGCTCATGGAAGCGCTTCAGTATCCAGAGTACCTCGCCATTGGCATCCCACTCGCCTTCCTGGGAACGGAAATAACCATTTTTCAGCTGACGGTCCGGGAACTGCTGAAGCGCCCGTTCGGCGCGGTCAGTCAGGCCCGCGCAAAGCAAGGCGTGGATGATGAAGGCCGCATCCCGGAACCAGAACCGTTTATAGGTATAGGGCCCGGGGTACACGTCCTCCGGTGAATGCAGCACCAGAGAGCGGATGGCGGCATCGTAGAGGAACTGCCAGCTCTCGTCCGGACACTCCAACCGGGCATGGCCTTTCAGGGCAGACGCCCAACCGTCCGTGGCTGTTTCCGCGGAGGCTTCCTCAGACAGCGGAACAGTTACAGTCAGCTCTGAAACCTCGCCCGCCTCCAGCGGGAACAACGCTGCTGCCGTCACCATACCAACATCACAACTGCCCTCGCTCTGATCCTCCTTGTCGTCCAGGTGAATGCGCACATCCCCCTGTTTATAATCCGATACATGGTGGCGTTTTGCCGACCGGCTGAAGTTCACCGCGGGCTTGCCATCTACAGTCCACATATCCCGATCCGAAGAAAGACTGACCCGGTTGATAAAGCTGATGCCTTCCGGGTTCGCAGGACGCAGCGCCAGCACCAGTGATCCCGCTACCTCGGAACGCGCCTGAAGCACCATCTGACACACAGGCTTGCCGTTTTCAATCACGACACGGGAGCGACTGGTGAGGCTCAGACCATCCATCGCGGATTCAGTAACCACGCACAGGCCGTCGTCCTCCAGCTCGTAACCTTGCCGGCTGGTTTTGCAGCGTGAAGGCAGCAAACAGCGCCCATCGTCCGCCAGCAACCAGCCATCCAGAGACCAGCCGTCGTACCAGGGCGTGAGCAGGCCCCGGGGGTCCACCACCGGGAGCTCATCCACATCCGGCTGGCCAATTGCCGTCCAGTTGCGGTTACTGAGGTTGATGTGGGTGATGGAAAAGGCTCTTGGAATAAAGGAGACATCCGCGGGATCAAACTGCCGCTCTATCCAGTAAGGCCAGACCCAGTCCAGATTGTGCTGAATAACCCGGCTGTTGATCAGGCCACGGGCATGAAACACCACCCCGGCCCGCAACAGTTCGATCGGCTCTCCCACTTCCGAGGGCTGAGCAAAACTGTGTAATTTACCCAGCAACGCGATCGGGTCCAGAAATCCGTGGCGTTTCGCCGCGCGTTTGACCAGATAGCGCCAGGGAAGCCAGTTCATCCAGCTCATTGATGCGTCTCCTCTTCCGTTGGTTCGGTTTCCACCTTGTAGCGAGCCAGGGCCCGTCGCGCCAGACGATTGAGAAACACCACCGCCAGCACGGTTCCGACAAAACCGGCCCCGTAGATGGCCCATTCGAGAGGGCTACGACTGGATTCCCGCACGCCAAGCGTGGAGAGATCTGCGGCGAGAGAGCCGAGGTATACGTTATGAATCGAGAACGGAATAACGCCGAGAAAGGTCCCGGCGACAAAGCCGCTGAATCTGAAACTGGTGAGCCCGAACAGAAAGTTGGACAGCTTTCCGGGAAAAAACGGAATCAGACGGGTGAGCAGGACGATTTTCCAGCCATGGGGTGCCATTTCATTGCTCACCATGGAAAGTTTGGCCCTGTCCCGGATATACACATGGGCGTGGTCCCCCAACCAGTGCCGGGCGATCAGAAAGGCGATAGCCGAACCGATGGTGGTGCCCACAACGACATAAATGGTGCCTTCGAGCAAGCCGAACACAAAGCCGGCGCCGGTGGTGAGGAGCACGCCTGGCAGCAGGAACACCATGGCCGCCGCCATCAGGGCAACGAACATAACAGCGGCCCACGCGCCCTGGCCATCAACCCAACGCAACAGTTCAACCACCTGCTGATGCACACCAAAGGCGTATAACAGGCCAACAATCAAACCAACGCCTGCAATACTGCCGCCCATCCAGAGGACGGGTGATTTCTTCCAGCCAGTCATACCCCTACCTTAACCTGATTTTGCCAATCGGCGATCAACCAGATAATGATAAATGCGCGCCAACAACGGACGTATCACCGGCAAGCCAATCAACCAGGCCAGCGGCTTGAGGACCGTTACTCTCGACATCAGCACAATATACGCATCCATTTCACGATGGATTTGGCCCCGTGAATCCTTCACATGCAGCTCTCTGAGTGCCTTGTCCGGATCAATGCCTTCCTCACGCAATCGATCTTCCCGGCCGGTAATGTCCAGCCACTCCACGGATTCGCCTGCCTTACCCGCCAGCTTTTCATAGCGCTCCCGGTCCTTGATGCACGAGGGGCAGGAACCATCGTAGAAAACAACCAGTTTTCCTTTCGGTATGTCCATAAAGCCTCTCCAATAGCCGGCAACACTGTTCTATCACCGTAACATATTCACAAAAGCTTTCAGGTGCATAGCAAACCCGACAGAGGGGCCTGTGCAGCCCCAAGCCTTGAAATCACTCCGGACTGACATAAGCTCATAGACAGAGCAACGGTTTTTTTCATCATGAATTCATCACTTAACCGGTAGGGAGAATCACATGGCAGGTGGAAGTGACAGTTACCATGAGCCCGTCGAACAGCTCTCGGAAAAAACCCGGGACAGGCACCGCGCTCTGGTCTCGGTCCAGGAAGAGCTGGAAGCTGTTGACTGGTATCAGCAGCGCGCCGATGCCACAACAGACGAAGAGCTCAAAGGGTTACTGCTCCACAACATGCGTGAAGAAATCGAACATGCATGCATGGTTCTGGAATGGCTCAGGCGCAATGATCCGGACTTTTCGGAGCAGATGAATATCTATCTGTACACAGACAAGCCAATTCTTGAAGCCGAAGAGGAAGATGCAAACCTGAGTGAAGTGGTCGAACAAAACGGACCGACCAAAACGCTGAACAAATTCACCATTGGTTCGATGAAGGGTCAGTAAATATCATGAGCTATCTCAATCGGGAAAACGCCCCATTTTCCAAAGATATCTGGGAAAGAATCGACGAAGCGGCGGTTGGCGCTGCCAGAGAAGTACTGACCGGACGCCGCTTTCTGGAAGTCGACGGCCCCTATGGCGTGGGACTGACCGCCATCGAAGTGGGTGAAGAAGGCTACTGCCGACAACCGGCCCCGGATGAAGCCGGCGCGGTACTGAGTCATGCCAGCGCCATACCGATGCTGCGCAAGAGCTTCGGCCTGAGTGTGCGCCGCGTTGAAGGCCATGAATCCATGGGCCAGCCGCTGGACCTTCGCTCCGTGGAGGATGCCGCCGAAGCGGTCGCGCGCCGTGAGGAAGAGTTCGTCTACTACGGTCAGCCGGATTTCGGCCTTGAGGGGCTGCTGACAGCAAAAGGCCGTAGCGAGGTGAAGTGTGGCGACTGGAGCAAGATTGAACAGGCTCTGGAAAATGTTCTTTCAGCCGTCAACCATCTCGACGACAACGGCTTCCACGGGCCTTATGCACTCGCCCTCTCCCCCTCCTGGTACAACCAGTTGTTCCGCCGGTACGAGGGTACCGACATGCTGCAGCTTGAGCACCTCAAACGCCTTTGCGAAGTCGGTGTATTCAAGGCCGAGATTGAAGGTGCCGTTCTGGTGGATGCCCGCGTGGGCCGCATTATCATTGGCCAGGACCTGATGACCGGGTATTCATCCAACGATGGCATCCATCACCAGATGTTCGCCAGCGAAAGTCTGGTCTTGCGGGTAGAAGAACCCGGAGCCATCTGCACCCTGCAGAAGAAAGCGTAAGCAGGCCATGGCAATGGATCCGGATCTCTCTCGGATACGCCAGGGCGCGCAACAGGCCCTGGCGGAACTGGACAATCTGAGCCGACGCCATACCGATTGCACCGATGACCAGTTGCGTACCACCCTGGCGGATATTGCCCAGCGAAAATCCGTCCAGACCGGGCGCATGCTGGACTGGATGCGCCAGCGCGAGGGCATGGCGGGCGGTGAATCCGCCCCCGCTGCAGCTCAACCTCCACAGGAAATGCAGACTCACGCCAGTGATGCACCGGCAACAAAGGCCGAAGGCGGTGAAGTTATTGACGTTCGGGAAGTGGCACCAGAGCTGATTGTGTTCAGGGTGGCCCGGCCCCGGGACTTTCAGTTCGTTGCCGGCCAGTATGTGAAGGTCGGCGTGGGTGACGTGCGACGCTCTTTCTCCATGGTGTCAGCACCCCATGAGCCGTTCCTGGAATTTTTCGTGGAACTGGTTCCGGGTGGTCGTATGTCCGGGCAGTTACGGGAACTGAAGGTGGGCGATCAGGTGGATCTGGGCACGCCCAAAGGCGGCCTCGATCTTGATGCCAGCTACCCTCACCACCTCATGGTGGCAACCGTCACCGGCATTAACCCGTTCGTCAGCATGCTGCGCGATTATCTGCACTCAGGAAGAAGTGGCCACCACTTTCATCTGATGCACGGCGCCAGTTATCAGAATGAACACGGCTACCGGGAAGAGCTTGAAGGTCTGGCGGCGGCCCACCCCGATGTACTGACCTACATTCCAACCGTCAGCCGCCCGGACGAAGCCACCAATCAGGGCTGGACCGGGAGCGCAGGCCGCGTGGACACTCTGGTGGACGCCTATGTCGCTGATACCGGCCTGACCAGCAGCGACACGCTTGCCTATGCCTGCGGGCATTCAGGCATGCTGGAAGCCGTCTCACAACAGCTACTGCCGAAGGGATTTCGCCTGAAAACGGAAAGTTACGACTGAAAAAGGGAAAGATCGGTACAGGGTCAGGTCGGCATACCGGCCTGACCCTGTTCAGCACTCAAAGGTGGATATGCCGGACAATAGCCTCCGGCTCCTGGCGCACCAGATCCTTGTCGACAGACTGGGCCACAACAGCCAGGCATTCCTTGCTGAGGTGGTGTCTCAGGATACCGAGAAATCGTGGCGGCGCAATCAGCACCAGGCTGTCAAACCGCCCCTCATGACGCGCCTTTTCCAGATGCTCTCCCAACTCGCGGGCAAATCGCACATTCTCCGGGTCTTCGGCAGGTTCCCGATCATAAGTCTGATGACCACCTGCGCTTCCGTGGCCGCTACCCGGCCGGTCGGTATAGATCTCGGAATTTTTCTGCCGGCCCGCTTTGTGGGGCTGATCCAGAATCTCCTCAATTTTCCGCACGGGGGTTTTTGCCTTGAAAAGGCGGGCCATAGCGCTATCAGCCACCAGAACATAAAGGTGCTTTTGAGCCAGTGGGTTTGCATCATCGCGCGACATATTTTTCCCTCCGTGTTTTCAGAAGTCATACATTCACGATAGCAGTCCGCCCGGCGGCGTCAAAAGAACCGGCTTACTCGCCTTCGAGCAGAGACTGCAGCTTCTGGGTCAGCTCCACAGCTTCACAACCCAGCGGCGTCAGGTAGCCGCCATCGTGACGGGAAATCAGCCCTTTTGAATGCAGGGTCTCAGCGGCGCTGACGGTTTCCGGTGCGGCCGAATGCGCATGCACCTTGATACCTTCCTGAGTCGACGTAGATGGGAACTGCAGCAACAAATTGAGTTCGGCAAGATGATTTGGTGAGAAAGGCATGGCACACTCCTGAGAATAAGTTTGAGTGCAGTCTACACCATGTACCGGAATCTGAAAGCCTCACCAATCATGAACAACATGACTCTTTTTTCAAAACACAGGACTATTGTTGCCACCGTCTTCCTGATGGCCGTTCTGGGTGAGCTGAATGCAGACGAAATCCGCCGCGTCCAGCACGCAGACGGCCGGGTTGAATATACCAATGTAAAAAGCAAGGACCAGCCACGGGCCTCTACCCGGGACGAAACCGTTTACCGCTATACCGATCAGCAAGGGGTGGTTTCCTACAGCAATGAACGCCCGAGCAACACCGATTTTGATGTCATTCGTTTCGCCTGCTATGCCTGTGACCCGGAATCCAATGTGGACTGGCACAACACGCCGCTGTTCCTCAGCCCCTACCGGGAAGAAATCCTCACCGCGGCCCGAAAATTTGATGTTGATCCGGCCCTTGTCAGGGCCGTCATCCATGCCGAATCTGCCTTCCGGCCAGAGGCCATGTCACCGGTTGGCGCACAGGGTCTGATGCAATTGATGCCGCAAACCGCCGAAGATCTTGGCGTGCGCAACCCCCTGCAGGCAGAAGAAAACATTCAGGGCGGCGTAAACTACCTGGCAAAAATGCTTAAGCGCTTCAACGGCGACACCCGCCTGGCGACAGCGGCTTACAACGCCGGTCCCGGTGCGGTGGGGCGCTACAAAGGCGTTCCGCCCTATGCGGAAACCAGGGCCTACGTGAAGCGAGTGGGCATACTGCACCAACGCTATGCGTCTAACTGATGGGCACCATCATCAACCGCCCCGCCATCAAGGGCGATATTGTTCATGTTGCCCATGACCGCCTGGGTAATATCCTGGTCATCGACGACCGCAAGCACCGGATCCTCAGCTTTGACTCCGTATTCGAGCAAAGCAAGATTCTGCGAGCAGCTCCCCACCTGCCGGTGCACGAGTACAATCGCGCCATGCTGTTTCCCGTCGCCTGGGACGAACCACACCGGATAACCGTACTCGGACTGGGTGGCGGCGCCCTCGCCCATGGCCTGCACAAGCTATTGCCGGAAAGCCGGATTGAGGTCTTCGAGTTGCGGGAAAGGGTGGCAGAAATTGCCAGAGACTGGTTTTCACTGCCGGAATCCAACCGCCTCAAGGTCACCGTGGCCGATGCCCGTCTGGCCGTGGATAACCTGCCCGAAGCCAGCACGGATATGGTCCTGACCGACCTCTACAGCGCCGATAAAATGAGCCCGGCCCAGGCTCAGCGGCAATTCATCCGGGCCTGTAGCCGGGCGCTGTCCGATTCCGGCTGGCTGGTACTGAATTACCACCGCATGCCAGACCAGGACAGCAACCTGTTCCGGGAGCTCAAGCGTCAGTTTCCGGTGCTTCTGGTGTTCAAAAGCAAAACCAATAACTGGGTGATCTACGGCCGCAAGCGGGACTTTGACCCCTGGACGCTGGAGACCAAAGCCCTTAAGGCCCTGGAACAGCGGCTCCCCATCGGCTGGCAAAAGCTGGAAAAAAGAGTGTCCCTGCTGGCCAGGGCCGGGGAGCCGGCTGAAATCTGAGCTGCGGCTGTCAGGCCCGGCTCAGGAAACGGCGTTCTTCCACGTTGACCTTGATGCGATCACCCGTGGAAATATGCTCGGGCACCTGCACCGTCAATCCGGTGGTAAGCCTGGCGGGTTTAGTGCGCGCGGTGGCCGAACCGCCTTTCACGGATGGGTCGGTTTCTTCAATGTCCAGCTCGACGGTCGGCGGCAGATCCACACCTACCGGGCTATCGCTGACCAGAATCACCGTCAGCCCCTCGGTATCTTCGCTGATGAACAGAAGCTCGTCCTCGATCGCGTTCTTGTTCAGCATATACTGAGTAAAATCTTCGGTATCCATGAACACATACTCGTCGCCATCGGCGTAGGAAAAAACCGCCGGTCGGCGCACCAGGTCCGCCTGGTTTAGCATGTCGGAATCCTTGAAGGTTTCATCCAGCTTCTGGTTGGTCACCACATCGTACAGTCGCATACGGTACAGGCTGCCACCGGCACGGCCCTGGGGTACTGAACGCTCGATATCCCTCACAATAAACACCCGCCCCTGATACTCGACGGCCTGATTCTTCTTGATTTCACTCGCTTTAGGCATGAAACACAATTCCGGAGTTAGTTATGGGAAACGGTGATATACCATGACTGGGGTCCTGAAGCGATAGCTACATCAACCCGAACAGCCGTGCAGTTACCCACAACTTCTGTGGATAACTTTGTTAGCAAGACAGGGATAGGTACCGATGAGCAGCGGCGCGCCTGACTTTGCATTTTGTGCAGGTTATTTGACCAGCGGTTCAGCCACCCAGACTAAAATGAGCCGCATCCTCTTCAATGCAACGGTCCAGCAGCGCCAGGTAATCGGCTCTGGCTTTGAGCTTGGTCTGCTTGTGCGCCCGCAGGTTCAGCTGCTTAAACTGTGCAGCTACTGATTTTGCCCTCTCCATCAACTGCTCCGGAACGACTGTTTCATCCAGGAACCCCGCCGCCACTGCTGTTTCCGGATTGAAAATCTCCGCGTTCACCACCGACCGGTTGAAATACGGCGCCGCCAGACGGTGGCGGGCAATCTCGATGCCAGCGTGGTGCATGGTCATGCCGATGGCCACTTCATTGAGCCCCAACTTGAAACTGCCTTCCACACCAACACGATAGTCCACAGACAACAGAATAAACGCGCCCTTGGCAATGGCGTGTCCGCTGCATGCGGCAATCACCGGCAGAGGAAACGCTGCGAGGCGACGGGTCAATGCAGAACCCGTGTTCACCAGCGCCATAGCCTCTTTCGGGCCTTGCTGCATTTCCTTCAGGTCATAGCCACCGGAGAACATGCCCGGCTGACCGGTCAGGATGACAATGGCCTTGTCCGCCTCAGCCTTGTCCAGCGCGGTATTAAACGCCTTGAACACGTCTTGGCTCAGGGCGTTGGCCTTACCATTGTTCAGGGTGATGGTAGCGATGCCATCTTCAAGTTCGTAAGTTACAAGATCAGTCACCGGAAAATCCTCATTGGCTGCCAGTTAAAGTGAGTGTTTGTTAACTTTATAGCGTATAGCCTTTCCCGGCAATGGTCTGTTACCCATCGCAGGGGCAGGTTGAATGAAGAGTCAGTTTGTCAGCTTTGTCTGTTCAACTGGTCCACAAACTCCGCCAGTTCTTTTTCCATATCAGCCAGCCGTTGCTGCCATTGCGCTTTATAACCGGAAAACTCCTCACCCAGATCCCCCAGTTGCAGCTGGGTCGCCAACGCTACACGGGTGCTTTCGGTAACAGACTGCACATCCGGCTTCTCCAGTTCTTCACTCTGCTCTTCCAGCCGGATCACCGCTTCGTTCAGCAACTGGCGCTCTTCAACCGAGGCCTCCGGGTTGTTCTTCAGCGCTTCCCGCAGGGAATCAGACAGCTGCTCAATGTGCTGGCGAAGCATCTGTCCATAATCGTCCACCATGCCGGAAAAGCTCTCGCCAGCCTCCGAAGCCTGCTGACTCAGCTCGTCCCTGAGTGTTTCAAACTCCCGGGCCAGGTCGTTTGAATGGCGCGTCAGCTGGCTTTGTAAATCCTTGCCCAGCGCCTCCAACTGGTTCACCACATCACCCCACAACGGGCCGTCGTTCAGGGCCTCTCCGGTGCGATAGTAGTCCACCAGCCATTGCTCGTCCTTCTGCACCAGGTAGGTCGTTGTTTCCAGAGGCCGCTCTCGCCCTGAAAGCCCCTGAAAAGTGGTATCCACCGTTGCCTGGTTCCCGTCAATCACCACACGGCCCCACTCCACCTCAACGCCCTGCCAGTCTCGCTGGTAGCCGTCAAAGCCGGCATTTTCGATCAGTGTGGAGTATTCATTGGCTTCGCCCGCATCCTGCTCCACAACCGCCTGCCAGAACGCCCGGGAAACCTCCTGCGGAGATTGCGAACCGCCGCAAGCCGCCAGCAATGAGGAAGAAATCAGAGCGGCCAGAAGATATTTTTTTCTCATAACTCGTATGTCCCTGGTGTGAGTTCACTATACTGCAGAAAGTTTTTGTTGCTAAAAGACGGCAACAGTAGAAGCTGCGCCAATTCTGTCTGTGAAGCTACACCCATTCCAGTTACAGGGCTGTCAGCTTCCGGCCTCTATCCATGTTAGTTTACCTGTATGCGAATCCGTATAACCCATCAAAGAATCACCATCGTTCTCCAGCTTATTCTGCTGGCCGAGGCCATTTTTGCGCTCTGGGGACAACGCTGGTTTACCGCGTTCCTGACCAGCACGATTATCCTGATCACCTTCTTCCCGGTATTGTTTGAGCGGCAATTTCGCATTCACATACCACCAGAGCTGCAACTGTCGGCCATAGGTTTTGTCTTCGCCTCCCTTTTTCTGGGCGAAGTTCATGACTATTACAACCGGTTCTGGTGGTGGGACACGATGCTCCACACCACCTCTGGTTTTCTGCTCGGCATTCTGGGCTTCCTGTTGGTTCACATCATGAACGAGACAGAAAAAATTCAGGTGCACATGAAGGCCGGATTTGTTGCGTTCTTCGCTTTCCTGTTCGCGCTGGGTGTGGGTGCCCTGTGGGAAATCTTCGAATTCACCATGGATTCACTGTTCGGAATGAACATGCAAAAACCCATGCTGGGCGACCCCTCGGGCCTGACCGACACCATGTGGGACCTGATTGTAGATGCGCTGGGCGCTCTGGTTGTTTCGGTACTGGGCTGGCGCTATCTCAAGCATCCCGGCGAGAAATCGTTTCTTGAACGCTGGATCGACGATTTTATCGAGCGCAATCCCCGGTTTTTCCGGAAGTAGGCTCACAGCACACTGAATGCCACCGCCACGCCCAGAGAGACCACCAGAGACAGCGGAATGGTCAGTGCTATCTCCTCTGCCGGCCCCTGGTAGCGAACCGCCAGCATATAGCTCATGACCGCAACCGGCATGGCACACTGCACCAGGAAAATCTCCGCATGCAGCCCGTTCAAAGGCCAGACCAATAACAACAACCAGGCCACGGCCAGCCCTCCGAGGGGCCGATACAGACTGAATGCCAAAGGCCTGAGCATCTGCCGCGCGCCGGACAACTTGAGGTTGGCGATGGAGCTGCCCAGCTGCATCAACATGATCGGCACGGTAATAGAACCCAGCATGTCCAGCGTTGTCATCACCGGCACCGGCGGACGAACTTCCAGAGCCAATAACAACGCCCCAGCAATCAACGCCAGCACCGGTCCGTTTTTCACCAATGCCGCCATGGAAAAGCGACTTGAGAGACAACCGATGCCCAGCGTGAAATGACTGACCTGGATAACCGATGAAATCACCATCGCCAGGCCAAGAGACTGGGGGCCGAACAGAGCAAAGCATACCGGCACGCCCATGTTACCGGTGTTCGGATGCACCAGGGCCGGCAAATAGGACCGCACCGGCAGCCCACTCATTCTGAGCACCAGAGCCGTGACCAGCGCCATAGCAACCAGCCACACCACGGTAATGCCAACCAGTTCCCCCATCTGGAAAATGTCCATATCCATGGTCAGCACCGAGTGAAGCAAAAGCGCGGGAATACCCACCATTGTCACCAGGCCGGACAGCGCCTTGCCGTCAAAGAAATCGGTTTTACGCCCCAGAACACCCCCCAGGGCGATGAGGGACAGCAGGGGAAACAAAGCATTCGCGAGGTGCTGGATCATGAATAGGAAGAAAAGTTGCGTTGAGGTGGGTTGATGTAAATCAAGATAACCGACATTACAGCTGCTAGTATTCGATCGCTTCTATTATGCGTGTGCGTGATGGCCTGTAAAGAGAGAGTTGGAGTTTCAAGCAACAAATGTGGTCCACAGCGAGCGGTAGCAAGCTCAAAGCGCTCACCGATGAATTAGGTAATCCCGTCTTTGTTATAGACGTGTGCGGCACACGTCCCTTTCGCATGCTCTGCACAAACGCCCGGCACGAAGAAACCACCGGTATCGCCCACACCCAGATAGCCGGCCATGTGCTTGAAGATTTCTGCTCCCCTGAACTGGCACAGAATAGCGCCGAGCACTATCAACACTGTGTCGATTGCGGCTGCCGTGTCGAGTATGAAGAATGCCTGAACCTTCCCGATGGTGTTCGCTGGTGGCAAACCACGTTAACCCCCATTCGAGATGACGAAGGCAAGATCGTCCGGATTCTGGGTAACGGCATTGATGTCACCGACAGAAAAATACTCGAGATGTCACTGCGCCACCAGGCGCACTTTGACGTGCTGACCGGGCTACACAACCGCACCGGCTTCATGGACCGCCTCCATCGCGCCTTTGCCCACGCCAAACGACACATTCGCCCCCTGGCCCTGCTGTTTCTGGACCTGGACCGGCTCAAATGCGTCAACGACAACCACGGCCACTCAGCAGGCGATGAACTGCTAAAACAGTTTGGCGCACGTCTGAAACAGGTGGTGCGCCAAACCGACACGGTAGCACGGCTGGCCGGCGACGAATTTGTCATTCTGCTTGAAGAGCTCAAAGATGCCCGACAGGACGCCATTACCGTCGCAGAGAAAGCACTGCGGGCAATGGAAGCCCCCATATGCCTGACTGAAACAGAACTTGTAGTCTCGACAAGCATCGGCGTCGCGCTACTGTCCGAGGACATTCTTGATCCGGAAAGCCTGATCAAACGCGCAGACACGGCCATGTACCAGGCAAAGCATAACGGCAACGGCGCCTACCGGATCCTGTAGAGCGTTATCGAAAGAGCAACGCTACAAGCCGCCCCTCAACCGAAGTAGTCCTGAATCCAGTCAAATAACACCTGAGTGCTCACCTCCCCGAAAGGCATTTGCTGAAACTGATCGCCCACTTCGTCTTCAATGGTGATGAACTGGTACAGTAGCGCCCCCGGCTGCTCATCGTGCAGAATCAGGGTAATGCGACGGCGAGTGCGCAGACAGTCGATGGTCATTACGTCGGCAGGAATCCCGGAATTACGCATGCCCTGGCGAACCTCCACCACCGGGTTGATATGCTCGTGCGCCGCCTGAATGCGGGCATGGGCTTCACTGGCCATATCAGAGAGTGATTTCAGCGGATCTTCAGGCATGGTCTGCAGGCCTCCTGGCCGGTTACGAAATTTCCGGGCATGCTAACAAAACTTGCCCACAAAAACTGTGGATAACTTTGTTAGCAGTGGCAGGATAGATGCCCCGAAGCACCCAACTGAGCGGCTTTCGGCAGAATGAAGGTAAATTGACCAGCGGAAAAAAATCACCATGCTGAAAATCTCCAACGCCGTGGAACTGGCCGATTGGGAAATCGAAATCACCCAGATCCGTGCCCAGGGTTCTGGCGGGCAAAATGTGAACAAAGTGGCCTCGGCGGTGCACCTGCGTTTCGACATTCTCCATTCCACACTGCCGCCGTTCTATAAAGAACGCCTGATGGCGCTCTCTGACCAGCGCATCAGCAAAGACGGCATTGTGGTGATCAAGGCACAGTCCTTTCGTACTCTGGAGAACAATAAGGAAGACGCGCTGGAGCGCCTGAAAGACATGATTCAGGAAGCGGTTAAGCCGCAAAAGGCCCGGCGGCCCACCAAACCCAGCAAGTCCGCCCGCAGGCGCCGGGTTGACAGCAAGACAAAACACGGAAAAACCAAAGCCTTGCGGGGGAAGGTCAAGGTCTAGGAAGAGTCAGAGGGGTCTTCTATAAAGGCATTACGGTGAAACTCGATGGCTTCCTCCACGGCGTCCAGGCCACTCTCCTTGATCTCCGGAACAGCCCCGCCGGCCAGCACCTCCAGAACAGACCGCACACCACGGGACAGCGATTCCGTGTTGTAACCGCCTTCCAGAATGAAGGCCAACCGGCCATCACACAGCCTGTCTGCCAACGACTGCACAATGCCCGTCATCGCGGCACAGCCTTCAAATGAAACGTTCATTGCAAGATCGTACCAATGAACGTCAAAGCCCGCGGACACCAGAATCAGGTCCGGCTTGAAATGCTCCGCGGCCGGCACCAGAATGTCATTGAACACTTTCAGGTAGGCGACATCACCGGCGCCGCCGGTCATGGGCACGTTCACCGTGGCACCCTCGCCCATCCCGGCTCCCACATCCTGCAGGCTGCCGCTACCCGGGTAAAATGGTGAAGCCCGGTGAATATCAAAAACCATCACATGCTGGTCTGCCCAGAAAATATCCTGGGTTCCATTACCGTGGTGCACATCCCAATCGACAATCAACACCCGCTCACAGTCCAGCTCGGCCAGAGCATGCGCTGCCGCTACGGCAACGTTATTCAGCAAACAAAAGCCCCTGGCCCGTACCGGCTCCGCATGGTGTCCAGGGGGCCGAACCAACGCAAAAGCACTTCTTGTACTGCCCGACACCACGGCCTCCACTGCCGCAATAGACGTACCCGCAGCTACTTCGGCTGCCTCGATGCTACCGGGAGACACTGCGGTGGTGTCTACATCCAGCCAGGCATTCTTGTTACGCAACTCGAACAAATCGTCCAGATAAGAAGTCGTGTGTACCCGGGCAAGTTGCTCCCGGGTAGCCGCTTTACCACTGGCAAACCGGACACCTTCAACCGGTTCGCGTTTCAACAAATCCAGAATGGCCTGAATACGCCCTGGATGCTCGGGATATTTCCACTGAACATTCAGCCCCGCAAGAATTGCCCGGACCCGCTTGTCCAGCCGACCGGGAAGAAAGGCTGCATTCACATCAGGCGCGTGATTCAGCACCCGCTCATCGTAAAAAACGGTGACATCTCTTCGCTCTGCCACTGCCGGCTCCATGCATTTTCAGGAAGGTGCGTGGCCCTCAATGGCCAAACGCCGCACTACTGGAAGAAGCATAGTCAAGGAATGGGATTCCCGCTTGCGACGGATATACTGGGTTGATCAAAGAGCGGTTCTTTTCGAAGGCGCGCGCTGTCAGAACCGCCCCATTCTTCAGTGAGCCTTAAGCCCGAATGGATGTCCAAAATGATGCAAAAAACCTCCTCGCGTACCTTTTTGGGTCAACAATAACGAATGCGCTGGAGGTAGGTTTCCTGTTTTACCTGGTGTTGGTACTCAACCGGAGTCGTTGAAACAAACCGTTTGAATTCACGCAGAAAATGGGATTGGTCGCTAAAGCCAAGGTCAAACGCCAGATCCGAAAACGCAACAACATCACGGTGATTGATGTCATAAATGGCAGACTGGCAGCGTATAATCCGACAAAACGCTTTCGGCGACATGCCCAGATCCCGGAGAAACTGGCGCTGAAGTGTTCGGCTGCAGTAACCGGTGAACTTCTCCAACTGGCACACACGGATGTCTCCTTTTGCTTCGCAAATAATCCGGACAACCTCCAGTGTCAGTCGTGAGACCCTGCGCACCTGTTTGTCTCTCAGAAAATTTCTTAGAACCGACACCCTACCGGCAAATTCCGGCTGGCTGACAACCTGATCAAAAACAGATTCTGCGCCTGAAGCCGCGTCCATAAAGCCCAGCTCATGATCCACCAGGCCCGCCGCCGAAACGTCCAGAAAGTCCGGAATGACACCCAGTGAAAATCTCACACCAAAATAGAGATGGTCGTGTTTCAGTTCGGCACTACGGGCTTCCAGCGTTGTGCCGCATACCTTCGCGCTCGGGTTGCTTTCATCACAGTCAAAAACGATATCAACACAGCCATCCGGGATGGCAAAGGTCATCCCGTTCAATGGATTCGCTTTAAAACTGTAGAAATGGGAAATGGCGGGGTTGTCTGAGGTCACGAGGTCGTAATGACTGGCTGCGCTGAGCACAAACCAGGGCTGCTTCGAATGGATACCGGCGACCTTGTTGCGCATGGAAACAATTGGCATGAGCCTTACCCTCTGAACCTGAGTCCCAAATGGTTGAGCAAGAAATACGCCACTCCCCAAACGCCCCGAACCTTGACGTTCAATGTCGCAAAAATTCAATACCGCCTGATTTACACCCAATAACATCACCTTCAACCACTGCTAACAGCAACCCAGGCCATAGGTGATGTTATGTCTGAATCCACACGAATCGATTTCATTTACCTGTCCGAGCAGGACATGATCAAAGCGGGCGTGACAGAGATGTCTTCCTGCGTGGACACCATGGAAGAGATGTTTGCCCTCCTGCACCGGGGCGACTACCGGATGGCCGGCCCTGACAGCGACTCTCATGGCGCGATGATCACCTTCCCCGACCACTCCCCTTTCTCCACTATGCCCAAACCCACTGCCGACCGACGTTTGATGGCAATGCCGGCTTACCTGGGCGGAGATTTCCAGACCTGTGGCGTGAAGTGGTACGGATCCAACATCGCCAATCGTGAGAAGGGACTGCCACGATCCATCCTGATGATGACTCTCAGTGACGTTGATACCGGCGCCCCGCTGGCCTACATGTCAGCCAACCTGTTATCCGCCTACCGAACAGGTGCCATTCCGGGGGTCGGTGCCCGGCACCTGGCTCGCAAAGATTCAAAAGTCATCGGCCTGCTCGGCCCCGGCGTTATGGGCAAAACCTCAGTCGCTGCCTTCATGGCCGCATGCCCGGACATCGATACCATCAAGGTTAAAGGCCGCGGCCGGAAAAGCCTCGAAGACTTCATTGACTGGACCAAAGAACATTTCCCGCAGATCACCAACATCCAGATAGTCGACTCTGTTGAAGAGGTCGCGACGGACTCCGACATCGTCACCTACTGCAACTCCGGCGAAGTGGGTGACCCCACCACATACCCCATCGTCAAACGCGAATGGCTGAAGCCCGGCGCCTATTTGGCCATGCCCGCCAGTTGCAGCCTGGACGAAGGCATGAGCGGCTCGGATGTTCGCAAGGTTATGGACAGCGTCGGACTGTACGAAACCTGGTATCAGGAAGTGCCCAAGCCCAGCCACAACCACATCCCGCTGGTAGGCATGCGTTTCATGGACATGATTGCCGCCGGTCAGATGAACAGGAACGAACTGGAAGACCTGGGGGCCATCGTTTGTGGAGACAGCCCGGGCCGCCAGAACGATGACGAGATAGTCGTCATGTCAGTTGGCGGCATGCCCGTCGAAGACGTCGCCTGGGCAACGAGGGTGTACCAGAACGCCTTGGAAAGAGGCATCGGCGTAAAGCTCAACCTATGGGACACGCCGGCAATGTACTGACCGCCCGAAGACTCAAGAGAACAGCCCTGGCCATCATCCCATCGCTCCCGCTTCAGGAAACCCACTATGACCAAAACGCTGGAACCAGTCCCGACAACCAACGAGCTACCGGCCTCCACCAGTGTGGTGATTATAGGAGGAGGCATTATTGGTGTGAGTGCCGCACTGGCATTGGCAGAGCGCAATATCCCGGTGGTACTGCTCGAAAAAGGTCACATAGCCGGTGAACAATCGTCCCGCAATCTGGGATGGATCCGAAAAACCAGCCGCCACGCCAATGATATGCCGCTGGCGCAGGCCGCAGACCAATTGTGGGCCGGCATGCCCGAACGAATCGGCCGCACTGTCGGTTACCGGCAGACTGGCATTATGTTTCTGGCCCGGTCGGCGCAGCAAATGGCAATGCATGAAGCCTGGCATCAATCCGTCGCTCCCTTGAATCTGGACTCCCGGCTACTGACTCCCAACGACATAGCCCGCCTGGTTCCTGGCGGCAAAGGCCAGTGGCAAGGTGGCGTTTACACCCCGTCTGACGGCCGGGCAGAACCCGCCGTAGCAACCAGTGCCATCGCCGCTTCAGCCGCAAAGAAAGGAGCCACGCTGATCCAGCATTGCGCTGTACGCAGCCTTTCGCGATCTGCGGGAAAAGTCACCGGGGTGGTTACCGAGCGAGGTGAAATCCGCTGTGAACAGGTGTTGCTGGCCGGCGGCGCCTGGTCTCGCCGCTTTCTGAGTAATCAGGGCGTTTCATTGCCAACGTTGCCATTGATCTGCTCGGTTCTGCGCACACGCCCGATGGAAGGCCCCACCGATATCGCGGTAGGCGGACCGGACTTTTCATTCCGAAAACACCAGGGCGGTGGCTACATCATTACCCAGCGCGGCAAGCTCGACGCCCCGATCACACTTGATCATTTGCTGCTTGGCTGGCGCTATCTGGACCAGCTTCGCACCCAACGCAGCTTCCTCAACATTCGCTTCGGCCGGGCCTTTTTCAAAGACCTGGCGCTCGGACGTCGCTGGGGGAAAACCAGCCAATCCCCCTTCGAACGCATCCGGACAATGGATCCGGGCGTCAACTCAGCGCTCAATCACGAAGCTCTCAAAAACGCCGCCTCAGCCTGGCCAGAATTCGCCCGAGCCCGGGTGGAGGAGTCCTGGGCCGGTTTGATCGACGTGACGCCCGATTCCATGCCGGTGATTGACCACGTGAACACCATTCCGGGCCTGACGGTCGCAACAGGCTTTTCCGGCCATGGCTTTGGCACCGGACCAGCCGCCGGGCAACTGGCCGCCGACCTGCTGACCGGCGTGAATCCCATTGTTGATCCGGCTCCCTATCGGTTCGACCGGCTCTGACATCGCCTGAAGCATGTCTACACAGAGGGGAAAGAAAAATGAGCAACATAGCAAATGCAGATAGTACACAGACTACGAGTATCCGAAGTTTCTCGAAACCACTGAAAATGGGCCTGCTGACCATGATGGCCATCTCAATCGGGATGGTGATTGTCCAGGGATCGATGATTTCAGCCACCCAGGGCATCGGCATTGGCGGAATGAGCTTTATCGCCGCCATGGTTGTGGCTCTGATCATCGCTCAGTTCAACGCAATGAGTTTTGCCGAGTTATCACTCATGTTTCCTCAGGAGGGGACACTGGCGACCTACACCCAGAAAGCCATTGGGCATTTCCCGGCCATTCTCGTCGTCTTCGCCGGTTACGTCATGGTGGCAATACTGGCAATGCCGGTCGAACTGTTCCTGGTTGACGCCATGCTCGGCGAACTTCTGCCAGGCGTTCTGCCCGGAAAGGTGGTACCACTGCTGATTCTGGCGGTTCTGACGATCACCAACCTGGTGGGCTCGGACATTTTTGCCCGCGTTCAGAACCTGCTTGCCTTTATTCTGGTCAGCGCCCTCACTTTGCTGGGGTTGATCGCCATTACCGGCGTCAGCGAACCTCACCCGGTGCTCTCCGGCACCCCCGTAGACTGGAGCTTTGGTGGCGTAATGGACGGAAGCTTCATAGGTCTGGTAGCTCTGGCCATGTGGCTGATGGTGGGTGTCGAGTTTATTTGCCCTTTGATCAACGAGGTAAAGAACCCGCACAAAAACATCCCACGGGCCATGCATCTCTCCCTGTTCGCCATTTTCTCCATATTCCTGGCTTTCGTGGTTGGTGCAGCTTTTTACCTCGATACCGAGACTTTGACCGGATCACCTATCCCCTACCTGGATTACGCCAACGCCGTGTTCGGTAAAGGCGGCCTGTTAATTGCCACGGTAATGGCGCTGGCAGCCACCTGCAGCACGATCAATACGCTGCTGGCTTCGATCCCACGGATGCTGCACGGCATGGCCATGCAGGACCAGGCTTTCCCGCAACTGAAAGCAACAAACCGCTTTAACGTTCCCTGGGTGGCAACCGTCATGATGGCGTGCCTGACTACCATTCCCTACCTGATTGTCGGCATCGACTCCCTGATCACCCTGGTGATCGCAGCTACAACCTGCTACCTGATTGCCTACATGGTGGCGCATATAAACGTTATGGTTTTGCGCAAGCGTATGCCCGGGCACGAGCGGCCCTATCGCACGCCCTTCTACCCACTGCCACAGGTGCTTGGCATCGCCGCCATGATCTACGTGGCTTTGAACAACTCCCCCACCCCCGAAATGACCGTCACCATCTACAGCGTTACCGGCATCATCCTGCTGGTGCTCGGGGTGATCTCCGCACTGTGGGTCAGATTTTATATGAAACGTGGGCTATTCGAGCCTGATCCGGACTAACAGGAAGTTCAGTTAACCAGCCTTATCACACTGAGGAACGATCAAATGAATAGAACACTCAAACATACGCTGTTCACGATAGTGCTTGGCTCAACGATTGCCAGCGCCTCTGGCCCGGCTTCCGCCTACAACCTTGTCGACAAAAACGGATCTGAACTGAACCTCGACCTTGAACTGGTGCTGGGCCACTTCAGCAGTGAGGAAACTTACGGAAACAGCAACACCAGCCCTTCCTGGAGTGAAGGTTATGCAAAATATGGTCTGTCTGGCAGTCAATCCCTGAGTGATGGCGCCGTCTTCGGCGCTGTAAACGCCGTCTCTTCTGCAACCTGGGGCGACGGCGACGCACTGGGTGTTACCAATGGCGAAGAGCGTGAAACCGATGTGGAAGATCTGTACGTCGGTTACCGACACGACCTGTTCGAGTTCTCCGTGGGCCGGCAGAACATCACCATCGGCGACGGTTTTATTCTCAACGGTGATGCGCTGAATCTCGGCAAGGGCGCAGGTCCGGAGGAACTGAACCGCGGCGGGGCTTACTGGCTTGCAGCCCGCAAAGCGTTCGACAAGACTGCCATGCTGCGCGTCGGTGGCAAAGATGGCATTCGCTCCGACGTATTCTGGTTCAAGTCCGACAACTATGCCCAGGCCAGACCCGAAATGACCGGTATAAACCTGGAGTACGTTGCTGACAAAGGCACCGTGGCACTGATGCACCTGAAGGGGCTGGACGTCGATGAGGAATGGGGCTTCGCCAATCGCGATGGGCAGGATACAACAAGCCTTCGGTACCAGGGCAATGCGGGCGTCGAAAACCTGTTCCTTTCTGCGGAATACGCCCACCAGTCTCAGGGCGACAGCAGCGACAACGCCAAAGCCTGGTACGTCGAAGCAGGCTGGACCTTCACCAATCTGCCATGGTCGCCAAGCCTCAACTATCGCTATACCAGCTACGATGAGAACTACGATTCACTGTTCTTCGGTTTCAACCGGGGTTACGGCACCTGGTTCCAGGGCGAAGTGGCAGCCAACTATGCCGGCCCTTTCGGCACTGATTCCGACATCCACCATCTGGGAATCAAAGCCTTTCCGTCTGAAACCCTGACCCTCGGGGCCTCCCTCTTCGATTTCAGTAATACCGCCGGACACACCGGAGACAACGACGCCACCGAAATCGACTTGTGGGCCGAATGGGTTGCCATGGATCATCTGATTATCAGCCCGCTGATAGGGTTCTACACCCCTGATTCCGACACCAGCAACCAGGGCAACGACGATACCAACATCTATGCCCAGATAATCGCAATCGTTCCATTCTAATAACCACCCCGACCCGGAATGACACAACAGCCCGAAGGAGAAGAACTCCCCGGGCTGCTGTGTTTTCTCACGTTCTTGTAATGGGCTCACCTTGCCTGCCCGTCCCTCAGGTGCCACGCTTACTGCAAAGTAGTCTGAGAATCAGAATTCCTCTTGATAAGGAACGGTGAATGGCAAGTTCAAAACTACTCGGAATCGTATTGCTCGTAGTGGGCATCGGCCTGCTGTACTTCGGGTATCAATCCACCCAGTCCGTTGGCGGTCAGGTTACTGAAACTCTGACCGGTCGGTTTACCGATGAAACCATGTGGTACCTGATCGGTGGCGCAGCGGCAGCAGCTGCCGGTGCCTTTCTCACATTCGTAAAGAAATAACCCAGACAGGAGCCGTGTTATGACGCTGAATATTCAACTCGCACCGCTGATCAGCCTGGGTGCCGGCATTGCCATACTGGTATTCCCGAAACTGCTTAATTACATCGTAGCGGGCTACCTGATCGTGATAGGTGTTCTGGGGCTGTTGGGGCATTCGCTCTGAGCTGTATGATCCAATCCGTCCTGTAAGATCTACATCAAACGAACGACCAGAATTAACGGAGGCTGAACCTTGAAGCTCGCGACCATCTCCCAACCAGGTGGACTGGACCAACTACAGATTACCGAGGGCCCCGAGCCCGGAGAACCAGGGCCCGGGGAGCTACGGGTACGTATTCACGCCAGCTCCCTGAACTTCCATGACTACGCCGTAGTAGCAGGTGCCATACCTACCGAAGACGGGCGCATCCCGATGGCGGATGGAGCCGGTGTCGTCGAAGCCGTTGGCGCCGACGTCAGTGAACTCAAAGTTGGAGATCATGTTGTCTCTACTTTCTTTCCCCAGTGGGAAAACGGCCCGGCCCCGATCGACAATTTCAGCACCACGCCGGGCGATGGAATCGACGGTTTTGCCCGCGAACGGGTTATAGCACCGGTAAACGGGTTCACCCATGCACCGAAGGGCTTCAGCCACGCTGAAGCGTCAACGCTGACCACCGCTGGCGTGACAGCCTGGCGGGCACTGGTTGTTAACGGCGGATTAAAAGCTGGCGACACGGTGCTCACTCTGGGCACCGGTGGCGTGTCGATTTTTGCCCTACGCTTCGCCAAAATGATGGGTGCCCGGGTGATCTCCACTTCATCCTCTGATGAAAAACTTGAACGGCTGAGAGCCCTTGGCGCAGATCACACCATTAACTACAAATCCACGCCAGGCTGGGGCAAACAAGTAATGGAACTTACCGGTGGCCAGGGTGCTGACCATGTGATCGAAGTGGGTGGCCCGGGAACACTGCCGGAGTCTATCGATGCCGTGCGCATCGGTGGCCACATAGCGTTGATTGGCATACTCACAGGCACCGCCGGCGATGTTCCAACCGCAAAGCTCATGGCCAAACAGGCCCGCCTTCAGGGCCTCATCGTTGGTAGCCGGACACAACAGCAGGAAATGATTCGCGCCATCGAGGCCAATGACATGCGCCCGGTGATTGACCGCTCATTCTCTCTGGACGAAATCGCGGATGCCTTCCGCTATGAAGAATCCGGCAAGCACTTCGGCAAGATCTGTCTGGAATTCTGAGACTACGGCTGTTTCGCCATATGCCCCACATAAGCGGCGGTGAAAGCAGTCTCCTGAAAAACCTTTAGCCCGGTTTCGACAAAAGGAATGGGCATAGGGTTTGCCGCCAGCGTGGATTTGATCAGCGCTGGCGGCAACAATCTCACCTCGAGTTCATCGCCATCAATCAGTTGAATGGCCGCCTCCAGCTTGAAGCTGATGGCACCCCCGGCAAACTTGCCTTTGGGCATCCGTTCCTTGATTACCACACGGCTCACTCCGTGCTCAGCCATCAACCTGGCAAACGCCAACTGGAATTGCTTCAGGTCTTCCCGGGTGTGGTTTTTACTCAACGACAGTTTACGTACCTTGCACTCCGGCAAGCTGAACTGCCCCCGATCCAGATTCAGCAAACACACCACCGCATCGCTGCCGGTCAGTTCCACTCCGCAAACAATCATAGCCATCCCCTGTTGAATCCTAGCCGCAGCACTTTTTAAATTTAACACCACTGCCGCAGCTGCAAGGATCATTGCGGGAAGGCATTTTCGCGGTTTTAACCGTCTCCCCTTTGTTCAGAAGTACCGTGAGTCCGGCGATGGATTCAACCGCGTCGTCGCGGATATCCACCGCAATGTTCGCATGCAGACCGGCCTCGGCCACCAGGGCTTCAACCTCTTGTTTGCGCGCTTCACTGGTAACCACCAGCTCCAGCGGGTACTTCTTGCTGCCGCTTTTCTGACTGGCCCCGGTTTCGAAGCCGCCGTAAGTGGTGTGATGCTGGCGCGCGTCCTGTCGGCCTTTGTAGAAAAACTTGTCTGACATGCTGAAATCTCGATGAATGAAAGAGGGCCCGGGCGCTTCAAACACCATTGACCAGCGCTGGGCGAGACGTTTTAGCATGCTTCCCGAATTGGTTATATAGGCATAAGTGGAAATTCCGCGAATCAGCGGAAATGGCTCTTCCTGTCAGGTGGCCATCGCCCGCATGACTTAACGGTAAGCAAGCAGCAGAACGTTGATCAAACCTGCAACGCTCAGAATTCCCGTCCAGAACAGCAGGCCCACAGCCCAGCCCGAATACGCCACACAGATAGCCAGCGCCACGCCCAGTTCCGACCACCCCAGAGCACGAAGCCAAAGACCAGCTTTCCGGGACACCGGGCGGTGGAAAACCTGACGATAATGCCGATTCATCGACAGCGAGAGCGCGAGGAAACCTCCAAAAGCAAAGACCGAAGCGAACAAAGGCATCATCTGGCTGGCCTCACCAGGACAAGAGACTTGAACCATTGGCGCATCGTTCTGCGATTACCTGATCTGAGCGACCATTTACGCATCAGACGCGAGGCAATGGCAGCCCAGACCGCACCAGTAACCAACATCGCAAGATCAAAACCAGCCATCACCAGATCGCCCTGATACAGGGATATTCCAAGGTGGCGGTCCGTGGTGAGCGCGTTCACCAGTGGCAACAGGGCAAACGCGACGGCAGCCAGCAAAAGCTGCTCGATCCATGCCCGCCTGGTTGGCCGAAGTGTTCCATACAGCAACATTGCCGCCCATGTAATAAACAGAATATGCACTTCCCAGTCTGCCCGGCCTTCCATGCCAGTCGGCAGCAACCGGTTGGCCCAGAAGTAGGCGGCTATCCCGACCGGCAGCCCAACGATGGTGCCTACGTTCAATTTCTCAACCAGACGCAAGCCACGACTCTCTACGCCCTCTACCCTTTCGGCGCGTTGCCGTCGCTTGACCGCCCACAACAACAGGCCCGTGGCAATCATGCCGGTACCGAGCAACCCGGAAAAGAAATACAGGCCGCGCAATAACGGCCCGGCAAACAACCCTTCATGCAGGCCGATGAACACATCCCGGACAGCCCTGGACGTTGAGGCAGCCGGAGAAACCGAATGCAACAATTCGCCAGTCACGCCGTCGAAAACCAGGACTCTGGCACTACGGGCTACCGATTTGTCGATATCTTCGGACAGAATGACCCGGGCATTGCGGTCCCCCGGATGCCGGATATCAACGCTGCGTATCCGGCCGTCTCCCCATTGGCTTTCAGCTCTGCCGATCAGAGCAGTGAGAGGCACCAGTTCCGCGGATTCACTGGCAGCTTCGACCAGCCCGGGGGGATCGAACACATCCGCAATGAACTGGCTGCGAGCTTCACCATCAACGCCGTAGTGCGCGGCCACCACCAGCGGCATATAAGAGAACGCCATAAAAACCAGCCCCGAGTAGGTGATCATCAGATGAAAAGGCAATGCGATCACGCTGAATACATTGTGGGCATCAAGCCAGGAGCGCTGGCCCTTGCCCGGCCGGAACGTAAAGAAATCCTTGAAGATCTTCTTGTGGATAATCACCCCACTGATCAGCGCCACCAGCATGAACAGCGTCGCAAACCCAACAATCACATCGGCCTGGGTACGGCTCAGATAATGCAGCCGCCAGTGCATCTGATAGAGCAACTGGCCGCCGCCGGTATCACGCACCTGAAAGGGTTCGCCGGTTTCGCCATTCAGCTCAAGGCTACCGCGGGCGGCACTGGCGCCGGCATCGACAGACGCTCCCTGCCAGAAAACGCCCGGATAGGGCTGGTTGCGCCCTGTCGGTAACTGCAGGAACCACCGCTCCGCTTCGGGAGCCTCTTCCGTCAGCCTGGCCAATAATACTTCGGCGGTATCTGTGGCACTCAGATGCGTTTGTGCAGGAGGCAACTCGGGCTGCATCCAGCGGTCGATCTCGGTATCGAAATATCCCACAGTCCCGGTGAGAAATATCAGAAACAATACCCAGCCTAGGGTCAGCCCGACCCAGGTATGCAACCAGGCCATGGCCTGTCGAAATCCACCTTTGGGAACATCGTTAACCGGTGTTTTTTCCGGACGGAACACGCTCACAGGTCCGGCCTCCCCAGCATTACCCCGGTGGTGGCCAGCACAACACTCGCCAGAACCAGGCCCACCCAGGCCAACGCAGGCCGCCTGAGGGCGAATACCCAGATGATAGCTCCTGCATAAACCGCAAAGCTGGCCATCGTACCCGTCAGTGCCGCGGCTCCCCGTGAGTCAGGGAGCACGCCACCGAGAAAGATGCCGGCTGCGGCGGCCAGGAGATATCCGCCGATCAATGCAGCACAGATCAGCGAGAACAGGCGCCATCCATATAAGCCCATGAGTCAGTTTCCTTGATGACTTACCACTTCGCCGTAACCGACAGAGTCCCGGAACGAGGCTCGCCCCAATACTGATTGCCATACCCCGAATCGATAGCGTTGGCGTAGTATTCCTCATCCAGAACATTCCGGATGTTCAGGGCGACATCCACTTGCGGTGTCATCTGATACTTGCCAAAAACGCCAACCAGGGTTCGTGCATCCTGAGACATTCCCCATTGCCCGTAACTTTTAGTGCTGTCATCAATGCTGGCACCCAGGCTCCACTTCGCGCCGTCCGGTGAATAGCTACCCGTAAGCTTGGCGATACGAACGGTCTCGTCGTTATCGTCTTTTTTGTACTGGGTGAAACCGGCCATTACCTGGACGCCGTCAACGACTTCTCCGGAAAGCCCCAGATCAATACCTTTCGTGGTTGTTTCACCTTTGGCCTCATAGCACCACCCGCCGCAAATATTGCTGGCATCATATGGCTGCAGTAACTGGGCTTCGTTATCTTTACGAACTCTGAACAACGCCAGGGACGCGTTCAGTGCGCCGTTATAAAACTCGCCTTTAAGGCCCAGCTCATAGTTGGTGCCAAGCTCTGGCTCAAGCGTATTGCCATCGACGCCCTTCGAGGACTGCGGATTGAAAATCTCGGAATAGGTTGCATAGGCAGAGGACCAGCCGTTCAATTCGTAGACAAGGCCTGCGTAAGGTGTAAGCTCGGCATCTTCATCGCGTACCGTGTCGCCAAACTCATAGTGGTACCAGCTCAGACGACTGCCAATAATGACGTCGAGCGGGTCAGTTACATGAAAGCGCCCGGCAAGGTAACCACCGTACTGCTCAGTGATCTGATCATTGATCCTGGTATCAAGGACGATCTCGGGTCGGGGCACGCTGGTCTGCGGATCAAAGTCGTAAAGATTGGCAACAACGTCCGTTCCATCACCCTCTCTGCCGCCCCAGACTCGTTCGGTCCAATTGCCCCCGACCACAAGCTCGTGCTGGCGCCCAAACAGTTGCAAAGGCCCACTAAGAAACAGTTCAAGATCCTCGCTGGTCTCTTTGTTATGTTGAGCCCAGCGCCTGAATGTCGCATCTCCCGTGGTTGAATCAAAATCAGAATAAGTCCCGAAGAGCCAGTCGGCCTCAGACTCCATCCTCGATGCCTGGGTGGTAAGTTGCCAGTCAGCGGCCAGTTGCTGTTCCAGCCTCAACTTGTAGGTAGTGCCGTATTTGTCCCAGCGGTTCCAGGCAGGAGCAAGAAATGTCGAGCGGTCCCAGCCCATATCATTTCCGTTGTTGTCCGTGGGCAAGCCACTACGATCCGTGACGTTGTCGTAGATGTCCTGCCGCTGCATGCTCAGGGAGAGGGTGGTGCTGTCGGTAATGTCACCTTCAATTACGCCATAGAAAAATGACTTCTTTTCTTCCTCATAGTCACGGAATGACTCACTGGCCTGGTCAACAACAATCAGGCGGCTCCTGACACGCCCTGAATCGTCCAGCGGACCCGAAATATCACCAACCATTCGTTGCAGGTTCCAGGAACCCACGCTGGCTTTGGCTGACGCCTGCAATTCTTTGGTCGGCCGTTTGTACACCATGTTAATAACACCGCCAGGCTCTCCGGCTCCACTCATCAGGCCGGAAGGCCCGAGGAGCACATCAACATGGTCAATCACTGCACTGTCCGGGCCGGCAACGACACCACCGTCAATTCCCGATGTTGAGGGCATCCCGTTGTACTGGATAGCCATGGGGTATCCTCTGGCGGTATAGCTCCTTCTGTCAGAATCTGTATGGCCAACACTGACACCGGGGGCCACGCTCAGAATGTCTTCCATGTCCTGCATGGCAAAGTCTTCAATCACCTTATGGGTAACTGAGTTAACAATCTGCGGGGTATCCCTTGGGGTCATCTGCAGTTTGGTGGCAGTGCTGGTCAGCTCATTGGTATAGGAGCCAGTCTGTTCCGTGCTCTCGGACAACGAGTCCGCAGTGACGCTCAGCGCATCCAACGTACCTATTTCCGCATCAGCTTCATCAACCTGCTCCTGAGCCTGTGCCAGATTCAATGGCGCGGAAACCAGTGAGAGGCCCATGCCGAACAGGCTGGCTCGCAGGGTGGACGTCAGAGGGTTCACTGTCCTGATGGGTGAAAACATAGCTTGGCTCTCCACAACATTAATAATGGGAATCATTATCGTTAATGTGTGGTATGCCGTATCTGAAGAAAAAAGGGGACACCGACACTGCCGGTTTTTAGCCGTTCGGGTATCGGCTGATCAATGTTTCCAGGCCCAACTCCGGGGGCACATCCTCCAGCATTGACCTGAGTTTGCAGGCAGCCTGCCAGGTCCTTTCATGATCCGGACTTTGTCGCCGCCATTCGGCAAGCGCTCGTTCAGACGTATCATCCAGACCATCCGTATCGGCTCTGACCAGCCAATCCGCAGCTTCTTTCAGGATCTCGGCAGGTTCCATGGCGTGGGTCACGTTTCAATCATAAGCGCCAGACAGTGAGCAAAGGCCTGTTTCATGTCGCGCTTTACCGTCCGGGTAGAAACTCCCAGGGCCGTCGCTATCTCCGGATAGGTTGCACCATCGAGCTGCGACATCAGAAAAGTCCGGCGCGCACGTGCCGGCAACCTATCCAGCATGGCATCGATCTGATCAAGGGTTTCCAGAAGTGACTCTTTTTCCAGGGGCGAAATGCTTACTGGCTCCGGCATATGCGCCAGTGCGTCCAGGTAAGCCCGCTCCAGTGATCTGCGACGGTAGTAATCCACCACCAGCCCATTGGCTATAACCCGAAGGTAAGCTCTGGGCTGCTCCACTTCTGCGGGGGTCCCGCTCCGTTTACGTCGCAACAACCTGACAAAGGTGTCTTGCGCCAGTTCGGCCGCACTGTGAGAGCAGCCAAGCTTTCCGTATAGCCATTGATGAAGCCAGCCATGATGTTCCTGATAAAGGGTAGTAATGCAGGGTTGCGCGCTGCCCATAAGATACTCAATGACAAATGTCACAAATGATTATTTGAGCCATATGTTAACGATTATCATTACGTAATGCGACAGGGATTATCTCCTTGACACCCGGATGGCAAGAATCGAAAGAACATCAAATCCGAACCGGGACACAGAATTCTTTCTGTGTTCTCATGGCCAATATCAGCCGAGTAGCCGGAAAAGGGCGTAGATTTCAATGAGAAAAGCAATCCGATATACCCTGGCAACCGTTCTGGCCATCTTCGTTGTGGGGATCAGCTACCTCTGGCTGACCTTTGCCAGCCCCTTCGGCTATAACCCGACCGTAGACCTGCCCACCATAGAAGAAGACGCCACTTACTCGGTATTCGTATACGGCACGCTCACCCACCCCTGGGTTCGCTGGCTGGTAATGGGACGCACCGGGGAAAGTGAACCCGCAAAGCTACCCGGTTATCGTAAGGAAGAACTGGACATCAAGCCGGCTGACGGAGCAGTTACCAAAGGCGAAGTGATCACCGTGGATGCCGATGAGCTCAGAGCGCTGGACCGTTACGAACGGCTGGGTGTGCGCTATGAGCGGGTGAAATTAACACTTGAGAATGGCGAATCCGCCTGGGTGTATCGGTTGATGGACCCGGCCCTGCTGGAGCTCACTGACGAGGTATCCGGCTAAAGATTCCGCAAATACCGGAGCCCGGAAAGCTGCGCCATCTGGCTACGGATCCATGCCACCCGTTCGTGAACATAAGGCGATGGCGAGGCAACACTCAACACCTTCGGGTTGGGGAGAACGGCCGCCAGCAACGCTGCCTGATATTCGGAAAGGTGCCGTGCCGGCTTGCCAAAATAGGCCTGGCTCGCTGCCTCCACGCCATAGATACCGGGCCCGAATTCAGCGATGTTCAGATACACCTCAAGCACCCGCTCTTTCGGCCACAGACCATCCAGCCCCAGGGCCAATACCGCTTCCAGGGCTTTCCGGACAAAACTGCGCCCGTTCCAGAGGAAGAGGTTTTTGGCGGTTTGCTGAGTAATGGTACTGGCCCCACGAAGCCCCTCGCCAGCCTGGTACTCTGACAGAGCCTGACGGATTGCATCAAAATCCACACCGGCGTGATAGGGAAAGCGCTGATCTTCGCTGGCGACCACCGCCAGAGGCATCCAGGGCGAAATGTCGGCCATCGGCACCCAGTCATGGGCCAGCGGTTGCCCGGTGTTATCCAGCCTGTAACCGAGCATAAACGCGGAAGTCGGCGGATTCACAAACCGGAACAACAGCATAACCAACAGAATCAGCGCTATTACGCCAACAATACTCCACCCGAACAGGCGCAGAAATTTTCTGAAACCAGATGCCTTGGCCATCAGTTCAAACCTGCTCTGTTTGTGCCCTGCGGCGGGCGGGCTTTCAGGGTTTCAGGCCGGAGTAACGCCGTACCCAACACCAGACCAAACGCCACCAGCACAAATACCTTGTTTACAAACCAGTTGGTCCGCCAGATGGACCACTCCGGGTCCGCGAGGAACCCCGCAAACAAGGTGGTGATGATCAAAATCTCGACCACCGACATACCGATGGCCAGCATGCGTGTATACCGTGGCTGCGCCAACAATGCCCAGGCCAGCCAGAGGTGAGCAAGAGGCCACAAGTCCCAGTAAATATAGGTTGTCCATGCCTCACCGCTGAACAGCGCAAAACCAATCGGGAACAGGTATTTGATAAAAAGAGTCCAGGCCACGAGGATCAGGAACAGGTGTGCAAGAAACGTGACCCAAGGGCTCCGGACATGGTCACCGGGTTTTGTCATGAAGCACTCCTGGTTTTAAAAGCCATCAGCCCAACAGGCATTCTTTGGCTTCATTAATCCGCGCAGCCAGATAGTTACTGCCGCCCCGGTCCGGATGCATTTTCTGCATCAACCGACGGTGGGCCTGAATGATCTCTTCATGGCTGGCACCGGGCTCCAGCCCGAGGATATCAAGGGCTTCGCTCTCGGTCAGAGGGCCGCCGGCAGTGGCACCATCGTCGGATCGGCTATCGCCAGCGCCGGACTGGTCGTCAGCTCGCCATGAGTCTCCGAATCGCCGGTCGAGGTAGGTTTCCAGCAGCCGGGCAGAGTCCTCATCCTGTTCCCGACAGTAGCGTAACAGTTCGAGAAATTCGCTTTCACTCAGATCAGCCAGGGCCCGGCCAGCCATGGGGCCTTTCAGAATCTGGCCGCTCATGGCTCCGGAATCGTGGTCCAGGGTCATATCAAGGATATCGCTGGCAACATGGGACTGGTTACCCGGCCTGGCCTTTGCTCCCCCCGTTCCGGCTCCAGCCATGCCCCCGCTCAATACAGAAGGCAACACACGACGCAGAATAGAGGGAAGCACCCTGCGCAGCAGCGGATAAAGAAACGCCAGTAACCCGAACAGAGCGTGCAACCGGCCGGTAATCGCCAACAGCAATATCACTGCGACACCGGCAACCGATGCCAGCTTCATAATAGCGGGCTTGCGCTGGCTTGCCGGTTGGTTACGCAGCCAGACCCAGGCGGCAAGCGAGAAGACAATAATCAGCATGATTATTAGCGGCACTCAAATACCCCGGGGCCATTGATGGATTGAAGGTGGCTTGCTGATGGATGGAAACAAGCACTACCGGATCTGTTGAGTCAGGCGCCTGACTTCCGGAGAGCTGCGGCTGGAAAAATCCTGCAGAGCGCGGGCTCCCCCCGAAGCATAGACCGCAACTGCGGCCATAAGATCCTTGAGTACCTGCGGACTGTTGCGGTCAAACGGCACATAAGCGCCTCCCGACAACTTGCTCACCTGCTGGAACACGGCCCTGGCATGGGCATCAGAGCCCTCATGAAACATGAACACCGGGGTTTTCAACATACCCAGCTCCCCGGCGGTGTGGCAGAGCTCATCCACCGGTTCCTCGCAACAATCGCCGATAAACACCACGGCCTTCACCGGCTCTGCGCGGGTTTCCTTCATGGCGTGAGCCAACACCCGGCTGATCTGGGTACGACCACCCAGGCAGGAAACGCCGTTCATCAGGTTCAGCAGTTGGCCGGTTTCGGTCACAAAGCCCGTGGCCTTGAATTCACCAAAGCCACGGTAGTAACAAAGTTGAATGGCCAGGCCGCCCAAATCCCGGGTTGCCATGAAAAGCTCGCTCTGCAAATGACAAGCCTGGTCCCAGGTTGCCTCGCGGCTTGCAGTCGCGTCCAGGGCGAAAATCAGCCGGCCCTGCCCACCGCCCCGGGCGGGCAACTTGTTAGCCTGCTGGATAAACTGGTCGATCGACTGTTTACCGGATCTGGTGCGTAGCTCTTTGTCGGACATAGTGAGGTTTACAGTTTTGCCACTGCCTCAGGCACCGGGGTGTCGCCAGACACCACATTAAAAACGCAGTTCTCAGTTGTGTCCGAATCCAGCACTGCCAGAAGAACCCGGGCGACATCCTGCCGTGGAATCTTGCCGAACTCCCCCGGCCCCGTGCCTACGGCAACCTTGCCCGTACCGTCGTCATTGGTCAGTTGCCCGGGGCGAACGATGGTGTAATTCAGGCCGCTGTTCTTCAGGTGCTCATCGGCGTTGTGTTTGGCCCGCAGGTAATGCTGAAGTTTTTCCGGCCCTTCTTCCGGCTTCTCGGCCCGCATACTGCTCACCATAATAAAACGCTTTATACCCATGGCCCTGGCGGTATCCACCAGCCGGATGGCTCCGTCCTGATCCACATCAATGGTTTTATCCGGCCCGGTATGAGGGCCTGAGCCGGCGGTAAAGATCACCGCATCGCAGCCTTTCATGGCCTCGCTGCAGTCTTGCTCCAGATCGCCCAGCACAGTTTCCGTAGCGCCCAGCTGCTGCAGTTCCGGCCCCTGATCCGGGTGCCGGATCAAAGCCCGCGCTTCATGATCGCTGTCTGCCATTTCCTGCAACAGGTGTTGCCCGATCTGCCCGTTGGCTCCTGCAATAAACACGTGCATGGCAAGTCTCCTGGTTGGATGTTTAGCGTGAATATCTTTAATAGCTGAGTGCACGGCAGGCACAATTCAAGGCACCGGAAGTACTGGAACCCGGTTTTCAGCTTAACCAGCCGCAGCTTTAAACCAGCTATAAACCCGCATCGGAGGAATGTTTCGCAGCTCCAGTGCATTACTGGCAGGCGCCCCCATAACCGGCTCGGTAATCGAGGCGACATCGCTGCGGAACTGGTAGGCGATGAAGCGCCCGTTCTCCGCGAGGTTGTCGTTTACCGCCTGCGCCACGCGCGTACCAACAGCTTCCGGCATTTTCGAGAAGGGAATTCCGGAAATGACGACATCCGGCTGCTCCATATCGTGCGAGGCCAGAATCTCTGCGAGATCCTCTGCGCTGCCCAGATGATTAATGAAGCGCGGATCATCAATCTCACCCAGCAGTTCATGAAAGAAGGGACTCAATTCGATTGAGAGCAGGCGCGCATCCTGGCCAAGGTGGCGCAGAAACGTTTGTGTAGTGCCGCCGGTACCAGGCCCCAGCTCAACCACACGCAGGGCATCAGGCAGGTTCGACGCCTCGACGATCCGCTGCTCCAGGAATCGTGAACTGGGAATAACCGAACCCACCTGCCCCGGCTCTCGCAAGAATCCCAGGAAAAAAGCCGCGGGGCTTGTTCGCCGGCTGGAATCGTATTTGGGGGCACCACTTTCTTCTATCATCGCGTTCTCCCAACCTCGCCATCTGGATTGCTCATAAATTATAGCAGCGGGATCCGCCCGCACTGCGGCCTGACGCCGAAGCCTGAACGTAACAGAATCCCGTCAACATGGGAAAACCAGGCTGAACATTTGATGAACAGTGCTACATTGATAGAGCACCCCAAAGGAGAAGAGGAAATATCATGGCTAATGCTACTCAGAGTATCGTGGTCGCTTGCGACGGTTCAGACCATTCGGCAAAGGCAGCACAAATGGCCGCCGAGCTTGCAAACGCCACCGGTACACCGCTCAAGCTCTTAACCGTCTATCCGCACTCAAAAGTAGAAAAACTGATTATCAGCGGTGTATGGCCCGCCGACATTGAGCAGGAACAAAAAGACTATGGTCGCAAAGTGTTTGAAGCAGCACGGGAGGCATTAAGCGGCAAAGCCGATCCGGCAGAAGAAATCCTGCTTCAGGGTGACCCTGCTCATGAAATCATTGAATACCTTGAAACCAACCCGGGCACACACATGGTGCTGGGAAGGCGCGGGCATTCCGCAGTACGCAGACTGACACTGGGCAGCACCAGTGAAAAGGTCGTCAGACACGCTACCGGGCCGGTGACGGTTGTCAGCGAGTAACAGAAGCTTTGTGCGATCATCCGGCGGCAAGGCTGGATGATCCGCTTCAGTAATTCAGTTTGATCGTCATATCCAGGTTTTGCCCATCGTACGAAAAGCTGGCCTCTTCGAACGAAGGCGCACTCATTGTCGCTACTGCCCCACTTGAAAAGCCATAACCTTCAGTGGGGATCCCCAGCCAGTTAGTGGCAAGTTCGCCATCCATGTTTTCGTCGTGAATAACAGCCAGCGAGTAGGTGCCAGGCGGCACGTCCAGAAAGTTGCAACGCGCTTTCGTATCCCGGATTGCCGTCATCACGATATCGGTTGCCGACTTCAGAAACTTGTCAGGGAAACCCTCTGACGATTCGAAAAGCGCACAAGCCACCGTACCGGTACTGTTTCTGATATCCAGGATTTTCACGTGCAGTCCGGGGCATGACTGTGCAAGAGCAATGGCAGGAAAACCCGCAAACGCCAGCACTGACAAAAATACACCTCCCCGAAGCCTCACTGAGAACGGCCGGCCCAAATGCCGGCCCACACGGGCCAGAGCAGACTTCCAGGTAGCTGACGTGTTCATGATCTTCCTCCTTAAAGTTCCACCGACATCGACACTTAGTAATTGACTCGAGTGCGTGTCATTCCCAGTATAGTTGTAGACCGAGCAGTGCAAGCAGCGAGCGCTCCCTCTGTAACATCAACAGGCACACATCTATGAAACTCAACCCCTTCAACACCCGTATCGGTCTGGCTCTCGGTGGCGGTGCTGCCAAGGGCCTGGCTCACATAGGCGCTTTAAAAGCCTTCGAAGAAGAGCAGATTCCGATTCACTGTATTTCCGGAACCAGTGTGGGAGCTCTGGTTGCCAGTTATCACGCCTTCGGCCGCCCGGCAGAATCCATACTATCCATTTGCTCCACGCTGAACCTGTCCAGACTTATCGACTTCACCCTGGAGCGGGGCGGCCTGTTCAGTACCAATAACATCCGGGAGATGCTCCATCGGGACCTGGGGGACTGCCGAATTGAAGATGCCAATATCCCCCTGGCCATTTGCACAACAGATATCGAAACCGGCGAGCAACTGATCTTCAGAGAAGGAAACCTGGCGGATATTGTCTGTGCATCCATGGCCGTGCCCGGCCTGTTTGTGCCTGTCGAAGTAGATGGCCGGATTCTGGTAGACGGCGGGCTGGTTGAAAACCTTCCGATTTCCCCGCTGGCAGACATGGGTGCGGGCATTACCGTGGGCGTTGATCTCAGCCATGTCGGACGGTACCCGAAACCGGAAAATACGATTGACGTGGTCAGCAATGCCATCAACATCAGCATCGATTTCAATACCCGCAAGCAGCTGAAAAAAGCAGACATAGCGGTGCCCCTGGATCTGAGTGATTACAGCCTCACCAATAACGCCGACCGGGTGGAAGAGCTTTATATGGAAGGCTACTACCCCATGAAGGAAAAGATTCGTCAGGTGCTCTGGTACAAACGAATGAACGCCATTATCAGCCTTTCAAAAGCGGGAGCGACATTGCTGCCCTTCAAGATTCCCGAGATTCTCAAACGCCGTAAACGCTCATCCTGAAAAACCGAACGGACTGAAAAGAGCCATCACCATGATCGATTTTCGCAGCGACACCGTTACCCGCCCTACCCGCGAGATGCGCGAAGCCATGGTCTGTGCCGAGGTGGGAGACGACGTTTACGGTGACGACCCGACCATTAACAGTCTGCAGGCCTACGCCGCCGAAAGGCTGGGCTTTGAGGCCTCGCTGTTTACCGCAACCGGCACCCAGGCCAACCTCCTGGCCATCATGGCCCACTGCGGCCGGGGCGATGAATATCTTTGTGGTCAGGCAGCGCATAACTACCGCTTTGAAGGCGGGGGTGCCGCGGTGCTCGGCAGCGTACAACCCCAACCCATCGAGAATGAGCCAGACGGCAGCATAAGCCTCGAAAAAGCCCGCGCTGCCATCAAACCCGACGATGCGCATTTTGCCGTCACCCGCCTGCTCTCACTGGAAAACACCATTGGTGGCAAAGTGCTGTCACTTGAATACCAGCGCGAGGCCCGGGCCTTTTGCGACGCCAACAACCTGATGCTGCATCTCGATGGCGCGCGGGTATTTAACGCCGCCGTAGAGTCCGATTGCGATGTAACCGGGATAACCCGACACTACGATTCTGTCAGCGTGTGCCTCTCGAAGGGCCTGGGCGCACCGGTAGGATCACTACTGCTGGGCTCTGAAGCCTTTATCGACCGGGCAAAACGCCTACGCAAAATGCTCGGTGGCGGCATGCGTCAGGCCGGCATACTGGCTGCTGCCGGGCGAATTGCCCTGGAGCAGGGACCGCTCCGGCTGCAAGAGGATCACGACAATGCCAGGTACCTGAGTGCCGGCCTGGCAGAAATCCCCCAACTGGAAATCATCCCCGACAGCCCCCGGACCAACATCGTCTTCGCCCGCTGCCGGCTGGGCAAAGCCGAGGAACTGCGCGAGTACCTGGCTGGGCAGGGCATACTGATCAAAGCAGGGGACCCGATTCGCTTCGTGACGCATCTGGACGTGAACCGGCAGGATGTAGACGCGTTGTTGGGCGCCATACGGCAGTTCTATCAACCGTGATGCTCAAAAAACCAAGCCGTCGAAGCTGTCCCGACTTTTCCAAAAACGACTAAAAGTTTGATAACGGTGAACCAAAAAGCCATTAGCACCCTATACTCCTACGCTGCTCATTTTTAAAAGCGACCGGAGTGTCTGCATGATTACAGTTCATCACCTCAACAATTCCCGCTCACAACGCATTCTCTGGATGCTGGAAGAACTGGGAGTACCCTACGAGATCCAGCGTTATGAGCGTGACCCCGAAACCATGCTGGCCCCGGCAAGCCTCAGGAAAATACACCCCCTGGGCAAGTCACCGGTGATCACAGACGGCGATCTTGTAGTGGCCGAGTCCGGCGCCATTATCGAATACCTTGCCCACAGCTACGGTAACGACACCATGCTGCCAGAGGGCCGCGGCCAGGCCTGGCTTGATTACACTTACTGGCTGCACTACGCCGAAGGCTCTTTAATGCCGCCGCTGGTTATGCGCCTGGTGTTTGAGAAGATAAAAACCAGCCCGATGCCATTTTTTATCAAACCCGTGGCAAAAGGCATTTCAGACAAAACCAATGAAACCTTCATCGGCCCGATGATCAAAACACACCTGGATTTTGTTGAATCCCACCTGGCGAAGAACACCTGGTTTCTCGGGGATAACCTCAGTGGGGCCGATATCCAGATGAGCTTCCCACTGGAAGCGGGTGTTGCACGCGGTATCGTTGGCGAGAACCGACCCAACATCACCGCCTGGGTGGAACGCGTGCACGCCAGGCCTGCGTACCAGAAGGCGCTGGAAAAAGGCGGGAAATACGATTTCGCTTAAGTTGATGCCTGCAGCGCCCTTCAGCGACGAGGCCTGACAAGAAACCAGCTCAGTACAACCAGTGCGCCGAACACCGTATAAGCAAGAATAAACACCCAGTCCGGCGCACTGTAGTACAGGAGCGATTGCAGCCAGTACTCAATAAACGAGCCATCATAACCGCCCTCGCCTGCCCGCTCCCGCAATGCCATTTCCCAGGACGTCAAAGGGCAAAGCACACCAAGCCACGACTGCAGAACAACAACGGCGATCACAACAAGGTGGCCCAGCCGGAACCAGTAGTTACGAACCCATTGCCAGTTGCGCACATAGCCAATGAGCGTGGCCAGCAACCCCAGAATGACAAAGGCCACAAGCAGGGTGTGCAGAACCAG
Organism: Pseudomonadota bacterium; assembly: GCA_051751785.1. Lineage (GTDB taxonomy): Bacteria > Pseudomonadota > Gammaproteobacteria > Pseudomonadales > Oleiphilaceae > Marinobacter. Next base: position 89,727 of record JBNJLG010000002.1, on the reverse strand, counting down.
CAGTAGATCGGCAAAAATCAGAAACCAGTGATCACTCATCTTTGATATCCGGGAAATACACCTTTACCCTTATGCACTTTTTTGATGCGCAGGGACATTATGGGCCAAAGAAACGACAAGCTACGTTGGCAGTTGGTCAGCGGCGTACTGCAAGCACTCCACCTTGAGCGGCTGACAGAAAAATACCCCCACAGCGTGGTGATGGCCGTGTTCAACCTTGTGAACAGCGGCATCGCCATCGCCCTGGTAGCCGTGGTTGCCCTGATTACTCAGGAGGCCTTCATCTTCCCGTCTCTGGGCGCGACCGCATTCATCCTCTTTTATGTGCCGCTGAGCCAGCCTGCCTCACCCCGCAATGCCCTCTGCGGTCACTTCATTGGCGCCACCATGGGCCTGGCCGGTCTTTACCTGTTCGGATTGCAGGACGCTCCATCGGCCATGGCGAATGGCGTCGACATGGCCCGCGTGGGCGCCGCGGCCGTGGCCATGGGCCTCACCGGTAGCCTGATGGTGGCGTTTAACGTAGCCCATCCACCAGCAGGCGCCACCGCACTAATTGTAGCCCTGGGCCTGATGCCCAGCCCCGCGCAACTGCCGGTGCTGATGGCCGGCGTTTTGATGCTGCTGGTCCATGCATTCATCATGAACCGACTGGCGGGCATTGCCTACCCGTTGTGGGCTGCCCAGCGCTCCTGAAGCAGCTCCGGAGAATTGTGCCCATCGGCCTGGAGCCATCTCCACGTGACGCCAAATCACACCTTTCCATCAACACGCTCAAGAAGTAACCTCTTGCTCATAGGACTAATCTTTCTCCAATGGAACTGGATCATGAAACGTGTTGGTACAATCACCCTGACGTTGGTCTTCTGCCTTTCAGCCGTTGCCTGCGCCTCCCCCAAGCTAAATGTACTTGAGCCTGTTGAGCAGCGAAAAGCGGTGTCTGGCATTACCATCAGCCGCTCAACACACCCCATTACTCTGCCGCTCGAAACTCTTGCAGGCGCATCCTTTGTAGGCAGCGACGGAGAGCTGATTCTGTACAACAATCGCAAAGGCCTCTTCGCTACAGCGGTTACACCGGAAGATTGGGGCCACCCCTCTATCCAGATGAATCAGGTTCCAGGCCATATCTTCAAGCGCAACCTCAGCCCGATCAAAGACCCCGAGCTCCGAGAAGAGCTTGAAGGTGTAACCAGAATGGTCCTGGAACCTACCAAGGAAAAAAAAGCGAGTGTAATGACAATCGGGCAGATCACGGCCTACATTGCCTTCGACCCTCGGAAAACCGTCATCATGCTCACCTCACCAGGCAAGCCAGACCTGTTTACCCAGCTAGTGCTGGACAACTTCAGTTGGGAAGAAATTGAAAATGAAATCCTAAAAGGAATTAGGGGAGACAAGCATGCTCACGATGCAAGAGAAAGATGATCTTATGACGGTTATCAACATACTCTTCAAGGACAATCAGTTACAGGCCCTGAAACATGATTTCAACGACCGCACTGTTGAGGTCGTGGAGAAAGCCATGGAAGAGCTGGTTAAATGCAACGCCCGGATGAGAGAACTGGTAACCGGACTGACTCTGGGGATCTCCATCTTTACACGCGGCTGGTTAAGACGTTCACTGGATAAAGTTGCCCAGGCTCTTCGTGACAGACGGCTTAAATTTGATGGAATGGCTTGCAGGCATCAGGTAGCAGCCATCTACCAACGAGAGATCTACCTTTCTGCCTTTTAGGCAAATTTGCGCACTTCTATTACAAATGCGCATATTTGCGCATACCCACCCGGACATCTACTATTCCACAATAGAAAAGTCAGAAAACGCTGACAGCACCAATTTGCAAAGAGGCACACCCACATGATTGGTTTGAGAGCACACCAGCCAGTCGATACCGCCCCGCCCACCAAATCCGGCCCGGCACTGACAGCCAGTCACAGCACGGCAGGCCTTCGCTGGTTGTTCGAACACCGTGAACGCTGGGGGCTGACGATGGATGAGTTGGGCACACTCCTGGGCGGCGTGCGCCGGCGAACACTGACCGACTGGCAGAAGCGGGTGAACAACGGCGGCGAGGTGGAAGTAACCCGCGACACCATGGAGAGAATCAGCTTACTCCTGGGTATTCACAAGGCTCTCAGCCTGATCACACCAGCAGGACAGGAAAGCCTGGCCTTTGAGTGGTTTCAGAAACCCATTGAATTGATGGGACTACAGGGCCAGTCAATCCGGGATTATTTGCTTGAGCAGGGCTCCATGGACGCCCTTTACTATGTTCGCCGCAATCTGGATGCCATGCGAGGCTAACGCCGGGAAAGGACGAGGAGCGCCTGTTGAATCACGTAAAACCGGAATGGAAACATCACCGGGTCATTCACAGCAAATACCCGCCGCTCGATTGTTTTGACAGTGCAGACTCCCTGCTTCTGGGGGAACTCGAGTCTGCCACCAGTGACCGTATTGCCCACTGGGCACGGTATGTCGACGAAAAGGATTTCCGGTACGGCCCCGGCTGGGGTGCCGTAATGGCGTCATTTTGCTACCCGGCGGAAGGCCGTTTCAACACAGCGGCCCGTGGCGCCTACTATGCCGGTGATTCCCTGAAAACCGCGCTTCGCGAATGGGTCTACCACACCGGCAAAATATGGCAGCGATTCGGAGTAACCAACGACAGTTCTGCCGTTGTGCGCTGTTATACCGGCCACACCGCCGAACCACTGGTAGACCTCCGCAACCAGCCACAATACATGCACGACACCAATTATACGCCCGGACAACAAACCGCTGCCGACCTGCTGAACGCCGGTGAATATGGCATTCTTTTCAGCTCCGTTCGAAACCCCGGCGCCGAAGCCGTTGCTCTGCTACGCCCACCTGCCACCACACCGGTGGTTCAGGCAGGCCACTATGTTGTGCGATGGGACGGCAATCGTTTCACTCAATACGCCCGTATTGAAGAGTACAGTCCGCTGTAGCCAGCGCCGGAGCACGACCGGTTCGAATACGGCGATGAAGCCGACAAGATACCGGCCCAGCTCAACTTTGGAAGCACAAGGCGGGCTGTCGGTAGCGAAGCTCACACCCGGTGATCACTAAGCCGAACCGGCTGCCTTCGCGCACCCCAATGCCCGGGAGGGCCTTCAAATAGACCGGCACAGGCGGTACCGCAAAACTTACAGTGGCCGTCATCGGTCAGGTTCCAGGCGCCTAATACATACCAGTCGCGGCCGATCAGCAGTTCGCCGCAGCTATGGCAATAGGTGCTACCGCCGGAGGCGTCATGCACATTGCCGGTGTAGGCGTAGCGAACGCCATTATTCATGGCAATCTTGCGGGCCCGGATCAGAGTCTCTGGCGGGGTTGGCGGGTTAGCCATCATTTTCCAGTCCGGATGAAATGCGGTGAAGTGCATGGGGACATCCGGCCCCAGCTTCTCCACCACCCACTGGGTCATCTCATTCAGCTCCTGCTCTGAATCGTTTTCGCCGGGAATGAGCAGGGTTGTCAGTTCCAGCCATACGCTGGTTTCGTGCTTTATGTATTCGAGAGTTTCCAGAACCGGTTGCAGATGCCCACCGGTGACCTTGTGGTAGAAACGCTCGGTGAAGGCTTTGAAATCAACGTTGGCGGCATCCATGTACCGATAGAACTCCCGGCGGGGCTCTTCAGTGACGTATCCAGCCGTTACCGCAACCGAGCGCACACCCTCCTCATGGCAGGCCCTGGCCACATCAATGGCGTATTCGTGAAAAATCACCGGATCGTTGTACGTAAACGCAACGCTTTTGCAGCCCAGGTCACGGGCAGCGCGGGCAATGTCTTCAGGACTGGCCTGATCTGCCAGTTCATCGGTTTCCCGGGACTTGGTCATATCCCAGTTCTGGCAGAATTTGCAGGCCAGATTGCAGCCTGCCGTACCGAACGAGAGGGTCGGAGTGCCGGGCAGAAAATGATTCAGGGGCTTCTTCTCTATCGGATCAATGCAATAACCACTGGAACGCCCGTAAGTGGTAAGAACCATCGTATCGTTGAAACGCCCGCGAACGAAGCAAAGTCCCCGCTGGCCTTGGTGCAGTTTGCAATACCTCGGGCAAAGGTCACACTGGATGCGGCCGTCATCAAGCCAATGCCAGAACCCGACATCGCGGCCCTGAACAATCGGTATATCGCCCACGGTGAAATCCCTCGCTATTTCACTTCTGAATTGCTTCAGATAGTCTATAGTTTCGGTAACAGGATGTGTCAATTTCTTCAGCAGCCAGGGCGATCCCGCCCATCGATCGCTCTGTTAAGCAGGTGATCAGCTATGTCTGCCAACATACGAAAAGCCGCTGTTGCGGGCATGTTCTATCCAGACGATCCCGCCCAGCTCAAAACCATGGTGGACGGTTTCCTTTCACAGGTACCTGTGAAAGGGCCGGCTCCGAAAGCCATTATTGTGCCCCATGCCGGATACCAGTTTTCCGGCGCTGTTGCCGCCAGTGCCTACGCCCAGCTTGCGCCGCTTCACGACCGCATCCACCGGGTGGTACTTCTTGGGCCTTCCCACCGCGTCCCCCTGAGGGGCATTGCGGCGCCAACGTCGGATTTCTTCGAGACACCGCTAGGCAATGTCGAGGTCGAGCAGGACACACTGGCCAGCCTGCAATCCTTGCCCCAGGTTGGTTATCTGGATTCACCTCACCAGCTCGAACACAGTCTGGAGGTGCATTTGCCGTTCCTGCAGTCGGTTTTTGATCGCTTTACCCTGGTGCCACTTGTGGTAGGAGAAACATCCCCCGAGGACGTAGCCGAGGTACTGGAAACACTCTGGGGCGGCGACGAAACCCTGATTGTGATCAGTTCCGATCTGAGCCACTACCACAGCTACCCGGTTGCCCGGGAGCTGGACAGCAAAACCACCAGAAACATCGAAACCCTGGACTACCGCCATATCGGATACGACGATGCCTGCGGACGAAACCCGGTTAACGGATTGTTGTATCTGGCAGAGAAAAGAGGCCTGAAAGTAACCACCCTGGATCTGCGCAATTCCGGTGACGCGACCGGACCGAAGGACCGGGTAGTTGGCTACGGCGCCTATGTGCTAACCGAAGCATCGGCCTGATATGCTTGATATACAGGAGCGGGAAACTCTATTACAGGTAGCTTCAGCATCTGTGCGTCATGGCCTCCGCCACGGGCAGCCTTTACCGGTCGATTCAGAGAAGTATGCGGAAAGGCTGGCCAGGCCCGGAGCCTGTTTTGTCACACTGGAAATCGCCGGCCGATTGAGAGGCTGCATTGGTTCGCTGGAAGCCTGGCGCCCGCTTATTCAGGACTGTGCGGAAAACGCCTTTTCGGCGGCTTTCCGCGACCCCCGCTTCCCACCGATTACGGAGCAGGAGCTGGATTTGCTGGACTATCACCTGTCGGTGTTGAGTGCGCCCACACCTCTGCATTTCCAATCCGAGGATGATCTACTCTCTCAGTTGCGCCCAGGCACGGATGGCCTCGTTCTTACCAAGGGTGATCGGCGGGCCACCTTCTTGCCGTCCGTATGGCAAAGCCTGCCCGAGCCACGGGAATTCCTTCGCCACCTGAAGCAAAAGGCAGGGCTCCCGCCAGAGTACTGGTCCGATGCCATCAAGGCATTTCGCTACACCGTGGAATCCATCCGGCGGGTATAGGCAACCGTTTGCTAACTGCGTGGGCGGCGTGAATATTTGAACCCGAGCCCGAACAGCGCCAGTGCAAACAGTGCCCCAAGCGAAGGCTCGGGTACAGTTGCCACAGACACTTCAGCGTTGGCGACAATGTAACCATCGTCACCTGACACATAGTTGCTCAATGTATCGCCAAATACCCAGTTAACGCCGAAGGCATTATTGCTTCCATCTCGTGGTGCGCCGGTTCCCAGCCCCGACCAGCCAGAGTTCAGCTCTGATACGGTAGGTGCCATAATTTCAAAGCCGGCGAGATCCGCGAACGTAAGGCCAACACCGTTATTCGGCAGCCAGGACTGGTCACTATTCTCATAAATCTTCGCAGTTTTATCACTCAGATCAGCGAAGCTCAGATCGTAACCATTATTGAACAGGGGCTGGAATGCGGGGTTGCTCGGCTCATTGGCAGCGACGGCGTAGTTACCGGCGCCATCCGTAATCCAGAAATTCAGATACGGGGCTACGTACGGGCCGCTGCCGGCACTGAAACGAGTGTAGTCGTCGAGGCGATCGATCTTGACGCTTTCAATATCACCAAGCGTCATGCCGTCGATGTCACTGGAGCCTAGCGCCGCCTTGTCGCCACCGCCCTCAATAATGAATTCCGTCTGGCCGCCACCGAGATCGTTGATCACAGGTGAATTGCGGATCTCATAGGAAACAAAGCCAGCCTGGGCGAAGGAGGATGCCGCCAGCAATGTGGTGGCTAGCGCGGAACGAAGGAACCTTGTCGGGAATTTGCTGATGCGAGCGGTGCGGGTCATATCTTGTCTCTCACTTTTTTGTGGTTTGTGTTCAGTCCCACAAAAATGCAAGCCCTATACCAACACGCAAAGGCTAATCAATACAGAGATCTACAACTCAGGTCGCAAGTTGCGCCCGGCAGAATGTAAAAAAGGTTGACGCACAGATGGTACCGAAAAACATGCAAAGCCCGTCACCGGCACGGCTCCAGGCGTCTGACACATACCAGTTGGCGCCCTTCAGCGGGCCTTCAGCTTAACCTGCTTTGAACCTGAAGAAGCGAACTGTCCGCTTTTACCCTTGCCCACAAACTCAACAGCCCCGCCGGACTTTAAAAATGCCGCCGTTTGCTCTTCGATCATGGCTGTGGTTAATGTGGCTTTCTCGACTTTCTTGCTCATTGTATTCTCCAGGTTAGCGGTTGGCTTATTCACCAACTTCCGCCCCCCATAGTATCTGAAACAGAAAATAATTGTTCAGAACAAAATTCATACACATTTATTGACCGCAGGAATAGAACCCGATGGCCACCAACCTGCCCTTTTCTCAGGCTTGTGAGAACAACAAATCACCGATCCTGGAGCGGCTCCTTGAGACCTTTGACGCGCCGGGCAAAGTTCTGGAGATAGGCACAGGAACCGGACAGCACGCAGTGCATTTCGCAAAGGCAATGCCCCACGTGCAGTGGCAACCGACCGAACATCCAGATGCCGTGGACCTGTCTCGACCCCGGCTGGAGCAGGCCGCGCTGCCCAACATTCTGCCTGTTATTGAACTGGACGTAAGCACCAGCCACTGGCCGGTAGAGTCTTTCACCTGGGCGTTCTCAGCGAACACCGCCCACATCATGTCGTGGAGCGAAGTCGAGCAGATGTTTCGCAATATCGGTGAACGTCTGCCAGAAGACGGGGCATTCTGCCTTTACGGCCCTTTCAACAGCCAGGGCCGGTTTACCAGTGAAAGCAACCGACAGTTTGATCAATATCTGAGAGCCCGTGCGTCCCACATGGGCATCCGGGATCTGGAAGATCTTTGTGCTCTGGCCGAAGCAGTCGGGCTGAACCTGGTGGAAAACTACGCCATGCCCGCAAACAACCGCCTGCTGGTTTTCAGCCAAGACCTTTCGGCTGCAACCACTGACTGATCTTCGCCTGATTAACTGGATGCAAAGATAATCGGGGCAAACAATGAAGAGGAAAACACCCATGACACAGCAACTCCCGGCCATCCTGATAACCGGCGGCGCCCAGGGCATTGGCAAAGGCATTGCCAGCCACTTCCTGAACAAAGGCTGGCGAGTGGTGGTCTTCGATCAGGATGCAGAAGCGATCAAAGCCTGCCGGCAGGACTTCGGCGATCCAGACAACCTCCGCTTAATTAACATGGATGTCTCCCAGGAGCCGGAAGTGATCGACGCGGTGGCGGAAACCATGGACTGGGCTGGACAGCTGGACGCAGTGGTCAATAATGCAGGGATCGCGGACCCGGAAACCGGGCCCATAGAAACATTAGAACTTGTCGAATGGCAGCGGCGGATTGATGTAAACCTCACTGGCGCTTTCCTGGTGGCCAAGCACACAGTGCCGCACCTTCGCCAAAGCCGGGGCAGCATCATCAACATGGCTTCCACCCGTGCCCTGCAATCCGAGCCCGACAGCGAGGCTTACGCCGCCAGCAAAGGCGGCCTGCTTGCCCTCACCCACTCCCTGGCCATAAGTCTGGGTCCGGATGTGCGGGCCAACAGCATCAGCCCGGGCTGGATCGACGTTCGTGCCTGGCAGGCCCATGCACCCGCCAACCCGGAGCACTTGTCGGCCGAGGATCACAACCAGCACCCCAGTGGCCGCGTGGGCACGCCTGAAGACGTAGCCCCCATGGTCGCCTACCTGGTCTCACCGGAAGCCCGCTTTGTGACTGGCCAGAACTTCGTGATCGACGGCGGCATGACCCGGAAGATGATTTACGAGGACTAGTGTCCCGTCAGTTCTCCTCGCCAGCCTCGCGAACTTTCTGCTCTGCGCTTTGCCAGTCCTCGGAAAGGTTATTGAAGGCGTCGTTGAACCCCTCCTTCATGGATCCCCAGGTGAAATCGGCGCTGTCCTGCATACGCTGGAACCATTCCGCTACCCGTGCCCGCTCCCGGCGGAGCGATGCCAGCGCGGTCTGCGCCTGAGCCCGGGTCAACTCATCGCCTTTATCCCAGCCATCCTGCAGGCGATCCTCCAGTGCCGCTATACGACCATCAACGGAGCTGAGAACGTCCTCGATATCCGACATCAATCGTTCCCGCCGCTCGGTGCTGAAATCTTCCAACTCCTGAGTGAGGGTCTCCATATCCTGGCGCAACGTTTCCACAGATGCATCGCCATCATCCTCAGCGGCATGCCCCTGGGTCAACGGCATCATCATGGCCAGCAACAGGGCGCTGACTTTTAGTCGAAGTGCGGATCGCACGGTGTGGTACCTCCTATGAATATGAGTCTATACGGTCAAACTTTCTGGAGGAGACCATACCCGAGGCCTCACCGCATGGAAACCTCTGACAGCACCGAAGAGGTGCTGTCAGTCTGCCTCGTAAGGTAATTTACGAGGGCCAGGGATAATATGGTTCACTCATTACCGCGCCGGCGGCGCCATGAACTCCGGCCCGACTGGGTCGGTAATGCACTTCTCCAGAATTCCATCAATGGTGGCCATCGCTTCCTGATCCAGCGACCAGCCCTCAATCTCATCCACCGGATCCAACTGCTCTGGCTTTCTCGCGCCCCAAAGGGCAGTTGTAACGCCGGGTTGATCCACCAGCCAGCGAAGCGCAAGGGCCAGTACGTTTTTCTGGTACCGCTCCCGGGCGAACTGATCCAGTTCAGCCACGGCATTCAGATACTGGCGATAGCGATCACCCTGAAACTTGGGATCATTCTTGCGCAGATCATCACCCGTGAACTGTGTATCTTCCCTCATCTTACCTGTCAGCAGCCCGCGACACAGCCCACCGTAGGTAATAGTGGCAATGCCGTTTTCCCGGCAATACGGCAGGATGTCCTGCTCAATTCCCCGTTCGAACAGGTTATACGGAGGCTGCAGGCTGTGCAGGGGCACAGTCTTGCGCAGTTCATCCATCTGGGCCGGCGTGAAGTTGCTGACACCAATGGCACGGATTTTCCCGGCCTGGTAAAGCTTTTCCAGCGCCCGGGCGGTTTCCTCCATGGGCGTTTTCGGATCCGGCCAGTGAATCTGATAAATGTCGATCCTGTCTGTCTGGAGGCGTTTCAGAGAGTCTTCCACTTCCCGTTCGATGCGCGAAGCGGTGGCATCCCGCCAGACCTTATCCTGATCATCGTTCCAGTTCAGGGCCGCTTTGGTCGCCAGCGCCACCTGATCACGGCGACCGTTGGCCAGGGCCTTGCCGACAATCTCTTCTGAGCGCCCGAAGCCATAAACCGGCGCGGTATCAACCAGACCAATGCCTTTATCGACAGCCCGGTGAATGGTATCGATGGACTGGGCTTCGTCCGTTCCGCCCCACATCCAGCCACCAATGGCCCATGTACCGAGCCCGACGGGGGTTACTTCAATATCTGTGTTTCCGAATTTGCGCTTTTCCATGCTTCCTCCTATTGCCTTTAAGAACCGTTGAGAAAATGCGGCCCTGTGAAAGCGTTATACCCAAGACATGCTAGGGAAAGCATCAGAATTCAACCCTTACAGGCATTACGTTTCATACGCCTTGCGATAGTTGCCCTGATAATCAAAAATCCGCTCCTGCACCTGCCAGAAGTGCTTTTGCTTGCGGGCAATCACGAAGTCCGGCGCAGACAACAGCGCCTGCATCTCAAGCACCTCATCCGCCGTGCCGAAGGTTTTCGGGGCCTGGCTATTGGCGAAACGGCGCCCGAACAGCTTGTTGAACACGTTGCGCTGCGCGGGCTTGCTGAACTCAAACGACTCACTCAGTTCCTCCCCATCCTCGCCGTGATAGGTGATCTTAAGCTTGCCGCCGTTCACCTGTAGCGAGATTCCCGCGCATCGGATAACCATCGCATCCTTGAGTTTCAGGGCATCTTTGAGCTGGTCGTCCGGATCGATGATCGCGCCTTCACACTGATGGCACTTGCGGGCGGCGATGTCATTCTCGGCGCCGCAGTGGGGGCATTCCTTGAATCGGAACCGGTAATCGCACTGTTCAGGGCGTCCGTTCTGAAGAGCCGGCTCCTCGCCTTCCGCCGCCCCGAGCAAACCCTGACAACGGCGCCCGTAGTGCTCGACCACACGGCCATCGCTGTCGGTTTTGCCCCAGAAAATATTGGCAAACCCACAGCCCGGGCAGAACACCTGCACCGGCTCACTGTCCGGGTTCGGTTTCGGCTCGCCCACCTCCGGGTGATGCAGGTTCACACTGTTGCCCGCGTAATCGATCACCAGGCAATCGCGCTTACCCTCGTCCAGCCGAAGCCCACGACCCACGATCTGCTGATACAGGCTGACCGACTGGGTGGGCCGCAGGATGGCAATAAAATCCACATGGGGCGCATCAAAGCCGGTGGTGAGCACAGACACATTCACCAGATACTTCAACTGCCGCTGCTTGAAGCGCTGAATCAGCTGCGCCCGTTCCCTCATCTCCGTCGCGCCGGTCACCAGAGCGGTTTCGTGCTCCGGCAGATAGCCGGTGATCTCCCGCGCATGGTCCACTGTGGCCGCAAAGATCATCACGCCTTTACGCTCGGCGGCCAGCTCCATCACCTGCTCGATGATCGCCCGGGTCACCCGCTGATGTTTGCTCAAAAGCTCGTTAACGTCTTTCTCCGCGTATTCGCCAAAACGATCCTTGGGCAGCGCAGAGAAATCGTATTGCGCCACCGCCGCGTTGACCAGCTCCGGCCGGGTGAGATAGCCCCGGTTGATCATGAAGCTTAACGGCAGCTCATAAATGCAGTGCGTGAAAGGCTTCTCGTCATCACCGCGAACAAAGCCCCGGTAGTGATAGCGATAAATCCAGCCCATGGCCAGCCGGTAAGGCGTGGCGGTTAGCCCAAGCACTTTCAGGGAATCGTTCTGTTGCCGCAGCAGCTCGATGATCCGTTGATACTGACTGGTGTCCTCGCCGCTGACCCGATGGCACTCATCGATGATGACCAGCGAGTATTCATCCCGGAACTGATCCAGGTTCGCCGAGACCGACTGCACACTGGCAAAGGTCACCTGATGCCGGCTTTCCTTGCGTTTCAGCCCGGCGGAAAAGATGCCGCCCGTTAACCCATAACTCTGGTACTTGGCGTGATTCTGCTCTACCAGCTCCTTTACGTGAGTCAGCACCAGAATCCTGCGCCGGGCCAACCGGGCCAGTTCGGCAATCACCAGACTTTTACCGGCACCGGTTGGCAGCACGATGACGGCAGACTCGTCGGACTGGCGGAAGTGCTTCAGCGTGGCATCCACGGCTTCCTGCTGGTAGGGGCGGAGTGTGAAAGGAGCATTCATTTTGTTGGGCTCAAGACCTCTACCCAGATTGGACACTTAGTTACCGGATTGGATAAGCCGTTGAACCTCGGCGGCGTCTGCCGGCTCATGGTGGAGTTTGTGTATCCGGACCAGGTTTTCCAGTGCTTCCTCATTCATCGACGCTTCCTTTCAATAATATGTACTGTCCTTCCAGGACTTTTCTCAAAAAAGAGTTTTGGTTAGCCCGACGCTTTTTAAACTCTTCTCGCTTATAGAGGGTTGGATTAATGGTTCGGGAAAGACTGATCTCTGCCGGCCCCAATGCTTCAAAGACTTCTTCCAGAGTGAGGGTATCTGATACCAACATCAGATCGATATCGCTGCCCGCATGATCGGCCCCTTTGGCCACCGAACCATAAATCAGGGCTAAATCGATTCTATCACTGATCGGCTGAAGGGCATTCTCAACCTGCTGTTCCGGGCCGAGCAGCTTGGAGACAAGAGACGATAACTCCGGGTATATGGGCGAGTCCGGGTTGGCTTTATACCGTTTCTGCCGCCCCTGCAGACTAACTTGCACCAACCCGCTATCCACCAGACGCGCAAGTTCCCGCTGCACAGCACCCGAACCTGCTTCCGCTTGCTCGATGAGTTCTTTGATCGAGAAATCTCTTTCCTGTCGTGTGAAGAACAGGCGCAACACTTTCTGGCGGGTTGCTGAGAAGAGCGCATCCGCCAAGCCAGTACGCTTACTTGTTGTAACTGCGGACATATTACCGACACCGTAAAACCCATTTTGGGTAATTTTATACCCTAAATGGGTACCATGAAACCCGGGGTGTTCCACTCTGTCTCATGAGACAGTTAAAACACCACCCCCGGAAAACACCTCATCCAGCTTCTGTAGCGAGCCGCTTGTCAGCTCGCGTATGATATCCGCAACCGATCAACCGGGCCGGGCAACCCAAGTCAGCCCACCGCAACCGAGGAGACATGCATGATCTGGACTGTATACCTGTCTGGCGAGATTCATACCAACTGGCGTGAGCAAATTCAGGAAGGCGCGGAAGCCGCCGGCCTGCCTGTGGAATTCATGGCACCGGTGACCGACCACGATGCCAGTGATGCCGCCGGCGATATGCTGGGCAAGCCAGATGTGCCCTTCTGGCGCGATCACCAGTCCTCAAAAGTGAACAGCATTCGCACCAAAACCATGCTGGAGCAGTGTGACCTTGCCGTGATTCGCTTCGGCGACAAATACAAACAATGGAACGCTGCCTTCGACGCCGGCTACTGCGCCGCGCTGGATACCCCTTACATCACCCTGCACAGCGAAGACATTGTGCACCCGCTCAAGGAAGTAGACGCGGCTGCCATGGCCTGGGCTCAAACGCCCGAGCAAGTGGTGGAAGTGCTCAAATACGTAACCACGGCCCGATAAGCACCAATGAGCTACTTTCCCGAATCCGCCCCCTGCCTTTGCGGCAGTGGTGCCCGCTACGCCGAGTGTTGTCTGCCCTTGCATCAGGGGCAGGCCGCCATCACACCTGAAGCGCTGATGCGCTCGCGCTATGTCGCGTTTGTGCTGGAGCAGGCTGATTACCTGAAAGCCACCTGGCACCCCGACACCCGGCCTGCGACCCTGAGCCTGGAGAACTCACCGGACTGGGCATCGCTGAACATTCTGGACAGCCACGAATACGGCAACCAGGGCCTGGTGCACTTCCGGGCGATTTATCGCGTGGGGAATGGCTGGGGCTATCTGGAAGAGAAATCCGATTTCCTCAGGGAAGATGGGCGCTGGTATTACCTGCAGGGTGAGACCAGCGAAGGCCAGCTTAAACCCGGCCGGAATGACCGCTGCCCCTGTGGCAGCGGCAAGAAGTACAAGGCCTGCTGTCTTTAAACGGCAGGACGCAAAACACGGAGAGGGTAGATGCCAGTCTTCGGCACATTATCAGTCACCCTGCTGTTTCCTCTCAGCATTGAGCAACGCCCGCTTTCGCTCCAACCCCCAGCGATACCCACCAAGCCCTCCATCGCCCCGTAACACGCGATGGCAGGGAATCAGCACGCCAATACGGTTTCTGCCGCAGGCGGAGGCAACCGCGCGTGCCGCTTTGGGTTTATCAATCCCAGCCGCCACCTCGCTGTAACTGAACACCTCGCCTTCACGGATGCTTAGCAGGAACCGCCACACTTTCACCTGAAACGCAGTACCGCGCAGGTCCAGCGGCACGTCTGGCCTCGGAGCGCCGTTCGTGAGGTACTGATCCAGCGCCAGCACCCAGGCGTCCAGTTCGGGCGCATTCCGAGCCGGGGACGGGATCAGTTCGGCGTGGGGGAATTCTGCTTGCAGGCAGTCGACCAGAGAGGCCTCGTCCTCACCAAACTGTACGAAACAGACGCCTTTGTCTGTTGCTGCCATGGCAATCAGGCCCAGCACGGTGTTTCGACAGGCGTAGGTGATCTCCTCACCGGCACCGCCGGCCCGGTAGGTTTTGGGGGGCATGCCCACGCTGCGGGCTGCTTCGCCGTAGACCCGGCTGACGGAACCAAACCCGGACGCGAAAATCGCGTCGGTCACCCCATCGCCTTCTTTCAGGTAGTGTTTGAAGCGACGCATCCGAACGGCGTCCTGATAGGCTTTGGGGGAAACCCCGAATGCGTCCTTGAAGGCCCTCTGCAAACGGGAGGCGGATAAGCCGGCAATATCCGCCAGGCTGGCAAGCGTTAACGGCTCCTCTGCGTTCGCTTCAATGTAACGTGCAACCGTAACCAGCCCGGCCATCCGTGCATTCCCGTCTACAACCCTTTTACTGGCCTGGACCGCGGCCTGCCTTTGTGGCTTCGATGATGCCGACATGGGGTAATCCTTCTTCAAACCGTTAAGCCCATTTGAACGGACTTCGCCGGGCATTTCCATCCGATTCTTGCCGCCAGCTGCCTGGCAACCCCCAGCAAGAAAATGACATAACGGTTCACGGTAGGTCGAGCAAAGCGGTATCCTTACTGTGATTCATGGATTGCCCCACCACCGGCACGGGAGGCCAAAATGCCATCATCATCCACACCACGGTTCCAGATGTTCTACTGGCCCAGCGCATTCCGCGGCTGCTTTATCAGCTATCTGTTTGCCTATCAGGAAGTCCCTCTGCTGGAGGAATACAACCCGGATGTCGTCGCCCGGCTCATGAGCCAGCCTCCCGGCAGCCAGGACATCCCGTTTATCGGCCCGCCCCTGCTAAAGGACCTGGAAACCGGCCAGACGCTCAGCCAGATGCCGGCGATCGTCCAATACGCCGCCCATGAACTGGGTCTGTCACCCTCGGAGCCCTACGCAGCCGCCCTCTGCCAGAAGGTCCTCATGGACTGCAACGACCTGCTAATGGAAATCTGCCGGTACAACGGCTCAAGCATGTGGACACGCGAGGACTGGCAGGAATTCCGCACCCAGCGCTTTCCCCAGTGGCTGGCGGTTTTTGAGGAATCCCGGGCCCGTGGTCATATCGGTGGCCAGACAGTGACGTTTGCGGATATCGGCGTGTACGCCCTTATCGGAAACATGATTCGCTGCCTGCCTGAACTGGAGCCGGACGTGCGCAGCCACGCACCAGGTATCCACAGGCTCTGCCAACAGATCGGCGCCAAGCCGTCCCTGGCGGCTCATGTTTCAGATATCGAACAGAAATTCGGAAAGTCGTATTGCGGCGGACAGATCGAGGCGTCCCTTCGGGAGATGCTGTCCAATGCAGAGTAGTGAACAAGTGGCAGGAGCGGAGGCGCCCCCTGACACCGGCCTGACCCGCCAGGAAGCCAGCACACGCCTGGAGAAATACGGCTACAACCAGCTACCCACGCCGCCAATGCCCGGTGTGGTGGAGCTTTTTGCGCGGCAATTTCTGAGCCCTTTCATTTACATCCTCCTGATCGCCTCCGCCGTGTCCTTTGCGCTCGGCCAGAACCCCAGCGGGGTTTTCATCCTGATCGTCCTGGTGATCAACGCGATTATCGGCACCGTCCAGGAGTTTTCGGCCCAGAAGGCGGCCGCCGCATTAAAACAAATGATAAAAGGCACCGCCCACGTGCTTCGGGATGGCCAGGTTGTCACCGTTGAAGTCGAAGAGATCGTTCCGGGCGATGTTGTTCTGCTTTCCTCCGGCGACAAGGTACCGGCGGATATCCAGTTGCTCAGCGCCAGCAGCCTGGCAGTGGATGAGTCCATGCTGACGGGCGAATCCCTGGCGGTTGCCAAGGATGCCAGCGCGGCAAGCGACGACGGCACGCCGCTCACAGACCGCGTTGACCAGTGCTTTGCCGGCAGCATCATCACCCACGGGCGCGGGCGCGGCCGGGTGATCGCCACAGCCTCGGCTACCCAGCTGGGCAAGATTGCCCAGGGCGTCACCGGCAAAACCTCGGCCGAACCGCCACTGATGATCCGCATCCGCAAGTTCACCTACCAGCTGGCCTTCGGCATTCTGTTGGCCATTGCCGCCCTGGCAGGCCTGATGATTCTGGATGGCGGTTATTCCATCGAAGACATGATTCTGATGAGTATCGGCCTGGCGGTGTCAGTAATCCCGGAGGGGCTCCCGGCCGCACTGACCGTAGCCCTCGCCATCGGTATGAGGCGGATGGCAAAGCTCAATGTCATCATCCGCAAGCTGGTGGCGGTGGAAGCCCTGGGCTCCTGCACTCTCATCTGCTCCGACAAAACCGGCACCCTGACCGTCAACGAACTCACCATCCGCAAGGTCATGCTGCCTGATGGCCGCCAGTTCGATGTCACTGGCGAAGGCGTGGCTCCGGGCGGAGAAATCACAGGCGATGCCGGAACCCAGGTGGATACGGGCCCGGAAACACTCCGGGAGCTTTGTGTCGCAGGCGTGCTCGCCAATGAAAGCCACCTGGACTACAGCGGCGGCGAATGGGTTTCCCAGGGTGATATCGTAGACATCGCCTTCCTGGTGATGGCCAAAAAACTGGACATGTCCATCACCGACCTGCGAACCCGGCAGGAGCAGGTGGCCCTGATTCCCTACGAATCGGAAAAAGCCTACAGCGGCGTGGTCAACCGGGTTGGTGATCAAACCGTCATCTACGCCAAAGGCAGCCCTGAAAAGATGCTTGCCATGTGCAACCGGATGGCAACCAGCGAGGGCTCCACAGAAATCGACAAACCCGCCCTGGAAAGCCAGTTCACCGAACTCGCATCCCGGGGCTACCGGATTATCGCCCTGGCGAAGAAAACCTCGTCAGCCGGCGACCATGAGATGGCCGACATGGTCTTTCTCGGCATGGTCGCGATGATCGACCCGCTCCGCCACGAAGCCTTTGACGCCATCGAAAAATGCCGCACCGGCGGTATTGAGGTGGCCATGGTCACCGGCGACCATCCTGCGACCGCCAAATCCATCGCCCTGGAACTGGGCCTGTGCAGCGCAGATGCAACGGTGGTTACCGGCCCAATGCTGGATGAAGCCAGCACCCGGGGCCAGGCGGCGGTCGACCAGCTGATTCGCCCGGCCCGCGTCTTCGCCCGCATCGAACCCGCCAGGAAAGCCCAGATTGTGGACAGCTTCATGCGAGACGGGCATTTCGTCGCCGTCACCGGCGATGGCGTCAACGATGCCCCGGCCATGCGCCAGGCCCATGCGGGCATCGCCATGGGCAAGCGCGGCACCGATGTGGCCAAGGAAACGGCGGACCTGATCGTCACCGACGACAACTTCTCCTCCATCGTCGCCGGCATCGAACAGGGGCGCGTGGTTTACAACAATATCCGCAAGGTGATCGGGCTGCTGGTTGCCACTGGCTTCTCTGCCATCCTGCTGTTTTTCTTCTGTGTACTGACCGGCCTGCCCATGCCCATGATCGCGGTGCAGCTGCTCTGGCTGAACCTGGTGGCGAACGGCTTCCAGGACGTCGCCCTGGCCTTTGAACCGAAGGAAGGCGGCGAACTGTCCGTCAAGCCGCGCTCACCCCAGGAACCGGTGTTTGATAAACACATCATCGAGCATGTGCTGGTGGTGGGATCCTGGATGGGGCTGATCGCGTTCCTCAATTTCCAGTGGACGCTCGACCAGGGCCAGACTATTGAAGAAGCCCGCAACCTGACGCTGATGCTGATGGTGCTCTTCGGTAATATCCACGCCCTGAACAGCCGCTCGGAATCCAGATCCCTGTTCAGGATACCCCTGCTGCGCAACCCATTCCTGATGCTCGCCGTTCCCCTCGCGCAACTGGCCCACATTGGCGCCATGTACACCCCGGGGCTCTCCGACGTACTTCAGATTCAGCCGATTTCACTGAATGAATGGTTGCAGTTGCTGGCCTTCGCCATGAGCCTTCTGGTTGTGGAGGAGCTGCATAAGGTGCTGATCAGGTGGCGACGCACCCGGGATAACTCTGCAAAACCCCCAACCCCATGGAAGCCATAATGCAGCCGTCCAACAAGCTCTACACCGACCTCTCCGGTTATTACGATCTGATGTGTGCCGACATCGACTACCCGGAACAAAGCAACGGCGTGCGCAGGCTTGACCAGCTGTTCGGAAACGGCGGCCACAGTCACCTGGACCTGGCTTGCGGAACCGGCCCCCACATCCGGCATTTCCTCGACTTTGGCTACCAAAGCCAGGGCCTGGACATAAACCAGCCTATGCTGGATAAAGCGAAAGCGCGCTGCCCTGAAGCCGACTTCACCCTGGGAGACATTGGCAGCTTTGCCTTTGACCAGCCTTTCGATCTGATCACCTGCTTTCTGTACTCCATTCACTACAACAGTGACATCGAGCGCCTCAAATCCTGCATCGCCAGTGCTCACAATGCCCTGCAGACCAATGGTGTTTTCTGCTTCAATGCGGTGGACAAGAACAGGATCGATAACAACCTTTTCGTAACCCATACCGCAGAACACCAGGACGGCGCCTTCAAGTTCAGTTCGGGCTGGCACTACCGCGGCCATGGCGAGCAACAGTCACTCAAACTGTGCATCACAAAAACCACGCAAAATGTCACCGAGACCTGGAATGACGAACATCCCATGGTGGCAGTGGGCTTCGAAGAACTTGCACAGCTGCTGGCACCCTATTTCGAGGTTCATATATTCGAGCACGACTACGGCAAAATAGAGCCCTGGGACGGGCAGTCCGGCAATGCCCTGTTTGTCTGCGTAAAGAACTAGTGTCCCGTCTGGCTCAAGATGGGGTCACCGAACGCTTACTGCCTTTGGCCCCTACCCCGAAGCAGAAGCCGGCTTTGGCCATGCCAACGACTTGATTGTCCCGGAACGCCTGCGTCGCGGGCAGAGCCGGGCTCTACCTGTAGACTTACTTCTGCCATTCAGACCAAACCTCAAAAGCGTATCGGAGCACGGCATAACGGAATTGCTCCACTTGTGGCAAAATGCCGGCGTTGTTTCATAAAACAAGGATGTGTCATGAAGCCATTGATTGCTGTTGCTTTCGTTTGCTCGTTTACCCTGAGCGCCTGCACCCAGAATGTTGCAGAACCCGATAACCAGCAGGCTGTGGATACGCTGCTCAAGAAAACCCAGGGCCACCTGGTGTATGTGAAGGGTGGTAGCTTTGAGATGGGTGATTTCGGGCCGAAAGATCCCAGGGGCTACTTGCCATGGAGTGGTGAGCAGGATGACAAACACCTCCACAAAGTTACGCTGGATGGCTTCTATATGATGGATCGTCAGGTGTCCTATGCGGACTATGACACCTACACAGAAGCCACCGGCCAGCCCAAAATTAATACTAACAATTACAGCAGCCGGACCCGTGCCCCGAACGTGCCGGCAGGCGTGGATTGGTACCAGGCCCGGGACTACTGCCAGTGGCTGGCGGAGCAAACCGGCCGCCCTTTCGCACTTCCAACCGAGGCCCAATGGGAATACGCCGCCCGAAGCCGGGGGGAAATGATGCCGTATGCCACTGATGATGGCATTCTGCGTAAAGGGAAGAATTACCCCACCCGGGAAGAGCGACGGCAGGCCACTCCGGGAAATAGCCCTACTGCACCGTACACTATCGCTAAGAAGTACCCCCCCAATCCCTTGGGCATCCATCAGATGGGCCTTAATGGGTATGAATGGGTGAGTGACTGGTACGGTGAGGATTACTACGAATCTTCTCCGGAGCATAACCCGGCAGGGCCGGAATCTGGGACGCTGAAAGTGCGCCGAGGTGGTGCTACTGGAGAAAGCTTTCTGGGGATGGTCACCGTTATACGAACGCCCTATAATCCTGATCTGACTCAAATTCCGCCGAAGTACAGTGACGTAGAAGTCGATCCATCAAGAAAGCAGCCATACAGCATGAGTACAGTGCGTTGTGTGGTCAACCAGACAGAGTAGCCTAGTCGGCAGGCAAAGGCTGCCCCCTTCCTTTGCCACCTAAACACTTTCCGTGTATGGATTCACCAAGCACTCTGTATAGTTAAAGCAGGCCCGGTGGAACCTAGGTTCCACATCATACTGGGTCAGGTAGTCTTCCATGTCGTTGCGGACCATCGGGGTTCCCTTGGAGGCCGTTGGTTTGAGTTGCTGGTAAAAGTGTCGGAGGTTGCCTGGATAATCACTCGAAAGCCAGGTTTTCTCGCCCCGACCAAGAAACGTAAGCAGCGCTGCCTCACCTTCCTCCACGGTGATATTGTCCCCACTGATTTCCGGCTTGATGCGCTGCATGACGTTACGGTAGTCCTCCTGCGATTGAACCCAGGCGAAGATGTTGATAATTGCCCGCTTACGCTCGGTCATAAAGCCAAAGCGCCAGAAGTTAATATCTTCCCAGTCCCAAGTGCGGTTCTCGGGCTCCAGTGAATCGAAGGCGTTGACTTGCATCAGACGGTAGAGCAAGGCTCCTTTAGCATCTGGCGTGGTGTACCGAAGCACGTTCGGGTTAGTGTTAATGCGTTCGACCACCTGGCCGCGTGCATTTGCAGCCGCTCTGTCATCTTGTAGACCATCCCAAAAGCCAACAAAGGCGTTTTGCGCTTCTTCCGCTGTTTCGTATACATATTCTTTAAGGTCCTTTCCGCTCTGCAACGCCAGAGCCAAGATGTTTGATAAGGCCCTAAACGCCTCATCATCAATAAATTCCAACCGCTTGTAGTCGATGTTTTTGAGCTGGTAGGCCACCCATCGGGCGAATTCCCAGATCAGTCCAGCGTCTACTTCCAATACCAGCTTGCCTTTGGGACCCACTCCGAAACAAAAGGCAGCTTTCGCCAGAATGCGGAATTTGCCATTCCGATAAGATATGTTGAGCGTGGCTTCTGCTCCCAGGCCGGCTTGACCCGCTACTGCCGGGGCGATCTTCGCAAAAGGCGCAAATTCGTCGGTTTCCGGGCTTTTCCACTCCACCTGGCCGGCTACCGTGACTTCCACTTCGCCACCAACAAAGGCTTTGAGTTCCGTTCCTTGGTCCGGGTCGGCTTTGGACATGTCAACGACCTGTTGCCCTGGAACGCCCCCTTCGCGGGCAGATCCGGGGATGCCTTTTGCTTTGGCGCCCTGGCCGGTAAACTCGGCCTGCAGGTTCAGTTCGACGGCCACACTGGCGCCCAGGCTGCCGGCGACGCTCAGCAGGGTATGGCTGCGCAGCATGCCGAGATTAGCGCCAGCGAAGGCCATCATGTAGCCACCGGCAGGTTCATAGCAGTCGATTGTGCCTCTGGCCTGCGCCAGCATGAGCTCGGCGTGGCCACTGGCCTTGATGGAGGCCTTACCCTGAAAGGGATTGAACTCACCACTGAGGCCACTGGCACCGTAGCCCCAGCGCATCAATTGGGCTTCGGTGCTCAGATCGACCCTCAGGCTACCGGCCTCGTGGTCCTCTCCGACTTGATAACGGTGGGCCCGGTGCAGGTTTTCATTCAGGCGCTTGCTCCACTGGAACAATTCCTTGCTTTGATCTTCGAGTTTTAGCCAGTCGTCAAACCAGGGGATATCGGTTTTGATGGTGGTGTTTTTCTCGATGTCGGTCAGTTGTTTTTTTAGCTTGTTCCAGTCCAACTGCCCATCTGTGATCACGCTGTCACCGGCGGCCATTGGGGTCGTGTTTTCGAGTTTGGGTCGGTATCGGTTGCACCCGTCGGGAATGGCCTTTAAGCGGGCATACGCCATCCGAAAACCATTGGTGCTGGCATGACTGCCCCGGCGCTGGATGGGGATGAGTTCCACGATAGGGTTGGATGGGTCATGAGCGCCGGTAACGGGCGCCAGCACTCCCCGCAGTTTTTCGTTGGCGCTGTTCAATGCACCCTGGGCAACCCAAATTTTTCTTTCCAGGGCCTCAGGGCTGTCGGACTTCTCGATCAGGGCTCGCTCGTCGGGGTTGAAGTAATTCGCCTGTTTTACCTGTATGTAGGCGTCCTGGCAGGATTTGAGATTCTCGATAGCGTTTTGCTGCCCCTCAACGACGGCTTCAAGCAATCGCATTTCCTGGAGCATGGCGGGCATATGCTGTTTGGGAACCGCGAGCAGCGTGTCCTGGCCCACCATGTAAAAAAGCAGGTCTGCGGGCTCGATGAACACATCCTGCCCCCGGGCACGCCGCTTTGTTGTGGTTTGTCCATGAGCTTGTGCGGTCATCAGGCATCCTCTCCTGCTGTGTCATCCAGAGGATCGAGTGATGTGACACTCAGATTCTGTGGTTGACGAGTCATTATCTTCTGGGTCCTTCCTTCCCCATCACAGCGCCCGGTAATGACCTCACCTTCGGCCGTTTCGATCCGGTATCCGGCATAACGAAGAGGCTCATCCGTGTGTTTATCCCTGAGCGTGAAGAACTCTTCGTAGAGTCCCTTTGTATCGGGCATCTCTTGTGTTCGGGTCAGATCGGCCGGCCCGGTAAACGTCTTCATGGCCCCTTTGACCTCCACCTTGCCCGGCGCATGAAGCTCAATGTTGCCGTCCTTGATCCGCACATAGGCGCCGCCGCTGACCAGCAGGATTTCTTTGGCGGCGGCCAGGTCGATTTTCCGGTCGCTGGAGGTAACGTTGATGTTTTTGCGGGCCGTGGCTTCGAGGTTGTCGGACTGCGCCTGCATCTGCACCTTGCCGCGGGCGGCGAAGAGCTTGATGCCGGCCTTCTGGATGTAAAGCGAAAGGCTGTGTGCGACGGAGGCCACCAGGCTTTTACCGGTGGCAATGTTCACATCCTCGCCGGTGGCCACACTCAGGGATTTACCCTGGGCCAGGTGGGTGGATTCCGGCGTGCTCATGGTGATGCCGGCCGGTGAGGCCAGGTGCAGCCAGGGCGCTTTCATCCTTGCCGCTTCGCCTCTTCCACCGCTGTCACTGGCGCCGGCGGCGCTGTTCTGGTCGCTGTTGGTGAGTTGTTCACTGGTGCCGTAGGTGTCATCGGCGTCTTCGCCGGCCTGTTTGAGGTAGGTTGTTGCTTCGAGTGCATCGGCGTTGTGATCCAGGGCGCTCTGGCTGAGACTGTCGGTCAGGTTGTAGGCGCTCTGGATCTGTTGTCTGGCGGGGGTGAGATCCAACTGGTCGCCGCTGGCGCCAGGCTGGCCCCAACTGCTCAGGTACAATCCGTCGTTGGCCCGGATGGCGCCGTAGGCGTCGGTGCGTAATTCAAAGCCGGTGCCCCGAAAGGCGCCCCGGGTGTTGCCGTTCTGGTGAATCAGGTACCCCAGGTTGAGCTGGCTTTTTTCGTGCTCGGAGTTCAGTTTGACGCGTTCCTGGTCGGTAGCGTCGTCAAAGACCAGTTCGTTGTGCTTGTTACCCCGATAGGTCTTGCTCTTGAACCCGGAGAGCAGGCCGTGGCTGTGCCAGTCGGGACTTTGTTCGCCGTTGTAAACCCGGCCGGTGATTAACGGCCGGTCGGCGTCGCCTTCAAGGAAGTCCACCAGCACTTCCTGGCCGATGCGGGGCACGAATACACCACCCCAGCCGGCGCCGGCGTTGGACTGGGACACCCGCAGCCAGACCCCGGACTGTTCGTTGTGCCGGCCCTGGCGGTCCCAGTGGAACTGGACGCGCACGCGGTTAAGGTGATCGGTGTGGATTTCTTCCCCTTCGGGGCCCACCACGGTGGCGGTCTGGGGGCCGCCGAGGACCGGGCGTTTGTGACGCAATGGAGAACGATAGGGCTGGGTGCGCCGCTGGGCCTCCAGTTCCACCAGGAAGTGGCCGGTGCCGGTGTTTTTTATTTCATCGGGGCTTTCGTCTTCCAGTCCATGGGCCCGCTTTGCGGCTTCCATCCGTGGTTGCAAGCTGCCGGGCAAGGCGTTGAGGTGGGCCGAGACCGGCAAAGCGTTTTCGGCGTGGACGGTGACACCCAGAATCAGGAACTGGCGTTCGGCTTCGCCACCGGTGGTGTGCCGGGGGTGCTGGGTGAGTTCGAACCAGCGGCCGGCTTCCAGCTGGCGGGTGCCGCCGGCGCCCCGGAAGCGTTTGGCCTGTGACTCGTAAGCTTCAAGGCGGTTCTCGGTGAGCCGTTCACCGCGCTCAAAGCCATGGTAGTAATATTCTCCGGCGTAGTCGTACATCTCGGCTTCGGGCAGGTTGCCCTGATTGCTGAGGGTGTCCAGGCTGGTGCGTTTGGTGAGTGAGGGCTGTTTGTAGTCAAAGGTGCCGACGCTGACGCGGGTGGGCTGCTGTTGGCGAACGCCGCCCCACTGGGTGAGAGCATCCTCTTGTTCGGTGGCGGCCTGGCGATGGAAGCGGATGGTCCGGGGCTGTACCGGCTGGCAGGTGTCGACGTCGTCGGTGATGACCAGGCGGTGGCCATCAAAGCCATTTCCTTCATCCTCTTCGCCTGCTTCACCCCTCTCGTTACCCGAGTGCTCGAAGTAGTACCACAACCCCTCTTCTTCCATCAGCCGGCTGACGAAGTGGAAGTCGCTCTCGCGGTACTGCCCGCAGTAACTGCGGGCCGGGTAATCCCGGCGCAGGTCGAAGCGGTAGCCGCCCCGGGCCAGGTCGTGGCCGTCAAACACCTCGCTCAGTACGTCCACCACCGAGCGGTTCTGGAAGATGCGGCTGTTGCGGCCCAGTTTGAGCATGTCCAGCCAGGGCACCAGGGTGATCTGGTAATAGGTGACGCCGCCGTCTTCGCCCAGCATGGCGGCTTCGGAGACCAGGCCATGGAAATACCGGTAGTCGCCATCGGCCTGCAAGACCGACAAGCGGGCCGGCTGGGCCATCAGGCTCTTGAGTTCGATATCGCCCTGCTGTGAGAAGCAGTCCAGTGTATAGCGAAACGGTTCGCTGACCCGTTGTTCGCCCACCAGGCGGTGGGGGATCAGCGGTGCTCCGACCGACAGCGTCAGCAGCCGTTGGGACTGGCTGAGGGAAATGTTGAAAATTTCAGAGAGAGAAAAGGGGCCTGTTCCTGGCGCTTCCATGACCGGCATCCATCCATTGGATCATATTGAAAACAGGCAGCCTCCCATGGCCGCCTGTGTCATTTAAAAGCTTATCGTTAATAGCTTCAAGTTTACTTTGATCTTAAGCACATTTCCTTACATTGATAGGGCCGCATTCCTCGTGCTTCATCCAATTTGTTACTCAGCACCATCGAGCCAAACTAGGGCCGCCACCTCATCGGATGAGCCTGCTTGAGAACGCCGGCTTCATCCCAATCCTCCCAGCCGGTAAACGGAATCGGAGATTCATCATCAAGAGCGGGTAACCGTTCCGCCCAATCGGCTTTCTTCTGCTCAAGCTGTGCCCTGAAGGCACTCTCCTGCTGGTACTGAATTCCACCGCCCTGAACGCCATAGCTCACCTGAGGCGCCAGAACATCAAACCCGACGTAATAGAGTGAGGCGTGCATGGGCCATAACCACTCCACCATATTGCCCGCCCGGCCAAAGGGCATGAACGCCTGCTCCGGGGAGCCGGCCG
The DNA here is from genome assembly GCA_051751785.1 of Pseudomonadota bacterium. Lineage (GTDB taxonomy): Bacteria > Pseudomonadota > Gammaproteobacteria > Pseudomonadales > Oleiphilaceae > Marinobacter. Next base: position 63,956 of record JBNJLG010000002.1, on the reverse strand, counting down.
TTACGGAGCACACAGCCTTTTTCCCCCGGAAATGGCCACGATCATAACGCCGACTGCCGGAATAGAGCCCACCGTAAACCAACACCCGGTCGAACCAGCCCTTGAGAATTGCGGGTTGCGCATGCCACCAAAGAGGAAACTGAAAAATAACGAGATCTGCCCACTCCAGCCGGGCAATTTCACGCTGAACGTCTGAGGGCAGCCGCCCGTGATCATAGTGTGCCCGCTGCTCGGTCAAAGGCGCGAAGTAATCCTCGTCAACCCGATCCGTATAATTGGTCGCGCGTTCAACCGGATCAAAACCCTCCCGGTAAAGGTCGTCGAGTTCGACCACATGGCCTGCCGACTGCAAGCGCTTTAACGCGACATCCACCAGCCCGCCATTGAACGACGCGCGCTCCGGATGAGCCAGCACAATTAACACATTCATAACCTGCCACTCCTGTTGCATCCTTTTAACAGCAGCCTAATCTGTTATTAAATACACAGGAATTCCAAAATAATGAGAGTTTCATTTGCATGAATGAACAGCCGATACGCTGGGATGATCTGCAGATCGTTTGGGCCATTTCCGAAACCGGTACATTATCCGGAGCGGGTCGGCGGCTGAACATCAGCCATGCCACGGTATTCAGACGGCTGAGCAACATAGAAGAACAGCTGGGGGTGGCGCTATTTGAGCGGTCGCGCACTGGTTATACACCCACGCCAGCCGGGGAGGACCTTGCCGCAGTCGCACAGCGGGTCGAAGCCGACATCAAGGGCGCAGAACGCCGACTAGCCGGGCAGGACCTGAAACTCTCCGGCAACATCCGCATAACCACCACCGACACCCTCTACAATGGCCTGCTGGCGCCAGCCTTTACTGAGTTTCGGGCCAGCTACCCGGATATTGAGCTGGAAGTGGTCATTTCCAATCAGGTGCAAAGCCTGAGCAAACGAGAAGCAGACATTGCCATCCGCCCTACCCGGAACCCGCCGGAAACGCTGGTTGGCAGGCGCGTCGATACCATCGAACAGGCCATCTACGGTCAAAGGGCTCACTGGCAAGACATCCTTACTCCCCTGCAAACACTGTCTGAGTGCAATTGGATCGGGCCCGATAAACACATGGGTGACAGCGCACTTGAAACCTGGATGGCGAAACATGGCCTGGATGACCACTGCCACTATCGCGTGGATTCCATGCTGGGAATGCAGACGGCCGTGCGGAACGGCTCAGAAGTGGCAGTACTGCCCTGCTACCTGGGCGATACAGACCCTCGCCTCAGAAGGCTGACCAACCCATTGCCGGAACTGTCCGTCCCCCTCTGGATATTGATTCATCCGGATCTGCGCCGCGTCAGCCGGATAAAAGCATTCACCCAAACCATGGCGGATCATATTCGTCACACGTTTAATTGGTAGCTTCGCCGGTCATCCCTACCGGATACCATTCGATTGCAGCCACTGGCTGATCTGCGCCTGGTTCATGGCGCCGCTCTGGCGGGCAAGTTCCCGTCCATTCTGGAACAGGATCAGTGTGGGTATACTGCGAATGCCAAACTGACCGGCCGGCCCGGGGGATTGTTCAGTATTCAGCTTGGCAAAGCGCACCTTACCGCGCCAGGCTTTCGCAGCCTGCTCGAACTGAGGCGCCATCGCTTTGCAGGGGCCGCACCAGCTGGCCCAGAAATCCACCAGCACCGGCACATCACTGCGTGCTGTATGGGCAGAAAAGCTCTGGTCACCCAGCTCCAGAACCTGATCCGGCCAGAGCGGCTGTTTGCAGGCACCGCAATTGCCGCCGGATGACAGCTTATCGGCAGGCACACGATTCACTTTGTGGCAATGGGGACACACCAGGTGTCGAATATCGGTCATTATCAATTTGCCTCTGGTTGCTTACTGAGTTAAACAATCAGGGCAGATCCAGAGAAATCAAGCGAAAGCCCCTAACCCCAAATTTCACAGATCCGCTGGACGCCCCAGTGATTCGTGCCGGCCTTCAACGGAATCTACGTCTTCGCCTTCCGGAATAAAACATAATTCCCAAGCAATGCCAGGGAGGCCCCTAACACCGCCGTCATTGTCCACTCAAAACCCTCCAGCCAGGTTGAAACGCTCAAAGCAACAACGGGAAACAGCACCGTGGCATACCCGGCTTTGTCGGCACCCAGGGTCTGGATGACCGTAATGTAACAGTAAAAGGCAACGATAGAGCCCGGAACCGCCAGAAACACCGTTGCGCCCCAGAAGGTGGTGGAGGCAGGCAACACCCACGCGACATCCCGCCCCAGACACCAAACGCCCAGAATCAGCGCGCCATAGACCATCGCCCAGGCATTGGCCTGGAACAGCGGCACCTGCGATGCTCGCACCTTGATGCTAACGAGATTTCCCATGGAAAACCAAAAGGTACCGGCAATTGCGAACAGAATGCTGGCTGCTGTCGCATTTCCCAGCTGCAAGTCATGCCAGAACAACAACGCCACACCTGTGATGCCCAGAGCAATCGCCGGGTAGAGCCGGGCCGAGGGTCGCAAACGCAACCACAGCCAGCCATTCAGGGCATTGAACAACGCGGCCAATGAGAACACCACTGCCAGAAGACCGCTGGTCATCGATTCCGCAGCACGGTAAATCAGCAGGAAGTTTATGCTGTAGAGAGTCAAGCCCTGCAACACCAGCCAGCCATGCTGCTTCAGCGTTAGCCTCTTCAGGCGCCGCGACAAAGCCAAAACCACCAAGGCAACCACGGAGGCCATCAGGAATCGATAGAAAACGGAAAGGTCGACCGACGCGGATTCCACCTGCAAACGAATGGCTGTCCAGGTAAGCCCCCAGATCAATACCGTTAAACTATAGTGGGCAGAAACGGGCATGCCAGTGATTCCTATATTTATCGGAAACCATTATTCAGTGAATGAGCAAAATCTAGAGCAAAGAAACCATCGAAACTTGTCAGATCCTGCTGAACCATGGATGATTCTTGCGGAGGCCCCCTATGCAAAAAGACTCTGAATCCGCTCCACACCCGCCAAAGCAACCAGATCAGTCACCCAGGGACATGGCTGATACGTTGAGAACGGCGGGCCTGGCTCCCAAGAGAATGCTGGAACTGGAACAGGGGCGAACCCTGGCGCTGTGGCAAAATCGCCAGGGCGAAGTGCGCTATGAACGACCGCGACACCACGCTCTAAGCATCTATATCGATAAGGGCGAAAAAGCCGGGCGTGTGGTGAACGGAAAGGTGGTTAGCCAGGGTTTCCCCGGAGCCGTTTGCCTGTTTCCCGCCGGCAGCCGCTCAACCTGGCAGATTGGTGGGCGCTTTGAATTCTTTCACTTCTATTTCAACGACCGGGATATTAGCCAATGCGCAGAGCAAGTCTGGGATGCCAGCCCGGACCACCTCCAGCTTTCAGAGCTTTATCACGCGAAGGACCCCATTCTCGCCCAGGCAGGTAAACTGCTCACCCTGAGCGACTGGCAGGCACCCGACCAAAACATGGCCATGGACCACCTGTCACAATGGCTTTTGCTGCAAGTGATCAGCCGCCATTGCGACAGACAGAAAACACCACCAGCAGTGACAGGCACACTATCACTTCGATACCGGCGACTGCTGCAAGAACGCATTGATGCGCAACTGAGCCAACCACTGACGCTCGCCGAAATGGCAAGCTGGGTTAACCTGAGCCCCTACCACTTTGCCCGCCTGTTCAGAGCCAGCTTCGGATGCGCCCCCTACCAATACGTTCAAGAGCAACGGTTGATCAGAGCGAAAGAACTGCTGCGCCGGAGAGGCAACAACATTACCGGCATTGCCCTTTCCTGCGGATTCAACGATTCCAGCCAGTTCAGCCGCTCGTTCAAGGCACGATTTGGAACAACACCGTCTGGGTATCGCGCAAAACAACTTTAGGCTGCAAAGGATTAAGATTTTAACCATGGACCGAACAAAGCCTGCTCGCAAAGGCCTACATCCCAGAAACCTGCACAACCAGGGCTATGACTTCCCGGCTCTGATAAAAAGCCACCCGGAACTGGCGCCCCATGTGAAACCGAACGCCCATGGCGACCTTTCCATCGATTTCGCAGACCCATTGGCCGTAAAAACACTCAACGCCGCGTTATTGAACCAATACTACAACGTTGTCGACTGGAACATTCCAGAGGGTGCGCTTTGCCCCCCAATCCCCGGCAGAGCCGACTATATCCATTACATGGCAGACCTGCTTGGAGTTGAGCCCGGGCTTGAACAACCCAGCATCAAGCTGCTGGATATAGGCACTGGAGCCAATGGCATCTACCCGCTACTGGCCTGCCAGATTTACGGCTGGCAGTGCGTTGGTAGCGACATTAACGCCCAATCGCTCGAGAACGTCGCCACCATTGTCGCCAACAACCCCACACTCAAAGAGCGCTTCACGCTGCGCATGCAGCACGATAAAAACCACATGTTTGAAGGGATCATCCAACCGGGAGAGTTCTTTGACGTCAGCGTATGTAATCCGCCTTTCCATGCCTCGCTCGATGAAGCGCTCAAAGGTAACCGGCTGAAACTCAATAACCTGGCTCGTAGCCGCGGTGAACAAAACGCCAAACGCGGCTCCCCCTCTCTGAATTTTGGCGGGCTGGGCGCAGAGCTCTGGTGTAAGGGCGGCGAACAGCTGTTTCTGAAAAAGCTGATCAGAGAAAGCCAGGCGTATTCCACTCAATGCCGCTGGTTTACCAGCCTGGTCTCAAAAGCCGACAACGTTAAGCCTGCAAAGAAGCTGATTCGCAAGCTCGGTGCCGTTGATGTGCGGGAAATAGAGATGAAGCAGGGCAACAAGATTACGAGGGTATTGGCCTGGACATTCATCGAATGACAAAAGCAGATACCGAGCACCGCTTTGTGCGCCAGCTGAGCGACGGCTCCTTGGCGCCAGCGGAGCCGTCAGCGTTTCAATGTGGGCACACCCACCGCTATTTGGTCAGCTTCATGGATTGCGCTATGGCTTTGGCATCGGCCTGACTGCCATCACGGTGTGTCACGCTCTCCAGCCACGCCTCCACTGCATCCGGGTTTTGTTTCATCCAATAGCGAGCCGCCCGGTCTTCAGGAACAAACTGGCTCATAATCAAATCCATAACCTCACCTTCCATCGCCAATGAGAATTCCAGGTTTTCCAGAAGTTGGGCCACATTCGCACAGTCTTCGGAGAACCCGGCGCGGGTATTGGTGTAAACCGTTGCATCACCTTTGTCCGGACCAAAGTAATCATCGCCCCCCTCCAGATACGCGATATCAAATCGCTCGTTCATTGGGTGAGGAGCCCAGGCCAAGAACACGATCCACTTTTGATCACGAATTTTGCCATTTACCTGAGCTAACATGATGCGTTCCGATGTCTCAACCAAATTGAACTGGCCTAAACCAAAGGCGTTGGTATCGATCATGTCGAGAATTAGCTGATTACCATCATTACCTTTCTCCAAACCGTACACGCTGTTATCAAACTTATCTTTGAACTTGGCGATATCAGAAAAGCTTTTGACCCCGGCGTCATAGACATACTGCGGTACAGCCAGGGTGTATTTTGCGCCTTTGAGGTTAGGGCCTAGCCGCTCTACCTTCTGGTCATTTATCAGCGGATCTGCCAGGGGCGCCATACTCGGCATCCAGTTGCCCAGAAAGACATCGATATCGCCATTCTCCATAGCGCCGTACGTATCCACTACGGATTGGCTGGAAATATCCACTTCGTAGCCAAGCGCCTGCAACAGCTCAGAGGCCACGGCGGTGGTCGCCTTAACATCAGTCCAATCCACAGTACCGAATCGTACCGGATCACACTGCTCGGCTGCATGGGCCTTATGTCCAACCACAACCGACGCAAAAATCACCAAGAGGAATATCGTTCGCATGCCGCACCTTTTAATTGAACGTTCAATTAATAAAAATTGGCGCGGATATTACCTGAAAGTGAGTCAAATTGGTATGAGAATGCCTATGATTCATGTTTGATTATTAGGCACTTAGCCCGGATTTAGACCTTTCACCCAAACCATGGCGTATCAGATTCATCACACGCTTAATCAGTAGTTTGGTTAAAAACCGCATGTATGATAAACACGACACTCATCCAAACCGGGAGCAGCAAGCAATCATGACGTATCAATTTGACGACCTGAAAAACGCCTACCCGGAGGAATGGCAGGCGTACATCGAGCACCGCTTTGTGCGCCAGCTGGGTGATGGCTCCCTGGCGCCAGATGCCTTCCGGCATTACCTGAAACAGGATTACCTGTTCCTGATCCAGTTTGCCCGGGCGTTTGCTCTGGCCGCCTATAAAAGCGCCACCATGTCCGATCTTCGCCAGGCCAAAGAGGGGCTACAAGCCATTCTGGACACCGAGCTGGACCTGCACATTCGTTACTGCAGTGAATGGGGCATTTCAGAAGCGGTGCTGGCCGAACTGCCCGAAGCCCGCGCCACCCTCGCCTACACTCGCTACGTACTGGACACCGGCAACCGGGGCGACCTGCTGGACCTCCACGTGGCCCTGTCACCCTGCATGGTAGGCTACGGCGAAATCGCCAACTGGCTGAACGCCCGCCAGGAAACCCTGCGCGGCGAAGCCAACCCCTACGATGCCTGGATCGAAATGTACGAAAGCGACGAATTCCAGGAAGCCATGCAATCAGAAATTGCCTGGCTGAACGAGCAGCTGGCAGACGTGTCTCCGAAGCGGTTTGAACAACTGGGCCGCATCTTCCGGGACGCCACCCGCCTGGAAATCGATTTCTGGGAAATGGGCCTGAATCTGAGTGACTAACGCTCACCCGGTCAAAGACGATAAAACCAACTTCGTGAAAAGCCCGTATTTCTATGGCAGAACAATCGCTCACAACCAAACCTTCAGGAGATCACCCCATGGCAGACGACGACACTCTGAAAGCCCTTAAAACCGCCTTCACCTTCATGCCTCAGCCGGTGGAAGTGAACCGCTTTGAGTATGGTGACGACGCAGACAGAATTCTTCAGCAGGTGAACTTTGTCCGAGAGGTTCTGGACAGGCACGGCATTGATCCGGAAGAAGTGGCAGACGAGATCAACCCGAGCGCCGCGCCCAACTCGTGCTATTAGAAAGCCCGTTATGACAGCCAAGGTCAAAACCCATAGGGCCGCACACAGGCCCTAGAGATACCGACCGCCAGCACCAATCGCAACCACAATCAGCCCAAGAATCAGGTTGGTTCCCACCAGCTTACGGATTTGCCCCACCTGGCGCCCGCCTTCCTGGGGATCCTGGTTGGCAACGGCCTGTTTCAGCCGCCGGAAAGGGGCAAAATAGACGTGGAAATAGAGCAGGATCATCACAATGCCGAGCCCCTGCATTAGGTGAATATGCCAACCGGCACCCGCCATGCCACCGAACACGCTGAAAACCATCCAGTAACCGGTCACCAGCAACACAATCACCGCCGCCCATACCCAGTGAAAAAACCGGGACAGGGTGGCACACCAGAGTGCGCCCCTCTGCGAGGCGTCAATCACTTCGACCACCGCCGGTCGCATCGCCATGTAGGCGAAAAACATACCGCCGACCCAGATCACGGCGGAAAGAACATGCAGTGCGATAGCCAGACTCATAAAGCGACTCCCGGAAGAGAAATGTGTGTGATGAGCATAGGCTTCACCCACTACAAAACCAACTCCCGGGACCGGACTGCCGCAGTGTTCAGGGCCTTGCCCGTATCAAGAGCCCGGAGGAATAGACCTGTTCTGGTTTTCAGAATCCTTCAGCGGTGACCCGGACCTGTAAGGCACCTTCCCCGCAGGCGTATATCTGGCAGCAGGCTCCAGATGCACATCCTGGTCATCGAAGAAGATGTGCGCCTTGAACGCCTTGATAATTTTCGATTTATCCAGCCCGCCCAGGAAAAAAATCTCATCCACATACACCCCCCAATGCCGCAGGGTTTTGATAACCCGCATCTCAGCCGGGCTATTTCTTGCGGTGATGATGGCCACACGAACGGGCGAAAAGTCGACCTTGTGAGGAAGACGGTCTTGCAAACGCGAGAGCTTCCGAAGCAGCGTTGCATAAGGTCCATCATTCAGGGGATTATTCTGTTCTCTATCCTCAGCCGAATGAAATCCTTTCAGGCCCTCAGCCTTGTACACGATTTCACTCTCGTCACTGAACAGAACCGCATCGCCATCGAAGGCTATCCGCACCTGGCCATCGGGAATGGCTTCCATATTGGCGGGAGGCTCCTTCACCAGGGCCACGGCGCAGCTGTCGCTATCAATCACGCGCTGGGCATCTTTGGTATTAGTGGTCAGGAACAGGTCTACATCGTAAGCTTCCAGATAATCCACCACAGACTCACCACCGGTGAACGCAGAGCGTGTGATATCCAGGCCGTACTCGCGAATGTTATGAAACACTCGCACCCCGGTTTCCGGGCTGTTGCGGGACATCACCACAACTTCCACCAAGGGGGCTTTCTCGCCGGACTGAAACTGGTTCAGCGAGAGAAGGGCCTTCACCAGATGGAACCCTGTGCCAGGCTTTAGCCCTTTGGACTCACGGTCCGCCATGTATTCACGGTACTCTTCGATGGCCTCTTCACGATTGGATTCGAACTTACGACGAAATACGGAATCTGCCTCACTCAGATCGAACAACGCCGTTGCCGAGATGCCAACCACCAAGGTATCCGATAAATCGTAGGGCATGGGAAATCCTTACAGGTGATTTCAGTTGTGCGCTATTTCCTAGACGCGAAAATAAATCTGTCACGGTTTTCTCTATGCACTATGCCCCCGCGCCTTCAGGCTTTCAGGCCGGAACAGCGCCGTACCCAACACCAGAACAAACGCCGCCAGCACAAACACCTTATTCACAAACCAGTTCGTGCGCCAGATGGACCACTCCGGGGCCGCCAGAAACCCGATGAACAGAGCGGTGATGATCAGGATTTCAACCACTGACATGCCAATGGCCAGAAAGCGCGTATACCGTGGCTTCGCCAACAACGCCCAGGCCAGCCACAGGTGCGCAGCCGGCCACAGGTCCCAGTAGATATAGGTTGCCCATGGCTCGTTGCTGGCCAGCGCAAAGCCAATCGGGAACAGGTATTTGATAAAGAGGGTCCAGGCCACGAGAATCACGAACAGATGCGCGAGAAACCTGGCCCAAGGGCTCTGCTCCTTTTCAATGTGCGATGCCATTACCGCGCTCCCACTGGGGGCATCTGAACCCCGGACTTACAAATACTGCCCGCCAGCACCAGAGACACCGCCGGTCGCATTGCCATGTAGGCGAAGAACATAATAACAAGCAATCAGCCCAATCAGACCGGAGCTACCCCAAAGAGCCACTGGTGCGCCCAGAGCACGAAGACGACATACAGAGCCAGGCCGCCTACAACAGCAATGGCATCGTTTACCTTGCTGGCCGGCAGTGTCGGGATCGGGCGCTGGCTTCTGCGCTTCATGGAAATCCTGTCGACCACCGCCCATGCCAGGAACGCGCCGAACAACAGCAGGTCTTGCAGCATGCCGTTGACCAACAGGTGAGCCACCGCCCAGAGCTTTACCGCCACCAGCATTGGATGCCCAAGCTTGGCCTTGATCCTGCCCGGAAAATACGTAGCGAGCAGCAACGGGAAAACCGGCACCAGCAAAAGCATGGCCACATGACTGAGCCAGCCCGGCGACGTGTAGATCACGGTGGGATCCATGCGCGCGGCTTCGTAGCCCCAGATAATCAACAAAAGTCCCGCCAGGGCGACCAGAGAATACAGCCCCTTGAAGACCCACACCCCCATGGCTGCGTTCAGGCGATCACGCAGTGGCTCGTTAACAATAGAAAGCGAATGGACACCGAGAAACAGAATCAGACCAGCGATCAGTGTGATCATTTGCCAGAACTCCTTGTTACCTGATTGATCGGGCCGCGACCCGACGAAGAAAGACGGCTGTGCAAAAATGCTTGAAAAACTGTGCTATCGATAACTTTCGGTCAGAATCTTCCGTTGTGACTGGAAAAACCAGGAATGCGCGGCACAATGGCGTCTTATATCCTTTCAAAAAAGGCTTATTCACCAAGGTTACCTCCGGGAAGCTCTGGGCTTGTTTGGACTAGTCATCATGTCGCTTACATTCCTCAGAGTCAGGAGCATCAGTTTTCATTGGTACACCAACGAAACTAACGGAAGTAGGTAAAGTCGACAATGGCAAACCCCAAACGCATATACCTCGCCGGCCCGGAAGTCTTCTTCCCGGCAGGGGAACACCAGGCCATCGTCGCCGAGAAAAAGCGCCTGCTCCGGGAACACGGCTTTGAGGGCGTGGACCCGCTGGACACGGAGCTGGCGTTCCCGGATAACGAAGCAAAACCCAAACACGGCCACCGAATTTACCAGGCCAACCGTGAACTGATGGACAGCTGCGATGCCATCATCGCCAACCTGACGCCTTTCCGCGGCATCAGCGCAGACCCGGGCACCGTATTCGAAGTGGGTTACATGATTGGCCAGGGCAAACCCGCCTTCGGATTCACCCTGGACAGCCGACTCTATCGGGAGCGGGCCGGCGAAACCGATCGGGATGAAATGGGCCACACGGTTGAAGACTTCGAGATGAGCGATAACCTGATGATCGAAGGAGGAATCCGCGAATCCGGTGGCCAGTTATTCGTGGCTGAGCAGGCGGGCGAACACCGGTTTTTCTCCGCGGAGCTGTTTCGGCGGTGTGTACAGGCGCTTGCCTGTGCGTGGACCTGAAGGAAAGTAAATCTGTCCCGGTATTCCCAATTGATCAAACCGGCAGTTCAATAATCTCACCAGCCACACCGTCTTCGCTTACCTGCAGCCGCCCCACCGTGATCGGCAGAGTAAAACGCCGGGGCCCCGCGCCACCCGGATTGAAATAAAGCACATCGCCAACCCACTCGTTACGGGGTTTGTGGGAATGACCCGCGATCACCACGCGGTAACGGCCTTGCGGATCAATGTCGAGAGTTTTGACGTCGTGGAGCATGTAGAAAGCGTGGCCGAGGAATTCCAGATCCTGAACATCCGGAAGATTTGCGGCACGTCCTGTTTTGTCGATATTGCCACGAATCGCAACCACCGGCGCGAGTGCTTCCAACGCGTCCAGAACCTCGTCGCGCCCGACATCTCCGGCGTGAAGGATCACGTCCGAGCCTTCCAATACTTCCAGAGCTTCGGGACGCATTTTGCTGTGGGTGTCTGCGATCACTCCGATTTGCATGATTCAGTGATGCCCACCCGGCCCATGGGCGTGGCCGTGCGCCAACTCTTCCGCATCGGCAGCGCGTACTTCGATGATTTCGACGTCGAAAGTCAGAGTTCGACCCGCCATCGGATGGTTGGTGTCGACATCCGCAAATTTGTGCCCGACCTTGGCAACCAGCACATGGCGAGGGCCCTTTTCGGTTTGCACCTGGGCGATCATGCCCGCCTTCCAGCGCTTGGCACCCACCAAATGCTTGATCGGCACACGCTGAATGGCGTCAGGCTTGCGCGGGCCATAGGCTTTTTCCGGCGTAACGGTAACGCTGAAAACATCGCCTGCCTCGCGGCCTTCCAGGGCTTCTTCCAGCCCCTTAATAATACCGCCATGGCCATGCAGGTAGGCGTTCGGCTCACCGCCACGGGAGTCTTCTACAACATTGCCCTGTTCATCACGGACGCTGTAGTGGAACAGGACGACTTGATTCTTTTCGATGGGCATAGGTTTCTCTGTGGTGGTTTAAAGTGAGCCATTATAACTAGCAGGGGCACTGACTCCAGGGGTGGAAAACCGGGACAGATTTATTTCACGTTGTTGCCTACCAACTAACCGGCTGCAAAGACGTCGACAAATCAAAGCCCAATTGTTGACGCCAACTCATCGCCTCCGGAGCCAAAAGCAGCCAACCCAGAGCGCCCAGATTAACCAGTACCGCCAGCCAGAAAACGAACTGATAGCTCCCCTTCCGCGTCTTATGCCGGAAAACCTGCTGGGCTAAAAGCGCACCAGGCCAGCCACAGCAAAACTCAAAGAAATGCAGGGTTTTCTCAGAGATCCGCTGGCCACCTCGCTGTGCCGCCCGCTTATCAAACGAGTACATCATAAACACCGCCAGACTTACCCCGCCGTATGCAGCCATAATCGAGACCGGCAGATAACCTTGATGGAACAAGCCAGCCAGGATGGTGAAAAACACCAGTGCAACAGCCGCGGCCACCCAGACTCCCGAAGCAACACTGGCACCAACCTTCGCCGCGCCGGCGTACTGGAACCGCCCTGCCCTCAGCCGGCCCTGACCATCTTTCGTGACGCTGTAAGTCACCTTACGATCAGAAACCGGACGGCCCCGGCCTGCATAACTGCTGATATGAGCAAACACACGTTCACCACCGCCCTCCGGCGCAATGAAACCGAACCCCTTGGCGTCGTTCCAGGCCGTGAGTAATCCTTTCTGGCTCAATGCACGTCTCCCCTTAAAGCCTTATACCGTGCACACGCCTTGTCCCTGTCTCTCAAAAGGCGAGGATCCTGACTGCCGAGAGCGGCAGCGATCAGCGAGTTGCATTCCTGCTTTGCCAGAAACAATTCCGAAGGAGGCTGGTCAACGCGCCGAATGCGCACTTCTGGAGTCTTCTTGGTGGTGGCGGTTTGGGGCTCAGCTTCTGTTTTGATTTCAGGTTGACTAGGTGCCGGCGCCGGAGCAGTTTTTACCGGTTGTTCCGGCGCTTTCTTTGTGACGATGGACGCGGCCCCCGAAACAAAATTCGAATACGCATTCACAGCGATTGCCCCAATGCCCAGAACCAGAACTGGCATCACCAGGATCTTGAGAAGCCCACCACCGTTCGAACGACAGGGCGAAACACCGTAGCGCTCAGCAACCAGCCCCTGCACATGGCGATTGTGTGCCCGGTCTGTTGCAAACGACGCCTTCAGGCGACCGGAAGCCACTTTTTTCAGGGCTTCTGCCACCTCTGCCGGGCTCAGTACCCGGTCCTTTTTCGATTTGATATAGCGGACATACCCGAAGCCCTTGGTCACGTTTTCCGGCATGGCCGTTTTGAACGTGCTGTCCCCCACAAACACCACGACTGAATGCACCTGTTGATCATTGAGCCCGAGCAGCTGCTGTAGCGTTTTAACGTGTTTGTAGTTCTGGTGCAGCGGGTTCTGGAACTTGTGGCTGGACCGGAAAATCTTCTGGGTCCAGAAACGCTGGTGAGGGCTGCCGAAAATCCAGCCCTTCATATTCTTGGTCTCCACAACGAAAACGCCAAATTCCGACACCAGAACGTGGTCGATCTGCGTAGAGCCGTCTTCTGTGGGGAGCGTAACGTTCTTGATCAGGTGGTAGTGGGCTTTATCGAGAAACAGCCGGGCGGAGAGGTTGACCAGAAACTCGCCAAACTTGCCCTTGAACCAGGGCGACTTGAGCATTCCCCCGATAAGGAAGAGGGGGATCAGATACCACAGCGCCGAAAACAGAGGCTGGAGGACCAGGCTGAAATCCATTGTATGAACGTCCTTGTTTTGCTTCCGTCAATCAAGCAGTTGCGTGAACCATAAATCATTTTTTCGTTTTACACATCAATGCCGGGTAAAATTCAGCAACCCCAAGGCCGTGTTGATCCATCAGGGCTTGCCCCCTCAAGGCTTCATGATCACCACCAACCCGGTGATTGCGAAGAGCGATTGCCTGTTCTACGCAGTCAAAGCAACGGGCGCCCCCATTTTTTAAACCCTAGCGAGCCGCTTTTAATCGTAGATGGCCCGCTCTTTCGCATCACGTTTTCGATCAGGGTCTTCCTGACTTCTCGTGGCTGAAAGGGCATCAAGATAGTCAGCGGGAACGCCTGTTTCTTTCGCACCAACGATAACGTGATTCAAATACCACGAGTGAGGCAGCAAAGATGGATCCGTTGACGTTGCACAGTAGGTAAAAGCGTCAAGAGAATTCCCAAGAGTATCCGTAACCGTGACCCGCTTCTCATCGTAACCGAAGCCCAACCCCTCGGCGTTGTCCAGCGGGCCTTTCTCGTCGCGCGGAATCTCAAACAGTGCGCCAATGACGAAGTCCTCCGGATTTCCGGTAAACAGCGCGTCGCATTTTGCGGATTTGTCTTTCCTGCTCCACTTATGAAACCGAAGGGCATGCTCAACGAGCGTGAACATACCGATTCGCTCCGCGCTTGGAACCCTCGCTCTTAATCTGAGGAGTGACATATTCGAGCCGTAAGCGAAATACTTCATGCTGCCTCTGTGTCTGCACTATTCACTCAGAACCTATAGTCATCATCCTAGCAAAACCGCCGCCCAACTTAATTACCCGCTCCAGCATCGGGTCTTTGCCTTCCTCGCGCCCTTTTCGGCCGAGGTACTTGAGACGGATGTGTGGCGGGATGCCGACATCTTCGTATATCTCACCGTCGTGGGCCCGGTAGATTTCATTGGACAAGGTCAGGTGCCAGCCATTTGGCAGATGGCGCTCGAGCGTGTCGGACAGGATGCCCTGGGTAGGCTCGCCAATAAGAGTGAGACGGGGATGCTGCAGCAATGAGAGCACGAAGATTTCTGCGGCACTGGCCGTTAGCTCGCTGGTCAGCACAAGCAGGTTGCCCTGGTAAGTCTCATTGACAGGCGTGACATAGACAGACTGCTTTCCGGTGAATCCATTACCATGACGGGCTGACTTGATGAAAGCCAGCCGTTTGCGATCCATCAGGTACGCTGCAAAGCGCAGTGCGACACCATCGTACCCCCCACCATTATTGCGAAGATCGATCACCAGATTGGGGAGCTCGCCAACATCTGCCAGCACCCTCTTCATCACACTATCGACCGCACTGAGATCCGCAGCCGGCTTGCCTGACTTGCCGCTTTGCCCGGCCATGGCCCGGATGTTCAGGTAACCGATGAGGTCATTAAGGCGCCCCCACTCCACCAGCCGGTTGCCGCCATGGCTAACGGCGCTTGCGAGATAATCCTCATGGATCACGTGACGCGCCGACTCTTTGAGATCGCCCAGGTAGCTGGTGAGCTCCCGGTCATCATTGGCGCCTTCAAGTTCCTGTGTCAGGCGCCTGAAGAGTGCCGGCTGGGCACCTGCGCTGTAATGACCCCAGGGTGAATGCAGACGAATATGGCCGTCCTTCAGGGGCCGTAGCATCGCAACCATGATGGCATAGAGCGTTTCCTGTGATGTGTTCGCGTTAATCTGGGGAAGATAGTCATGATGCGCCCGGTCCCAGGCCACACCCTTGAGTTCAAACAGGGCGTATTGCTCGTGAAAGGTTCGCCAGAAAACGTCAAAGTTGTATTGCGGATCCTTTGCCCTGTGCCTGTGACTTTCAGTGACAGTGGCGGGCAATCCTTTCAGGCGACGGAATCTGATGCGTGCTACGCCCGTTACCCGATGGGCACTGAACGCCTGGCCACCAGGGGATACCTCCAAATCTTCGTAATAGTGGCCAAGTTCTTCAATACTGCCCGCATGAATCTTCCGGCAGCTGATGCTGGTTTCTTCAAAAAGGGTGTACCAATCTTCCTCGATCAGCAACACAGTGCCGTAACCCTGGGAACGCCAGACACCCTGCAGGCGCGCAAAATCAGGGCTGGAAAGAGAACTGCCGCGGCGTTGGGCGGGTTTCATAGAGGACTCCAGGTCCATTTCTGTTGTTTTCAGACGTCAGGCCCCAGTAATAGAGTTCGTAGTCCGGCATTGTGGCTCTCCCACTCTGGACAGTTGAGAAGATAACTGTTGTCTGGAAGTGTAGCGCACAGGAAAAGACCCGATCTGAAAGCCAGGTCTTTTCAACTCAATACCGCTGGTTTAGCAACCTAGTTTCAAAAGCCGACAATATTAGGGAATACCGGGGCTGAAAATAGATCTGTCCCGGTTTTCCCTATTCATAATATTTGCAACGACCTAAAAAGGCCACGGTGCAGTATTATATTTTCTTTCATATTTAGACGGGCTTCCTTATCTTTATACCTAAACACTTGATGACTAGCTTGTTTTGGTTGATTCCCAATTATGCTGAAATGAAAGAGCATCTGTAGCACAAACTGATAATCCTTCGTCCTTATTAAGCCATCTTCGACTGCCGAGTCAAAAGCTTCCTTAAACTCATCAATCCGCAGCGTTTGTTTTCTCAATACTGTAAAAAGATCTAAAATCCTATGAATATCTGGAATGACACCATGAACCTCATCTTCGAGCTCGCTCCTTAAGTAGTTTGAGAAGGATTTATCACTTTCACTAACAATGTTTGGCTTAATTTTACCATGGCCTCGCTCCAATGCATTCTCAGCACATACTTGCAAGTATCTAATATAGTCCCTCGGCCTCAGCAAGGAACTACGGGTTATATATTTAAATGGCGAAATCCCTTTCTGCTTTTTGTGACCGTACTTAACTTGACCAGCCTCAAAAAGACGCACCCAAACTTCATTAAATTGTTTAGGATGGGCGTTTTTATCAAGCGCACGTGATAAGCGAAATGCAAGTAGGTTCTTAATTGATGACTCATCCCACTCTAAATCAACCTTATAGTCTATCCATTTCGTTTTATCTGAATCTTGAAGCACATCGTATATATCATCTCTAATAAAAACCACAGGGAACAATTGATGACCCGAAAATTTAGAACGAACATCTTGCACAGCCTTAAACAAGCTAGTGAGTAGCTCGGTGTACTGTCTATATTTCTCAGGCTCTATAATATCCTTGTAATCTTCGTCCAGCTCGTCAAACATTATTACATATTTATCTGCACCTACTTGCTGAGATAGGAAATTCTCGAGTGTTTCGACTCTTCTTGTCCAGTCTCCATTATCTGTTGCATACTCTTTGTTATTTTCAAAGCCTACACCACTACCCAAAACCTTTAAGTCAAATTTAAATCCGGTCCAACGCTCGACAGCTTGGGATAAAGCATTTTCTACATCGTCATTGAAAAGATTATTTAACTTGTCTCTGGTATCACGGTCAATGGTTGGATTGTCCTTCATCAACCTACAAATAGTTGAGTATATAACATATTTCCACAGCGTGATATGCTGATTGGGAGCAGTGTAGCCTTGGTCTTTTAATTCATATAACTTATTAAACGGGAAATTTTTGAACGTGAGTTTTTGGGAAAAATAACCACGCTCATCAATTGAATGAAGGTGCTCGGTAATGGCAGTTTTACCAGTTCCTTTCCTCCCTACTACATAAAGTTTCTGTCCCTTGAGGATCTTACTTACTATTCTCGTGTGATAGAAATATCTTCGGTTGTCTTCCAGCTTTGCCTCTAGCTTCCAGTTTTCAATTTCTTCTAGAAATTCCGACATTTTAAAAACCTCAATTGAACTTGCCAAAATATTGGTAATAGAAATTTAGCTGCAAACTATAAAACGTTATTTAAACTCCGGACCTATATATCAGTTTTTCGAAGTCCCTTATATGAACTGAGTCCTGGCAAGCTTGATTTTTTGCAATAGCTAAACATCCTAGCCAGTTTTCCTCATTATGAGGATCTTCTCTGAGCTCATGGAGCCAGCCATGCGTTTTTTCATGATTTTGCGATTGAGCACTGCAACTAAATCGAAACCAAGAGAAGATAAGAATTCTGAAACAATTTCGTCCAATGGAATCGAAATTCCATTGATCCTTCTATTACCGAGGGTAACCATAGAATAGCCGCCGTCGTTTAGGCGTTGCGAAATCGATATTAACGATTGATGGAGGTCGTAGCAAAACGAAGCCAGCCGCTTTTCACCGCCCCTACCGACCACCCTCAGCTCCTTGAAAACACTAAATAAGCTCTCAGATTTTTGTTCAACATCAACCATCTTATCGTGCCAAAATTTAAGGCTACCACCGAGGCTCGCAGAATCAATGGCACTCTGAGTTTCAATCAAACTCTGATCAAATCTACAGTCCAGGTCACTGACATCAATGAACTGCAAAGGAAGATAAGAAAACTGACCGTAAGTTACAGTGGTCTGATTATCCCCATAAGGCGGAGAGGTAACAACAAGGTCAGCACGAAATGTTTTTTTCAAGCAGCGAACGTCTGATAGCTCGAGGTGAACTTTGCTTACAGGCAAACCATTTTTAAGAAAGCCCTTTTTATCTAATGAACACCAAGATTCATTTTTTAGTCTAATATTTCTTTCACAAGTACTAAAGAAAAACGAGAAGACAGCCTCATCAGAACTCACATCATGGTTTTTATCAACATGCAGTTTGTAAGTTGAAGCTCTGGTTCTACTAAATTTTCTAACGGTTTCACTCAGCGCAAGCCAGAATATTCTTTTGCACCAAATAGCAGGGATGAGTTGTACAGATTTACTGATCGATGTAAGAACCGCTAAAATATTGTCATCGAACCACTTTTTAGCACCATTGAACTCATACCTTTCATTTAATTCCCCCTTGCTCTTAAGGTCCGTTCGCAATGTAAAAAGATACGACAATGCTTCTTCGTTATTGAAATAGTCCGACTTAACTTTACAACACAATAGTGAAAGTGGATTTACGTCAGTGCCATAAAAATCAACCCCGCGCGCTAAAGATTCACTTAAAACTGTTCCTGACCCCATAAAAGGATCAAAAATTGAATCAAATTTATCATCTCGCGCTAAAAGATCTTCGATCAAGCTCCCTTGAAGGCGAGGAACCATCATTGCTGGGTAAGAAAAAAGTCCATGGCACTGGTAGCGCCTGGAGTCCTCACTCTGTATGTGAAGCAAGTGCTCAAAACTACATTCTTGTTGAGCACTCGAGTTTAAATTCGTTGTTCTCATATCAAAGCCCAAAATATAAACTACAAATCAATGGAATAAATCTTCGCGGAATCAATTAAACTGTCATCTCCGTGATTAATCAAAAC
The DNA here is from genome assembly GCA_051751785.1 of Pseudomonadota bacterium. Taxonomy (GTDB): domain Bacteria; phylum Pseudomonadota; class Gammaproteobacteria; order Pseudomonadales; family Oleiphilaceae; genus Marinobacter. The sequence continues at coordinate 45,062 of JBNJLG010000002.1, read as the reverse complement.
GTCACAAAATGCAGCGTAGTAACCAGATAATTTTGCCATATCCTGAACTTTTTGATTAGTCAAATGTAACGCTCCAGAATGAGCTCCTACGTTTGAGAAGTCTACAGCTTCGCGAAATTCACTCACATCTAGCATTACCTTCAAATTTTTAAAGCTCACGCCCAAAACCGTTGCTACGCGTTCTAATACCTTATTGTTATTGGACAAAAAATGGATTACCTGCACGACCTGATTGGTAAGTTTGGGGAGTTCAATCGAAACGCTATGGGTAAATATTTTCGGTATTTCTTTTTTTAAAGCAAATCCCGATAGCTCAAAAATGGTCCGTAATGAACATGCGATTAGGTAAGAGTATCTACCATCACTGTACTTGCTGGCGTCCGAAATTTGTTTCATCAACACAGAAACGTGGTTTATAGAAATCGAACAATCTTTTTTGTTACTATCCAATATAAAAAATAATTCTGCTGAGCTCTCACCCTTAATCAGAGAGGCCTTCTTTTCAACAAAATCAATCTCGAGCTTTGAGAACACATCTCCTGTGTTTTTGTCATCAAATTTAAAAATTACTATTTTCTTACCAACGTCATTAATCGATTCCAGTATACCATGTTCCAACTTAGTATTATCTACGTAAATACTAATAAATTTTTTATCTACGACCTCACCGTCGCTATTCTTCACGACACTTATGTAATTAGAAAGATTAACTTGTTGGCTCGGTATCTCTAGTCTAATGTACTTTTTCTGGAGCTCTATATTCGCCCTTACAAGAGGCTTCTTATTTACTGAATTTCCCTGCTTAGGGAACGCAGGCCCAGTTAGTTTACCCCCTGCCTTTTTCGCCTCAGATTTCAACTCGGAGCCATTTTCTTGAACTAGTTCGTTGAGAGATTCGATATCACTTAATAGTGTGTCAGTCACATCATTCTCTACAAAGTTAGTTCTATCTGAGTTGAATTGAAACGATTCACTTTCACTATAAATATTTATGTAACCAATCATCTGCGGCAAGGCATAGTTGCTCCGACGACTTCTAAAAATATCCGCATCAAAAATTGAGTAATTATTGAATAGATTTTTGTTTATAAACAGCAAAGGCGTAATTGCGCTCTCATTAGGCTTATAAAAATACGGACTTATTTTCTTTCGACCATAGGACTCGAGATTATAGATCATCAACTCCAAATCTATTTCGTAATGATCCGAACTTAACTCTTTATAAACCTGCCTTTCTAAGTAGCCGTCTCGATAAAAATATAAGCATCCCGAATCTGAACTATACTTAACGTATAACATTTGGTCGTTTATATTTATATCTTTCAATTCAGGGATGTCAGTAGTTCTTCTTACCTTGCCAGGCAGCTTAAGAATAATCTCGAAATCATCGTCAGAAAACGCACCAACCAACTTTAAGTAATTAGACTTATTGGCGAAATAATTCAATAGACTCGAGATGATGTCTTTGTTAGAATCAATCGTTATGGATGTTCCTACTTCAATGGACTTTAGTTCCTCTATCTCAATTTCATAAGACGAAATGTCGTCTAGCTCGGTTAAAGCTTTCTTGTCTGCCCCAAAAGAAAACTTTTTTCCTGCATTATTTGTATCCCAGCATACATAGTGACCAAACCTAAAAGCAGCCAAAAAACCTAGCCCTTTTGACCCTTGAACCCTTCGGTTTGTACTCCCACACTTCTGAATCTTTCCAAATTTCTTGGAACTCCGAGAAAGATGAAAAAGTTCATTTATCCCCGTTGGGTCAAACCCCTTTCCATTATCTTTTATAATAATTTGATCAGTTTCTTTTGATACGACTATCTCACAGTAGGAAGCACATGCGTCATATGAATTTTTTATCAGTTCATTTAAAGCAAAAATGTTTGAGGGTATATTTTCAGAGAGCTCGTTAATATGATTTCCACTAATTCTTATTTTGGTCTCCATAGTAATACCTAAATATCCTTTTTGAAATTTATATTTTAAAACTTTTTTCTTATCTACTAGACATATCACGTCGTAAAAATAGTGTTTACGTAACTTATTTCGGAATGGCAAACTCTATAACTTGGCGTTCTATTCAGGCATATGTCTTTGATAACTGATGGTGAGATATTGCACGAGCTCTGATTTCAGCAAAGGTTGAAGGTAGAGTTCATAGGCCATGCGTCCTACAACGTAGTAATACGCTGCTCCACTATCCTTGTAGCACTCACCAGCCCAATTCTAAAAGCACCCCTTTGATTTAACGTTGGATACAAAGCAGTACGCTATCGTAAACACTTAAGAACTTTGGACAAAATATAGTCAACCAAGCCGCTATCAGAGAGCACGCATACACTTAACTTAGTACTATTACCTGATTCCGCAATATGTATCAAATTTACCGAAGCTGAGCGAGGCGAAATAGTTTGCGTGAGGACCCCATAGCGAGAAGCCCACAAGGTCTGTCGGGCCGGGTACCCCCACATCTCTAAGGAAGTGGAGACGCGGTGATCCAACGAAGAATCAGGAATGGACATCAACGCAAGTTTATCCTTTTCGCATAGAGCCAGATTCTCGACTTGAGCCGGCAGATAGAATAGTAGCTTAACCAGTTATCGCTTTGACCTAATCATTCACAACTCCAATTTCTGCCGAAAGGGAGGGGCGTTCTGTTAAACCGTCAGGTGTTTGTTTACCAATTCATCGTTTAGATCAATGATCTCACCTTTCGCCACTCGCCGCCCCCGATCAACAATCGCAAACCGATCCGCATACTTCCGCGCAAACGGCAGCTTCTGCTCCACCAGAAGAACGGTGAGGCCATCCTCCTCAATCAACCTACGAATAACCTCCCCAATCTGCGCCACAATATTCGGCTGAATGCCCTCCCCCGGTTCATCCAGAATCAGAAGCCGTGGCTCAATCACCAGCGCCCGGCCAATGGCCAGTTGCTGTTGCTGGCCGCCGGAGAGGTCGCCGCCTCGGCGGTGTTTCATTTCTTCGAGTACGGGGAAGAGTTCGTAGATGCGCTCAGGGATTTTCTTGCTGCCGTCCTTGCGCACGGCCAGGCCGGTGCGGAGGTTTTCTTCCACGGTCAGCAGGGGGAATATCTGTCTTCCCTGGGGTACGTAGCCGATGCCCAGGCGTGAGCGGTCTTCAATTTTCTTTTTGGTGAGCTCTACGTCCCCGGCAAATTCTATGCTACCGCCGCTGGTGGTTTCCTCGCCCATGATGCATTTCATCAAGGTGGTTTTGCCCACGCCGTTGCGGCCCATTACGCAGGTGCACTGGCCCTGGGGTACGTCCAGGTCCAGATCCCAGAGGGTGTGGCTTTGGCCGTAGTAGTGGTTCAGCTGTTGAATCTTGAGCATTACGCTTCCTCCCCGAGATACACCTTGATCACTTCCGGGTCGTTCGACACCTGGTCCATGGTACCTTCGGCCAGCACGCTGCCCTGGTGCAGCACGGTTACCTGGCGGGCGATGGAGCGCACGAAGCCCATGTCGTGCTCCACCACCACAACGGACTGTTTGCCGGCCAGGCCGGTGAGCAGTTCGGCGGTGCGTTCCATTTCCTGTTCGGTCATGCCGGCTACGGGCTCGTCCACCAGCAGAAGCCGTGGTTTCTGCATCAGCAGCATGCCGATTTCCAGCCACTGTTTCTGGCCGTGGGAAAGGATGCCGGCGGGTTTGTCGCGCAGGTCTTTCAGGCCGATCATTTCCAGCACTTCGTCGATCTGGTCCCGGTTTTCCGGTTTCATGATCGCCGTCAGGGTGGGCAGTATGCGTTTGTCGGCGGCCATGGCCAGTTCCAGGTTTTCGAACACGCTGAGCGCTTCGAACACCGTGGGTTTCTGGAATTTGCGGCCAATGCCCAGGGTGGCGATGTCTGGCTCGTTCATGGTCAGCAGGTTGTGGCGGCTGCCAAACCATACGGAGCCACTGTCTGGCGCGGTTTTACCGGTGATGATGTCCATCATGGTGGTTTTGCCCGCGCCGTTGGGGCCGATAATGCAGCGCAGTTCGCCGTCGTCGATGGTGAGGTTGAGGTTGTTGATGGCTTTGAAGCCGTCAAAGCTCACGTTCACATCTTCCATGTACAGAATCGGGCCGTGGCGCACGTCTACCGGCGATGCCACCGGGGCCAGAAAGTCGAATACCTGGTCGCGGTTCGAGAGTTGTTCCAGCATGCTCATGCGGTGGCCTCCTGTGAGTTGGCGGGGTCATCGTCGGTTTTGGCTTTGGTGCGTTTCTCCAGCAGGCCGGCAATGCCTTTGGGCAGGAATACCGTTACCAGCACGAACAGGCCACCCAGGGCGAACAGCCAGGCGTCCGGCATTACGCCGGTGAACACGGTTTTGGCGTAGTTCACCAGAATGGCGCCAATCACCGCGCCGTACAGGGTGGCCCGGCCGCCCAGCGCTACCCACACCACAATTTCGATGGAGAACAGCGGCGAGAATTCACTGGGGTTGATAATGCCCACCTGCGGCACGTAGAGCGCGCCGGCTACACCCGCCAGCATGGCGGACACCACGAACACAAACAGCTGCACCCGTTCCACCCGGTAACCCAGAAAGCGGGTGCGGGCCTCGGCATCGCGGCAGGCAATGCTTACCCGGCCCAGTTTGCTGGTGACAATGGCCCGGCAAACCACGTAACCAATGGCCAGGGCGACGCCGGTGGCGATGAACAACCCCAGCCGGGTGGCGTCGGTACGCAGGTTGAAGCCGAGGATGTCCCGGAAGTCGGTCAGGCCGTTGTTGCCGCCAAAGCCCATTTCGTTACGGAAGAAGGCCAGCATCAGCGCAAAGGTAAGCGCCTGGGTGATGATCGACAGGTATACGCCGGTCACCCGCGAACGGAAGGCCAGATAGCCGAACACGAAGGCCAGTGCACCGGGCGCCAGCAGCACCATGGCGAAGGCGAACCAGGCCATGTCGAAGCCCATCCAGTACCAGGGCAGCGAATCCCAGTTCAGGAACACCATGAAGTCCGGCAATACCGGGTCGCCATAGGTGCCCCGGTCGCCGATCTGGCGCATCAGGTACATGCCCATGGCGTAGCCGCCGAGGGCAAAGAAGGCGCCGTGGCCCAGGCTGAGAATGCCCAGGTAACCCCACACCAGGTCCACCGCCACCGCCAGCAGCGCGTAGCACAGGTATTTGCCCAGCAGGGTGACGGTGTAGGCGCTCACGTGCAGGGCGCTGCCTTCGGGCATGGCTAGGTGCAGAAAAGTCACCACCGCCAGCGCGGCGATCAGGATGCCAAGGAAAATTTGCGTGGAACGCTCCTGAAACGGCCGGAACAGCCAGGTATTTGCAGTTGCCATAACTCAGCCCTCCGCGGCCCGGCCTTTCTGGGGGAATAGCCCCTTCGGCCGTTTCTGAATGAACAGGATGATCATCACCAGCACCATAATCTTGGCCAGTACCGCGCCGGCCCAGGGTTCCAGCACCTGGTTGATGGTGCCCAGCGAGAGCCCGGCTACCAGGGTGCCCCACAGGCTGCCGACGCCGCCGAAGACCACCACCATGAACGAGTCGATGATGTAGTTCTGGCCCAGGTTCGGCCCCACGTTGGTGATCTGCGAAAGCGCCACACCGGCCAGCCCGGCCACGCCGGAGCCCAGGGCGAAGGTGAGTATGTCCACTTTCGTGGCTTTGATGCCCATGGACCGGGCCATGGCGCGGTTCTGGGTAACGGCCCGCACTTCCAGGCCCAGGCGGGTTTTACGCATGATCAGCATCAGCCCGGCGAACACCACCAGGGCAAAGCCGATCACGTACATTCGGTTCAGGGTGAGAGACAGCGCTTCGTTCACCATAATGGAACCGCTCATCCACTCCGGGGTAACCACGGTGCGGTTCTGGGGTGAAATCACGGTGCGCACCAGCTGTTGCAGAATCAGGCTGATGCCGAAGGTGGCCAGCAGGGTTTCCAGCGGGCGGCCTTTGAGGTACTGAATCACGCTGCGTTCAATGGCGATGCCTGCCAGCGCGGCGACCAGAAAACCGGCGGGGATAGAGAGCAGCAGCGCCAGCCCCGGCTGCCCGGGCAACATTTGCTGCATGCCCCAGGTGGTGTAAGCGCCCAGCATGATCAGCTCGCCGTGGGCCATGTTGATCACGCCCATCACGCCGAAGGTGATGGCCAGCCCGATGGCCGCCAGCACCAGCACGGAGCCCATGGAGAGCCCGAAATACAGGGTCTCGGCGGCGCGGTTCATCTTGAGTTTCTGTTCGATGCTGGTCAGGGCCTTGGTGGCGGCTGCAGCTACTTGCGGGTTATCACCACTGGCGGCGTTGTTCAGGGCCGCGCGGGCACCAGGGTGCAGGCTGCCGGCCAGCACTTCCACGGCCTCAAGGTCGCCCTCACCCACGCGGTAAACGGCCAGCGCTGCTTCAATTCGGTTACGCACGTCGGCGTTTTCTTCCAGTTCCAGCCGCGCTTCCAGCGGCTTAACCAGTGTGGCGTCTACCTTGCCCATCATGTCCCGTGCGGAGGCTTCACGCACGTCCGGGTCGGCGGCGCTCAGGTCCAGCATGGCGAGTATGCCTTCAAGCTGGCCCCGTATGGCGTTGTTAATAGCGACTCGGTCCAGCTCACGGCGGGACATTTCGCCCAGATTCTCTCCGGTCAGCGGGTCGGCAATTTTCCAGTCCCGGCCCCGGTTGTTCAGAACAACCACTACCCGGCCTGTGTCTTTAACCCGGCTCAGGCGGTTATTGCCGTAGGCTTCAAGCCAGCTCCTGGCTCTTGGGTCACCACTGTTAACGATGACATTAAGGGCCTCTTCCACTTTGCTCGCCGGCGCTTCGGCAAGGTTCGCCAGCATTTCCTTTCCGGGATCGTCATCCTGTGCGTGTACAGGAAGTGCCAACACCGAAACCAGGGCAATAAGCAGCAATGTGAGCGATCGGAGGATGCTCATGAGTGTGTCCTGTCTGTTGAAAGCGGGTTTGCGGGGCGACAACCCGGGGCGGCCAACATCGCTGCCCCGGGCTGCCTGTTTTGCCGGGCCTTATTCGGCTTCGGCCGCCATTTCACCGGCGGATGCGCCACACTTGCCGGTTGCGGTGTTGAAGGTTCCGCAGAACATCGGCTTGCGCCAGTCGGCAATCATGTCCCGTGAACCGGGCAGGAAGTCAGACCAGGCATCGCCAGCCACGGTAGACGGCGTTTCCCAGACGGTCGCAAACTGGCCGTTGTCCTGGATTTCGCCAATCAGCACCGGCTTGGTGATGTGGTGGTTGGGCATCATGGTGGCGTAGCCGCCGGTGAGGTTGGGCACGCTCACGCCGATGATGGCGTCTTTCACTTCGTCGACATCGGTGGTGCCGGCTTTCTTCACGGCCTCGATGTACATGTTGAAGCCAATGTAGTGGGCTTCCATCGGGTCGTTGGTAACGGCTTCTTCATCACCGGTGTACTCGATCCACTGGTCGATGAAGTCCCAGTTGGCGTCGCTGTCCACGCTCATGAAGTAGTTCCAGGCCGCCAGGTGGCCAACCAGCGGGCCGGTGTCGATACCGGAGAGCTCCTGCTCACCCACCGAGAAGGCAACCACCGGGATGTCTGAGGCGGAAATGCCCTGGTTGCCCAGTTCGCGGTAGAACGGCACGTTGGCGTCGCCGTTGATGGTGGAGACCACCGCGGTTTTCTTGCCGGCGGAACCGAAGCGCTTGATGTCAGACACAATGTTCTGCCAGTCGGAATGCCCGAAAGGCGTGTAGTTGATCATGATGTCTTCCTTGGCCACGCCCTGGTCCATCAGGTAGGTCTCAAGGATTTTGTTGGTGGTGCGTGGGTACACGTAGTCGGTACCGGCCAGCACCCAGCGTTCCACGCCGATTTCATCTTTCAGGTAGTTCACTGCCGGAATCGCCTGCTGGTTGGGCGCGGCGCCGGTGTAGAAGACGTTCTCGGAGGACTCTTCACCTTCGTACTGAACCGGGTAGAACAACAGGCCGTTGAGCTCTTCCATTACCGGCAGTACGGATTTGCGGGAAACCGAGGTCCAGTTACCGAAGATCACGTCTACTTCTTCCTGGGCCAGCAGTTCGCGGGCTTTTTCAGCAAACAGCGGCCAGTCGGAGGCCGGGTCTACCACAACGGCTTCCAGTTCGCGGCCGAGCACACCGCCCTTTTCGTTCTGCTGCTCGATCAGCATTTCCACCGTGTCTTTCAGAACGGTCTCACTGATCGCCATGGTGCCGGACAGGGAGTGCAGAATGCCGACTTTAATGGGGTCTTCAGCAGCAACGGAGTGCATGGAGACAGACAGCGCCAGGGCCGAGAGGCCCAGTTTCACGTGTTTTTTAATGCTCATGTTGTGAATCCTTTTCTTTGGGTTATGACTCGTCGAGCGCAACCCGGCCGTTGCATTAGCCGTTCCAACCAAACCAAAAGGACTTAAAAACCAACAGTTTAACTAGTATACAAGTGGACAAAATACGGCTGACACGGGGAATAACCAGAAATTAAGGCTCAATTCTGGTGCTTTTTTCAGCAATTTGCGCACAACTGGTGCGCACCGGAATAAGGCCGACACCACAGAATACCCTTTAACTTATTGATTAGTAATGACTAATAGGTTTTAACGGCGGTATGGCATGAGCCTTGCGATTGATCATGTATACAAGATTGATCAAGCGTGAGGACGCACCATGCCAACAACACTCGGATGGACCATTACAGACTGGCAGCAAGCTTATAGAGAAGGCGCAGAACCCGAAGCGCTGATAAGCGAGCTGCTGGGCAAGCTGAACGAAGACGATAACGCCTGGATTACCCGGCTGGATGACCACGGGCTGAATGAGGCCATGGCCCAACTGGCAGGCCGGCTGGAAGCGGTAGATGGCAACCACGAGCAGTTGCCCCTGTACGGCATTCCCTTTGCGATTAAAGACAACATTGATGCCGCCGGTTTTGAAACCACCGCAGGCTGCCCCGCCTTCGCCTACCCGCCAACGCAGGATGCCGCCGTTGTACGCCAGCTAAAGGCCGCCGGTGCCATTCTTGTGGGCAAGACCAATCTGGATCAGTTCGCCACCGGCCTGGTGGGCACCCGTTCGCCCTACGGCGCAGTTGCCAACAGCTTCAAGCCGGACGTTATCAGTGGCGGTTCCAGCTCGGGTTCGGCTTCGGTGGTGGCGCGCGGGCTGGTGCCTTTCGCCCTGGGCACCGACACCGCCGGCTCCGGCCGTGTGCCGGCGGGCCTGAACAATCTGGTGGGCCTGAAGCCGACCAAAGGCTGGTTCAGTATTAGTGGCGTGGTGCCCGCCTGCCGCTCTCTGGATTGCGTGTCTGTGTTCGGCCTGACCATCAACGACGCCTCTGCGGTGGCCGACGTTATGGCCGGCTTTGACACAGACGACGCCTTTTCCCGCAAGGCACCCACGGCCCTGCCACTGGACGCCCCCGCCATTCGCAGAGCCGGTCCGGTTCAGCGCCTGGCCATTCCCGAGAAACCCGAGTTCTTCGGCGACCAGAGTGCGGAAGCGGCCTGGATGACAGCCCTCAGCCAATGGCGCCAACTGGATACCGCCGGCATTGAACTGGTGCCACTGGATTTCGCCCCCCTGCTGGAACTGGCGGCCCTGCTCTATGAAGGCCCCTGGGTCGCCGAACGCCATGCGGCGATTGAACCGTTCATGGCCAGCCATGCCGAGGCCATGAACGACACCGTTCGGGGCATTATCAGCAATGCCGGCAAGTTCAGCGCCACCGACACCTTCAAAGCCCAGTACCGCAAAGAAGAGTTGATCCGCCACATAGACAAGGTGCTGGCAGAAGTGGATGGCCTGCTGGTGCCCACGGCACCCATTGCCCCCACCATTGAAGCAGTCAACGCCGACCCGGTGGTTCTGAACAGCCAGCTTGGCACCTACACCAACTTCGTAAACCTGGCGGATTTGTGTGCCCTGGCGGTGCCCGCCGGATTCCGGGACGACGGCCTGCCCTTTGGCGTTACGCTGATCACCGGCGCCTGGAAAGATCACGAACTCCAGGCCCTGGCCAGCCAGTGGCTGAACGCCCACCCAACCCCGCTGGGCGCCACCGACAAACCGCGCCCGGACGAAGTGGTAACACACCAAAAAGCCGTGCCTACGGTGCAGGTGGCGGTAGTGGGCGCTCACCTGTCGGGCATGCCGCTGAACACTCAGCTCACCGAACGCCGGGCAAAACTGCTGGAGCAAACCACCACGTCCCCCAACTACCGCCTGTACGCCCTGCCCAACACCACGCCGCCCAAACCGGGCCTTCAGCGTGATGAAGCCAACGGCACGGAAATCATCCTGGAAGTCTGGGAAATGGCTGCGTCTGAATTCGGCTCCTTCGTGGACCTGATTCCCGCACCGCTGGGCATCGGCAATGTGGAACTGGCCGATGGCCGCTGGGTGAACAGCTTTATCTGCGAGGGCTACGGCCTGGAAGGCGCCCGCGACGTAACAGAATTCGGCGGCTGGCGCGCCTATATCACCGCTCTCAAATCCGCCAAGGCCTGAGGAGATTTCCGATCATGTTTAACAAAGTACTCATCGCCAACCGCGGCGAAATCGCCGTTCGCACCATTCGCACCCTCAAAGCCATGGGCATTGGCAGCGTGGCGGTGCATTCCCATGAAGACCGCCACAGCCTGCATGTAACCACGGCAGATGAAGCCATTGCCCTGAACGGTACCGGTGCCAGCGAAACCTATCTGGACAAGGCCCAGATTCTGGCCGCCGCCAAACAGACCGGCGCACAGGCCATTATTCCCGGTTACGGCTTTCTGTCTGAAAACGCGGATTTCGCCGAAGCCTGCGAGGCCGACGGCATTGCCTTTATCGGCCCCACGCCCACGCAGATGCGTGAATTCGGCCTGAAGCACCGCGCCCGGGAACTGGCGGAAGCCGCCGGCGTGCCACTGGCTCCGGGCAGCGGCCTGCTGGAAAGCCTGGAAGAAGCCGTGCAAACCGCCGAACGCCTGGGCTACCCGGTGATGCTGAAAAGCACCGCCGGCGGTGGCGGCATCGGCCTCACCCGCTGCAACAGCGAAAGCGAGCTGCGCGAGGCTTTTGAAACCGTGCGCCGCCAGGGCCAGAGCTTTTTCAATGACAGCGGCGTGTTTCTGGAGCGCTTCATCGCCCGCGCCCGGCACGTAGAAGTGCAGATGTTCGGTGACGGCGAAGGCAATGTGGTCGCTCTGGGCGAGCGGGACTGTTCCCTGCAGCGCCGCAACCAGAAGGTGGTGGAAGAAACCCCCGCGCCCAACTTGCCGACTGCCACCCGCCAGCAAATGCTGGATGCGGCGGTGTCTCTCGGCCAGTCGGTGAATTACCGTTCCGCCGGCACCGTTGAGTACATTTACGACGCCGACCGGGACGAGTTCTACTTCCTGGAAGTGAACACCCGCTTACAGGTGGAGCACCCGGTGACGGAGGCTGTTACCGGCCTGGACCTGATCGAATGGATGCTGAAGATCGCCGCCGGCGAGAGCCCGGATCTGGCCAGCTTTGAGCCGGAACTGAACGGCGCGTCCATGGAAGTGCGCATCTACGCCGAAGATCCCCTCAAGGATTTCCAACCCTCCCCGGGCGAACTGACCGATGTACACTGGCCGGAAGACGGCGTGCGTATCGATACCTGGGTGGAAAATGGCAGCGAGGTCTCCGCTCACTACGACCCGATGATCGCCAAGCTGATTGTGCACGGCAAAGACCGAACCGATGCCCTGGCCAAGCTGAAAGCCGCCCTGGCGGAAACCCGACTGATGGGCATTGCCACCAATCTGGATTACCTGCGCCAGGTGGTAGCCCAGCAAAGCTTTGCCGATGGCATTGTCTCCACCCGCGCGCTGGAGAGTTTCGAATTCAAACCCTCGGTGGCTGAAGTGGTGAAACCCGGCACCTACACCACCGTGCAGGATTACCCCGGCCGCATGGGCTACTGGAACATCGGCGTGCCGCCCAGTGGCCCGATGGACGACTATGCGTTTCGCATTGCCAACCGCATCGTCGGCAACCATTACGAGGCCGCAGGCCTGGAAGCCACGTTGATCGGCCCCAGCCTGAAGTTCCACAAGGATTCCGTAGTCGCCCTCACCGGTGCATTGACGGAAGCCACGCTCGACGACAAACCGGTGGAATTCTGGAAACCCATCACCGTGAAAGCCGGCCAGGTTCTGGCCGTGGGAAAGGCCATCAAGGGCTGCCGTACTTATCTGGCTGTTCGTGGTGGTTTCGATGTGCCGGTATACCTGGGCAGCCGCTCCACCTTTGCCCTCGGCCAGTTCGGCGGCCACGGCGGCCGGCCCCTGCGCCCCGGCGATATGCTCGGTATCAGCCAGATCAACCTGCCGGCCTGCACCACCACCGCGCCAACCCACGACCCGGCCCCGGCCGACCCGGACCTGGTGCCGGATTACCCGGACCACTGGGAAATCGGCGTGCTCTATGGCCCCCACGGCGCGCCGGATTTCTTTACCGAAGAGTCCATCGAGAAGTTCTTTGAGCAGGATTGGGAAGTACACTACAACTCCAACCGCCTGGGCATTCGCCTGAACGGCCCGAAACCGGAGTTCACCCGCGCCGACGGCGGCGAGGCGGGCCTGCACCCCTCCAACATTCACGACTGCGAATACGCCATCGGCTCCATCAACTTCACCGGCGACATGCCTGTGATTTTGACCAAAGACGGCCCAAGCCTCGGCGGCTTTGTGTGCCCGGTAACCATCGCCAAGGCGGAGCTGTGGAAAGTCGGCCAGGTAAAACCCGGCGACACCATTCGCTTCGTGGCGATTGATAACGACACCGCCGTGGAACTCGCCGAGCGCCAGGAACTGGCCGTGGAAAGCCTGATGGCGCCGCCGGTGGTCGATCTGGTCAAACCGGACCTGGCCCCGCTGAACGGGCTTTCCGCCACCATCCTCGCCCATCTGGAAGAAACCGATGGCCGCCCGGAAGTCACCTACCGACAGGCCGGTGATCAGTACATCCTGATGGAATACGGCCCCAACGTGATGGATATCGGCGTGCGTTTGCGCATTCACGCGCTGATGGAAGCCATTGCCGATGTGCAGCCCTCGGGCCTGCTGGAGCTTTCCCCCGGTGTGCGTTCGCTGCAACTGCGCTACGACCCACGCATACTGCCGCAACACGCGCTGATGGAATACCTGCTGGACCTGGAAGCCACCCTGCCACCCACGGACGAACTGAAAGTGCGCAGCCGGGTGATTCACCTGCCCATGGCGTTCGAAGACACCGCCACTCTGGAAGCCGTGGACAAATACCGCCAGTCTGTACGCGACACCGCGCCCTGGCTGCCCAACAATGTCGACTTCATGCAACGCATCAACGGCCTGGCCGACCAGGAGGAAGTGCGCAAGGTGCTCTATTCGGCCCGTTACCTGGTGCTGGGCCTGGGCGATGTCTACCTGGGCGCGCCCTGCGCCGTTCCGCTGGACCCAAGGCACCGCCTGCTAACCTCCAAGTACAACCCGGCGCGCACCTACACCGCCGAAGGCACCGTGGGTATCGGCGGCGTGTACATGTGCATCTACGGCATGGACTCCCCCGGCGGCTACCAGCTGGTGGGCCGCACCCTGCCGATCTGGAACAAATACCTGAAGAACCCTCAATTCGCCGAAGGCGCCCCCTGGCTGCTGCGCTTCTTCGACCAGGTTTGCTACTACCCGGTCACCGAAGCCGAGCTGACCGAAATGCGCGACCAGTTCCGGGCCGGTAAGCTGACCATCAAAATCGAAGAAGAAACCTTCGATCTGAAATCCCATCAGGATTTCCTGGACGCCAACGCCGATTCCATCGCCGACTTCCGCAAACTGCAGCAGGCGGCGTACGCCAAAGAAGTGGCCCTGTGGAAAGACAGCGAGGCCGAAGAGCTCGACAAGCTGGCCAAAGCCCCGCCGAAAACGGATGTTTCTGACCTGGAGCAATTCGGCGAGCTGATCAGCGCCGAGATTGCCGGTAACATCTGGAAGTGCCTGGTGAAGCCCGGTGATACCGTGGCCGAGGGCGATCCGGTGATGATTGTGGAGGCGATGAAAATGGAATTCGAGGTGAATGCCACGCTTTCCGGTAAGATCAGCGCCATGCACGTGGAACCGGGCAAAGCCGTTACCCCCGGCGAGCCTTTGTTGAGTATCGAGAGCTGATGGCAACCAACACCAAACGCAAAGAGTCCATCGCCGACAGGGTCTATGAGGCCCTGAAGGAAGACATCTTCGAGTTCCGGCTGATTCCCGGCGACAAGTTCAGCGAGGGCGACGTTGGCACTCGCCTGAGCGCCAGCCGGACGCCGGTGCGCGAAGCCCTGTACCGGCTGCAACGGGAAGGCTATGTGGAAGTGCTGTTCCGCAGCGGCTGGCGTGTGCGGCCTCTGGACTTTGAGCAGATGGAAGAGCTGTACGACCTGCGAATTACCCTGGAGCGGGCCGCCATGCACAAAATCTGCGCCCTGCCCGAGGAGCCTTCAGCCCTTCGCACCCTGACCGCCATCTGGAACCCGGACCATCCCTCCGAACGGGCAGTGGGCAGCACCGTTCGGGCTCTGGACGAAAGCTTCCACTGCGACCTGGTGGCTGCCGCCGGCAACCGGGAGATGAGCCGCATTCACCGCGAAATCAGTGACCGGCTACAGATCATCCGCCGGCTGGATTTCACCCGAAACGACCGGATAGACGCCACTTACAGAGAACACGCGGAAATACTCGAAGCGTTGAAAAACGGCGACGCACAAAAGGCCGCTGATCACCTCGCCCGCCACATCCGGATCAGCCAGCAGGCGGTGAAGGAAATTACCATGGAGCGTATTCGGGAGGCGGCCAGGGCGAAGAACCGGAGTGAATAACGCCTGAACTGCCTGCTCTGTTTACAGCGCGTACGACATCTCTTACACCACAAAGCGCAACTCTCTGATAGCTGTAATCCTCACCTTCTGTAGACTCGATTGGGTCAGGGATGACGATCCAGCACGGATGCTGGCTCAGGGATGAGGACTCCACGGAATGGCCTTTGCCCTAAGGAACGGGGCAACAGGGATGGCCCGCTCCGCTGTCTCCACAAACACTCCTGAAAGCCGCTACGGCAGGTTGTCACGCCTGAACTTCCCAAAATGCCCATATTTTCAGGAGTTCACCGATGAAACCACGTTTCTTTATTGCTGCTTTTCTTCTGGTTGTCAGCCTGACCACCGGTTTTGCCCATGCCAATGAGCCTGTTTCAGTCAACATCAACACGGCGGATGCTGTTGCGCTCAGTTCACTGAACGGCATTGGCGAGAGCAAGGCTCAGGCCATTGTGAGTTACCGCGAAGCCAACGGCCCGTTCGAATCGGTTGAGCAACTCTCGGAAGTGAAGGGTATTGGTGCCCGCACTGTCGAGAAAAATGCCGAGCGCATGGCTGTAGAGTGAGTGTTAGCGGGGCGGCACCGGCTGCCCTTTGCTCCGAACTCTGGCGCCGTCTTCCCACCGCTGTTACCCTTTGCCCCCTCACTCTGACAGCGACACTTTCCCATGATCCAGGGCGCACTTCTGATTGCTTTGGCCGCGTTGCTATGGGCCACCACAGGCATTGTTGCCAAGTTTCTGTTTACCGGCACAGAGCTGGAAGCCATCACCCTGGCCTTCCTGCGGTTGGTGGTGGCGTTGCCGTTTTTCTGGCTGCTGATGCGTCAGGAGCAGCGCAAGCTCAAAGCAACCAACCCCGGAAAATCGTTACCAGGCAGCTCATTGCGAACGCTGGGAATAAAGGCTTTCCTTCCCCTGGCGGCGATGGGCCTGTTTCAGGCATTTTACCAGGGCAGTTATCTGTTGGCGGTGGACCTCACCGGCGCCGGCATTGCCACGCTGATTTCGCTGTGCCTGCCACCGGTTCTGGTGGCCATTCTGGCTGCTCCCCTGCTGGGTGAAAAACCCGGCCTGCTGACCATCGTGTCAGCCGTGGCTGCCATTCTTGGCACTGGCATGCTGGTGATCAGTGATATGGATACCGCCGGCACGCTGCGACTGGCCGGCATTCTGATGGCGCTGCTCGCCGCTGCCGTTTATACCGGCTTCACCCTGACCAGCCGCTACAGCTCTGCGGGTACACCGGTATTCACTACGGCGTTTATCTGCTTTTTTACCGCCTCGCTGATACTGCTGCCGGTGGTGGCGTTGAGTCGCGGTTTCGAGGGGCTGGAAACGCTGGAGCTCCGGCACTGGCTGATGGTGGGTTATATCGGCGTGGTGCCCACCTGCATCGGTTACCTGCTGTTTTTCAAGGGCATGCAGAATACACCAGCCACACTTTCCAGCATTATTGTGACTCTGGAGCCGCTGTTTGTGGCGCTTCTGGCCTGGGTGATTCTGGGTGAGGTGCTTGGGCCTATCGGTATTCTGGGGGCAACAATTCTGACCATCGCGGTTATCGTTGCTTCACGCTACGGGGAGGCTCCCGGCTCCAGCGATAAAGGCTGAAGCCGGGGCATCTGGAACACAGCAATCAGTTTTCTTTGCGCTGCTTTTCCAGCATGTTCGGCTGGAGGATTTCAACCCAGTAGCCGTCCGGGTCTTTGATAAAGGCCAGGCCTTTCATCTTGCCGTCGTCCGGCTTTTTCACGAACTCTACGCCCAGATTTTCGAGGCGGGAGCAGGCGGCGTATACATCCGGCACCGCAATACCGATGTGGCCAAAGCCCTGGGGCTCATCATTGCCATTGTGGTACGCGAAATCCGGGTCTTTCTCGCTGCCCCAGTTATGGGTAAGCTCCAGCATGGCTTCACGGCCGAAGATATATGTGGTGCGGTGGGCATCGTCGCCAGGTACTGCGCGCGCCTGATGGTCATCCAGGTAACCCAGGAAATACAGGGTAAATTTCATTTCCGGGAAATCCAGCTTGCGTATCAAATGCATGCCAAGCACTCGGGTGTAAAAATCCATGGAGCGCTCCGGCTCTTTGATACGCATCATGGTCTGGTTGAAGACATATCCTTCCGTTTCCGGCACCGGAGCGTCGTATAGCCCTGGCGCCTCTTCAAAATGCTTGGGCATCTCGTTTTACCTTGTTTTTCGAGGATTCAGCTACTATTTGTGCGCGTCCTGGAGAAAAATTTCAAGTCCCGGACCACCCCCGGACGGTTCAACCGCCATGCCACAGCGGGTAGACTGCCTTCCCTCAGACAATGGAGCCCCGATGGCGGACGACACCGAAAGCGATTATCAACAACAAACCTCCGGGGGGCGGCTGGCCCTGTTCGGCGCACTCTTCGTCTTGATGACGGCCGCAGGTGTGTATGCGGTCTATGATCGCTTTGCCGGCCGGAGTTTCGAGTTCGACACCCAACTTCTGGCGCCGGAACTTCTGGTCGGAATTGTTTTGTTGCTGCTGGCGTATTTTGTGTCAGACGGGCTTCGGCTTTATTACACACTACGGGCACTGGGCCACCAGCTTCCGCTCCGCAAGATCTTCAAGCTGGTTTTCATTAACCTATTCTTCTCCAACATCACCCCCATGGCTACCGGCGGCGGTTTTGCCCAGATCTGGTACCTCACCCGCAACGGCGTGCCGGTTGCCAGGGCCACCGCTGCCACCACCATTCGCACGGTACTGGCGGTAATTTTCATCTTTTCGTTAACGCCCGTTTTCCTGTTGACGCTGCGAGCCCTCGACGGTGAGCTCTGGTCGTCAAGCATCGTTAGCGCCCTGGCGTTTTTCATCACGGCCTATCTGGCCTTTTTCATTATTCTTCTGTTCAAAACCCGCTGGCTGATTGCGCCACTCAGCGGAATGATTGCCGGCATTCGAAAACTTCACCTGATCAATGCTTGCCGGCATGATCGCTGGCAATTCAAGCTGCGCCGGGAAATGCTGCGTTTTTCGGAAAGTTTTACCGATTACCTGAAAGGCGAGCGCAAACATGTGCTGCTTTCTGTGCTGTTCACCGCCACGTTCCTGTTGAGTCTGTTCAGCTTTCCGGCGCTGCTGATTAACGGGCTCGGCTACGACGTTGATTACCTGTTGACGATCGGCTTGCTGGTGGTTACTACCTTTATTATGTATTTCTCCCCGACGCCCGGGGCTTCGGGGATTTCAGAAGGTGTTTTTGGTGTTTTTTTCCGGGATATCCTTACCGGTAATCACCTGGTGCTGGTGACGGTGGCCTGGCGCTTTATCACCATCTACCTGGGCATGATCATCGGGCTGATCGTGATGCAAAGGGAACTGATCAAAAGCACCGGAGGCCGGAATGATACGGACTAACCCTCTCAAGTTACTGTTTTATCTGTGCCTGCTGATTGTGGCGTTTCTGCTGGGGTACAAGCTGTATCTGAACTTCGTCAAGGAAGATTTCGAAGCCTTGCATACCGAACAGGTGGAACGCATGCATGAGCGCACACCGCCCGGAGCAGGTATTCGCTTCGCGGTGGTGGGCAACATCAACAATTCCGTGGGGATTTTCGAGAACCGGATCATTCCTGAACTGAACAGCGCCGGCCTGGATTTTCTGGTGTCTGCCGGCAATGCGGTCAGCGGTGGCGGCGAAGACAAATACCGGGCGCTACATGGCACGCTCGCCCGGCTGGACATCCCCTATCTGCTGACGTTCGGGCCCCATGAATACGAAGATTTCGGCAGCTTCCGTTTTTATGACCACTTCGGCCCCCATTTTTACAGCGTACGCACGGGCAATACCCGGCTGATTTTTCTGGACAGCACCGGGAAAACCCCCTGGCGCTGGCAGATCCGCTGGCTGAAGGATCTGTTGAGCCAGGACACCACCAATGCCCGTGTTCTGTTCGTAGGGCACCCGCCGGTAAAACCCGACAACCCGGCCATATTTGCCGACGAAGACGACTATCTGCAACCCGAAGCCTTCCGCTCCGCCCTGATGGAGGTGATTGAGACCCAGGATATTAACCTGGTGTTCTCGGCCAACCTCGCGCTGTACGACGAGCAGCAAAAAGCGGACACGAACTTCATTACCACCGGTGGAGCCGGTGGCCTGGTGCTCAACACCGAACGCAGCTTCTACCACTATGTGGATGTCCGGATCTCTCCGGATGGCGAAATCGAGCATGAGCTGGAGCGGCTGGATGTTGGCCAGCACCCGGTCTGGAAGCGGTTGGAAAGCGTGTGGTTTTTCGTCTATTCGCTGTTCTATTCGGGCTATCTTAATTTCATTCTGATTGTTTCGGTGTTTCTGGCCATCACCATCAAGCTTTACCAGATCATTTTCATCGGCAAGAACTACTACCCGGATTACGACCTGGACCCGACACCCTGGCTGGAGAAGCCGTTGCGGGTGGCCATGTTTACCAACAATTACCTGCCGTTTATTGGTGGCGTGCCCATTTCCATCGAGCGCTTGCGCCGGGGCCTGGAGACACACGGTGACCAGACTCTGGTTGTCGCGCCCCGCTACAAGGATCAGCCCGAGCAGGAAAAGCATGTGGTTCGGGTGCCGTCGATGCTGACCATGGGAAAGAACCGGGAATTCCGCATGGCCAATATTTTCCTGGGCCACATCCGCAAGCGGGTACGGGGTTTCAAGCCAGACATTATTCACCTGCATCACCCGTTCTGGCTTGGCAGCCTGGGAATGTTCGTTGCCCGGCGTCTGAACATCCCTGCGGTGTACACCTATCACACCCGGCTGGAGCACTACGCGCATTTCGTGCCGTTGCCCGGCATGCTGTTCCGTAATCTGATTTCCCACGCGTTGATCAAGCGCTTTGCCAACCGCTGCGACGGCGTGATTGTGCCCACCTACTCCACCGAGGAATATCTGCGCATGATTGGTGTAACCACGCCAACCTTTGTGCAGCCCACTGGCATCGAGTACGAGAAATTTCAGGCGGTGGACAGCGCGGAAGTGGAGACGCTGCGCACAAAGCTGGGGCTGACCGACCAGAAGGTTTTCGTCAGTGTTGCCCGGTTGTCGAATGAGAAGAATATCGACTTCATGATTGAAGCCATCGACCGGCTGAGAAAGGAAACCGATGTACCCTTCCGGTTCCTAATGATTGGCGATGGGCACCAGCGCGACCGGCTACAGAAGAAAATAGAGAGCCTGGAGCTGGAATCGCATTTCCAGCTGGTAGGCGCGGTAAAACCGGATGAAATGGCCCTTTGGTACAACCTGGGCGATGCCTTCCTGTTTGCCTCCAAATCAGAAACCCAGGGCATGGTGATTCTGGAAGCGATGTCGGCGGGCTTGCCGGTAGTGGCTGTGCGCTCAAGCGGCATTGAAGATGTGGTGCGCGATGGCCAGAACGGTTTCAAAACGCCGGAAAACAAGAGCCAGTGGCTGGCCCGGGCAAAGCTGTTGCTGGAAGACGAAACCCTGCGTCATCAGCTTTCAGACAAGGCCCGGGATTTTGCAGCGGATTACTCGATAGAACAGTTCGCCGGGGATGTGCGCACGATTTATGCAACCACCCTGGCAGCTCACGAAAAGCGTGACGAGGCCGGATGGCTGGGCAGTCAGAATTGATCGGTTTACACTAGGAAAGCGTAATACAGAATATGTCTTTCTGTTTGAACTGGAGAAGCGTGTGACCGGTATCCCTGTTGGCATCAGCACCTGTTTGCTGGGCAAGGAAGTGCGCCACGATGGTGGCCACAAGCATTCGCGCTACTGCACTGAGGTGCTGGCGAAGCATTTCGAGTTCCGGTCCATCTGCCCGGAGCTGGAAGCCGGCCTGGGCGTGCCCCGCCCGGCCATTCATCTGCGCAAGCACCCCGAAGGCATGCGTTTGATCGAAACCACCGGCAAGGCCGACCACACCGAAGCCATGCAGGGTTTTATCGCTGACATCCTGCCGACTCTTGGGGATCTGCGCGGCTACATTCTGATGAAGAAATCCCCCACTTGCGGGATGGAGCGCATCAAGGTTCATACTCCGGAAGGCAATTTCATTGATCGGGACGGCCGGGGCATGTTCGCCGAAGCCTTGATGGAGGCCTATCCGTTAATGCCGGTGGAGGAAGAAGGCCGGCTGAATGATGACATGTTGCGGGAGAACTTCATCGAGCGGGTGTTTGCCTATGACGATTGGCTGCAGAATGTGGCCGGCGACAACCTGGGCAAGCAGGCGCTGATCGAGTTTCACACCCGCCACAAGTTCACCTTGCTGGCCCATTCCGAGAAGATCTACCGTCAGCTCGGCCCTATGCTGGGTGACTTGAAATCGGAGCCACTGGAGCAGATTGCAGACAAGTATATTCATCGGTTCATGGAAGCGATGACGCTGCGGGTTAGTCGCGGTTCCCACGTAAACGCCATGCAGCATCTGCTGGGCTACCTGAAAGACAGCATGTCGGCAGAGGAGAAGTCGGTACTGCTGGAGCAGGTTGAAGCCTATCGCCGGGGCGAGGTTCCGTTGGTAGTGCCGATGACACTGCTGCGCCTGGCACAGAGAAAGGAACCTGCGGATTACCTGACCAGCCAGAAATACATGACGCCTTATCCGGATGAGCTGGGGCTTCGCAATAACGTGTAACCGGTGGAAAGAGGGCGCAACGCCCTCTTCCCCGGCTTTTCTGCAGTAACCCGGCTCAGGTTACTCCGCTGCCGATTCCCCTTGCAGGCTCCGGCGCGCCTGTTCCTGCTGTTCGGCCTTTTTGCGCGCCTTGCGATCAGCAATAATCCGGGCGGCTTCACCGCCAACGTGGGCTTCGCCCCGGGCTTCAGCCAGGCGCATCTGATGCTCACGCTCCCGGAAACGGGCTTTCTGTTCTTCGGTCAGTGAATCCAAGCACTGGTGGCAACTCACGCCTTTTTCATATTCCGGGCGCTGTTTGTCTTCTTCGGTGATCGGCCGGCGGCAGGCGTGGCACTGGTCGTAGTCGCCCCGCTCCAGGCTGTGGTTCACGGTGACCCGGTCGTCGAACACGAAGCACTCGCCCTGCCACAGGGTCTGTTCTTCCGGCACTTCTTCCAGGTATTTCAGGATGCCGCCCTTGAGGTGATACACCTCGTCAAAGCCCTGTTCTTTCAGGTAAGCGGTGGACTTCTCACAGCGAATGCCGCCGGTGCAGAACATGGCGACTTTCTTGTGTTTCTGCGGGTCCAGGTTTTCTTTCACATACTCGGGGAATTCCCGGAAGGTGTCGGTGGCCGGGTTCACGGCGTTTTTGAAGGTGCCGATTTCCACTTCGTACTGGTTGCGGGTGTCGACCAACAGTACTTCGGGGTCGGAAATCAGGTCGTTCCATTCTTTGGGATCGACGTAGGTGCCCACGACGCGTTTGGGGTCGATGCCCTGGACGCCCATGGTGACGATTTCTTTTTTGAGTTTGACCTTGGTGCGCTTGAAGGGCTGGATATCGACGAAGGATTCTTTGTAGTCGATGCCTTCAAAGCGTTCGTCTTTGCCCAGCCAGGCTTTGACGGCGTCAATGCCCGCGCGGCTGCCGGCGATGGTGCCATTGATGCCTTCGCGGGCCAGCAGCAGGGTGCCGTGTACGCCGTTTTCCTGCATGAGGTTCAGCAGGGGCTGGCGTAGGTCTTTGTAGTCGTTCAGGACTGCGAATTTGTATAGGGCGCAGACCACAACGTTGTTGCTCATGTTTTTCTCCTGCGGGCCGGATCGTAAATCCGGAGCATGGTTGCTGAGGTTTCTGAAGGCGGGGAGTTTAACCAAGTGCGGTGTGGATTCAAATGAGGGGTGGCCGCAGGGGACCGGCACTAAGCATCCTGCACGCAGTAGAGCGGGGTAGGCTTCCCAAAAGACGCTGTGAATACGTCCTTGTACGCTTCTCTCCGCCATCCCTGGCTACGAAGACTTTTGGGAAGCCTACCCCGCTCTACTGCTTAGTTCTCAGGTAACCGCAGACTTACTGCTTTTCTGCCAGCTCTCTTTCCACTACCGCAGACAACTGCCCCCAACCCGGCCGGGTCAGGCGGATGTTATCGACCATTACCGTGGGCGTACTCATCACCTGCATATCACGGGCAACGTTCGCGCTTTCTTCGATGTCTTCAAGGTGCAATTCGGTGTTCATGCAGCGGCGGAAGCGGCGTTCGTCCAGGTCGAGATCCTCCGCATAGCGGGTGAAGGTCGCCACCGGGTCGTTGGAGCCGCCCCATTCTGTCTGCAAGGCATAGAGCTTGTCGTGCATGCCCCAGTAATTGTCCTGGTCGCCGGCGCAGCGGGCGGCCATGGCGGCGGGCATGGCGTTCTGGTGTTGCTGCAGGGGCAGGTCGAAGTAGACGAAACGGACTTTGCCCGTCTCCACATATTCTTCCTTCAGTCGCTTGCTGGCCTGGGCGAAATTGGCGCAGCCAGGGCATTGGTAGTCGGCGAATTCGCGCACGACCACCGGGGCGTCTTCATCGCCCACAGAAACGCCGTAACGGTCCATCTCGGCTGGGAATGCTTCGGCGTCCGGGCCGGCTACGGGCAAGGCATCAGAACCGGGAGCAGGTGGTCTGATCAGAACATACAGCCCGACAATAATCGCAATGGCCAGGGCCGCCGCACCGATGATGAGGGGCTTGCGATTGTTTTTCTTTGGTGACGGCGCGCCGGTTTGTTTGCGACGGTTGGCTTCACCCATGGTGCTCTCCTGCAAAATGTTGTAATTCGGGGAAGAATATCAGGAAGTTGGCTTCCAGTTCCGTTTCGTGTTCACGGATTTCTTCAATCATCCCGTCAAAACGGTTGGCAAAGCGTATGCGCCCGGCCACACGGTCCAGTGCGTGGCCGATGCTGTCGAGGCTGGCGTAGGCGCCGAACCAGTCGTGCGCCACCATCCTTCGGGCAACCTGGATCATTGGCTCTGGCATTACGTGCTCGTGTGTTTCCAGGTCTTTGTATACCTGCTGAATAAAGGTAGCACAATCATCGTGGCTGAAGCGCTGCCAGTGTCGTAGCAGGTAGTGGTCGTAAAGAATGTCCAGCGCCACGCCGGCAAAGCGTCGACGCTGTCCAGAGAACAGCCGTTTGCTGTCAAGAACGGCCGGGTGCCTGTCGGTAAACACGTCTACGGCCAGATGATGCCGCACGCCCTGAAGAACAGGGGTCGGGAGTTTTTCGAGATCAACACCCTTGGTGAAATCCCCAAGAATGCTGCCAACACGAGCTTCAGGGGAATCCGGGGCCAGGAAGGCGTGGGCCAGGTGGTTCATCTGCGACGCCTCCGGGGTTTTAGTGAACTTTGAGTCTGAGACATCGTATATGTTGGAACATTCCGTGAAAGTGAGTAATAACAGATGCTGGGATTTTTGAAAGGTGACCCGAAAAAGAAGCTTCAGAAAGCCTATGAGGACAAGCTTGCAAAAGCGTTACACGCACAGCGCAATGGCGATTTGCGCAGTCATGGCTCGCTGATGCAGGAGGCTGAAACCCTGTACGCCGAGTTACAGGCTCTGGAAAAGGGAAACCGGTAACTCCAGGGCAGGCAGAACAGACGGGCGATTACTCGCCCATCAACTGCCGAACGCGCTGATTCAGGCGGTTCACTTCCCGGCGCATGTCCTGCACTTCATCCAGAAGGTCCAGTGACACCGCCAGTCCGGGCAGGTTGAGTTTCAGGTCCCTCTGCAGGCGCATGGCTTTTTGCAGGCGGTTCAGTGCCTGCATATCGAATTCCCATTGGCGGGCTTCGGTCTGTTCTTCCACCGGGTCGATAATGCCGTAGTCCACCAGTTTGATGACAAACTCCGCATGGCAATCGCCTCGCTCGCAGACTTCACGCAGGCTGAAGGTGCTGCCATCAGCGTCTACGATTTCCACGGTCATGATCTGATTTTCCCTGGTCATGATGCCCCCGCTTACACGTGCAACTTACTGCGTGGATTGAAGTTCTTTTCAAGTTCCGCCAGCTGCTCATACAGCTTTTCAGCCTCTGACGAATGTTGCTCGGGCATGGCCACTTGCAACACCACAATCTCGTCACCCGGATGCTTGCCGGGTAAGCCTTTACCTTTGAGTCGCAGCTTGCGACCGCTGGTGGAGCCTTTCGGTACTTTTACATTCACCTTGCCACCTACGGTGGGTACAGTCACGCTTGCCCCTAATGCGGCTTCCCATGGCGCCACAGGTAAGGTTACTACGATATCCCGGCCTTCAACGGTAAAGTGGGGGTGCGGCGCCAGTTCCACTTCAAGGAACAGGTCGCCGGGCTCGCCACCACCGACGCCAGGCGCGCCCTGCCCTTTCAGGCGAATATTCTGGCCTTCACGCACACCCGCAGGGATTTTCACCTTCAGCGTTTTTCTCCGGGGTACCACCCGGCCGCGGTCGTCCATTTCCTGCACGATGAACGATACTTGTTGCTCGCAGCCATGGAAGGCCTCTTCAAGGGACAGGGAGCGTTTGGCATGAACATCGTCTCCACGCATTTTCATACTCTGCCGAAAGCCTCCACCGCCAAATCCTGAGCCTGCGAAACCGCCGGCCCCACGGCCGCCGAACATCTGTTCAAAAAACTCACTGAATTGGCTGGCGTCTGCTTCAGTATAGCCACCGCCACTAAAACCGGAGGCACTTTGCCAACCGGGTGGCGGCTGGAAGGAGCCGTCGTCCCGGGCACCGTATTTGCGCAGTTGGTCGTATTCGGCACGTTTTTCCGGGTCTTTCAGTACTTCGTAGGCTTCGCCCACGTCTTTGAATTTGTCGCTGGCATTCTCTTCTTTGCTGACGTCCGGGTGGTACTTGCGTGCCAGCTTGCGGTAGGCCTTCTTGATCTCGTCGGCCGAGGCAGACTCGCTCACACCGAGCACGGCGTAATAGTCCTTGAAGTCCATTGGCACTCCTTAATCCTGGTCAAAAATCATTCTCTGACTATCTATATTCGACCGGCATCAGCAAATTACAAGTCCAGGCCCTCAATGCCGGGAAACACCACCACGTCATCGCCTTCCTGCCAGGGCTGGTATTTAACCATGACCCGCTTGAAGGCGGGGTGTTCCAGCCATTCCCTCAGCCATTGCTGCAGATTTGGATAGGGCAGGTTGTAAAACGATTCCCGATCTACGTGGGCGAACTGACGTACAAACGGCATGATGCCGATATCCGCAATGCTGACGTTGTTTCCCAGCAGATAGTGGTTGTTGGCCAGCAAGTTCTCTAGGTCCTGTAAGAACGCTTCGCCCTTTTGCCGGTATTCCAGCTGGCTGAGTTCTGGATGGCGATCGGCGTATTTATAGCGGTCCAGCCAGTGTTTGAACTCGCTATCGTTACGGTCCATCAAAGCATTTGCTCTGGCTAAATCGACATTTAACAAACCCCGTGGGTCGTTCTGCTGCAATGCCCACTCGAGTATTTCCCGGCTTTCTTCGATAACCGGCCGGCCAGAGCCATCACCCTCAGCCAGCTGCAGAACAGGCACTGTGCCTTTCGGGCTGATAGCAAGCATCTGCGCCGGCTTGTTTTTCAGCACGATCTCCCGCAGTTCCACCTCCAGCCCGGCAAACACAATACCGAGCCGGGCGCGCATGGCGTAAGGGCAACGACGGAATGAGTACAAGCGATGCAGAGAGTCAGTGATGGCGCGCCTCCTGACAGCATTAACCGAAACGGGAAACAGGATTTGAGAGGGGTATTTGAAGGGAAAATAACAGTCCCGGACAAAGCATCCGGGACTGTTTAACAGCGGGTTTACTTGACCTTCGGGTCCAGTTCACCAGCAGCATAGCGCTCGAACATGCGCTCAAGACCAATCGGCTTGATCTTGCTTGCCTGGCCGGCACTGCCGAAGGCTTCATAACGAGCCACGCAGATGTCGGTCATGGCCTTGATGGAGGCCTTCAGGTATTTGCGCGGATCAAACTCGGCCGGATTTTCCGCCAGGAAGCGGCGAACCGCACCGGTGGAGGCCAGGCGCAGGTCTGTGTCTACGTTGACCTTGCGCACGCCGTGTTTGATGCCTTCGACGATTTCTTCAACCGGCACGCCGTAGGTTTCCGGGATCTCACCACCGAATTCGTTGATGATTTTCAGCCATTCCTGGGGTACAGAGCTGGAGCCGTGCATCACCAGGTGGGTATCCGGAATGCGGGCGTGGATTTTCTTGATTTGCTCGATGGCCAGGATGTCACCAGTCGGCGGACGGGTGAACTTGTAGGCACCGTGGCTGGTGCCGATAGCAATGGCCAGTGCGTCTACCTGGGTTTTCTGGACGAAGTCGGCGGCTTCTTCAGGGTCGGTCAGCATCTGGCTGTGGTCCAGAGTGCCTTCCGCGCCGATGCCGTCTTCTTCGCCGGCCTGGCCGGTTTCCAGGGAGCCGAGGCAACCCAGCTCACCTTCCACGGAGACGCCACAGGCGTGGGCCATTTCCACGGTGCGGCGGGTGACGTCTACGTTGTAGTCGTAGCTGGCCGGGGTTTTGCCGTCTTCACCCAGGGAGCCGTCCATCATGACGGAGCTGAAGCCAAGTTGGATGGAGCGCTGGCAGACGCCGGGGCTGGTGCCGTGGTCCTGGTGCATAACCACGGGGATGTGTGGCCATTCTTCCACGGCCGCCAGAATGAGGTGGCGCAGGAAGGGGGCACCGGCGTATTTGCGGGCGCCGGCGGAGGCCTGGACAATTACCGGGGAGTCGGTTTTGTCGGCGGCTTCCATGATGGCGCGCATTTGTTCAACGTTGTTGACGTTAAAAGCGGGTATGCCGTAACCATGTTCGGCGGCGTGGTCGAGCATTTGCCGCAGCGATATCAGGGCCATGGGTGTTCTCCTTCGTTTTCTAATATGTTTGGGGGCAGCTCTTTCTAATTGAGAGTCTGCTGCGGAGGGTGGGTAGGCCCTTCCGGGACACGCGGTAAATACGTCCCTGTACGCTTGACTGCAGCATCCCTGCTGCAGACAGTCCCGGAAGGGCCTACCCACCCTCCTTGCGATTCGATCTTCTTTTTGCTGCCGCCGGATTTAGGCGGCAACTGGCTTATTCGCCGCGTTCTTCCAGAACTGCTACCGCTGGCAGAGTCTTTCCTTCCACGAATTCCAGGAAGGCACCGCCACCGGTGGATATATAGGAGATCTTGTCAGCTACGCCGTATTTGTCAACGGCTGCAACGGTGTCGCCGCCACCAGCCAGGGAGAAGGCGTCGCTTTCGGCGATGGCTTCAGCCAGAGCTTTGGTGCCGCTGCCGAACTGGTCGAATTCGAAGACGCCGACCGGGCCGTTCCAGAGGATGGTTTTTGCGTTTTTCAGCAACTGGGCGAATTCGCCGGCAGTTTCCGGGCCTACGTCGAGGATCATGTCGTCTTCGGTGACGTCGGAGATGTTCTTAACGGTGGCGGTGGCGTTTTCGCTGAATTCGGGAGCCACCACAACGTCAACCGGCAACGGGATTTCCACACGGCTGGCGATGTCTTTGGCGGTGTCGATCAGGTCGTGTTCGCACAGGGACTTGCCTACCGGATGACCGGCTGCGGCCAGGAAGGTGTTGGCGATGCCGCCGCCGACGATGATCTGGTCACACACGTTTTCCAGGGCGTTGAGTACGTCCAGTTTGGTGGAGACTTTGGAGCCGCCAACGATGGCAACCACCGGCTTGGCGGGATTGTCCAGGGCTTTGCCGAGGGCTTCGAGCTCTGCGGCCAGCAGCGGGCCGGCACAGGCTTCGGGGGCGAATTTTGCCACACCGTGGGTGGAGGCCTGGGCGCGGTGGGCGGTGCCGAAGGCGTCCATTACGTACACGTCGCACAGGGCGGCGTACTGTTTGGCCAGGTCTTCGTTGTCTTTCTTTTCGCCTTTGTTGAAGCGGACGTTTTCGAACAGGACCACTTCGCCGTCGGCGACTTCTACGCCTTCGAGGTAGTCTTTGATCAGGCGTACGTCCTGGCCCAGTGCTTTGGTCAGGTGCTCGGCGACCGGTTTCATGGAGGAGGCTTCGTCGTAAACGCCTTCTTCCGGACGGCCGAGGTGGGACATGAGCATGACTTTGGCACCGGCGTCTCTGGCTGCCTTGATAGTCGGCAGTGAGGCGCGGATGCGGGCGTCGCTGGATACCTTGCCGTCTTTAACCGGCACGTTCAGGTCTTCACGAATCAGAACCCGCTTGCCAGCGAGGTCCAGGTCGGTCATTTTTTTGATGGCCATAATCGCAGTTCCATTTTCTTACAGTTTAAAGATGTTTCTTATCAAGCCACGCCTGGCTCACATCCAGCATCCGGTTGGCAAACCCCCACTCGTTATCGAACCAGCACAGCACTTTCACCATGGTGCCGCCGGTTACGCGGGTCTGGCCGCCGTCTACCACGCCGGAGTGGGAGTCGTGGTTGAAATCGGAGCTGGCCAATAATTCATCAGTGTAGCCGAGGATGCCTTTCAAGGGGCCATGAGCGGCAGCTTTCAACAGCTGGTTGACGGTTTCAATGTCGGTGCTTTCGCGCACGTTGACCACCATGTCGATGGCCGAGACGTTCAGTGTCGGCACGCGCATGGCGACGGAGCTGAATTTGCCTTCCATCTCTGGCAGCAGGCGCTCGATACCCCTCGCCAGGCCAGTGTCCACCGGCACGATGTTGTGCAGGGCGCTGCGGGTTCGGCGCAGGTCCTGGTGGTGGTATGCGTCGATCACCGGCTGGTCGTTCATGGCGGCGTGGATGGTGGTGGTACTGCCCTGCTCTACGCCAAAGGCTTCATCCAGCACCTGAATCAGCGGTACCAGGCAGTTGGTGGTGCAGGAGCCGGCCGAAACAATCGCGTCTTCGGTTGTCAGCTGTTCGTGGTTGCTGCCGAACACCACGGTGCGATCGACATCCGGCTCCGCCGGTTGTGAGAACAGCAAGCGGTTGGCACCGGCATCAATGTGCTTTTCCGCGGTGGCCCGGTCGGTGAAGGCACCGGAACATTCCATCACCAGATCCACGTCCAGCAGCCGCCAGGGCAAATCACTCGGCTCCGGGTGACGTAGCACGCGAATGCGGTCGCCGTTCACCACCAGGTTATCGCCATCCACGGCCACCTCACCCTGAAACCGCCCGTGGGTGGAGTCGTAGCGGGTCAGGTGGGCGATGGTGTCGATATCCGACAACTCGTTGATCGCGACCACCTGCAGGTGATCGCGATAGCCGTTTTCATAAAGTGCCCGCAACACGCACTGGCCAATACGGCCATAGCCATTGATGGCGATACGAAAAGGCTTCGGGTTGCTCATCAGGCGTCCAGCAGTTCGTCAGCCACTTCCAGGATGTTGTCGACGGTGAAGCCGAATTCCTTGAACAGGTCGCCAGCTGGAGCGGACTCACCGAAGGTGGTCATGCCAACAACGCGACCGTCCAGCCCAACATACTTGTACCAGTAGTCCGCAATGCTGGCTTCAACAGCAATGCGGCTGGAAACTTCCAGCGGCAATACCTGCTGTTTGTACTCAGCGCTCTGGGCGTCGAATACGTCAGTAGACGGCATGGAAACGACACGCACGGCCTTACCCTGCTCGCGCAGCTTGGCGGCGGCGTCCTGCGCCAGGCCGAGCTCACCACCGGTGGCAATCAGGATCAGTTCCGGGGTGCCTTCGCTGTCCGACAGGATGTAACCACCTTTGGCCACGTTCGCCAGTTGTTCGGCATCACGCTCCTGGTGTGGCAGCCCCTGGCGGGAGAAGACCAGGGCCGTAGGGCCGTCGGTG
The DNA here is from genome assembly GCA_051751785.1 of Pseudomonadota bacterium. GTDB lineage: Bacteria > Pseudomonadota > Gammaproteobacteria > Pseudomonadales > Oleiphilaceae > Marinobacter. The sequence continues at coordinate 14,512 of JBNJLG010000002.1, read as the reverse complement.
CGCTCAAGCGCGGCTTTCCAGGCCACCGCGGTTTCAACGGTGTCGGCCGGGCGCCAGGTGCTCATGTTCGGGGTGGTGCGCAGGCTGGCCAGTTGCTCGACCGGCTGGTGAGTCGGGCCGTCTTCGCCCAGACCGATGGAGTCGTGGGTGAATACCATGATGGAGCGCTGCTTCATCAATGCTGCCATACGTACGGCGTTGCGGCAGTATTCCATGAAAATCAGGAAGGTTGCGCCGTAGGGTACGAGACCACCGTGCAGGGCCATACCATTCATGATGGCGGCCATGCCGAATTCACGCACACCGTAATAGATGTAGTTGCCGGAGGCGTCGTCTTTGTTCACGCCTTTACAGCCAGACCAGATGGTCAGGTTGGAACCGGCCAGGTCGGCAGAGCCGCCCATCAGTTCCGGCAGCAGCGGGCCATAGGCGTTCAGGGTGTTCTGGGAGGCCTTGCGGGAGGCGATTGTTTCGCCTTTGTCCTGGCATTCCTGAATGTAGGCCTGTGCTTTTTCAGCGAAGTCCGCTGGCAGCTCACCCGCCATACGGCGCTTGAATTCAGCGGCCAGTTCCGGCTCGGCTTTTTCGTAAGCGGCAAACTTCTCTTCCCAGGCACTCTGGAGCGCGGTGCCTTTCTCGGTAGCGTCCCAACCGGCATAAACTTCAGAAGGTACTTCGAACGGACCGTGGTTCCAGCCCAGCTGTTCGCGGGTCAGTTGTACTTCGTCTTCACCCAGAGCCGCGCCGTGGCAGGATTCGGTGCCCTGCTTGTTGGGTGAGCCGAAACCGATGATGGTCTTGCAGCAGATGATGGTGGGCTGCTCGGTGTTGGCGCGGGCAGCTTCAATAGCGGCACGAACAGCATCCGGGTCATGGCCGTCAACGGCCGGAATCACCTGCCAGCCATAGGATTCAAAACGCTGCGGGGTGTTGTCGGTAAACCAGCCTTCCACTTCGCCGTCGATGGAAATGCCGTTGTCGTCATAGAAGAACACCAGTTTGCCCAGGCCCAGAGTGCCGGCCAGCGACGCCACTTCGTGAGAGATGCCTTCCATCAGGCAGCCATCGCCGAGGAATGCATAGGTGTAGTGATCAACAATGTCGTGGCCCGGGCGGTTGAACTGCGCCGCCAGGGACTTTTCAGCAAGCGCAAAACCAACCGCGTTGGCGATGCCCTGGCCCAGCGGGCCGGTGGTGGTTTCAACGCCCGGGGTGTAGCCATATTCCGGATGGCCGGGGGTTTTCGAGTGCAGCTGACGGAAGTTCTTGATGTCGTCAATGCTTACGTCGTACCCGCTCAGGTGCAGCAGGGAATACTGCAGCATGGAGCCATGACCGTTCGACAGAACGAAACGGTCACGGTTGGCCCATTGCGGGTTGGCCGGATTGTGGCTCAGGTAATCGTTCCACAGTACCTCGGCGATATCCGCCATACCCATGGGCGCACCCGGGTGGCCGGATTTGGCTTTTTGAACCGCATCCATGCTCAGCGCGCGAATGGCGTTGGCGAGATCTTTACGAGACGGCATTGACGTTTCTCCAGTGTTTTTCGGGAAAAGAATTCAGAGTATTCGAGCTGGTCAAAAATAAGGCGCGTATTTTCGCCGATTAGGGTGTGCGGGGGCAAATTTCCTGACAGGATATATCTATATCAAAAAATTTTGATATGGCTATTGATTGACCACCCCAAGCCACCTACACTTGCCAACCATGATATCTGTGAGCGCAAATACACCCGCCCCGTCCTCCGTGGACGCCCTGGCACCGATCTTCAAAGCGAGCGGCGACCCGCTGCGCCTGGAGATATTACGAGTGTTGCGGCGGGATACGTTCGGCGTTCTGGAACTGAGCCAGTTATTTGATATGCGCCAGTCCGGCATGAGCCATCACCTGAAAGTGATGCACAAAGCCGGGCTGCTGGAACCCCAGCGGGAAGGCAACGCCATCTTCTATCGCCGCCCCTTGCGACTGGACAGCGACAAACTGGCAGACCAGGCCATCCGGCAGATTTTCGAAACCATTGACCGGGCTCCCCTGCCCGAGCCAATAGAAGAAAAGATCGAAGCGATTCGCGAACAGCGGGCTGAACAGTCCCGGGTATTTTTTGCCCGCCATGCAGAGCAGTTCCGTGAGCAACAGGAACTGATTGCCGCGTTTGATCTGTACGCTAAACCAACGGCAGAACTGATTCGCAAGCGCACAGCCCGGCAGCACTGGCAGAACGTACTGGAAATCGGTCCCGGCGAAGGCGGCTTTCTGCCGGTGCTGGCTTCATTATTCGGACAGGTTGTGGCCGTGGACAACAGCCGGGACATGCTCGCCAAGGCCACCGACACCTGCCGGAGCGATGAACTGGATAACGTTGAACTGGTTGAGGGTGTAACCGACACCCTTATGGCCCGGGGCGATACCTTCGATCTGATTGTGGCCAACATGGTGCTGCACCATGTGCCCAGCCCGGCGGACATTTTTCTGGACGCGGCGGCACTGATGAATCCTGATGGCTGCTTCATTGTCAGCGACCTGTGCAGCCACGATCAGGACTGGGCCAAGGAAAACTGCGGTGACCTGTGGCTCGGCTTTGAACCGGAAGAACTGACCGCCTGGGCGGCGGACGCCGGCCTCAGTGCCGGAGAACAACTTTTTATCGGCCTGCGCAACGGCTTTCAGGTGCAGGTCCGGGAATTCTGGAAACAGTAACAGCTTGGAAACGCTCAACGAGGAGCTCGCTTATGTCTGACTACAACATCTTCACCTCCGAATCGGTCTCCGAAGGCCATCCGGACAAACTGGCCGACCAGATCTCCGATGCGGTACTGGATGCCATCCTGACCGAAGACCCGCACGCCCGTGTGGCCTGCGAAACCATGGTCAAAACCGGCGTTGCCATCGTTGGCGGCGAAATTACCACCAGCGCCTGGGTTGATCTGGAAGACCTGGTACGTGGCGTGATCAAAGACATCGGCTACACCTCTTCGGAAGTCGGCTACGACGGTGACACCTGCGGCGTAATCAACATCATCGGCAAGCAGTCTGTCGACATTGCTCAGGGCGTTGACCGCCAGAAGCCGGAAGATCAGGGTGCCGGCGACCAGGGCCTGATGTTCGGCTTCGCCAGCAACGAAACCGACGTGCTGATGCCAGCGCCGATCACCTACTCCCACCGTCTGGTACAGCGCCAGGCTGAAGCCCGCAAGAGCGGCCTGCTGCCCTGGTTGCGCCCGGACGCCAAGAGCCAGGTGACCTGCCGCTATGAAAACGGCAAGGTTGTCGCCATCGACGCCGTGGTTCTGTCCACCCAGCACGACGAAGATGTCACCCAGGAAGACCTGCGCGAAGCGGTGATGGAGCTGATCGTCAAGCACGTGCTGCCAGCCGAACTGCTGCACGAAGGCACCCAGTACCACATCAACCCGACCGGCAAGTTCGTGATCGGTGGCCCGGTGGGCGACTGTGGCCTGACCGGCCGCAAGATTATCGTAGACACCTACGGCGGCATGGCACGCCACGGCGGCGGCGCCTTCTCCGGCAAAGATCCGTCCAAGGTTGACCGCTCTGCCACTTACGCGGGCCGATACGTGGCCAAAAACATCGTCGCCGCCGGCCTGGCCGACAAGTGCGAGATTCAGGTGTCTTACGCCATCGGCGTGGCAGAACCCACGTCGATCTCCCTGAACACCTTCGGTACCGGCAAGATCAGCGACGACAAGATCATCGAACTGGTTCGCCAGCATTTCGATCTGCGTCCGCATGCAATCACCAAAATGCTCGACCTGCTGCACCCGATGTACCGGGCCACCGCAGCCTACGGCCACTTTGGCCGCGAGCCCTATGAGATGACCGTGAACGGCAAGACCTTCACCGCCTTCCCGTGGGAAAAGACAGACCGCGCTGCGGCTCTGAAAGACGCAGCTGGCATTTAACAGATTTCATTTTGCAATCAGGAGAACACCATGAGCACTCCAAACAACTTTGAAGACTTCAAAGTCCGCGATATCGAACTCGCCGACTGGGGCCGCAAGGAAATCAAAATCGCCGAAGGCGAAATGCCTGCGCTGATGGCCCTGCGCAATAAGTACAAAGCCGAGCAGCCGCTGAAAGGCGCCAACATCATGGGCTGCATCCACATGACCATCCAGACCGCCGTGTTGATTGAGACACTGGTTGAGCTGGGTGCCAACGTGCGCTGGTCCTCGTGCAACATCTTCTCCACCCAGGACCAGGCCGCAGCCGCCATCGCCGCTCAGGGCATCCCGGTCTTCGCGTGGAAAGGTGAAACCGACGAAGAATACGAATGGTGCCTGCACAAGACCGTTGGCGCAGACGTAGACGGCTGGGAGCCGAACATGGTTCTGGACGACGGCGGCGACCTGACTGAACTGCTCCATAACGAATACCCGGCAGTGATCAGCAACTGCCACGGCGTCACCGAAGAAACCACCACCGGCGTTCACCGCCTGCAGGAAATGCTGCGTGACGGCACCCTGAAGATCCCGGCGATCAACGTTAATGACTCGGTTACCAAGTCCAAGAACGACAACAAGTACGGCTGCCGCCACAGCCTGAACGACGCCATCAAGCGTGCCACCGACCACCTGCTGTCCGGCAAGAAAGCACTGGTTATCGGCTATGGCGACGTGGGCAAAGGTTCTGCCCTGTCGCTGCGTCAGGAAGGCATGATTGTAAAAATCACCGAAGCCGACCCGATCTGCGCCATGCAGGCCTGCATGGACGGTTTCGAAGTGGTGTCTCCGTACATCGACGGCATCAACACCGGCACCGAGCAGGGCATCAACACTGACCTGCTGGGCACCACCGACCTGCTGGTAACCACCACCGGCAACGTCAACGTGTGCGACGCCAACATGCTCAAGGCCCTGAAAACCGGCGCCGTGGTGTGCAACATCGGCCACTTCGACAACGAAATCGACACCGCCTTCATGCGCAAGAACTGGGAGTGGGACGAGGTCAAGCCGCAGGTACACGTGATCTACCGCGACAAAGCCACCAACGACCACCTGATCCTTCTGTCTGAAGGCCGTCTGGTAAACCTGGGCAACGCGACAGGGCACCCGTCACGCATTATGGATGGCTCCTTTGCCAACCAGGTGCTGGCACAGATGTACCTGTTCGAGCGCAAGTTTGCTGACCTGCCGGAAGAGTCCAAAACCAAGGGCGTTTATGTACAGGTACTGCCCAAGCACCTGGACGAAGAAGTTGCCCGCGACATGGTCGAAGGCTTTGGTGGCGTGATCACCAAGATGACTCCGGAGCAGGCGCAATACATCGGCGTACCGGTCGAAGGCCCGTACAAGCCGGAAAGCTACAGGTACTGATCGGAAGCAATCATGGAATCCCAGACGCAATTCAAGCGCCGGTTCAGCTTCGAGTTTTTCCCGCCCAAGACCGACAAGGGCCGGGACAAGCTGCAAACCGTGCGCAATCAACTGGCCGAGGTGAACCCGGATTTCTTCTCGGTCACCTTCGGCGCGGGCGGTTCCACCCGGGACCGCACCATCGAGACCGTGCTCAACCTGCACAAGCAGGGCATTTCCACGGCGCCGCACCTTTCCTGCGTGGGCGGTACCCGCGAGGAAATCAGCGAGCTGCTGGATCTGTATAAAGAGAACGGTATCAACCGGATCGTCGCTCTGCGGGGCGATATGCCCTCAGGCATGGGCGCGTCCGGTGAGCTGCGCTATGCCAACGAGCTGGTGGCATTCATTCGGGAACACAGCGGTGACCACTTCAACCTGGAAGTGGCCGCCTACCCGGAATTCCACCCTCAGGCCCGCACCGCGGAAGATGATCTTCAGAACTTTGCCCGCAAGGTACAGGCCGGTGCCAACAGCGCCATCACCCAGTACTTTTTCAATGCGGACAGCTACTTCTACTTCATCGACCGTCTGGAGAAGATGGGCGTGACCATTCCGGTGGTTCCGGGCATCATGCCCATCGTCAACTTCTCCAACCTGGTGCGGTTCTCGGATATGTGCGGCGCGGAAATCCCCCGCTGGATCCGCAAACAGCTGGAAGCCTACGGTGACGACAGCGAAAGCATTCGCCAGTTTGGCGAAGAAGTTGTCACCCGCATGTGTGAAAAGCTACTGGCCGCCGGTGCGCCGGGTTTGCACTTCTACACCCTGAACCAGGCGCAGCCCAGTCTGGCCATCTGGGAAAACCTGGGCATCAGTGATCGCGAGAAAATCTCTTTCTGAGATTTCCTATGCATCCCGGAGAAGGGGGCACCAAACGCCCTCTTCTCCGCTCCCCCTAACCCCCTGAATTACTGCAAATCTCCGAATTCTGATCTAGAGTGTATGTGTTGCAATCCCGTCAACACGTTCCGCAAGGCGTGATAATACGGGCCACTGCCATAGCAGACGGCCTTTCCCGCACGCGGAGCCAAAAGAAAAAAGGAGCACACATGAGCACGACATGGCTGAAAACACTGGGCGCAGGCCTGGCACTGTCGGTTGCGGCCAGCACGGTAAGCGCTGAAACCCTTCGGGTTGTTACCGACCCCAGCTTTGTTCCATTCGAAATGATGGATCAGGAAACCGGCGAGATGATCGGTTTCGATATGGAAATCATCGCTGAAGTCGCTGACCGCGCGGGCTTTGACTACGACCTCAACACCATGGATTTCAACGGCATTATCCCGGCCCTGCAGACAGGCAACGTGGATATCGCCATTGCCGGCATCACCATCACGGAAGAGCGTGAGGAAATTGTCGACTTCTCTGATCCCTACTACGATTCCGGTCTGCGTATTCTTGTCCGCGAAGGTAGCGACATAGAAGAATTGAGCGATCTGGAAGGCAAAAAGGTAGGCACCAAGATCGGCAGCACGTCCTATGACTATCTGACGGACAATCTCGACGAAAACGACGGCGTTACGCCTTATCCGGGCAGCTCCGATATGTATATGGCGCTGATGTCCCGTTCAATCGACGCGGTTTTCTATGACGCGCCGAACGTTGGCTATTTTGCCCGTACCAAAGGCGAAGGCAAAGTAACGACTGTGGGCCCGCTGTACGAAGGCCAGCAATACGGCATTGCCCTGGTCAATGGCAGCGAGTGGGTTGACGAAGTGAACGACGCACTGGCCTCCATGAAAGAAGACGGCACCTATAAGACCATTTACGAAAAGTGGTTCGGCCCGATGCCGGAAGACAAGTAAATTACAGGGGCCGGTATAATGGTCCCTCAATGCCGGGGCGCCCGCCCCGGCGGTTTTTGACGCCAACCTCCTGCGGAGATACACACCGTGGAATTCCAGTTCCAGTTTGACTGGCAAGCAGCCATAGATGCCATTCCCTACCTGGCCAAAGGGATCCCCTACACCCTGCTGATCTCTTTTGGCGGTCTGCTCATCGGCTTTGTGCTGGGCATCGTTTTCGGCCTGCTGAGCATCAACAAGAAGTGGTTCCTGCGCTGGCCGGCGACCGCTTACATCGAAATTTTCCGGGGCACCCCGATTCTGGTTCAGGTGCTCTTTATCTTTTACGGCCTGCCGGATCTGATCGGCGGCCCGATTGATCCGCTTACCGCGGGTATCGCCGCCATCGCACTCAACTCCGGCGCTTACATCTCGGAAGTCGTACGCGGCGGTGTGCAATCCATCGACAAAGGCCAGAGTGAAGCCGGTCTTTCCCTCGGGCTGTCACGGAGCCAGACATTCTGGTCAATCATCTGGCCCCAGGCGTTCCGTCGCATGATTCCACCTCTGGGTAATCAGGCCATCGTCAGCATCAAGGACACCTCGCTGTTCTCGGTGATCGGCGTCGGCGAACTGGTCCGCCAGGGCCAGGTGTACATTGCCAACACCTTCACCGCGTTCGAGGTGTATTTTGTAGTGGCAATTATGTACCTGGCCATCACCCTGTCATTGTCTCTGGTCCTGCGGCTGGTTGAGCGCCGCGGCCTGGCTTCTGTCTGAAGGAACGTCATCCATGACTCAGATTGTAAAGATGAAGGGCATGAACAAGTACTTCGGCAAATTGCATGTCCTGAAAAATATTGACCTGACTGTTGAGCAGGGCGAAGTGGTGGTTATTATCGGCGCCAGTGGCTCTGGCAAATCCACCCTGATCCGCTGCGTGAACGGTCTGGAAGACTTCGAATCCGGCACCCTGGAAGTGGACACCTATCCACTCGCCCCCAAAGGCGGCAATCAGAAGGCTCTGGCGGAGATTCGCAAGGAAGTGGGCATGGTGTTCCAGCAGTTCAACCTGTTCCCTCACCTCACGGTGAAAAGAAACATCATGCTGGCGCCCATGAAGGTAAAAGATGCCGCACAGGTGGTGGCCAACGCCACCGCCGAACGTTTGCTGAACCGCGTGGGTATTGGCAATCAGGCTGACAAGTACCCCAGCCATCTGTCAGGCGGCCAGCAACAACGTGTTGCCATTGCCCGCGCGCTGGCCATGGAACCGCGACTGATGCTGTTTGACGAACCCACTTCCGCGCTGGACCCGGAAATGATCGGCGAAGTGCTGGATGTTATGCGGGAACTGGCCAAGGAAGGCATGACCATGATGGTGGTGACCCACGAGATGGGCTTTGCCAGAGAGGTTGCAGACCGGGTGATCTACATTCACGAAGGACAGATTGTCGAAGAAGGCAAACCGGCTGATGTCTTCGACAACCCGGAGAACGAGCGCACCCAGGCGTTCCTGTCCCGGGTGCTGGCGCACTAGAAGTCCGCCATTGCGTCCTGCAGATCACGCTTTAATTCCTCGGGCTCGGTAATCCACAAGGTGTTATCGAGACCCGGGAATACCCCAACTTCCAGACCGTCTTTGCCCAGCCCCGGAACCCATTTCCTGAAAAAATCCGGCAATGAAATACTCAAAGGCGACAGATCAGCGGAATCCTTCGCATAGTCTTGCGCAAAGACCTGGGCCGGCCATACTGGCAGGTACTGCACGCCATCGTCGTCAGAGGCAATTTTCAGGAAACGGTTGTCGTCGTTCACCAGAATCCAGATTTCCCGTTCTTCGGCCACCAGGCTCAGAAACAGGTCATAACGCTCTTCGCCATCCAGGCCAAGCGTTTCGGCCAGCTCATCGTTGTTCATCGTGCGGCTCCTCGGAGTCAGTGTTGCTTTCAACCAGCCGTGCCCTCAGGCGTGGCAACTGGGCCGGGTAGTTCTGCTGAATGAAGGTTACCAGTCCCTCGCGCACGGCACACCTCAAATCCCAGTTACGGGTGGAATCCGGAGCGCTCATCAAAAAACGCACCTGCATGGCCTGGTCGCTGGAATCGGTGACCTGCACCGTCGCCAGGTGGCCATCCCAGAGATTCGAGCTGGCCAGCAAGCGGTTGAACTCCTGCCGAAGTGGTTCTATCGGCATGGTGTAGTCCACCCAGATAAACACAGTTCCCAGCAGCTCAGAATTATTCCTCGACCAGTTCTGAAACGGGTTTTCGATAAACCACTGAAGCGGAATGACCAATCGCCGGAGATCCCAGACCCTGACAACCACATAGGTGGCGGTCACTTCTTCCACCCAGCACCACTCGCCCTGTACATGCAGCACATCATCGATGCGGAAAGGCTGGGTAAGGGCAATCTGCATGCCCGCCAACAGGTTGCTCAAAACCGGGCGGGCCGCAAAACCCAGAATCAGACCACCCACACCGGCAGACGCAAGCAGGCTCGCCCCCATGTGCTGGACGGACTCAAAGGTCATCAGCGCGGCACCAAAACCGATGATGACGATCAGGATGTTCAGCGCACGAACGAGAAACCGGGTCTGGGTTTCCACCTTGCGGGCACGTTTCCACTGCCCCTCAAGCACCGGGTTCAGGGCGACAATCACTTCACCAATGGCAGAGGTTAACCGAACGGAGGCCCAGGTGATGGCAAGAACAAGCAATAAGGTGGTGACCTGCTGAATGGCCGTCATTAACGGCAAATCAGGCGGTGCAGCCTTCAGCGTTCCGGTTAACGCCAGCAGGCAGAACACAACACCCAGCGCCCGGGCAGAGGCATCCAGGAACAACCGGAGTACGGTTCTTGAACTGGAAAAGTGGCGAAAAACGGCCAGTGCCAGCCGGTAAACCGCATAGGTTGCAATAACGGCAAGAATCGCCGACAGCCCGGGCCATAGCCATGCCATCAAACCGGCTTCTAACGCTTCCAGCATTACCCCTCCACGAGCCCGTTAATTCCTGAGTGGCCGGAACAGCCACCAGGCTCGCAGTTTAGCTTCTGTGGGGGAGATGACGCCAGCCCTTTGCCTTGGGGGCTTAGGGCGGCGCTTTGCGATGAAAAAAGGTGTTTTTACAAAGTATGGAGCATCAATTGTCTCCCCCTGTGCCGCCACTCAGAGTCGTGTTGATGCCGCCGGCCATGATCTGAATGCCACCCAGGAGTATCTCCGGGTTGGGCGAGTTAGGGATCACCACCGGCGCTGGAAGTTCGTCTTGCCGGGTTGATGAAGCCGACTGACGGGTCTGATTGATGACAGCTGTGATTCTTGGCTGTGGCGTTCGACGCTGGGCTGGCTCAGGGGGCGCGATAATCGTTAGCTCGCCTTCAACAAAGTCAATGGCATAATTCGGGTTGTGAATATCATCGATGCTTCCCTGCTGGACAGCATATCTGCCGGCGCTCTCGCCGGGTTCACGAATAGGATTGCCTGTCAGGGACTCATTTCCAACGAGGTCACCGCCCGTAATTTGCCAGGTTAGCAAAGGATCATCGTCACCGAAGTCTTTTTGCTGATCGTCAGCTGTGAGAGTGAGATTGCGGGGCTTGATACTCGAGGTAGTCGTCGGCGCCCCCTGCAGCACCAGGGTGTAGTTGCTGGTCTGACCAGCTGTGCCATCCGCAAGAGCCGCGTTGGTAAGATTTACTGTAATGTCGTCCCCGGCGTTGGCACCCGCAAACGCCGCCGCCAGATCCCTGATACCCAGATCCTCATTGGACGCCAGGTTATTGAGTGTCAGGTTTCCGGTATCGCTCAACGTGGCATCGGTAGTGCCGTCATAAATCCGGTCTTCGGCAGCGAAGGTACCGTCCAACGTCAACTCACGGGGGGTAATGGTGGCGGTCGTCGTCAGCGGCCCATCAAGTGTTAACGTATAGTTGTTCGCTCGACCATCATTACCATCCGCGAGGAACCCTTCGATCAAGGTTACGGTAATGTCGTCACCAACATTCGGGTCGGAAAAAAGCGCTTCCAGATCTTTGAGGGCCAGATCTTCGTCATCCACCAGATTCGCAAGCGTCAGGTTTGCGGTGTCGTTCAAGGTGGCACTTGCAGTGCCGTCATAGGCTCGATCTTCGACAGAGAAGCTGCCGCCCAGCATGAGCTCACGACGAGAGATTTCCAAACTTGCATTATTGTTGTAGCTAATGTCGTAGCCCTGCTGGTCGGAATAGAGGCCTGAAAATGTGAGGTTATTATCGCCAGCGCGGTAAGCCCCTACATCCGCGCTATTCGCGGTATATTTCAGAGTACCGTCCAGAGTGACGCCACTGACACTCACCGAGTATTGGTCATTAGCATTCCCGTTCACGTCACCGTCATAGACCTTCGAGATATCCGAATCAACGGTTACCGGGGTTAGATAGCTTCGCAATAGCGGTGTTGTCTGACCGGAGTAGATACGCCAAACGCTATTCTCTCCGCCTTCATCAGAAATACTCCAGCCGGCATCCGTATACCTGGACATTTCCAGCATTTCCGTTGAGGTTAACCCCGTAGCACCAGAGTCTTGATCATTGGTGCCGTCAACGCCAAAGGCTCCAGTATCCCAGAAACTATTTACAGTCGAAGAACTGGAGTCCTTGCCTATCAGGCCACCGACGCTCCCATTAATCACCTCTCCAGTTGCATAGGTTTTGCGTACAGTGCCGTAAGCCTCGCCCAGCAACCCGCCCACGTTAGTAGAGTCTTGAACATCTATCACCGCGAATGCGTATGCATCGGTCAGATCAGAGCCCGTTCCAAAGTGCCCGACAAGCCCTCCAAACGATGCTCCTTTTCCCGTTACGGTTACGTCTGCGAAGACCTGTTCAAGGGTGCTGTCAATCGACGCTCCCAGCATCCCGCCGACATCAGCATCAGACCCGGTAGTGGCTCCCGCCACTTCTCCAGTAACATACGAACGCTTAACCATGCTACCTCCTGTAAGGCGCCCAGCAAGTCCGCCGGTCTGGCCACCTCCCGTGACCGAAACGCTTTCCAGGCCCAGGTTTTGTATCGTGCCATTCTCAACGTAACCAAACAGGCCAACGTAATTATTAGCTGTTTCCCGGTTAATCGTCAGGTTATGGATTACATGTTCATGGCCGTCGAACCACCCCTGAAAATGATCGGTATAGCCACCTATCGGCTTCCAGCCGTCAGAGTTATATGCGGTGGCACTTGCCAGTGCGGTATAGCCGAGGGTAGTGGTTTTGAGATCGTTTTCCAGAATGTAGTGATGCCCCCCCGTCAACACATCCGTGTTGTGGTTGACATTCTGCAGCTGCTGCCAATTGGTGAGGATGAAAGGGTCGTTTGTAGTGCCAGCCCCGCCCTCAAACAAGGTGGCGAATTCGATATCCTGTTGGCGAGTAATACTGTCGAGATAGGGTAAGCTGACCTGATAGCCCGCGACGGTAGTATCGATGGAAGATGACCAAGCCGACGTCGACGTATTTAAGCTATTGACGACCTCTGGACTCATCAGCTCGATACGGGTGATGCCCTTTCCGATAGAGTTAGTGTGATCGTTAGTAATTATATTGCTGTCAGCGTCAGTGGTGGTGTAGTAGTTGTTCTCAGTAAACTGAGCATAATCTACTTTGCCGGCGAATCCGCCGACATCGTTATTACCGGTCACGGTGCCAGTAGCGTATGTGCTGGTGACAGTAGCAACGTCAGCATTGTACCCAACCAAACCACCGACGAACTGATCGCCCGCGACATCGCCCGTAGCGTAGGCATTGGTGATATCGCTTTCCTGACCGTTATTTATCCCCACCAATCCACCGACGAAGTTGCCGCTGCCCGTAACATCGCCCGAGGCATACACGTTAGTGATTTCGCCCGTGGCATTACTGCCTACGAGCCCACCGACATACCTACTGCCTTCAACTTGGGCCGCAGAGAAAGCGTCGGTGATAGTGCCACTACCGTAATCCCCCACGAGTCCGCCGACATTCATGCTGCTACCCGTTACAACACCCGTGGTGTAGGCATTGGTTATTACGCCTCTGCTAAGCCCCACCAGCCCACCGACATCCTGAGAGCCAGAGACGTTACCGGTAGCGTAGGCGTCAGTGATAACGCCATGGTGAAAACCCACCACCCCGCCAACTGCTTTATGGCCTGTTACAGAGCCTCCCATCAGTCCAATTCCACGAATCTCCCCGCTCCCGGTGTAGCCAAACAGGCCGATGAAATCTTCAGAAGGGCGATCGATGGTCAGATCAATGATCGTATGGCCCTGACCGTCAAAGATACCCCTGAATTCGTAATCAGAATCGCCAACGGGGTCCCAGCCAGCGAAATTTCCATCTCCGTCACCATTCCAGTTCGCGGTACCGCTAGCGTCAATATCAGCACCCAGCTCAAAAATGCCGTTAAGCGCTGTATTCATCCATTGAAGCTGGTGAACGTTGTGGATCACGACTTTGCCGTTAGTACCGAACACCACGGCATCAGTTGTATTCCGTGCATCGAAGTCGACACCGCCATCAGTGGCGTTGGTGTTTTCAATCATGGCATTAACATAAATATTGTTGATGGCATCGAGTGTGAGCGTTGTGTCTGCATTCCAAACAACATTCGCGCTGACTGTGATATCGCCGTCAGCGCCAGTGCCACTGCTTGGCGTTTGCACGGTAATGTTGTTGGTGGCCAGGTTGCTGACGAGTGTATCGGCCCCAATAGATGAGCTTGTCACCGGATCAGCAGCAAAGTCACCACCTGTACCAGTGACAATCTCGATATCGGTTGGGTCAATCAACCACTCACCAGTCTCGCCGTTATCGGCCTTGGTGGTCACAACCGCTTCATCGGCAATAGACACCTTCGCCGCACTGGTCTCGATAAACCCGCCATCACCCCTATCCGGCGCACTGGCGTCCAACGTACCGGCCACGCGGGTTTCGCCGCTGTCCATATCCCCCATCAACCAGATCTCACCCTGCTCGTTTTCGGCGAGGGTCTGGGCCTGGGTTACGCCGGTGTGATTGATCACGCTGGCGGCAAGATCTCCGGCGGCTTTGGCGGTGAGGTATACGCGGCCGCCGTCGGCTTTAATGGCGCCGCCCTGTTCGATGTAGGTGTCCAGCTTGGCCTGTTCCACTTCAATCTTGATCGGGCCGCCCATGTCCAGGGTGACACGGCTGCCCGCGCCCATCAGCACGTCGCCGCTCGGGGCGGTGATGCTGCCTTCGTTGATGATTTCGGCGGCAATCAGGGCAACATAGCCTTCATCGGCTGTGCGGATGTTGCCCTGGTTGACAATGGCGCTGCTGCTGTCGCCTTCGAAGGTGAAGTTGCCG
>JBNJLG010000001.1:0-526341 GCA_051751785.1 Pseudomonadota bacterium | reverse complement strand
AGTTTCTGTCAACGGGCTTTTGAAAAAACTTTCAAAACACCCGAGCGGTCGTTCAGGCAACAATCACGACCCGAGCGATCTTTTTCTTCCCCGCCTGAATTACGCATTCGTCTCCGGCCACAAACATGCGATCACCCTCAAGCTTCGCTCCATCTATATAGACAGCACCACGCTTGAGTACATCTTTCGCCGCCGCACCATTCTTCACCAACCCTGCCAGCCTAAGCACAGCTGGAATCGGCATGGCATCCTGCCCCTCAAGAGACACTTCAACCTCGGGCACGTTTTCCGGAATCTCCCCCAGAGCAACGCGATTACCGGCGGACTTGTGCGCAGTCTTCGCAGCATCTTCATTATGGAATCGGGTTATCAACTCTTCCGCGAGCAGTTTCTTGTAATCCTGCGGATTGGCACCACCCTCTACCGCCACCCGGTATTCCTCAATTTCTGCCAGAGGCCGGAAGCTCAACAACTCAAAGTAACGCCACAGTAAATCATCCGGCATGGACAGTAGCTTGGTATACATTTCACCCGGCGAGTCATTTACCCCTACATAATTACCCAGGGACTTGGACATCTTCTGCACGCCATCCAGGCCTTCGAGAATCGGGACAGTGAGAATGGCCTGGGGCTTCTGACCATAGTGCTTCTGCAGAATGCGGCCCATAAGAAGATTGAACTTCTGATCGGTACCGCCAAGCTCTACGTCTGCTTCAAGCGCCACGGAATCGTAACCCTGAACCAGCGGGTAGAGAAATTCATGGATGGCGATCGGCTGCTCGGCCCGGTAGCGCTTGGTGAAATCATCCCGTTCCAGCATTCGGGCAACTGTATATTGGCCGGCAAGACGGATCATGTCGGCCGCCGTCATCTTGTTCATCCAGTCAGAATTGAAGACAACCCTGGTCTTCTCTGGATCCAGGATCTTGAACACCTGCTCCTTATAGGTAATCGCGTTCTGGCGGACCTCTTCGTCAGTCAGCGGTGGACGCGTGGCACTCTTACCGGTGGGGTCTCCGATCATTCCGGTAAAGTCACCAATAAGGAAGATCACCTCATGCCCCAGATCCTGAAACTGACGCAGCTTGTTGATAAGAACTGTGTGTCCCAGATGAAGATCGGGCGCGGTGGGGTCAAAACCCGCCTTGATTCTGAGCGGCCGCCCTTCTTTCAGCTTCTCGATAAGATCCTCTTCCGGAATCAGCTCGTCGATACCGCGCTTGATAATGGCTACAGCTTCATCTAGTGATGCCATGAACTCTTGTCCCTATTTGTATCTGACAGGCCGGACCTGGTGCTCAAATTCGCAAAACAAATCTGCGCGCTGCCGGTGCCCCTTGATAAAGTATGTGTGGCCAACTTTTGACCAACCGGATAAATTAAGGCGCGCATTATAGCAGTGTCAGGCAAAGGTGTTCGACCACGCCCGGCATCAACCGTAATGTTGGGCACTGTCCCACTTCCGTCATATACGGTAATCTGTTGGTCTATAATTAATCTGGCGTTGAAATAGCCATTACAACTTGCCGGAATACATATCAAAAGTGGGTGAGGCCCGTGCTCAAGAATTTGTCGAAGACACACATAACCCTGGCAGCTGCAGCTACGGCAGTAATCAGTACAGCAGCGCTCATGAGTCCCAGCACTGATGTCGAAGCCAAACGGATGTCCTACACCATTGACCTTGACCAGCAAGGCGATGCCGGGAAAAAGGACCCTTCCGCCCACAACGCGACCGGTAGCACGGGAGCCGCGCCAGACAACGCACAACAAGCATCCATAGCGCCAGAGGCCAAGGCCGGGAATGCAGCCCCGCAGTCTGAATCATCCCTGCCGGACATCGACTGGCAAGCGTTCGATATCAAGCCCGGCGACACTCTCTCATCGCTCTTCAAAAAAGCCGGCTTTAACGATGGCATCATGCTTTCTGTAATTCATGGCGAAGGCGAAGCGGATAAGCTTCAAAGCCTGTATGCGGGAGAGAAAATTCAGTTTGGTACCAATGATGAAGGCCAGCTGGTCGCAATAGAGCTCAAGCGCAGCTTGCTCGAGTCACTGAAAATCACTAAAGCCGACGAAGGCTTCACCGGAGAAACCGAAGTCCGGGAACCGGAAGCCCGGCCGGTTTTTGCTTCCGGGGAAATTGACGGCTCCCTTTACCTCGCCGCCCGTGAAGCCGGACTCACTGACCGGCTGACCATGGAAATGAGCGGCATCTTCGGCTGGGTTATCGACTTCGTTTACGACATTCGAAAAGGTGACCGATTCGAGCTGGTCTATGAAGAACTGTATGTAGACGGGAAAAAGTTCGATACGGGCCGGATACTGTCGGCCCGACTGATCAACCGAGACAGCGAACACGTGGCGCTGCTTTATACCGACAGCAACGGTGATGCCGACTACTACACCCCGCAAGGCAAGAGCATGCGCAAAGCCTTTTTGCGTGTCCCGATCAATGCCCGCGTTTCCTCACCGTTCAACCTTCAGCGCCGCCACCCGGTGCTCGACGTGGTTCGTCCGCACGAAGGTACTGACTATGCGGCACCTCCGGGCACACCCATCAAAGCAGCGGGTAGTGGCCGGGTGAAATTCTCCGGCTGGAAGGGTGGCTACGGTCGCACCGTTATTCTTCAGCATGGCGACAACATCACGACGCTGTATGCTCACATGCGCGGTATCGCGAAAGGAATACGGAACGGCACCCGGGTGAAACAGGGTGAAACCATTGGCTACCTGGGTTCATCGGGCATGGTTACCGGACCTCACCTGCATTATGAATTCCGCATTCATGGTGCAGCCAAAAATTCACGCACAGTGAAACTGCCGGACGCCAAGCCGATCCCGTCCAGCGAGATGGCACGGTTCAAGCAGGCCACGGAGCAGAGACTCGCCCAGTTCAACGTATTTCGTGAGGATCCCCAACAACTGGCCATGGCTTCGAGCGAATGAGCACGAAGTATTGGCTCGGCCTGATGTCAGGCACCAGCATGGATGCAGTAGACACTGTGCTGGTGTCGTTTGACGATCAGCGATTACAGATACTGGACACTTTTTCACTGCCCTATCCCGAGGATCTGCGGGTCCGCCTCTTACAGGCCATCGGGAATCACGCTGACCCGGACGAACTCGGGGAGCTGGACACTCTGACCGGCCAACATTTTGCGCTCGCCGCAAATGAACTGATCCACCGCGCAGAAATAGAACGCACCGACATCCACGCCATAGGCAGCCACGGACAAACGATTCGCCATCAGCCATCCGGTAATGCGCCCTTCTCAATACAGATCGGCAACCCTTCTGTTATTGCCGAGACGACCGGCGTTACCACGGTGTCGAATTTCCGTAGCCGTGATCTCGCAGCCGGAGGACAGGGAGCGCCGCTGGTTCCGGCCTTTCATCGCTGGTTGTTCCGCTCGACAAAGCAGGATCGGTGCATCCTTAACCTGGGCGGCATTGGCAATATCACCTGGCTGCCGGCCGATACAGCCGCAGCGATCACCGGATTCGATACCGGCCCCGCCAACGCGCTGATGGATGCCTGGTGTTACGACCAGACCGGGAAGCACTACGATGAAAGCGGCCAGTGGGCCAGCGAAGGCAACGTGAATTCTGAATTGCTGGAGAGCCTGCTATCCGATGCCTACTTCGTGAAACCGCCACCGAAAAGCACCGGCAAAGAACGTTTTAACCTGGACTGGATCAAAACGCATCTGCAACGCTTTGATGATGTGCCACCCGAAGATGTCCAGAGAACACTGCTGCAGTTAACGGCTACCACAATACTCCGGCAACTACCGGAAACGTCAACCAGCATGGCGGTTTATGCCTGCGGAGGCGGTACGTTCAATCCACTGCTTATGGAAGAACTCAGGAGGGGGCTTGGTGCCGTGGCACTCAGGACCACAGCCGAGCTCGGCCTTGACCCGCAGTGGGTAGAGCCGGTGGCATTTGCCTGGCTGGCCAGGCAAACCCTGCGGGGGCTGGCCGGCAATGTTCCGGAGGTAACCGGAGCGAAAGGCGAGCGTATACTGGGTGCAATCCACCCGGCATAAGGTCAGATAGCGAAGGAGCTGCCGCAGCCACAGGTAGAAGTGGCATTCGGGTTCTGGACGACAAACTGGGAGCCCTGCAACCCCTCCTGATAGTCAACGGTTGCCCCGACGAGGTACTGGTAGCTCATGGGGTCCACCAGCAACTTCACGCCGTCATGTTCCACTACGGTGTCATCTTCCTCCTGATTTTCATCGAAGGAAAAGCCATACTGGAACCCCGAACAGCCGCCCCCGGTCACAAACACGCGCAGCTTGAGATCCGGGTTGCCCTCTTCTTCTATCAGTTCACGTACTTTGGTTACCGCACTGTCGCTAAAGAAGAACGGCGCTGCCATTTGTTGCTGCACTACACTCAAGGTCTGCCTCCGGCAAAATTGATCTGTCGGTGATTATGGTATTCCTGAGTAAAACAATCAACTATTCGGACTTTCACGCACCAACAAATCCTCCCAGTTCCAGGCTTCTTCAAAAACAGGCTTACTGCTGCTGCGCCCGCGGGCGACGACTCGCACCTCTTCCGGCTGAAATCCCTCAGGCAACACCACCCGGCCTTCTACATCCTGGAAATACCGGAACCGATACCTGATGCCTTCATCTTCCACATCTTTCGAAACATCGTGCAACCGGAGCTCCAACGGGTCTCCGTCCTGAGTTCCATTGATGGTAACGATGAGGCGGCCAGACAAAAAACGTTCGTTATCGCCAGCCTGGATGGCCACCAGAGCGTATTCAAACACTCGCTCCTGGCCGGTGGATTTCAATACGAAGCGATCCAGTTGAAATCCCTTTTCGGCTTCAGAAGGTGACATGATGTTGCGGTAGAAACCGAGATCGGACTCCAGTTCGGAGACTCGGGTTTCCAGCGCAACAATGGTTTTCCTGGCTTCGTTCATTGCCTGAGTATCAACAGCCCGGTCACTTTCCAGCCTGGCCAGCTTTAATCGCGTCTGGTGTTTCTGGTCGCGCAAATCAGCGACTTCTTCAAGTAACGCCTTGTTGGAGGTTTCCAGCATGGAAAAGCGGCGACTCTGCTCTGCCATGCCCACGGCATAACCCACCATCGCCGCCAACAACACACACGTCAGCAGAAGCAGAACCCATCGGCCGGGGATTCTGGCACTGCCCGATTTTTCAGAACACGGCTGTCGCTCGCTCACCTGCATTCAGCCTCAGGGCAACAGCGCAGGAGCAGCCAGCCCCATGGTTTCGTCCAGACCAAACATGATATTCATGTTCTGGACCGCCTGACCTGCCGCGCCTTTGACCAGGTTGTCGATGACCGACGACACAATCACCATGTTGCTCTGCTCCTGACGGTGCAGCGCCATACGGCACTGGTTGGCCCCGCGCACACTGCGGGTTTCCGGATGACTGCCAAACGGCATAACGTCAACAAAAGGTTCATCTTTGTAGCGCTCTTCAAACAACGCCTGCAGACGATCAAAATCGGCGGAGTCGCTCAGTTCAGCGTACAACGTGGCCTCAATGCCACGAACCATCGGCACCAGGTGGGGCACGAAAGTCACGCCCACCGGCTTACCGGCAGCGGCGCTCAGACCCTGACGAATTTCCGGCAAATGGCGGTGGCCAGAAGCACCATAGGCCTTGAAGCTCTCGCCCACCTCCCCGTGCAGCATTCCGATTTTCCCCTGACGACCGGCACCACTGGCGCCGGACTTGGCGTCAGCAATCAACCGGCCTGAATCCACCAGCCCCGCTTCCAGTAACGGCAGGAAGCCCAATTGCACGGCCGTGGGATAACAGCCCGGGTTGGCGACCAACTGAGCCTGACGAATCTCATCCCGCATCACCTCTGGCAGCCCGTAGACTGCCCTGGCAACCCACTCAGGGGTTTCGTGTTCCATGCCGTACCATTGAGCCCATACGTCCAGGTCCTTGATACGGAAATCCGCAGACAGATCCACCACCCGCACGCCGGCTTTTATCAGTTCCGGAACCATACGCATGGCCACACCATGAGGCGTTGCGAAAAACACCAGGTCGCACTCTGCCAGCACAGCAGGATCCGGCTCGGAAAACACCAGATCGAAATGCCCTCGCAGGTTCGGGTACATGTCAGCGACCGGCATGCCCGCTTCAGAGCGGGATGTTATGCACTTCACCTCAACTTCCGGATGAACCGCCAGAATGCGCAGCAGCTCCACACCTGTGTATCCGGTACCACCAACGATGCCAGTTTTGATCACTCTTCTCTCCAACGTAATCGGGTCAGAATTTGCTATTAGTTTACCACGATAAGCCAATGACTTATTGCACCCTTCCGGGGCACGGCTACAATGTGCTGAAAACCCTCTGAATGGCTTTGCCACCGCAACCGGAATCCGGCGCCCATGCGTAACATCAGGCAACAGATCACAGAAAACCTGATTCCTGTTTTCCGCCGCAAACTCTCCGGAGTGGACGCCCTTCCGCAACTGGCGGTGCTGGGCCTGCTCTCGGGGCTGGTCACCGGGGCTGTCATCCTGCTTTTCCGCCTGGCCATTGAGTGGCCGCTGGAATACTTTCTGCCCGGTGCAGGCTCTGAAAGCTTCGAGGAGCTCGACATCCTCACCCGTGGCCTGCTCCCTCTTACCGGCGCCCTGGGGCTCGGACTGCTACTTCATCGGCTTGCCATCCATGATCGCAAGGTGGGCGTCGTTCATATCATGGAACGGCTGAATTACCACCAGGGTTACATTTCCTTTAAAAGCGCCGTGGTCCAGTTCATTGCCGGTGTCACTACCGTCGCTACCGGGCAATCAGCCGGCCGGGAAGGACCTGCGGTACATCTGGGCGCGGCATTCTCCAGTCTGCTGGGCCAGTGGATGCGCCTGCCCAACAACAGCATTCGAACGCTGGTTGCCTGTGGCTGTGCCGCCGCCATTTCAGCCTCATTCAACACCCCCATCTCCGGTGTCATCTTCGCCATGGAAGTGGTGATGATGGAATACAGCATCGCCGGTTTCACGCCCATCATTCTTGCCGCGGTGAGTGCCGCTATCGTCACCCAGGCGGTGTACGGGGCCGAACCAGCATTCAGTGTACCGGCCCTGACCATGAACTCCCTGCTGGAGATTCCCTGGATCCTGGTCATCGCGGTAATTATCGGCATTGCCGCCGCCGGTTTCATTCATCTGGTGGACAGCATGGGGCGCTATCATCACAGGCCGGTACTGCTGCGAATCACTCTGGCAGGCTTACTGATGGTGCCTTTTGCGCTACTCGTTCCGGAAACCATGGGCATTGGCTACGACACCGTCAGCGACACCATGCATGGCGAGCTCGGATTCTGGCTGCTGCTGGGCGTTGGCGTTGCCAAGCTTCTGATCACCGGGTTGACCATTGGTCTGGGCATGCCCAGCGGAGTGATAGGCCCTACCATTTTCATGGGTGCCACCATTGGCGGCGCTATGGGGGTTGTTGGGGGCTATATGTTCCCGGAACAGGCTTCTTCCGTTGGCTTTTATGCCATGCTGGGAATGGGAGCAATGATGGGGGCTATTCTGCAGGCCCCTCTCGCCGCCCTGATGGCCCTCATGGAACTGACACGCAACCCGAACATCATTCTGCCGGGCATGCTGGTCATCACCACCGCCAGTCTTGTGACCAGTGAAGCCTTCGGCAAAAAGTCCCTGTTCCTGACCATACTGAAAAGCCAGGGGCTCAGTTATCAGAGTTCGCCGGTTATCCAGGCGCTTCGCCGGGTCTCAGTGGGCGCAATCATGGACCGGAGCATTTTGAGAACGGAACGGGAACTGACCGTCGAAGAGGCCAGGAAAGCCCTGAAATCAGAACCGAAATGGCTACTGGTAGAAGGAGGCCAGGGACCAACGGCACTATTGCCCGCCGTGGATCTGGCACGCTACCTGGAAGATTGCGAAGAAGAAGTTCGGGAGGAAGGCATTGAACCACCCAAAAGTGTTGACCTTATGGCGATTCCTGCCAACCGTCGGGATCTTGCACCGGTGCAGTACCAGGCCACGCTGGAAGAAGCGCTGAACGAATTCGACAGCACCCGCGCAGAAGCGCTATACGTACAACGTCATGTGGCTCCGATGATCCAGCGGGTTTATGGTGTGGTACTTAAATCCGACATCGAAAGTTATTATCAATACCGACGGAGCTGATCCATGCTTTGGGTGAAAGCCTTTCATATTATTTCTCTGGTGTGCTGGTTTGCCGGCATTTTCTATCTGCCCCGTTTATTTGTGTACCACGCCGCCTGCGAGGATCACGCGGGTCGCGAACGCTTCAAGATCATGGAACGCAAGCTCTACCGGGGCATCACCACGCCATCAATGATAGCCACGGTTATTTTTGGCATCTGGCTACTCAGTTACAATCTGTCCGGCTATTTCAGCCAGGGCTGGCTACACGCCAAATTGCTGCTGGTTGCGGTGCTGATTGCGTACCACTTCTATTGTGGCCATCTGGTAAAAGTCTTCCGGGATGACAAGAACACACGAGGCCACGTATTTTACCGCTGGTTCAACGAATTACCGGTACTCATCCTGCTGGCAGTGGTTATCCTGGCGGTGGTAAAACCTTTCTGAGGAGGCAAGGTCATCAACAAACGTTATACCCGTCCCCATGTATTGGTATTGTCCGGCCTGGACCCCTCCGGCGGCGCCGGCATCCAGGCCGACATTCAGGCCATCACCTCTCTTGGCGCTCATCCGTTGCCAGTGCTCAGTTGCCTCACGGTTCAGGACACCCACAATGTTCTGGGCGCTGAAGCTGTGAATCCCGAGCTGATTCGCCAGCAACTGCAGTGTCTGGCCAATGACGTGCCCATTCATGCGGTGAAAACCGGAGCGCTGGGTAATGCCGACGTTCTGGAAGTGTTGGTTGAATTCCTGGAAACCCTGCCAGGGGTACCCGTGATTGCGGATCCGGTTATCAAGGCAGCCGGCGGCGGCGATCTGGCCGATACCCGATTGGTGCAGGCCATGAAGGATAAGCTGTTTCCCAGAGCCGAAATGCTCACGCCAAATGGCGAAGAACTGGCCTTGTTGGGCGGCAGCGATGATACCGCCACAGCCGCCCGGAACCTGATGGAGACTGGCTGTGAGTCTGTGCTTGCCACTGGCGGCCACGGTTCGGGCATTCATATTATCAATACGCTATTCAACCATGCTCCCGAGCCTATGGAGTGGGAGATTGAGCGTATTGGCGCCAACGAATACCATGGCACCGGCTGTACGCTGGCTGCAGCCATTGCGGCCGGAAGGGCCTGCGGACTTTCGCCCAGAGCGGCTATTTCCCAGGCTCAGAACTATGTGCACCGGACCCTGCTGCACGCATTGACCGTCGGCAAAGGCCAGCGAATCCCGGACCGGGGCATTCTGTGGGAACACTGATTCCGGGACTTTATGCCATCACTGACGACCAGCTGACACCGGCCAGCCAATTGCTGCCAGCAGTAGAGGCAGCGCTGAAGGGTGGTGCCGTGCTGGTACAGTACCGGAGCAAGACCGCTACAGCCGCCGAGCGACTGAGCCAGGCCTCCGGTCTGGCGCGATTATGCGGCCAGGCCGGGGTGCCTTTGCTGATCAATGACGATCCCTCGCTTGCCAGGCGGGTAAAGGCCAGCGGTGTGCACCTGGGACAGGAAGACTGCTCCCTGCCACAGGCCCGGGCACTACTTGGCGAGGATGCGATTATCGGCATAACCTGCCACCACCGCCTGGATCTGGCCCGTGCCGCCAAAGCCAACGGCGCGGATTATCTGGCGTTCGGGCGATTCTATAACTCGAACACAAAACCGGGAGCACCGCCTGCGGATGCTTCGGTACTGACACAGGCCAGAGCCCTCGGGTTGCCGGTAACCGCCATTGGCGGCATCACAACAGACAATGCCGAACCATTAATCACAGCCGGTGCTGATCTGCTTGCAGTAGTAGGCGGGTTGTTTGGCGGAACACCCGAACAGATTGAAAACCGGGCCAGAACGTTCGCGCAATTATTCGCCACTTATCATCCATATTTCGCAAATCATACTGACAGGAGCTCACAGTGACCCATTCGGAAACCCTTTTTGAACAGGCCCAGAAGTACATTCCCGGTGGCGTGAACTCGCCGGTCAGGGCATTCAAGGGCGTGGGCGGCACTCCGCTGTTCTTCAAGCATGCCGAAGGCGCCTACTTGTTTGACGAAGATGACCGCCGCTACATCGACTACGTTGGCTCCTGGGGCCCGATGATTCTCGGTCACTCAGACCAGCGCATCAAAGACGCCCTGCACGCCCAGGTAGATCTGGGCATCGGCTACGGCGCTCCCACAGCCATCGAGACCGAAATGGCGAAGAAGGTCTGCGAACTGGTGCCATCCATTGATCTGGTGCGCATGGTCAACTCCGGCACCGAAGCCACCATGAGTGCCATTCGCCTGGCTCGTGGCTACACCGGTCGGGACAAGATCGTGAAATTTGAAGGCTGCTACCACGGCCACGTGGACTCACTGTTGGTAAAAGCCGGTTCCGGTGCCCTTACACTGGGCGTGCCTAATTCCCCGGGCATTCCAGCCAGCCTGGCCGAACATACCATTACGCTGAATTTCAACGACATCGACGGCGTGCGGGAAGCGTTCAAGGAAATCGGTGACGAGGTTGCTGCCATTATTGTTGAGCCGGTTGCCGGAAACATGAACTGTATTCCGCCAACAGAAGGCTTTCTGCAAGGCCTTCGGGAAGTGTGCAATGAACACGGCACCGTGCTGATCTTTGACGAAGTAATGACCGGCTTCCGGGTTTCTCTGGGCGGCGCGCAAGGCCTCTATGGCGTAACACCGGACCTCACGGCTCTGGGCAAGGTCATCGGTGGCGGCCTGCCGGTCGGTGCATTCGGAGGCAAGCGGGAAATCATGGAACACATTTCGCCGCTGGGTCCGGTGTATCAGGCTGGTACCCTGAGCGGTAACCCGTTGGCCATGACCGCCGGCCTGACCACCTTGAACGCCATCTCCGAGCCCGGTTTTCATGACCGTCTGGCGGAAAAGACCAGCCGTCTCACCAAAGGCCTGAAGCAGGCTGCTGACGAAGCCGGTATCCCGTTGACCGTTCAGAGTGCCGGCGCCATGTTTGGTCTTTTCTTCACTGAAGAGCCCAACATCAGCCGTTTCGATCAGGTGATGGCCTGCGACGTGGAGCGTTTCAAGAAGTTTTTCCAGGGAATGCTGAATGAAGGCGTTTATCTCGCCCCATCAGCGTTCGAGGCAGGCTTTGTCTGTGCGGCGCTATCTGATAAAGACATTGAAGACACCATTGCTGCCGCCAGAAAGGTCATGACGACTCTCTGATCAACGGTGTATCGACGGCGGTGGAGTGCTTAACGGCCTCCACCGCTCGTCCGTTTAACGAATACCATCCCTACAGGGCACTGGCTCTTGCTTCCGCCTGATCGGCTCCTGCCACATTACCTCTCGCCCGACGAATATCCGCCAGCAACAACCAGCCTGCCCTCTGCATGCGGGTGTCATTACCTGCCAACGACAAGCCTTTGAGCGTGAACTGTTCGGCAGAACCCAGATTCTCGCTTTGCACATAACCCTCAGCAAGCTTGAAATAGATCTCCGGTGACCGCGGCGCAATGCGCTGAGCCCGTTCCAGACTGGCAATAGCACCACTTGAGTCACCCTTACTCAAGCGTTGGTCTGCCTCCCGGATCAGCGCCAATGCTGCCGATGGCAGCTCATCTCCGGATTCCCGGTAACTCGGTGAACGGGCAGGCGCTTCAGGCTCTTCCACTTCGGGCTGCTCGCTTTTGCGCCACACCGGTTCTTCGGAATCCTGCTCATCGTCGGTAGCATCGGGTGGCTGAGGAGCCTCAGGCTTTGATTCACCACCCATAGGCACGTAAATCGATTCGCTGCCGGGGCCGCTGGCACAACCGGCAATCGCCAAAACCAGCGTCATCAATCCGGTGCGCAGTAATACCTGTTTATTCATTGAAACAATCCTTTAAACCAACTACGTATCTGGCCGCCAACGTTGCCGTCACACTCTATGCGACGCTCCGGCTCACTACCAGTGATGAACGGCATCAAACGGGCATTGTCGCAGTTTTCGTCTGTCAGCGCTGCCTGCTCAGCGTCAACCCAGTGATAGCGCACACCATCGGGCACGACCGGCGAGAACCCATGCTGTGGCACCTTGGCCATCATGGACGACCACACCGGCAAAGCGCCGGATGCACCCGTTAATGCGGTAGGGCCATTGTCATCCCGGCCAACCCAGGCAACGGCCAGCAAATCACCACTGAAGCCCGCAAACCAGGAATCGCGGCCATCGTCTGTGGTGCCGGTTTTACCGGCCAGCGTAAGCCGCTCCGGCAACCAGTTATAAACTGAGCGACCGGTACCTTCCTGCACGGTTTCCTGCATCACGTACTGAACCAGATGCGCCGCGGATGCATCGGCTACCTGATCCACTTCCAGGCTGTAGCGAGACAGAGGTTCGTTGTGCGCGTCTGTCACTTCCCGGATCGTCCGCAGGGGCGTATTGAAGCCGGACGAGGCCAGGCCCTGATAGATCTGCGCAACCTCAACCGGCGTCAGCGCCAGGGTGCCCAGTAACATCGAGGGATAATCCGGTATCGGGGCGTCGACCCCAAAGGCCCTCAACGTTTTCTGTACCTCCGGTATACCCACATCCAGACCGACCCTAACGGTGGGCAGGTTGTATGAGCGCGACAACGCACGATGCAGCGGCACCTCCCCCCGTTGCTCGCCATCGTAGTTCGACGGTTGCCAGCGCTTGCCGTCATCAAATTCGAGAGTGAAGGCCCGGTCCAGCACCGGTGAAATCAGGGTATAGCGCTCGGGCTGCTGCAAAGCTGTCAGGTAGATAAAGGGCTTGATCAGCGACCCAATCGGCCTGCGGGCATCCACAGCACGGTTAAACCCCGAAAACTCGGGGTCTTTTCCGCCCACCAGCGCTACGACTTCGCCACTGTTTTTGGCGGTGACCACCAAAGCGGCTTCCATAGTGTCCTTGCCGGCAAGTCTCGGCAACATATCCCGGACCGCCGTTTCCGACGCCTGCTGCACCGCCGGATTCAGGGTGGTGAATATGCGCAAACCATCACTCTGCAGGTCCTGCTGGCGATACTCCCGGGACAGGTGCCGGCGCACCAGGTCAATATAGGCCGGGTAGCGGTTATCACTGTACGAAGGCCGCTCAGTGATATCCAGGGAGCGCCCGACAGCCTGACGGGATTCCGAGCTTGTAAGCAGGCCGGCTTTCGCCATCTGCCCAAGCACAAGGTTCCGCCTTTCCCGGGCCCGCTCCGGGTACCGGCGAGGATTGTAATAACTCGGCCCTTTAACCATCGCCACCAGCAGAGCCATCTGGTGCACGCCCAGATCCTTCAACCGCTCGCCAAAATAGAACTGGCTGGCCAGACCAAAGCCATGGATGCTCCGGTTCCCGGCCTGTCCCAGGTAAACCTCGTTCAGATAGGTCTCCAGAATATCGTCTTTTTCGTAGTGCCATTCCAGCAACACCGACATCAAGGCTTCATTGGCCTTGCGCACCAGGGTCTGTTCACGGGTCAGGAAGAAGTTTTTCACCAGTTGCTGGGTCAGGGTACTGCCGCCCTGAACAATCCGTCCGGCCTGGATATTCGCCAACATCGCACGTGCAATGGACAATGGCGCAACCCCGAAGTGATCATAGAAATCCTGATCCTCCACCGCCAGCAGGGCACCGGTCAGCCGTTCGGGCACATCCGCCAGTTGTACCAGCACACGATCTTCCCGATGCGCGGGATAAATTCCGCCAATCCGCGCCGGTTCCAGCCTGATAACCGCAGATTCCGGCCCCGACCGCACTGAGAGCGAATTTACCCGGTCGTCCTTGATGGTCAGCGATAGCTGGCGCCGGGGTTCTTCGCCATCCGGAAACTCGAATCCCCGGGTAGAAATCACAAACCGTTCGCCGTTGCGCTGGTAACTGCCGGGCCGCAGGCCGTCACCGCTACGATAACCGGCCATTTCCAGCTCCGTCACAAGCCCGGAGGCGGTCACACTGGCACCGTCATACAATTCCAGCGGCCGGGCGTATACCCGGGACGGCACCTCAAAACGTCGGCCTTCAAAACGGGACGTTACTTCTGCGTCCAGATAAATCATCCAGCCGGCGAGGAAAACAACGCCAAGCAGGCCAATTCGCAGCAATAAACGCAGCAAGCCGCCGCCTGAAGACTTTTTACGGGAAGATCGGGATTGAGTCATGGCCGGATTATAACGAACCGGACGATACCACCGGCAGCCTTGTTGTGTGTTATTTCTGTAATCAGCCCGTTATAGTAGACCGATAAAAATCAACAGCTTCACTGAACCAGGAGCACACTAGTGAGCGCCAACGCCGAAACCACATTGATTCAGGCACTGCAGAACCCGGGACTGTACGACCATCCAGTGGAAGACTTTCAGGTTATTGAAACCCATATTTCCCAGGTTCTTCTTACCGGCGACTACGCCTACAAGATCAAAAAGCCGATGGACTTCGGTTTTCTCAATTTTTCGACCCTTGATCGCAGAAAACACTTCTGCGAAGAAGAACTCCGCCTGAATCAGCGCCTGGCGCCCAACCTCTATCTGGAGGTTTTGCCGATCACCGGAACACCGGAACAGCCACAAATTAACGGCCCCGGTGAGCCCTTTGAATACGCCATTCGCATGCGTCAGTTCGATCAGGCCCAACTATTCGACAAACGCCAGGAGCGGGGTGACCTGCCCCCGGAGCTGCTATCCGGCCTGGCCCGTCAGGTGGCTCAGTTCCATGATTCGCTGCCGCCGATCCCGGATGACAAGCCCCTTGGCACTCCGGAAGCGGTTTACGCCGCGATGCAGGAAAATTTCGATCAGATTCGACCGCTGCTGGATGATCCGGAGCTGCTCAAGCAACTGGACAACCTGGAAGAGTGGACCCGCACCACGTTCGAACGTCAGCGGGAACTGATTGCTTCACGCCGGGCCAATGGCCTGGTTCGCGAGTGTCACGGCGATCTGCACCTGGCCAACATTACGGTATTCGATGACCAGGTGACCGTCTTCGACTGCATCGAGTTCAGCGACCCGTTCCGGTGTATCGATGTCATTAACGACCTGGCCTTCCTGTTGATGGATCTCGAATCCCGACAGGAGCCCGCGCTGGCCAATCTGGTTCTGAACACCTACCTTGAGTACCGGGGAGACTTCGAAGGCCTCGCCCTGCTGCCCCTGTACAAGGCATACCGGGCGATGGTCCGGGGTAAGATTGCCCTGTTTACCATGGGCAATCCGGGCCTGAGTGAAGACGAGAAAGCCGGGTTGATGCAGAGCTATCGCACCTACGCCCAACTGGCCGATGACTGCGAAGCCATGCCCAACCATTATCTGCTGGCCACAACCGGGCTATCCGCCAGCGGCAAGACCTGTGTCAGCGCTGCCCTGTCCCAGGAACTTGAGCTGGTTCGTCTGCGCTCGGATATTGAACGCAAACGCCTGCATGGCCTGGGTCCGCTGGACGACAGCAAATCCGGCATCGGTACCGATCTGTACAGCCCGGAAGCGACCCGACAAACCTATCAGCAACTGGCGCAACGCGCCGCTCAACTGCTGGCTGACGGCCTGTCGGTTATTGTTGATGCCGCCAGCCTGAAACACGAGGAACGGGCACTGCTGGCCGAGGTTGCGGAGAATCAGGGTGTGCCGTTCCTGCTTCTGCATTGCGAAGCGCCGGAACAGCTGCGCCGGGAGTGGATTCGAAAGCGCAAAGGCGACGCTTCTGAAGCTACAGAAGCACTGCTGGACGCCCAGCAAAGCTGGTTCGAACCACTATCGCCCGAAGAAAAGAGTCATACGATTCATCTGCACACGGACCAGGAGCACGTAGCCGAAGCCGTTGCCGACAGAATCCGCCAGCATCTGGGCCTGGCAGGCAGGTAGAAATAGCCAGTGTCTCGACCTGGCAATCCGGGACACTATACTGCGGGATACAACGAACACTGTCACGGGGCAGACCATGGAAGACTTCAACGAGCACGAATTGCAGAAAATCGATCATCCGCTTTATGAAATATTGCGGAATGAAGATGTCAAAGCCTTCAACGAACAGAAAGCCGGGCTCCAGGAACTTCCCAGCTTTGCGCATGGGGATTTCAGGGGGCTGGACCTGAGAGGGCTGGATGCTACCGGCCTGGACCTCCGGCACGCCTACTTCCGGGGCGCTGACATCAGGGGCATCGACTTTTCCAGGACCCGAATGGAAGGCGCCAGCATTGCCAGCGCGAAAATATCCGGCTGTTACTTCCCGCACCGGCTGGACGCAGACGAAATCGTCATGTCTCTGAACCATGGCACTCGCATGCGGTACGCCATTCTGCCCAAGCAGTAATACCGATGACGCCCGGCTGAATGTGGTGCCGGGCGCATTTGTCACGCTTGCCTACAGCTCAAGATCAACCGGCAATGCTTTTGCCATGTCCAGGCAACCCGTGGGGTTACCGTCATCGCCAATCAGCTCGGCCCTGTAAGCGAGCACTTCCACACCCGCTTCACATGCCTGCCGCAACAACTGGCCATAGCGGACATCGATATGATCCGCCGGCCTGACCTGCTCAATACCGGTATGGTTCACCACAAAAAGCAGAACGGCCCGATCACCTTTAGCAACCTGTGCCATCAGTTCCCGTAAATGCTTTTGCCCGCGCTCGGTCACCGCATCGGGAAAAAAGCCCTGGCCACCCTCGGCCAGCGTCACATTCTTTACCTCTACCCAGGCATCGGGCTGGTCGTCGTGACCAGACAGCAGCAGGTCAATCCGGCTCTTCTCGACGCCGTACCGGACCTCGCTGCGACACTCACGGTATCCCGCAAGCTCTGAAATTACACCGTTTTCAATCGCCTCCCGGGCCTGGGCGTTGGGCCGGGCGGTATTCACGCAGGCCAGTTGGCCTGGTGCGGTTTCCACCAGCTCCCAGGTGTACTTCAGTTTTCGCTTTGGATTATCGCTCCGGCTCAGCCAGACCCGGGCATTTTCCGGCTGGCAACCAAGCATCGAACCGGTGTTCGGACAATGGGCAACAACCTCGCTACCATCGGGCAACAGCACATCGGCCAGAAAACGTTTGTAGCGACGAATCAGCCGCCCTTCTACCAAAGGTTCAGGAAACTTCATGTGATCTCCGCAAAAGTCGGTGTCACAAGGCTGGCACCCTCGCAACTTATCTGCTATTTTCCGCCAATTCCCGTTTCAGGACGAATGCTTTATTCAGGGTAGTCCGCACAGCGAAGGTGCTGGCGCGGCGGAAGCAAAGCGTTCTTGTGAAGTACAAACAAGAGGCCGGGTTACATGGCAAAGACTGCTCAACAGCCAAGCGAACGTTTTACCAACTTCACCCCTTATGAAATGGCAAAGGGTGAAGAATACATGAGTGCGGAGATGCTCCAGCACTTCAAGGACCTGCTGCTCAAGTGGAAGCAGGAGCTGATGGAAGAAGTCGACCGCACCATGCACCACATGCAGGAAGACGCGGCAAATTACGCGGATCCCAGCGATCGCGCAACCCAGGAAGAAGAGTTCAGCCTGGAACTGCGCACCCGCGACCGGGAGCGCAAGCTGATCAAGAAGATCGATCAGACCATTGATCGCATCGACAAAGATGACTATGGCTTCTGCGACCAGTGCGGCGTGGAAATCGGCATTCGTCGCCTGGAGGCCCGCCCCACGGCCACCCTGTGCATTGATTGCAAGACCCTGGCAGAAATCCGCGAGCGCCAGACCGGCATCTGATCCCTATCGAAAGCCGGCCGCCCTGGTAGCCGGCTTGTTGAGTCGCTATGGAGCAACCACGGTACCGCGGGCGCTTTGCGCCCTCCCCCACAGGACCGCTGCACTTCGGCTCCCTCGTTACCGCGCTGGCAAGCTGGCTGGAAGCCCGCACAGCTGGTGGTGACTGGCTGGTTCGCATTGAAGATCTGGACCCCTTGAGGGAACCGCCGGAAGCCACCGGTCAGATACTGCACTCTCTCGATTGCCACGGACTGTTCCCCGACGAACCGGTCTGCTTTCAGTCAAAGCGACACGATGCCTATCAGGTTGCCATTGAGCACCTGCTGGCACAGGGTCAGGCATACCGTTGCCGCTGCTCCCGCAAACAGCTTCGGGCCCACAGCGGCTACCATCCAGCCCGCTGCCGGGAAGGCACACCGGCATCCGGCGACACTCCTTACGCTGTTCGCTTTGCTCTGAGAGATGAAATCAGCCATTGGCGGGACCAGTTGCTCGGACCACAGCAGCAACAGGTTCGTGCAGAAATTGATGATCCGGTACTCCTGCGCAAAGAAGGCTTCTATGCTTATCAACTGGCCGTGGTCGTTGATGATATTGACCAGGCCATCAGCCATGTTGTGCGGGGCTCAGATCTTCTGGAAATGACGGCCCAGCAACAGCAGATCTATCACGCTCTGGGCTCCGGACCGCCTCAGTGGCTGCACATACCGGTAATTCTGAATAATGAAGGCCAGAAATTGAGCAAGCAGACCCATGCAGCGGCGCTTGACGACAACCGGCCAGCCGCCAACCTCGTTGAGGCACTGACCGCTCTGGGACAATGCCCGCCGCCCGGCCTGGCCCGCAGCGCCGTTGATGACGTGCTGGCATGGGGGCGGGCACATTGGCGGCGCCAAACCATTCCCCTGACATCCAGGCAACATCCACATGAGTTTTAACGCTACCGGCCTCCTATTGGCCAGCTTTGTCTACCTGCTACTGCTGTTCGGTATTGCCTGGGCCACCGAACAGACACCAACGCTACGCAGTTGGGTCAGACATCCGCTGGTTTACACGCTCAGCCTCGGCGTTTTTGCCGGCATCTGGGCAATCTACGGCGCCGTTGGCATGGCTGTTGAATCCGGCTACGACTTCGTGGCCTATTACATGGGGATCAGTGTCGCCTTTCTGTTAGCGCCGGTATTGCTGAACCCCATCCTCAGAATCAGCCGCGCTCACCAGCTCACCTCGCTGGCCGACCTTTTTGCCTATCGGTATCGCAGTCAATGGGCAGGCACCCTGGTTACACTCTGCTCCGGCGCTGCGATACTGGCGTTATTGAGCATGCAGATTCAGGCGGTTTCGTTGTCAGCAAGCCTGATGGCGCCGGATACCTCCCCGAAGCTGATCGCCGTCATGTTCAGCCTGTTCGTGGTTATGTTCACCATCCTGTTTGGCGCGCGCCGGCACCAGAGAACCGGCAATCACGAGGGCCTGGTGCTGGCGATTGCCTTCGACTCTCTGGTCAAGGTCATCGCCTTGCTGGTGTTGGGCGGAATTATCGTGTTTTCAGTGCTTGGCGGCATGGGTGGGCTGCAAAGCTGGTTCACCTTCGAGCCATCAATAAACCCCAGCGGCGATGGCAGCTGGCGCGCCCTGGCCCTGATGTCCTTTGCCTCCGCGCTGGTACTGCCCCACATGTACCACATGACTTTCGCGGAAAACCCTTCTTCCAGGGCACTGACCAAAGCCAGCTGGGGATTGCCGCTGTATCTGCTGCTCATCGGGCTGCCGGTGCCATTGATCGCCTGGGGCGGCCAGGCGCTTGCCGTGGATATGCCGCCCGCATTTTTCAGTATTGGCATTGCCCAGGCTCTGGGTTTGCCGCAGTTGGCACTCTTTCTTTACATTGCCGGCCTTTCCGCCGCCAGCGGCCTGATGATTGTCAGCACTCTGGCGCTTTCCGGCATGCTGCTCAATCACGTTGTTCTGCCGCTGAAAACCCCACGGGATCAGGCCGACATCTATCGGTGGCTGCAATGGGTCAAGCGCCTGCTGATCGCGGTCATCCTGTTTCTGGCATTATTGTTCCATGAACTGGTCGGTCAACATCTCGAACTCCAGATTCTTGGCGCCATTTCGCTCACCGGTACGCTGCAACTGCTGCCCGGTGCACTGGGTGTCATCTACTGGCGGCAGGGTAATCGCCGCGGCCTGATCGCCGGATTGCTGACCGGACTGTTTATCTGGGCCCTGACCATGGTCCTTCCTTTCTCCTACGCCACCGAGTTGCTGTATGTACTGCAACTGCCGGTCAGCCCGTCCGAAGATAACTGGTACCTGCTGACGTTTTTCAGTCTGGCGATCAACGCCAGCGTGTTCATTCTGGTGTCGATCTTCAGCCGGACCTCGCCGGAAGAAATCAGCGCCGCCCAGTCCTGCTCCGTGGGCGCGTTATCACGCCCCCAGCGCCGGGAACTGCTGGCAACCTCCTCCAACGAATTCATTCAGCATCTCACCGACCCTCTGGGCACCTCGGTAGCGCGGCGCGAAGTAGAGCGGGCATTGGCTCAACTGAAGCTGCCAATGGTGGAGTTCCGCCCCTATCAGTTGCGGCGGTTGCGTGACCAGGTTGAAGTCAATCTGTCCGGCCTGCTCGGGCCATCTATTGCCCGGGACATCGTCAAAAGGCATCTGGGCTTCAAGCCTGTTACCGGTGAAACCACTGGCCAGGACATTCGCTATGTCGAACGCGCGCTGGGCGACTATCAGAGCCAGCTAACCGGGCTGGCCGGCGAACTGGACAACTTGCGCAGACATTACCGCCAGACCCTGCAGAATCTGCCCATTCCTGCATGCTCCGTGGGTGATGACGGCGAAATTCTGATGTGGAACCACGCCATAGAAGCACTGACCGAAATCCCGGCGGATGAAGTTGTAGGGGCCAGGCTGACGGCGCTCCCGGAACACTGGTACGCCCTGTTGAATGACTTCAACCGCGGGGATGACCTGCACCGCCACAAACACCGCCTGGACCTGAGAGGCAAGCCTCACTGGCTGAACCTTCACAAGGCGGCGCTCAGTGGCCCGGACCACCCGGAAGGCGGGTCTATCATCCTGGTGGAAGATCAGACAGAAACCCGCCTGCTGGAAGACGAACTGATCCACAGCGAACGGCTGGCCTCGGTAGGCCGGCTGGCAGCGGGGGTCGCCCACGAAATTGGTAACCCGGTCACCGGCATTTCATCGCTGGCACAGAACCTGAAGTTCGAGACCGATGATCCATCGATTCTGGAAACGGCGGATCAGATCCAGCAACAAACCCGACGCATCTCCAATATCCTTCAGTCACTGATGAATTTTGCGCGCACCGGCAATCATAGTCAGACCAACCGCTACGAGCCGGTCAGCCTGTACCGGTGTGTGGCTGAATCCATCAACCTGCTGTCTCTGAGCGACAGGGGAATGGGCATTCATTACCTGAACGAATGCCCTGCAGACCTTTACATCATGGGTGACGAGCAACGACTGGTGCAGGTTTTCGTCAACCTGCTGGCCAACTCCCGCGATGCCTCTCCCGAGGGTGGCAACGTACGGATCAGTGGAAACACCGACGGCTACTCCGCTATCATCGAAATAACAGATGACGGCTCCGGCATTCCCGCCGACCAGCTTGAACATGTTTTTGAGCCGTTTTACACCACCAAGGCCCCCAACAAAGGCACCGGCCTTGGCCTGTCTCTGGTGTACAGCATTGTTGAAGAGCACTATGGGCACATTCAGGTTGAAAGCCCCGCCAACAGTGACAGCAACCGGGGCACCTGCGTGAGACTGCGTCTACCAGCCTGTGAGCCTGAAACCGATACCGGCAACAGCAGCCCGAACGAAAGGTCATGAACACCCTATGCCTCGTATTCTGATTGTTGAAGATGAAGACATTATCCGTTCTGCCGTGCGCAAGCTGCTTCAGCATGCCGGCTATGAAGTGGCAGACGCGATTTCTGTGGAAGATGCAGAAGAGCTGGAACCGGACGGTTTTGACCTGATCATCACCGATCTCCGGCTGCCTGGCGCGGCCGGTACTGAAATGATCAACCGGGCGCCCAACACCCCGGTGCTGATCATGACCAGCTATGCCAGCCTCCGGTCAGCGGTGGACTCCATGAAAATGGGCGCCGTGGATTACATTGCCAAACCTTTTGACCACGACGAAATGCTGGCTGCTGTGGAAAACATTCTGGCCCGCAAAACCACTGACAGCCACCCCGACAGTGATGACACTGCCGGAACCCCGGCCGACACCGAAGAGGGCGACCCCTCCAGCATCATGTTCGGCCAGTGCGAGCCGATGCAGAAAGTGTTCACCCTGATCCGGAAAGTGGCGCCCACTGAAACCACGGTACTGATACTGGGTGAGTCCGGCACCGGTAAGGAACTGGCCGCCCGGGCACTACACCTGCTCAGCCCCAGGGCCCGGAAACCACTCATTTCGGTGAACTGCGCGGCCATTCCGGAAAGCCTGATTGAATCGGAGCTGTTTGGTCACGAAAAAGGCTCCTTCACCGGTGCGGTTTCAGCCCGTACCGGCCTTATTGAGGCGGCCGATGGAGGCAGCCTGTTCCTGGACGAAATCGGTGAGTTGCCGGCAGAGGCCCAGGCCCGGCTGCTGAGAGTGTTGCAGGAAAGCGAAATCCGCAGAGTGGGTTCGACCGAAAGCCGGAAAGTGAACGTGCGCATGATCGCCGCCACGCATCGCAACCTGAAAGCCATGACCCGCACCGGAGAATTCCGCGAAGACCTTTATTACCGGCTGAATGTCATGCAGGTCCGCATACCGCCCCTGCGGGAACGCCGCTCCGATATTCTCGGCCTGGCGCAGCGCTTCCTGCAACAACAGGCTGAAAAGCTCGGTCGCCCCAAACTCAACCTCAGCCCCGAAGCCATGCAGCTGCTTGAGCGGTATCGATGGCCGGGCAACGTTCGGGAACTGGAAAACGCAATCGAGCGGGCCTCCATTCTAGTAGACGGTGAAGAAATCACGCCGGCGGTACTGGATCTGGACAGCGACCCGGACGACGAACATATCCCCGAAACCCTGGTGGAAGGCGATAACGAACCCACATCAGCACCAACCCCGGAACCCTTCAATGACCTGTCACTGGAGGATTATTTTCAGCATTACGTTCTGGAAAACGAAGACCGCATGAGCGAAACCGAACTTGCCCACAAACTGGGCATCAGCCGGAAATCTCTCTGGGAGCGCCGTCAACGCCTTGGTATTCCGCGTAAGAAAAATTCCGGCGGCGGAGGAAACGCTTAGGCCAATCGCCATTTCAGACTGTTACCGGCGTGTTCCTCACAGTAACACTCCAACCGGTAACACCCGCCACGGGGTAACACCTCACCCCAATACGGGGTAACACTTACACCCCGGAAATTTTCAACTTGCTGATTTTAAACGATTTACAAAAACTGGCACGGGCGCTGCAACCTATTAAGCGCACAACAACAAAAACAACAGTGACAGCGCAGCGACATAACAAAAACAAGAAGCTGCATCGAACGCCCGGCAACAAAAACAAAAACAGGGCGTAAGCGAACTGAGCGTTTTGGGTACTAAGCTTTTTAGCGGTTATACAGCAATTGCGAATGGTAAATGTAGAGAAGAAAAAACGCCTTACAGGCAGCGCTACAGTTACTTCAGCATTCGCAGCATGCTCCTGACCACTCTGCGTATTCAAAGCTTTCCGTTTGCATTGCTTAAGCCCCTTATAAGGGCTGACAACGGGGCAAAACAATCCAAATAATCCCGGCAACAACAAAAACAATGCAGATCGTCAACGCTTTCGAGGCGGATTCGTGAAAACGGATCCGCCTTTTGATTTTCCGGCAACCGAAAAGCTCCTCCAGACCCGCTTTAAACCGGCCCTTTGGCCATCAATTCCCGCCAAACATGGGCAAAGCCTGCTCAAACCGTTAAACTTCCGGTTTTTGCGCAGAGCCATCACGGAATTCCATGCCAAAACGACTTGTAGACAGACTCCGCTCTTTCATGCCCGGTAACGGTAAAAAGAAAGCCAGACACTACCAGCGGCAAGAGATCCCGAGAGACCAGCACAATGTCTCCCGGACCATGATCAGTGAGCCGGCAAAGAAGGTATTGCACCGGCTCAACAAATCCGGTTACGAAGCCTACCTGGTGGGCGGCGGCGTACGGGACATCCTGCTGGGTGGCAAACCCAAGGATTTTGACATTGCCACCAATGCAACGCCTGAAGAGGTGCACGATCTTTTCCGGAATTCCCGGTTGATCGGCCGCCGGTTCCGCATTGTCCATGTGGTGTTCGGCCGGGAAATGATTGAAGTCACCACCTTCCGGGGCAACGCCAAAGACGTTCAGGATGACGTCGCCGACGACGAGCACCGAACGTCCGAGCATGGCCAGCTGTTACGCGACAACGTGTATGGCTCCCAGGAAGAGGATGCCCTGCGTCGAGACTTCACCATCAACGCGCTTTACTACTGCATCCGCGATTTCACCGTGATTGACTACGCCAACGGTGTTGATGACCTGAAAAACCGCCTGATCCGTCTGATCGGTGATCCGGAAACCCGCTACCGTGAAGATCCCGTACGTATGCTCCGGGCCATTCGTTTTGCGGCCAAACTCGGGTTCGACATCGAGCCGGAAACCCGGGCACCGATCCGTGAACTGGCACCGCTGCTGACCAACATCCCGCCGGCACGCCTGTTTGATGAAGTGCTGAAACTGTTCTCTGCCGGTTACGGCGAAGCCACCTATGACCTGCTTCGTGAATACAACCTTCTGGCCCCGCTGTTCCCGGAAACCGTTGCGGCGATAGACGCCGGTGAGTCCGATGAACTGATCCGACAGGCACTTCGCAATACCGACGCCCGCATTGCCCAGGGTAAATCCGTCACGCCCTACTTCATGTTTGCCGCCATGCTCTGGCCAGCCCTTCAGGTTGAGTGGCGCCGGCGGCAGGACAACGGCGACCCGGTACAACCAGCGCTGCACGGCGCCATTGGCCGGGTCATTGGCCAGCAGGTGCAGTCCACGTCTATTCCCAAACGCTTCTCCGGCCCCATGAAGGAAATCTGGGAACTGCAGATGCGTTTACCCCGGCGTCAGGGCAAACGGGCCTTTGGCACCATGAGCCACCCCCGTTTCCGCGCCGCCTATGACTTCCTGCTGGTTCGCGAAGCCACCGGCGAGATCGAGCCCGGCCTGGGCCAGTGGTGGACCGATTTCCAGAACACCGACGAATCCGGACAATCAAAGATGATTGCCCAGGTAGGCTCGGCCGGCCCGCGCAAACGTAAAAAAAAACGTAAGCCGCCCCAGAAACGGCCGAACTCATGACCACCGAGGCTTACATCGGGCTGGGCAGTAATCTGCAAGACCCTGCAGCACAGCTGGCCCGGGCCGTTGCCGAACTGGCCGGCCTCCCGGACACCACGCTGCTGGCGCAGTCACCGTTCTACGCCAGCCGGCCGGTAGGCCCTCAGGACCAGCCAGATTTTGTAAACGGGGCTGCCCGCCTGCAAACCACGTTGAGTGCTCACCAACTCCTGGACCACCTGCAGGAGATTGAACAGGCCCATGGCCGGGAACGTTTACGCCATTGGGGACCACGGACACTGGATCTGGACTTGCTGGTATTCGGAAACGAAACCATCAACGATCAGCGCCTGACGGTGCCCCATGCCGAACTGGCCAACCGGAATTTCGTATTACTGCCACTACTGGACCTGAACCCCGACCTCACTCTGCCCGATGGTCGGCCCGTCAGCGGATTGCTCAAGCAATGCCCCGACAACCCGCTGCGAAAACTACCACCCCGGCCGCACGGCTAACGCCACCACGCAGCTCTTGTTTCATGCCTGAGCCGGCATTAATCTAGGGAACCAGCAACCGGCAACCCCGGCTCCTTACTGGCCCCATCCATCCAAAAGGCAAGGATCTTATGGCAGTTACCATCAATACCCTGCGGGAATACAAACAAAAGGGCGAAGCCTTCTCGGCCCTCACTTCCTACGATGCCACGTTTGCACAGGTGGTCAGTGAAGCGGGCGTAGACGTTATCCTGATTGGTGACTCGCTCGGCATGGTTCTTCAGGGCCAGGACAGCACCATTCCGGTCACCATGGAACACATGGTTTACCACACCAGTTGCGTCTCTCAGGGCAATAAGGGCTCGCTGATCATGGCGGACATGCCGTTCATGTCGTACGGCACCGTGGCCGACGCTCTCGATAACGCCGCTGAACTGATGCGTGCCGGCGCCCACATGGTGAAACTTGAGGGCACCGACTGGATGAGAGACACCATTCAGGCCCTGAGCGAACGGGGCGTTCCGGTCTGTGCGCACCTTGGTCTCACGCCGCAGTTCGTCAACAAGTTCGGTGGCTACAAGGTCCAGGGTCGGGATGAAAAAGCAGCCGAAGCCATGATCGAACACGCCTGCGAGCTGGAATCGGCAGGAGCCGACGTCATTCTTCTGGAGTGCGTACCGGCAACACTGGCCGCGCGCATCACCCAGGCGGTACAGGCACCGGTAATCGGCATTGGCGCCGGCTCCGACACTGACGGCCAGGTGCTGGTCGTGCACGACATGCTGGGCCTGACAACCGGCCGCAAGCCGCGCTTCGTGAAGAACTTCCTGGCAGATTCCGCTTCCATTCCAGAGGCAATCGCCGCCTACGCCAGGGCAGTCAAAGAACGCTCATTTCCGGCTGAGGAGCATACGTTCAAAGCATGAGAACCGTACACTCACTGAAAGAATTGCGCTCCATTCTGCGCAGCTACCGCCAGCAGGGTAAAACCATCGGTCTGGTACCCACCATGGGCAACCTGCACGAAGGCCACATCTCGCTGGTTCGCAAAGCTGCAGAAGCCGCCGATATCGTGGTTACCAGTATTTTCGTGAACCCCATGCAGTTTGGCGCAAACGAAGACCTGGACAAGTACCCGCGCACCCTTAACGAAGACCAGAACAAGCTGGCCGCCGCCGGCAACACCCTGGTCTTCGCCCCGGCCGCCGAGGAAATCTATCCCGAAGGCATGGCACGCCAGACAAAGGTCATCGTGCCGGAAGTCAGTGAAGGCCATTGTGGCGCCAGCCGCCCCGGCCATTTTGAAGGCGTGGCAACGGTGGTCACCATGCTCTTCAATATGATCCAGCCCGACGTTGCGGTTTTCGGTGAGAAGGATTTTCAGCAGTTGGCGGTGATCCGCAAAATGGTCCGCGACCTGATGATGCCCGTCCAGATCGTCGGAGCGCCGACGGTTCGCGAAGAAGATGGCCTGGCGAAAAGCTCGCGCAATGGCTATCTTTCTGAAACAGAGAGGGCCAAAGCGCCTGTTGTTTTCCAGACACTGCAACAGACTGCCGAGCAGGTGCAGCAGGGCCGGTCTGATTTCGATGCGCTGGAGCAGGAAGCAAGGGAAGCACTGGCAAGTGCCGGTCTGCGTCCGGACTACTTCAACATTGTCAGCAGCCGGACCCTGAAACCCGCTACGGAAAACGACCGGGAAATCACCTTGCTGGCCGCTGCTTTCCTGGGCACCACCCGGCTGATCGACAACCTTACCATCAGCCGTTGACACGGAACGACAAGCGACAGCAAAGCCTGATAAGGACACCCTGATGCCTGAGACGCCCCCGGTCCTGACACAGCGGCCAGAATGGCAGGCCCTGATTGCCCACAAGGAACAACTGACCGGCACCAGTCTGCGTGAGTTATTCACGCAGGATCCCGGGCGCGCCCAACGCTATCTGGCCAAAGGCGCCGGGCTGACACTGGATTTCTCCCGCAACCGGCTGACTGACGACGTGCTACAGGCGCTGAGCGCTCTTGCCCGCGCCTGCAACCTGGAAGCCCGTAAAACCGACCTGTTGCAGGGCAATATCGTTAACATCACCGAAAACCGCCCGGCGCTGCACACCGCACTGAGGCAGCCTGCAGGTTCTGAGGTTCTGGTTGCCGGCAAAAATGTGGTGCCGGAAGTTCATGCCACACTCGATCGCATGGAAACGCTGGTCAATGCCATTCACCAGGGCGAGCGCACCGGCCACACCGGCAGAGCATTTACCGACGTTGTCAGTATCGGCATTGGCGGCTCGTTTCTCGGGCCAAAGCTTGCCGTTGAGGCGTTGACTCCCTTTGCTCAGAACGGCATCCGTTGCCATTTCATCGCCAACATCGATGGCACCGACATCAGCGAAACGCTCAAGGCACTGAACCCGGAAACCACGCTGTTTCTCGTGCAGTCGAAGTCCTTCCGCACCCAGGAGACCCTCAGCAACAGCCTGGTTGCGCGGGAATGGTTTCTGGCCAATGGCGGTAATCAGTCAGCGATTGCCAGCCATTTCCTGGCTGTCACCACCAACATTCAGGAAGCAACGCGTTTCGGTATCGATGAGCAGAACATCTTCCCGATGTGGGACTGGGTCGGTGGCCGGTATTCCCTGTGGTCTGCCATCGGCCTGCCCATTGCACTGACCCTGGGCATGCAGCACTTCCGTGCCCTGCTCAAGGGTGCCCATGCCATGGACTGCCACTTTCAGGAAACACCTGCCGAGCGCAACCTGCCAGTGCTCATGGCCCTGCT
Organism: Pseudomonadota bacterium; assembly: GCA_051751785.1. GTDB lineage: Bacteria > Pseudomonadota > Gammaproteobacteria > Pseudomonadales > Oleiphilaceae > Marinobacter. The sequence goes on along the minus strand of JBNJLG010000001.1, from coordinate 497,900 downwards.
GAGCGTCTGGTACAACAATTTCTGGGGCGCTGAAACCCAGGCGGTTCTGCCCTATGACGAGTATCTGCAATATCTGCCAGATCACCTGCAGCAGCTGGATATGGAAAGCAATGGCAAGCGGGTGACCCAGCAGGGCGCCCCGGTGAATTACCAGACCGGCCCGATTCTCTGGGGTGGCGTTGGCGCCAACGGCCAGCATGCCTACCATCAGCTGATTCACCAGGGCACCCGGCTGATACCGGCTGATTTCATTATTCCACTGCAGTCCCACAATGCGGTGGGAGACCATCACGCCATCCTGTTCGCCAACTGCCTTAGCCAGGCTCGCGCCATGATGGCCGGCAAAACCGAGGCAGAGGCAAAGCAGGAACTGGTTGAAGACGGAATGGACGAGGCCTCAGCGGCCGCACTGGCTCCTCACAAGGTCATCCCCGGTAACCAGCCCGGCAATATCCTGTTGATGGACAAGGTGACTCCGGAAACGCTCGGCGCCCTGATCGCACTTTATGAACACCGCACCTTTGTGCAGAGCGTTATCTGGGATGTGGACTGTTTTGATCAGTGGGGTGTGGAGCTGGGCAAGCAGATTGGCAACGAAATTCTTCCACGCCTTAAAGGCGCACCACAAGGCCATGCGGACAGTGACAGCGCCACCGACCATCTGATCGAGCTGTTCCGTTCAGCCAACCGAACGTGAGATCTGGCGGCCCTGCCAGGTGAAATTGACGGGCCAGAGTTTCTGGCCCGTGTCGTATTCCCGCCATAATTGCCGATACGATTGCCCGCACACAGGGTGCACATCCTCTGGCGCGATGTCCGCCAGCGGGCGCAAGACAAACGCATTTTTCAGAATTTCGGCCCGGGGCAGTGTCACCCCTTCAACCACATCAGCCATGTCGTCGCAGGTCAGAATATCGAGGTCGAGGGTTCGGGGGCTGAATTTCGGAGCGCCGGTCTTCCGGCCGTTTTCGGCTTCCAGTTGCTTGAAGCGCCGGGTGAGCTCACCCACTGGCAGATCGGTGTCTATCCCGACCACCAGATTGAGGAAATGCGAACCGTCAAAACCAACCGCTTCGCTTTCGTACACCGGCGAGATCACCAGATCACCAAACCATCGGGCCAGGGCATCCAGGGCCACCGTCACATTCCGGTAACGCTCGATATTGCTGCCGATACTGATATATACCCGGCTCATGCTCGCTCTCCACGCTCAATACGAACACCGACATTCCGGGCTGAAGGCACCGCTCCGGGCTTGTTCAGGGTCAACCGCAACCAGCGCACTCCGAATTCATCTTTCAGCATTCCGGCAAGCACCTCCGCGGCTTTTTCCAGCAGAGCCGGCTGCATTTCCTGCAGGCAACCGGTCACGCGCTCGCAGACCGCGGCATAGTCCAGGGCATCGGCAACATCGTCACTGCCCCCCGGGGTCCGGTTATCCCAGGCCATTTCCAGATCGACCAGAAGACGCTGGGTCACCTCCCGCTCCCAGTCGTACACGCCAATCACGGTTTCCACCGCCAGACCCTCAATAAACACAATATCTGCCAAGCCGGACTCCCGCTGTCTTACACTCAAGGCTGATTGAATAACGCACAGGCACCGGCTAATGTGGACCGACCTGCGATAATGTTGCAGATTGCCATTTTCTCACAGATCACCCTCTGGCGTCTGCGCCACCCCGGACCAGACCATGGATGTAAACAGCAACCCGATTCTGATTGTTCTGCTTTGCTTCGCCGCCTATCTGGCCGGGTCGGTGTTGTTTGCTGTGCCGGTCTGTCGCTCCTGGAAATTACCCGACCCGAGAGCCCTGGGCTCCGGCAACCCAGGAGCCACCAACGTCTACCGGGCGGGTGGCTGGCAGCCTGCCGCCATCACCCTGGCGCTGGATGCCTTCAAAGGCTGGCTGCCGGTCTGGCTGGCACATCTGGCGGACCTGTCCATTCTGGTACAGGCAATGGTGGCTCTGTGTGCGGTTACCGGCCATATGATCCCGGTGTTCTTCCGGTTCAAAGGAGGTAAAGGTGTTGCCACTGCTCTTGGTGCCGGTCTGGCACTGGCGCCCGTAACCACGCTGATCATGGCCGCCCTGTGGCTGGTCATCATGTGGCGCTGGCGGGTTTCAGCACTGGCGTCGTTGACCGCCATCATCAGCGGCCCCGTGATCAGCGCGCTGCTGGAACCGGAAACCCTGCCCCTGTTCGGGCTGCTGGCACTACTGATTGTGGTCCGCCACCGCAACAACCTGATCCGTCTTGCCCAGGGCCGGGAAACCGGACTGTAGCAAAGGTATCAGTCCACCAGGCCGTTGGCGCGGGGCTGAGTTACGGCTGGCAGGCTGTTCATCGGCCACCGGGGTACAGACACAATGCGTTCGCCATCCCGCTGCCCGGCTCTCAGGCGCTGGGCACCAGCGTAGGCAATCATGGCCCCGTTATCGGTACAGAATTCCGGACGAGCGTAGAACACCGACGCCTGCTGTTTCGCAACCATCTTCTCAAGGCCGGCCCGCAGCCGTTTGTTGGCACTTACCCCTCCGGCAATCACCAGACGCTTGCAGCCTGTCTGTTCCAACGCCCGGCGGCACTTGATCGTCAGGGTGTCGACCACGGCTGACTCGAAAGCAAGGGCAATATCCGCCCTCACCTGATCGTCAAATTCGCCTTTGTCACGCGCGGCATTCACCGTATTGAGGGTGAAGGTTTTCAGGCCGCTGAAGCTGAAATCCAGGCCGGGCCGGTCGGTCATCGGGCGAGGAAAACGGTACTGACCTTCCCGGCCTTTCTCGGCCAGCGCGGCCACACGTGGCCCACCCGGATAATCCAGGCCCAGCATCTTCGCGGTTTTGTCGAACGCCTCACCAGCCGCATCGTCTACCGATTCACCCAGCATTTCGTACTCGCCAATGCTATCCACCCGCACCAGTTGGGTGTGCCCGCCGGAAACCAGCAGGGCCACGAACGGAAACGCCGGCGGGTTATCTTCCAGCATCGGTGCCAGCAAATGCCCTTCCATATGATGAACACCCAGGACCGGAATACCCAGCGCAAAACCCAACGCATGAGCCACCGAGCCGCCCACCATCAACGCCCCCACCAGGCCCGGCCCGGCAGTGTAGGCAATACCTTCCAGGTCTTTCCGGCTCTTGCCCGCTTCGGCCAACACCTGGTCGCACAACGGCAGCAATTTGCGAACATGATCTCGAGACGCCAGTTCCGGCACCACACCGCCGTAATCCGCATGCAGATCGATCTGGCTATAAAGTGCGTGGGCCAGCAACCCCTGCTCATCATCAAACAGGGCGACACCGGTTTCATCGCAGGAGGTTTCAATACCGAGAATCAGCATAGTCAGGGCCGTGTCCGAAGGGCTGAGAATGGAAAAACGGCATTCTAGCAGAAACCCGAAAGCCTCCGTCAGTTTCGTTGAACAGTGATTGACCTCAACCTGCCCAGCCGCTATCATTGCCGACCTTAATCATTCGCTGGTCGAGTTTTAGCCAATCTGGCCAGGAATCGAGCCACCCCGACACGCTCCGGGTGGATCCATTGAAACCGAATCTATCAGGTAGGTGATTTTCGAATGCCAGCTGTTAAAGTGAAAGAGAATGAACCGTTTGACGTAGCACTGCGTCGCTTCAAGCGTTCCTGCGAGAAGGCCGGTGTACTGTCTGAAGTACGTCGTCGTGAACACTACGAAAAGCCGACCGCTGTTCGCAAGCGCAAAGCAGCTGCCGCCGTTAAGCGTCATCTCAAGAAGCTTCAGCGAGAGCAGCGCAAATTCGAGCGTCTGTACTGAGTTCAGGCGAGCGTTTCGCGCAGTAACTGAATGCCGGATGGGGCCTGCCCTCTTCCGGCATACCGAAAATGCCGCCGGGGCCTGGCTTCGGCGGCATTTTTGGCTATGGCGAAAGCCGGTTTGCAAGGGCACCTCGGGTGAAGCGGAGCCAGCATGAGCGGAATGATCCCTCAACGATTTGTGGAAGACCTGCTTGATCGTACCGATCTGGCAGAACTGATCGGGTCCCGCATCACCCTCAAAAAGGCCGGCGCCAATTACAAGGCCTGCTGCCCGTTTCACGACGAAAAGACACCGTCGTTCAACGTTCGGCCGGACAAAGGCTTTTATCACTGCTTTGGTTGCGGCGCCAGTGGCGATGCCATCAGCTTTCTTCGTGAATTCGAAGGTCTGGGCTTTACCGAAGCCGTGGAAGAACTGGCGAAACGGGCGGGTCTGGAAGTGCCTTATGATCGCGCCGCTCAGGAAGAAATTCAGCAGGCCAGAACACTGACAGACGCCCTGGATTTCGCCGGCCGCTTTTATCATTCGGCCCTGAGCAGCCAGCAAGGCGCCTACGCCCGGGATTACCTGAAGCAGCGTGGCCTGGACGATACCATCATCCAGCAATACCAGCTCGGCTACGCCCCCGGCACGGGAACGGCACTGTTTGACGCCGCCCCGAAAGATCTGAAAGCACCATTGATAGAAACCGGCACCGTCTCCGACAAATACGGCCGGCCCAGAGACCTTTTCCGTAATCGGGTCATGTTCCCGATCCGGAATACCCGAGGCAGAACGGTTGCCTTCGGCGGTCGCACACTGGGCGATGACAAAGCCAAGTACATCAACTCGCCGGAATCGGACGTTTTCCATAAGAGTCGCGAGATTTATGGCCTGCATGAGGCCCGCCAGGCCATCCGCCAGCTTGACCGGCTATTGGTGGTCGAAGGCTACATGGATGTTATCGCACTGGCGCAACATGGCATCCACTACGCGGTGGCAACGCTGGGCACAGCCACCAGCCAGGACAGCCTGAAAGGTCTGCTGCGTCACGTACGCCACATTATCTTCTGTTTTGATGGCGACAAAGCCGGCTACCGGGCAGCCGACAAGGCCATGGAAAACGCACTGGAATTGATGGCCGACGGCCTGCATCTGCAGTTCCTGATGCTGCCGGACGGCGAAGACCCGGACACACTGGTACGCAAGGAAGGCTCAGAGGCGTTTGAAAAACGTATCGCAGGCGCCACACCGCTTTCACGCTATCTGTTTGACCGGCAAAGCGAAGGGCTCGACCTGCAACTACCGGAACATCGCAGCGAACTGAGAGCACGGGCCGAACCGCTGCTCAACAGGATGCCACGCACCACCTTGCGCAACGCCATGTGGCAGGAAATGCAGCGCTTGTGTGGCAGCGGTAACCAGTGGCAGCCTCGCCGGCCCGGGCAAAAATACCGGGGCTGGCGTGGTGAACGGGCAGAACGCCCGAATGAAGAACGCATTGACGTAAAGCTGAGCAAGGACAACACCTTGTGCCTGGCATTACTGGAAGCGCCGGAACTGGCCGACGAAGTCAAAGAACTGGCCAACCGCGGCCGCCAACTGCCCCAGGCAGGACAACTGGCCAGCTGGCTACAGGACAACAACATACAGACCCGCAAAGCACTGGTGGCGGGCCTGGCACTGGATAAACAGGCCCGCGACAGGTTTTACAACCTGTTTGACGGACTGGAGCACATACCGGCCCGGGAAAGCACACTGGCAGCAGCCAGAGAGCTACTCACCCCGAACGAAGAGGCCGCGCGCCAGCACAGACTGGCAACATTGCTCCGGAACCTGGCAACGCTCAGCCCGGAAGAACGGGAAGAGCTTCGAACCCTCAGTGGCGGACAGTTAAATCCGAAAGCTGAGCACTGATGACTTGAAACTACAGCAACTGATCACCATCTAATCGACTGGTGGCAGCAAAACTACGTGGCAGCTATAATGGCTGTTTAACTTTTTTCCTTTTTAAAAGCGAGTTCACAGGGTGTCTATGTCAGGCAATTCGCAGAAATCACGTTTGAAAGACCTCATAGCACGGGGCAAGGAACAAGGTTACCTGACTTACGCCGAGGTAAACGATCACCTTCCAGAAGATATCGCCGACCCGGATCAGGTTGAAGACATCATCCGGATGATCAACGACATGGGTATCCAGGTCTGTGAAGAAACACCAGACGCTGACACCCTGTTGATGACCGAAGGTGACTCCACCGCCGACGAAGCTGCTGCCGCCGAAGCTGCCGCTGCGCTCGCCGCCGTTGAGACCGACGCTGGTCGCACCACCGACCCGGTCCGCATGTACATGCGCGAAATGGGCACCGTGGAACTGCTGACACGCGAAGGCGAAATCGTTATTGCCAAGCGTATCGAAGAAGGCATTCGCGATGTTATGGCTGCCGTTGCTCACTTCCCGGGCACCGTTGGCACGGTGATTCAGGCTTATGAGCGCATCGTTGAAAACGAAGGCCGCATCAGCGACATCGTAACCGGCTTCCTCGACCCGGACGGCGCAGAGCCGTTCATGCCTGAAGAAACCGCCGCCGACACCGCGTCTGATTCTGACAGCAATGACGATGATGACGACAACGAAGAAGAAAACGACAACGGCCCGGATCCGGAAGAAACCCGCCTGCGCTTCGAGCTGGTAAAAGAAAAGCTCGAAGTTGCCGAAAAGGCGCTGGAAAAGAACGGCCGTGCTCACAAGAAAACCCAGGAAGCATTGAACGAACTGGGACAGGTTTTCGCACCGTTCAAACTGGCCAACAAAGCCTTTGAAGAACTGGTGAGAGTCGTCCGTTCCACCAATGACCTGGTTCGCGAAAACGAACGCGGGATCATGAAGATCTGCATTCGCGAATGCAAAATGCCGCGCAAGGATTTCATCAAGTGGTTCCCGGGCAACGAGACCGATCTTCAGTGGGCTCCCGAAATTGCCAACATGAAGAAGCCCTACGCGGCGGCCATTGGTGAGCGTCTGGACGATATCATTCGTCTTCAGAAGCGCATTCACAACGTTCAGACCGAAGTGGATCTCGACGTAGCCGACATCAAGGAAATCAACCGTCGCGTTTCCATCGGTGAAGCCAAAGCCCGTCGTGCCAAGAAAGAAATGGTCGAGGCCAACCTGCGTCTGGTTATCTCCATCGCCAAGAAGTACACCAACCGTGGCTTGCAGTTCCTGGACCTGATTCAGGAAGGCAACATCGGTCTGATGAAGGCCGTAGACAAGTTCGAATACCGTCGTGGCTACAAGTTCTCCACATACGCCACCTGGTGGATTCGTCAGGCGATCACCCGCTCCATCGCGGACCAGGCACGGACCATCCGTATTCCGGTACACATGATCGAGACCATCAACAAGCTCAACCGTGTGTCCCGCCAGATGCTGCAGGAGATGGGCCGCGAGCCTTCTCCGGAAGAGCTGGGCGAGCGCATGGAAATGCCGGAAGACAAGATCCGCAAGGTGCTGAAGATCGCCAAAGAGCCGATCTCCATGGAAACCCCCATCGGCGATGACGAAGACAGCCACCTGGGCGATTTCATTGAAGACATCCAGGCCCTGTCACCGGTCGATTCCGCCACCGCCGAAGGCCTGCGCGAAGCTACCCGCTCCGTGCTCTCGGGCCTGACCGCGCGCGAATCCAAGGTGCTGCGCATGCGCTTCGGCATCGAAATGAACACCGACCACACCCTCGAGGAAGTCGGTAAGCAGTTCGATGTCACCCGTGAGCGCATCCGTCAGATCGAAGCCAAGGCCCTGCGCAAACTGCGCCATCCTTCCCGCTCCGACCACCTGCGCGGCTTCATTGACGACCAGGGCAACAATATCTGATCAGAAAGAAAGTAGCGGGCGCCACACCTCACAGGTATAATGGCGCCCGCTTCGACCCACCTCGGGTAGACGCAAGAAAAAGGGCCTATAGCTCAGTTGGTTAGAGCAGAGGACTCATAATCCTTTGGTCGCTGGTTCGAGTCCAGCTGGGCCCACCACCAATCAAAGACTTACCGCTCCCCACCCCATCGTCAAACTCTCAAGTGTCAACCAAACGTCGACGGCTTGTCAGAGCCAGAAAACACGAAGTGAAAAGAAGCACAAAGCAGCCCCACGACAGAACATCGGAATCAGGGATTCTGGCTGTATTAAGCGCCGATCATCCTGACTAATAAGCTCACTGTGCGACTTGCCGAAAGCAAACTATTTTGTTCGGAATCGTTGCGTGAAATCTCATGAATATCGCTCTAATGAATAGAGAGCTTAGTTACCAAACAGACATTCCCACGCTCTTTTACTGGATAGCTCCTTGCGTTCCGCACGAAGCGTGTTGCCGTAGGAAACGGAGTAGTTGCCACTTCGCAGTCGTTTGTTAATCCACTCGATCCGGCTCACATAACGCTCACAGCGGGCTTTCAGGGCTTTTTCGTTCCCTGCCAGACGTTCTTCTTCTCTCTGCTGCTCATCATCGTTTTTACGAGATCGGTATCGAGGTTCAGGCTCTGGTAACTTTCGACGCAGGTTGGCGTTATTCCGGCTCATGGGTAGCACAGAGTTCGCGCGAGGAACTTCCAGCGGCTTTCCATCTGGGCCAGGGGGAGAGTCCGAGAATTGTGTTACGCCGTTTTCGTCTACCCAGCGGTAGTATTGCCCAACCGCAGTTGTCGGTAACAACATCAATAATAAAGGTAGTAGCAGTGCCCAGGCTAAGCGGGGCGCGCTCAGGTAAGTCATCGTTCATTCCTTTGAAAACCTGTGAGCAAGCTTAGCGAAAGCGTCTATAGAGAGTCCACATTTTCCAATGCGCTTTTATCAATCTTTGTTTTCGCAGTGCCAATTTGTTTCCAGGGAGATTTACGCCCAACCCAACTATCTAAAGCAAGGGACCAAACTGCGAACCAATTGAGATTCTGAGTGACAAAAAGCCGAGGGAATATATGATGCCTGTCGAGACATTCGAACAGATGCAACAGCAGCTTGAGGATTACCGGCTTCTTCTGGGGGCTCGCAAGCGCATGGACGACGAATCAATACCGGTGACCATCAATGAGCTACAAGCTGGCATTCAAGAAAAGAAGCGCTCAAGGAATGGAACAAGCTAATCCCCAAAGCGATAACCATTCCGCATGACCCTTACCACAACCACGCCGGCCACCAATGCCATACTGCCGCTGAGATAAACCAGAGTATCGCCCCCCAGCAGAAAGCCCAGGCTATAGGGTATTGATGCCAGAAGCAGGGTTCCCCAGAAGTAATACCGGTTTTTCCCCAGTAACAGGTACACCGGGAACACCAGCCCGTAGAACAGCAGGAATCCTTTGTAGAGCACCTCGGTAACAGGCAGGTCAAGCCAGGGCGTCTGCACGGTGACCACAGCATTCAGCAGCACTGCCAGAACCAGAAGATACAGGCCGTATGGCAGTAAACGGGGCAGCCAGGCTGCCGGCTGCTGGCGCTGCACTTCTCTGAGGTGAACCGCGGCGGTGAAGGCGGTCTGCATCACAATAAACGCCACGACAGGCCAGAGTACCCGCAAATCAATCGAGCCGCCCGCCGCCATCTCCAGCAGCCCGCCACTGTATACAAATACGAAAATCAGCAGGCTGAGGAAAAACACGCCAAACCCCAGGGTAAAACTCAATCTGGGATTGGGGCTTTGCTGCAGAGCGCGGTGGAAGGTCAGATCCAGATAGGGAGACAGCAGGAAACCCAGGATCAAAGGCAAGAGTGTATGCCCCCAGCCCGGTTGCAGGGTGACATCCGCAAGCGGAGGTTCTGTCAGCAGATAACTGCCGAACAATGCCATGGACAACAGGAACAGAGCCACGGCCACGCCGCCGATTACCCGGTCAGCGCGATAGAACACACCCACAAACACCAGCATGGCCAGCAGCAACCACCAGCCAACCAGTGCGCTGATCCAGACCACAAAAAACAGCTGGAACGCGATGGTCACGTGGGAGAACAGTTTCAACAGGGGCTTGTGGTTAGCCAGAAAGGCCGTTTGCCGCTCCCGGGTCATCACCCAGCCAAAAGCCGCGGCACCCAACACATTGGCCAGCGTAAAGCCTGCAAGGGTCACCCAGCCATAGTCCCGCAGCAGCAACACCGGCAAAAACGCACCAATACACCACAGCCAGGAAGAGGCCAGATAAAAAGCCTGCAACACCGATGCCGCCACGCCTATTCCCCCACGGGCCAGACTTTAAAGCTGATCTTGCCCGAGCCAATCCGCTTTCCCGTGGTTGTTGGGGATTTGGCGCGATACAACTTGATCGTCATGTCCATCATGAACTTGCCGCCCGCTGCCAGTTTTTCTTCCAGATCGGTGTGATCAAGCTCCACCTTGTAGACAACCGGATCGACGCTGGGCAAAAGAAAACGGTAGTCCAGCCGGGTGCATACCATGCGGTACTCGCCCTGAGTCAGCATAAACAGGTAGCAACCCGCAGCAAGTTCACTGTTGCCAAGAATCGCGGCACCGGACTGGGTGCCATACCAGTTGGAATTGAACCGTTTTTTGGGCAGGTAGGCGTAAAAATTTTCCGGATCGTAATTGACCTTCAGCCCGCTGCGAGCGATGAAGGGCATAAAAATCCGGGCAAGTAACCGGTTGAGAAATGGTTTCTTGATGCTCAGCTTGTTGAGCTTGATTTCCAGCTCAGGCGGTAAGGCCACAGCCATGGATGCACCCTGTCATTTGAGAAATTAGGAACCTGTTCGCGGTAGCATCCTGTTGATGAAGAGCAGGCAGTAGACACTCCAACCCGTTTAAAGTTACCGACCAGCGACTCGCGCTATATTAGGGGGATGCCTTCCTCTGTCAAGGCCGTTCAGGTACGGCCGGCTTCGTCCCGTCGATCTTTTTTACACATCATCCCGGACTAAAAACAACACCGCTTTAAATTCAACACGTTACTGATTGGCAAGAATTATGCTGAGTTTATGACAAACACTGCTGCAAGCCCTCCCAAGTGCCTGCCAGACAGTGGAGCCGGGTTACCGGAAAGGACAAGCTGGAGGCATCTGATCATGAGAAAAATAATTTCCGGAGTGACAGCTTTAATGGCTGGCCTGCTTGCGGTGCCGGCCTCGGCCGGGTTGATGTCCCACACGCTTGGCGGCAATGAGTGTGCTGCCGGTTCTGGCAGTTTCGGAGAGTGTGTGCTTACGGTAGACAGTGGAGGCAATGAGCCAACTCCGCTTTCACCGGTCATTGCCAAGTACAAGCCAGATGGAACTCTGGACAACTACAACGACGATTACAGCTCCTTCTCAGGGGCCGAGATCAGCTTCAATGGCAATGCCAGCGGTACCTGGCAATACAATCCCGGCACAGACGACCCGGGCATTCGCTACTGGGCTGCCAAGGCCAGCAACGGTTTCAATCTTTTCTGGTATGTGGACGATGCCGACGCGGCAACCTGCGATGGCAACACCTACACCCTGGCCTGCCTTAACCTGGCACAGTCGGTAACTGAAGGGCCCTGGTCCACTCCAGACGAAAAAGATCTGTCGCACCTGACATTTTTTAACAGCGAACCGCCTACCTATGTACCAGAACCGGGCTCTATTGCTCTTCTGGGACTCGGCCTGGCCGGGCTGGGACTGGCCCGCCGGAAACTCGCAAAAGCCTGAGCACGCCCCAAAACCCGGCCACAGGTGTCGGTTTTTTTTACACCTGCCCCATTCTTTCTTTTATTGAAAGCTCCCAGCCAAAATGTCAGAGTCTCGAAGCGGTTTGTATTTTGATAAACCGGCACTCTCAACATGAGGAAGCAAGAATGCCCAGAGGGCTGCAACTGGTATTTATCGTCATCGCACTCGTGGTTATTGGCCTGCTTCTGGCTTACATCTGGCGGCAGTCGAAGGCCCTTTCAGAACAACGCTTGCGTGACAGGAAAACGGAGGAATTCCAGGCCAAACGCCGGGATGAAATGGTCGAAAGCATCCGGATGATCGCGATGGCCATAGAGGCCAACCAGGTTGAGTATTCAGAGGGCTGCCTGCGACTGAAAGGATTGCTGGAGCATGTCGCCCCGGAGCTGCTTGAGAAGCCCCCTTTCCAGGTTTTCCAGGAGGTACATGACAAGATCAGCCATATGCCGACCCACCGGGCCAGAAAGATGACCGACTCCCAGACCCTGGAAAAAATGGACCAGGAGCGCCTCGCAGTGGAACAGGAACATGCCGACGACATCCGGCAGGCGGCAACCACCATTCGCCATTACCGGTTTGATTGAGCCCCGGGCTTTCTTTTTCTCTGATATTGGCTATATTTCAAAGAGAGGCCACCCGTTTGCATCCGGGAGCGGCTTCTTTAATTGTTTTCTCCGACAAGTTTAGTTTGGACGCCACTGCGCAACATGGGTGAACTAGCCGGCCTCACTGGCCGGCATTTTTAAGCCCCTTGGCTCATCATACCGGCCATGGCCATCACCCCGTCCTTGTTGTTCACCAACTCTTCAAACCGTTCGTCTACTTTCTCTCTCTTCAGCCCCAGTTCATCAAATACCTGTTGCGGAATCGGCTCCCCTGCCCCCAGCGCAATGCCTTTGTTGGTGAGCAGCTGGCGCCCGAGCCATAACACGCGCGCATACATGGCATGGTCGTCTTCAAAGGCCGGGTTCTTCTGGTAGCGAATTGCGGTTACCACTTCATCCGGCATGCCCCAGTTTTCCATCAGCTGTGCGGCGATCTGTTCGCGGGTAATGCCCAGCAATTTATGCTCAATCACACTGGAATCAATCGTCGGGTTTACCTCCAGTGACCGGCACACCAGCCGGAAATGGGGCGGGAACACCTGCCCCAGAACGAGGTGACCGAAGTTGTGCAGCAATCCGGCCAGATAAGCCAACCCGAATACAGGCCGTTTTGGTCCACGCATCATGCCCGCCAGAATGCCGGCAGACTGTGCCTGCCAGATGGCCTGTTGCCAATAGTCCACATAGCCATCCGGATGATCGGAGGGCTGCCTGAGGGCCCGGCCCAGCGCCAGACCCATGGCCAGGTTCATCACCAGATCAAACCCCAGCACCCGGGAAACCGCATCGTGCACCGAGCACACCTGCCCCGCTGCCGCATAGAAAGAAGACGACGCCCAACTGACCACCTGTGCCGCCAGGCTTGGATCGCTCTCAACCACATCCACCAGATCACCCATTACAGCGTTGGGGTTCACCCGCAGGTGAATAATGCGCTGGGCAGTTTCAGGCAGGGGAGGCAGCTCCAGAGTATCTTCCAGCCGTTGTTGAATACGCAGGCCGGTAAAACGGTTAATGGCTGAATGCAGCTGGTCACGGTCGGCAGAGGGATTGTTCAGGTTTACGGAAACCGAGCCAGTATCTACTGCAAAGCTCTTGCGGTTGGCTTTTCGGGTAAGTTCTGCGAAATCCTCGGCGGGCATGACCACCGCCAGGTGCTGGTCCGAAAGCTCCAGTGCCACATAATCGAGATCATCAACCCGGGAGTCGACCACTGTCGGCCAGCCGGTCAGCGCCGGCACCGCGGGCAGATCTGACAGGCCGATGCGCTGGCGCATCCGCACCTGTTCACCGATCGGCATCATCCGCAGGTCCCGGCCGAGGCGACTGTTCAGGGCCTCAAGATCAAGCAGATCATCCCGCCGGCAAATGGCCTGCACCTTGCCTTCACTGTCACTCAACAGCACCATACGCAACAGGTGCTTAGGGCTGATCTGACTGACGTCCCGCAAAGAAACAGCGGAAGCCGTCTCGGCCAGAGACTGTTTGATCACAACGGGCAGTTGCATGGGTGTTACCTCAATAATCAGCGCTCACGCGACGGGTTTATACTTCTCCGTATCGAATCTTCTCTCCGAGCCAGCGGCGAATCAATGCGTCCACTGTTCGTGGCTGAGCCATCAAACCGGGCGCCATTTCACGAACCGGCTCAATCCAGCCTTTGTCCCTTTCAAAATCCGCCAGGCGGAACTGCATCATGCCAGTTTGTCGGGTTCCCAGCACCTCCCCCGGCCCACGAATTTCAAGATCCTTTTCGGCGATGAAGAAGCCATCCTGGCTGTCTCGCAGGGCCTGAAGGCGGGCCTTGCCATTACTGGAGAGCGGAGGGTGATAGAGCAGCACACAGAAACTGGCCTGTTCGCCCCGGCCAACCCGCCCTCGCAACTGGTGTAACTGGGCCAGGCCAAGGCGCTCGGGGTTCTCGATGATAATCAACGAGGCGTTGGGCACATCCACGCCGACTTCAATCACCGTGGTGGCTACCAGCAGGTCCAGCTCACCGTTTTTGAACGACTCCATAACGCCTGCTTTTTCGGCGGCTTTCAGCCGACCATGTACCAGGCCCACTTTCAAATCCGGCAGCCGCTCTGAAAGTTCTTCTGCCGTTACCTCGGCGGCCTGGCACTGCAGTGCCTCGGACTCTTCAATCAGGGTGCAAACCCAGTAAGCCTGACGCCCTTCCCGGCAGGCACTGCGCACCCGGTCAACAATATCGTCGCGGCGGCTGTCCGGCACCGCAATGGTTTCTATGGGCTTGCGGCCCGGGGGTAATTCATCGATCACCGAAGTATCCAGATCGGCGTAGGCGCTCATCGCCAGCGTTCTGGGAATCGGGGTTGCGGTCATGATCAATTGATGGGGCGCCAGAGTACCGCCAACGCCTTTCTCCCGCAGCGCCAGGCGTTGATGCACGCCAAACCGGTGCTGCTCATCAACAATTACCAACGCCAGACGCTGAAACGCCACATCATCCTGGAACAGGGCGTGAGTGCCGATCACTACCTGCGCCTCGCCCCCGGCGACAGCGGCCAACGCCTCTTTTCTGGCGCGGCCTTTCACCTTCCCGGAGATCCAGGCCAACTGAATACCCAGTGGCTCCAGCCACCCGCGAAAATTCTGGTAATGCTGTTCGGCGAGAATTTCCGTGGGGGCCATCAAAGCCACCTGCGCACCGGCGCCAATCGCCTGCAACGCCGCCAGCGCGGCCACCACTGTTTTACCGGAACCGACATCACCCTGCACCAAACGAAGCATGGGCAGAGGCTGGCTGAGATCCTGGCGGATGTCGCTCATCACATGGCGTTGGGCGCCGGTCAGGCTGAACGGTAGCTGCTCGAGAAAGCGTTCTGCCAGGTCACCCGTGGGCAGCAATGGCAGGGCCTGCCGCGCCTGAATCTGTTCGCGCACCTGCAACAGGCTTAGCTGGTGCGCCAGCAACTCTTCCATCACCAGCCGTTGCTGGGCCGGATGCCGGCCTTCCACCAACAGGTGCACGGGTGAACCGGCCGGAGGCAAATGCACCAGCCGCACCGCCTCGGTTATGCCCGGTAACTGGTAATCCGCCAGCAACTGTGGAGGCAGCCAGTCTTTGATTGGAAAACGGTCCAGGTAGCTCAGGGCCTGCTGACAAAGGCTGCGCACCCGTGGCTGCTGAATGCCTTCCGTCAGGGGATATACCGGGGTAAGCGTGGCCCGGTCGGCCGAAGGCATGGGCGGGGGGTTGACCTGATACTCAGGATGGTAGAACTCATAACCGGCACGGCCCGGACGAACTTCACCGAAGCAACGTACCCGGGCACCTTCCGATAACTGGTTTTTCTGGCTGGCGTTGAAGTGAAAAAAGCGCAGCACCAGAAAACCGCTGTCGTCCCGCAGCGTCACCTGAAGACTCCGGCGCCGGCCCATCACCAGATCCGTCTTCATCACCTCACCTTCGACCACAGCAACATCTCCTACCCGAAGGCTGCCCACAGGTACAACGCGGGTACGGTCTTCGTAACGGTAGGGCAGATGAAACAGCAGGTCCTGTACCGAGCGAATGCCCAGTTTTGCCAGCTTCTCAGCCAGAGCATCACCAACGCCCTTGAGCTGAGTTACGCAGATATCATCCAGCGAGGTCATGTGGCCCTCAGGCGCCTTCGACAACCGCCGGGGTATCGTCTTTCGCTTTCTCGATAACCCGGCATTGGCTGGCGGCCAGCGACAACACATCAATCGCCTTGGGCCGCGGGAAGGTTACCCGCCAGGCCAGAGCGACCGTGCGGAAGGGTACCGGCGGAGCAAAAGGCCTGACCGCGAGAATGTCTTCCTGATACTTGATCGCCGTAGCCGCTGACAGCGGCAATACCGTAATGCCCAGGCCGGAGGCCACCATGTGCCGGATTGTCTCCAGCGAACTGCCCTCGGTGACCAGTTCCGGCCTGCCGGTGTCGACCCGCCGGGTAATAGCATCAACCAGCGGCGGGCAGGATTCCAGAACCTGATCACGGAAACAGTGGCCGGGGCCCAGTAGCAGCAACTGCTCTTTCGACATTTCCTCGGCAGTGATCTGCTCTTTCTCTGTCAGCGGGTGACCGGCCGGCAGCAGCACTACAAACGGTTCATCGTATAAAGGCAGAGTCACCACTTCCGGTTCATCAAACGGCAGTGCCACGATGATCGCATCCAGCTCTGAATGACGGAGCTTCTGGCGCAGGCTGGCGGTGTAGTTCTCTTCAATATACAGCGGCATCTCCGGCGCTGCGCGACGCAACTCCGGCAACAAATGCGGGAACAGATACGGGCCGATGGTGTAAATGGCACCGACTTTCAAAGGCGAGTTCAGCTGATTCTTGCCATCCTGGGCCATGTCCCGGATAACGCCCACCTGGTCGAGCACCCTCTGGGCCTGTTCAATAATCCGCTGCCCGGTTTCGGTCACACGAATACTGCTTTTACTGCGCTCAAACAGGGGAATACCCAGCTCATCTTCCAGCTTTTTCACAGCAACGCTGAGGGTGGGCTGACTGACATGACAGCGCTCTGCGGCGCGACCAAAATGCCTTTCCCGGGCGAGAGTAACAACGTATCGTAACTCGGTGAGAGTCATGGTGAGCTCCGGTCAACTGAAACGGGTCCAAATTTCGTATACTTTATCAGCCAAAGCATAAGGATTGAAATTGTCTATGGCAATGACAGATCTGAACCAACCTGCACAAATACTCGTGGCCGGCTGCGGCAAGCTGGGCGGGGCAATTGCATCAACACTTTCAGATAAAGCCCGGGTTTACGGACTGCGGCGAAACCCGGATAAAGTTCCGGCTGGCGTCACCGGCATTGGTGCGGATCTGACTCAACCAGAAACCCTGAAAGATAAACTGCCGGAAAATCTGGATGTGGTGATCTATTGCCTGACACCCTCCAGCTATGACGAACAGGGTTATCACGATGCCTACGTTACCGGCCTGCAGAACCTGCTGGATGCCATCGGAGACAAGCCCCTGACCCGCCTGTTCTTCGTCAGCAGCACCAGTGTTTACGCTCAGGATGACGACAGCCTGGTGGATGAAACCAGCCCCACGGAGCCGGACCGCTTCAGTGGCCAGCAGATTCTGCAGGGTGAGCAAACCGCTCTGGACAGCATCCATCCGGCCACGGTGGTGCGCTTCAGCGGCATTTATGGCCCCACCCGGCAGCGTTTTCTGGAGGAAGTTCTGGAAGGCCGGATGAACCCGCAACCGCCGGCTCCGTTCAGCAACCGGATTCATGAACAGGATGCCACGGGTGCCATTGCCTGGCTGAGCAACCAGGCACTTGAGGGCCAGGAGTTGGAAAACCTGTACATTGCCACTGACTGCGAGCCGGTGCGGCTGGATAAGGTGGTGGAGTGGGTCCGGCAGCAGGTGCCGTGCAAGAATCCGGTGGAAGGTGCCCGCAAGGGGGGCCGGGCGGGCAGCAAGCGCTGCAATAATCAGCGCCTGCTTGATAGCGGCTTCGAGTTCCGGTACCCGGACTACAAAGCCGGGTACCGGGAGATGATCAGCAACCTCAGCTGAGAACCATCACCGCTTCCATTTCTACCGGCACATCTTTCGGCAGTGCCGCCACACCCACGGCGGCGCGGGCCGGATACGGCTCCTGGAAATAGGTTGCCATGATTTCGTTCACAGTGCCGAAATTGGCCAGGTCCGTCATGTAGATATTCAGTTTGACGATGTCCTTGAGTTCACCACCGGCCGCTTCACAAACAGCCTTGAGGTTTTCGAAAACCTGACGGGTCTTGGCGGCGAAGTCGCCGGGCACCACTTCCATGGTTGCCGGATCCAGCGGAATCTGGCCAGACAGATACACCGTGTCTCCGGCTTTTACTGCCTGGGAGTAGGTACCGATCGCCTGTGGGGCGTTTTCAGTCTGGATAACAGATTTGTTGGTCATGACCTTCAGTTTCCTCTTTGCCAAAACGCCAATCGTCGCGCGTTGGGCTGGCGACTGTCAACTGCCACCGGTCAGTGGCGCACACGGCCTATATGGGTGACCGCGCGGATATTCCTTACCCGGCGCATCACCCGGGCCAGATGCCGGCGACCATGTACATGCACCACCAGGCTGACGATACCGAATTTGGCATTCTGCTCCTCAACACCAATTCGCTCAATGTTGCCATCTGCCATCGCCACCGCATTGGCCACCTCGGCGATGACCCCACGCTGGCGCTCCAGCTCTACCCGCAATTCCACCGAGAATTCATCGGTGATGTCCTTCGCCCACTTAAGGTGCGTCAACCGCGCGCGGCCTTCGTCATCTTCCGGCAATTTGGAGCAGGTGTCGGAGTGGATCACCATGCCATTACCGGAATCCATCACGCCCACAACCGGGTCACCGGGAATAGGCTTGCAGCAGGAAGCGAATTTCACCAACAGACCTTCGGTTCCCCGGATGGTCACCGCGCCGGCCTTACCTTCAACGGTATTTTCGAGATTGGCCGGCGCCTGATCCAGACCTTCGCCGCCAGACAACAACTGCCGCGCCACCAGGTAAGCCATGCGGTTACCCAGGCCAATATCACTGACCAGATCATCAAAACTGTTCACCTGATTGTGGTTAACAACCTGCTGCTTCTGGGCGTCGCTGATATCGGTGAGCCTGGCGCCAAAACCTTTCAGGGAGCGCTTGAGCAAAGTACGACCCAGCTCCAGAGACTCGGCCCGCTCCCGCGTTTTCAGAACATGACGGATACTGCTGCGGGCCTTGCCGGTGACCACAAAACTCAGCCAGGCGGGGTTGGGCCGGGCGCCGGGTGCGGTAATAACTTCCACGGTCTGGCCACTTTGCAGCGGCTGGCTCAGCGAGGCGAGATTCCGGTTGATGCGACAGGCGACCGCTGCATTACCAATGTCGGTGTGAATGGCATAGGCGAAATCCACCGGCGTGGCACCACTGGGCAACTCCATGATTCGCCCTTTGGGGGTGAACACGTAGATTTCGTCGGGGAACAGATCCACTTTTACGTGTTCGATAAACTCCATGGAGTCATCGGCCCGCTCCTGGATTTCCATCAACCCCTTCACCCACCGGTCCACCCGGGACTCGTTGATGGTGGTCACCCCGGAATCGTCACTCTTGTACATCCAGTGGGCGGCAATACCATCGTTGGCGATGTGCTCCATCTCCTCGGTGCGGATCTGGATTTCAATATTCACATGCATACCGAACAGGGTGGTATGCAAAGACTGGTAGCCATTAGCCTTGGGCATGGCTATGTAGTCTTTGAAACGGCCAGGAAGCGGTTTGTAGAGGTTGTGCACGGCACCGAGAATGCGGTAACAGTCATCTTCCGTCTCGGTGATGATGCGAAATGCATACACATCCATGATTTCATGGAAGGATTTGTGCTTGAACTTCATCTTGTTGTAGATGGAGTTCAAATGCTTTTCACGCCCCAGAATGCGCCCTGGAAGATCCCGGGCTTCCAGTTTTTCCTGCAACCTGCCACGAATCTCCTCGATAATTTCCCGGTGACTGCCGCGCAATTTATCCACCGCCTTGGCGATGTACTTCGAGCGCATGGGATAAAGCGACGAGAACCCCAGATCTTCCAGCTCGGTGCAGATCGCATGCATACCCAGGCGGTTGGCAATGGGGGCATAGATATCGAGGGTTTCGGTGGCAATGCGCAGGCGCTTCTCGTAAGGCATGGGGCCGAGCGTGCGCATGTTGTGGAGACGGTCAGCGAGTTTGACCAGAATCACCCGGATATCCCGGGCCATGGCCAACGTCATTTTCTGGAAGTTTTCCGCCTGGGCCTCGGCCCGGGTACGGAATTCAATCTGGGTAAGCTTGGAAACCCCATCCACCAGTTCGGCAACATCGTCTCCGAACTGTTCCGCAAGGGCGTCTTTGGGAATACCGGTATCTTCGATGACATCGTGGAGCATGGCGGCCATGAGGCTCTGATGATCCAGCCTCAGTTTGGCGAGAATACCGGCAACAGCCAGGGGGTGGGTGATATACCGGTCACCGCTTTTACGCATCTGCCCTTCGTGGGCCTGCTCGGCGTAATAGTAGGCCCTGCGCACCTGATTGATGCGATTATGATCCAGATACAAACCCAGCTCTGTAGCCAGGTCTTCTACCGTTGCCTCTGCCGACACCGCGCCCCCACAATTTTCTGTTGGCCGGAGACAAAAAAGCCCGAATGCATGCATCCGGGCTTTCCGTGTCCTACCGGCAGGTTGTTATAGAATACACTATAAACTGCGGAGACAGATTTCAATGCTTTCGGCGCGCCTTCAGATAGTTATCTCCAGGCCAGCCGATATCATTTCAATCTTCTTCCTGCTCTTTCAGCAGATCGCGAGTGACCTTGCCTTCGGCAATTTCGCGCAACGCGATAACCGTTGGCTTGTCGTTCTCTTCCGGCACCATCGGCTCGAACCCCTTGGTGGCAATCTGGCGGGCGCGCTTGGTAGCCAACATGACCAGCTGGAAGCGGTTATCTACGTTTTCCAGACAATCTTCAACGGTAACTCGTGCCATTATGTTCCCCGAAAAAATAACAAATACTGATGGAAGACCGCGTAGTGTACTGCCCCCGGCTCATTTTGTATACAGGAAAAGCCCCACTCAATGCCCGCCGGAAAGCCCCGCAAGCAACCCGGCATGCCGAACCTGCTGATTGCGCATGGTCAGGCGCTGGCTGCGGACAATACACAGCAACTCCATCAGCGCCTGATCAAACTCATCGTTCACCACCAGGTAATCAAACTCAACGGCGTGGCTGCATTCTTCCTCCGCCTCCCTCAGGCGACGCTCGATCACCTCCGGGGCGTCGGTACCGCGGCCAACCAGACGTTCACGCAGTATTTCCGCTGACGGCGGAACGATAAAAATACCAACGCATTCAGGAATCAGCCGTCGCACCTGTTCGGCACCCTGCCAGTCAATCTCCAGAATAACATCCTGGCCTTTGGCGAGGGTTTCCCGCACCCACACCTGAGACGTACCGTAGTAGTTACCGAAAACATCCGCATGCTCCAGGAAGTCTCCCCGGGCAACCATGGCCTCGAATTCGTTCCGGCTGACAAAGTGGTAGTTCACACCATTCTGCTCACCCTCACGCATAGGCCTTGTGGTATGGGAAATGGAAACGCCCAGACGAGCGTCTTCCTGCAGCATCCCGGATACCAAGCTGGTTTTGCCCGCCCCCGATGGCGCGGAAATCACATACAGGGTGCCCTGCTCGCCGGCCTGATTCATGGTTCGCTCTTCCCGATAACAGATAAAATAGCGCCGGGCTGAAAACCCCGGTCAGAAAACGCGCGATTATACGGGGTTTGACTTATATCCGCACCCCGAAGCGCAGGCAACTGATACCCTTTACGAAAACCTTCAGAACGGATGGATAACCCGCCATGAACAAACTGTTGATCATCATGGACTCCTCCCACAAACATCAGATCGCTTTGAGCCGGGGCATCGAACTGGCCCGCGCCACCAGCGCCAGCCTGAAAGTGGTGGCCTTTGTCCACGAATACCTGGATGCGCTTCCGGCGGACCCGACTGTTCAGAAAAATGCCCGGTCAGCACTGATTGATCACCGCCAGCAATGGCTGGAGAAGATGCTGGCGCTCACCGACTGCAAAGATGTGAAAATCGAAAGCCACACTGTCTGGGAAAAGCACATCCACTTATGGGTTCGCAAACGCTGCCAGCAGGAATACTTTCAGGCCGTGGTAAAAACCGGGCATCGCTCCGAGAACTTTCTGTACACCCCCACAGATTGGCATCTGCTCCGTGAATGCCCGGCACCGGTCATGCTGGTTGCCGAAAACAAATGGCGCAAGGCCAGCCCCATACTGGCGGCCGTTGACCTGAGCTCTGACAAACCCGTCAAGAAAGCCCTGAACAACCAGATTATCGACCGGGCCTGGCACCTGGCCCGGGCCATGAATACCCAGCTGCACCTGGTGCATGCCCTGCACACATCCACCGTACTGGCCGACCTGGACATCATTGATCCCCACGCTCATGCCCGCAAGCGGGAGGAAGCACTCAAGCCCCGTATCACACACCTGTGTAACACCTGGCACCTGACACCAGAACAGGTGCATATCGTCTCCGGCCCGGCGCAGAAAGTTATTCCCAGCGTCGCCAACAAGCTAAAGGCAGACATGGTGGTGATTGGCACGACCGGCAAAAATGGCCTGACTGCGAAAGTCATCGGCAATACCGCCGAAAAAGTGCTGACCCATCTGAGAACCGACTTGCTGGCCATCAAACCGGCCGAATAAAAGGAAGAAAGGAAAAAACGAGGCCGGCAGGAAGCCGGCCTGACGGGCTGAATTATTCCAGGTTCTGCACCTGCTCCCGCATCTGCTCGATCAACACCTTCAGGTCCACCGCTGCCCGGGTCACCGCGGCATCAATACTCTTGCTGCTCAGGGTATTGGCCTCCCGGTTCAGCTCCTGCATCAGGAAATCCAGTCGCCGGCCGATGGCCTCGTCGCTTTGCAGGGTTTCCGACACCTCACTGACATGAGCATCCAGCCGCTCCAGTTCCTCGGCAACGTCACTCTTCTGGGCCAGCATCACCATCTCCTGTGCCAGACGGTCTTCATCCAGCTCCACTCTGGCCTTCTCGAAACGCTCCCTCAGATTCTTTTCCTGGGCCGCCAGCAACGCCGGCAAACGCTCACGCACCTCGGCCACCAGACGGGTCATGGTCGCCAGCCGATCCTCAAACAATGGCCGAAGGCGCTCGCCCTCACGCTCACGAACCGTTACCAGCTCGCCCACCGTTTCCGCAAACAGCCCCGAGGCCGCGTCTTTGGCGGCACTGTAATCCTTTTCGGGCACCGACATCACACCCGGCCAGCGCAGAATATCCAGGGCACTGATATGGGCGGGGTTATCCAGAATCCGGTTAACATGGTTGGCTGCCTCGTTGATCGCATCCACCATTTCATCGCTGACCTCGAAGCTCTGTACCTCGCCGTCAGCCGACTGCAAACGCATGGACACATCCACCTTGCCCCGCTTCAACCCGGAACGCAGCTTTTCCCGGAAGGTATTCTCCAACTCGCGAAACGCCTCCGGCAGGCGGAAAGACGGTTCAAGATACCGGTGATTCACCGTCCGGATCTCACAGGTCAGAGTCCCCCAGTCACCACGGGCTTCCTGACGGGCAAAGGCTGTCATACTGCGGATCATAATGGCTCCAGTAATCATTGAAAGAGACCCGATTCTAGCAGGGCTTGCGCGCCAGCGGCGAACCCGACCAAAGATGAAGCAGGCACTGCGTGTTATACTCCGCCTCCTCATGAAAATTCGCCCGGCGAAAGCGCCGGACATCTCAGTTCAAAAACAGGACACACTATGCGACCAAGCGGCAGAACACCCGAACAACCCAGGGACGTTCGAATCACGCGCAACTACACCCGCCACGCCGAAGGTTCGGTACTGGTGGAATTCGGTGACACCAAAGTGATCTGCACCGCCTCCGTCGAAAACAAGGTACCGCCTTTTCTGCGCGGCGAAGGCAAAGGCTGGATCACCGCTGAATACGGCATGCTCCCCCGCTCCACCGGCAGCCGCATGGGCCGCGAAGCTGCCCGTGGCAAGCAGGGTGGCCGCACGGTGGAAATCCAGCGCCTGATCGGCCGCAGCCTGCGCGCAGCGGTAGACATGAAGGCCCTGGGCGAACACACCATCACCATCGACTGCGACGTCATCCAGGCCGACGGCGGCACCCGCACCGCGGCCATTACCGGTGGCTGTGTGGCGCTGGTTGATGCGCTCAATCACCTGGTGGCCGAAAAACGCATCAAGAAATCCCCGCTCAAGCAAATGATCGCGGCGATTTCCGTGGGCATCTACAAAGGCACCCCGGTTGCCGATCTGGACTACCCGGAAGATTCCGAGGCTGATACCGATCTGAACGTCATCATGACCGACCAGGGCGGCTTCATCGAAATCCAGGGTACAGCGGAAGGCGCACCGTTCCAGCAGGACGAACTCGACGCCATGCTGGCTCTGGCCCGCAATGCCAGTGACAAGCTGTTTGCTATTCAGAAGGAAGCTCTGGAAGGGTGATTTCTTTGCCTGGGAGTTAGCTCTTTTGGTTTGGAGATAACTCTTTTAGAGATAGCTCCCGCGTGCCCGGGTGGGGAAGCCTTTCCGGGACACGCTACAAGCACATTCCCTGTGCGCTCGACTCCGGCCTTCCCTGGCCGGAGACGGTCCCGGAAAGGCTTCCCCACCCGGTCCCGCTACTTGTTACGACTCTCGAATCAACGATCTACGGTGCCGACATAACGATGGCGCCAGACTAAATTAGCAAAGGATGTCCGCACAAGAATTCGGAAAGCACCATTAGGTGCCTGCAGGGCATTGAACAAGCCCTTACGGGATGTCTTCCCCAGAATTTCGAAGGCCAGGGATGGCCTGAGAGAAGCGCACACGGACGTGCTTGTAGCGGTTCTGGGGAAGACATCCCGTAAGGGCGCCTCCCCCAATAGCCAGAAAGGCCAAACTGAGAAGAGAATACTAAAAGCCGATCTCGATATCGTAATCCATAATCACTGGCGCATGGTCTGAAAACTTCGCAGTGGGATCAATCCAGCCATCCATGATGGTCTTGCGAATCCCCGGAGTCAGTAACTGGTAATCCACCCGAATACCGGCAGCTTTGCGCGGCCCCTCAACCTGCTCGGGCCACCAGGTAAACTGATTGCCCTGCTTGTTGATTTCACGGAACGCATCAATACAGCCCATTTCATCAAACAAACGGTCCAACCATGCACGCTCATGGGGCAGAAAGCCGGAGAAATCCATGCGGTGATACAACGGACTCGCGTCCGTTACATGATGAGCGGTTTGCAGGTTGGCACAGAGAACAAACTGCCGCCGCTTGCGCAGGGTTTTCTGCATATGAAGACCAAAAGCCTCCATGAACTCATCCTTGTGATCCAGAACCGTCAGGTCATCCTCGCCCGTCAGCTCCTCCTCTCGGCCCAGCGCACAGGGCGCCAGCACAGAAGCCACCGAAACCTTGTCAAAATCGGCCTGGATGAAGCGCCCTTCCCGGTCCGCCTGTTCATTGGCAAAACCGTACATGATGGCCTTCGGGAAATGGCGGGTGTAAATGCCCACACCACCGTGTTCATTGAGCTCACCGTCAATGAAGTACGCCTCATACCCTTCCGGAATCAGGTTCTGATCTTCCACCTCGTAGGCTCGCATGCGGTGATCCTGAACGCACACCACATCAGCATCCTGCTCGGCCAGCCAGTCAAAAAAACCATTTTCAACGGCCCGGGCGAGGCCATTGACACTGATCGATACTACCCGCATACGTATTCCCTGATTCGGTTTGTGTGTATCATACCGCTTTTACATTCTAATTAAAGTTGCAACCCCGCCAGAACCCTTGCCATGCACGAGTATCAGAAGACATTTATCGAGTTTGCCATCCAGCGGAATGTTCTGCGTTTCGGAGAATTCACCCTGAAATCCGGGCGCACCAGCCCCTACTTTTTCAATGCCGGGCTGTTCAACACCGGCGACGACCTGCTGCAGTTAAGCAAAGCCTATGCCGCCGCGATAGAGCGTAGTGGTCTGAATTATGACATTATTTTCGGACCTGCCTATAAGGGCATTCCGTTGGCCACCGTAACCGCCATGGCGCTGGCAACAGACGGTAACAGCAAACCCTTTGCATTCAATCGCAAAGAGAAGAAAGATCATGGTGAAGGCGGCAATATCGTCGGCGCCCCTCTTGAAGGCAAGGTGCTGATTGTCGACGACGTTATTACTGCCGGTACCGCCATCCGCGAATCCATCGATATTATCCGTGCCGCTGGCGCTGAACCGGCCGGTGTGCTGATTGCGCTGGATCGCCAGGAGAAAGGCAACGGCGAACTGTCTGCCATTCAGGAAGTAGAAAAAGAATTCGACATTCCTGTTGTCAGCATTATTCGTCTGGAACAGGTATTGGATTACCTGAAAGCCAATCCGGAATTTGCCGGCCACGCTGAGACCGTGGCGGCTTACCGTGACCGTTACGGAGTCTGAGGCATGCCGCACCGCCCGACCACATCTTCCGCCATCGCCCTGCTCGCAGCCCTGGGCATACTGGTCTCAACCGGTGTACAGGCGGGCATGTATCGTTATAAAGACGAAAACGGGCAGTTGGTAATCAGCAACACCATTCCGCAGGAAGCCACCAAACGCGGCTACGAAATTCTCGGCAATAACGGCCGGGTCGTGGAAACCGTAGCGCCGGCCCCCACTGAAGAAGAGATTGCCGCCCGGGAAGCCAAAAAAGAGCGCGAAAGGCAGGCCGAGCTTCAGCGCCAGGAAGACAAAAAACTGCTGGATCGTTACAGCCATCCGAATCAGGCCGTGCGGGCGATGCACCGTAAAGTCCGCGAAATGGAAGGCATTATTCAGCTCAAGCGGGGCAACATCTCGGTCATTTCCAGTCAGCTGGACAGCGAGCAAAGCCGCGCTGCCGACATGGAGCGTTCAGGGCGCGACGTACCCGAAGCGTCTCTGGACAAAATCCGGCGACTGGAATCACAGATTGATGACATCGAACAGGAAATCGCTGACCAGCGCCGGCAGATCGAAGACATGAAAGACCTGTTCAAGGCCGATATCAAACGCCTCGAAGAGGTGACTGGCGAAGAACGGACCCTGCCGATGGAACCACCAAAAACGGATCCAGGCCGCCAGTAAGGCCATCGTGAAACAATCGGGGCGCTTCAACAGCGCCCCGGTATATCACCAGCGGAAAATTACCCAGCTGGGCACCAGCAGATCCGTCTCACCTTCACGGATCCAGCCACCACCTTCTGCAGGCACCAGATAGTATTCCGGCCCCACTTCCGGCACCACCTTGATCTCTCTCAGCTCGCCGTTCACACGGTACTCGTAGAACACCTTGTCTTCACCGGGGCGGATGACAATTTCTGCACCGCTTTGCGGCCGCTGATAATCCGAAATCACAACCGGATCCTGAGGTGTGACCACAGGTGTGGCGTCCAGAGCGCCCTCATCCTGATCCTGGGCCAGGACCGGCATCGAGACACATACTGACAGCAGGGCAGAACAGGCGATTCGCTTCATTTTCATGATACCCTTTGATGCAATAATTCAGGGAGTTCCCGGGTAGCCTGAAGGCTCCCTGATACAGAGTTGCACAAGCAAACCCACGCTTCAATCAGAATCCGGACCTGTTTCAACATGACTGAAAAAAAGACCCCACCCGTGGTTCTTGTGGACGGATCGTCCTACCTGTTCCGTGCCTACCACGCACTGCCTCCACTGACCACCAGCAAAGAACACCCGACCGGTGCCATCAAGGGCGTGGTCAGCATGCTGCGCCGGCTGGAGCAGGACTTTCCCGGTTCGAAAATGGTGGTGGTGTTTGATGCCAAGGGTAAAACCTTCCGCCATGACATGTATGAAGAGTACAAGGCCAATCGGCCACCGATGCCGGATGACCTGGCGGTGCAGATTGAGCCGATCCATAACATTGTCAAAGCCATGGGCCTGCCCTTGCTGATTGTACCCGGTGTAGAAGCCGACGATGTGATTGGTACTCTGGCCGATGAAGCCACCAGCAAAGGCATTGACGTGGTGGTCTCCACCGGCGACAAGGACATGGCGCAACTGGTCAGCGACCACGTCACCCTGATCAACACCATGACCGAAACCGCCATGGACCGCGAAGGCGTGGTCGAGAAGTTCGGCGTCACCCCGGAACAGATCATCGACTACCTGGCCCTGGTCGGCGACAAGGTGGACAACATTCCGGGCGTGAACAAATGCGGTCCGAAAACTGCGGTTAAATGGCTGAAGGCCTACAAAGATCTGGACAATCTGATCGAGCACGCCGACGAAATCAAAGGCAAGATCGGCGAATACCTGCGCGAAGCCACCGACACCCTGCCCCTGAGCCGGGAGCTGGCCACCATTCGCACCGACGTGGATCTGGAATTCGGCCTGGAAGACCTGAAACTGCGTGAACAGGATGACGACTCCCTGCTCGACCTGTTCAAAGAATACGAATTCCGTAACTGGATTGCCGAGCTGGAAAACGCCGATAATGCGTCTTCAGAGACAGCCAGCAGCCCGAACCCCGGTCCCGCCACCAAACCGGAAAAGCGTTACTCGGTGATCACCGATCAAACCGAATTTGACCAGTGGCTGGAGCGCCTGAAAAACGCGGCCCTGTTCGCCTTTGACACCGAAACCACCAGCCTTCGGTACATGGATGCCGAAGTGGTCGGTGTGTCTTTCGCCATTGAGCCCGGCGAAGCCGCTTACGTGCCCCTGGCCCACGATTACATGGGAGCTCCCGACCAGCTGGACCGGGACACTGTATTGGCACAGCTGAAACCACTACTGGAAAGCCCGAAGCACAAAAAAGTCGGCCAGAACCTGAAGTACGACAAAAACGTACTGGCCAACCACGGCATCAATCTGGAAGGCATCGCCGAGGACACCATGCTGGAGTCCTACGTGTATAACTCCGTCGGCACCCGCCACGACATGGACAGTCTGGCCCGGGAGTATCTTGACGAGCAGACGATTACCTACGAGTCCATTGCCGGCAAGGGCGCCAAACAGCTGACCTTCAACCAGATTGATCTGGACAAGGCCGGCCCCTATGCGGCGGAAGATGCCGATATTACCCTGCGCCTCCATCACGCCCTGAGCCCGAAACTGGTTGAAACCGGCGAACTGGAAAGCGTTTACCGGGACATCGACCTGCCCCTGGTACCGGTGCTCTCACGCATGGAACAGCGCGGCACCCTGATCAGCGCCAGCACCCTGCGCCAGCACAGCCAGGAACTGGCCGAACGCATGGCCGAGCTGGAAAAAGAAGCTCACGAAGTGGCCGGCGAAGTCTTCAACCTGGGTTCGCCGAAACAGCTTCAGGTAATTCTGTACGAGAAGTTCGGCCTGCGGGTCATCAAGAAAACCCCGAAAGGTGCACCATCCACCGCCGAACCGGTCTTGCAGGAACTGGCCCATGAACACGAACTGCCGCGGCTGATTGTCGAGCACCGCAGCCTGAGCAAGCTCAAGTCCACCTATACCGATACCCTGCCGGAGCTGATCCACCACCGCACCGGGCGGGTTCATACCTCCTATCATCAGGCGGTAACCGCCACCGGCCGGCTGTCTTCATCCGAGCCGAACCTGCAGAACATCCCCATCCGCACGGAAGAAGGCCGGCGCATCCGCCAGGCGTTTATCGCCCCGAAAGGCTACAAACTGCTGGCGGCGGACTATTCCCAGATTGAGCTGCGGATCATGGCGCACCTGTCTGGCGACAAAGGCCTGATGAAGGCCTTCGAGCACGGTGAAGACATCCACAAGGCCACCGCTTCGGAAGTCTTCGGCGTCAGTCTGGATGAGGTGTCAGGCAACCAGCGTCGCAGCGCCAAGGCCATCAACTTCGGGCTGATCTACGGCATGTCGGCCTTTGGCCTGGCCCGCCAGCTGGAAGTGGACCGTAAAACCGCACAAAACTACATCGACCGTTATTTCGAGCGCTACCCCGGCGTCCTGAAATACATGGACAACATCCGCAAACAGGCCCATGAAGACGGCTACGTGGAAACCCTGTTCGGCCGGCGCCTGTATCTGCCGGAAATCAACGCCCGCAACAAACAGATGCAGCAGGCTGCCGAGCGCACCGCCATAAACGCCCCCATGCAGGGAACCGCGGCCGACATCATCAAGCGCGCGATGATCGACGTGGATAACTGGCTGCACACCGAACACGCCGATGATGCCTGCATGACCATGCAGGTACACGACGAACTGATCATCGAAGTGCGTGAAGACGCCCTGGAGAAAGTGAAAAAAGGGCTGGTACAACGTATGTCTGCTGCCGCCAGCCTGGATGTGCCCCTGCTGGTTGAAGCCGGCGCGGGTGACAACTGGGACGAAGCGCACTGAGCAGCGCATTTGCGCCCTGTTGCCGTGCAGAATTACCCGATTTGTGCGGAAACGGGGCGCGTTCAGGGCACCTTCCCGCCTGAGGGCCAGCTATCCACCTATTGCAATAACGGCACGGAATCTGCTTTGCCTACACTGTCCGGGGCAAACGCCCCTCGCAGCAGAGGCAATGTGAGGCCCGTCATGAATACCACAGGGAACGAACGTAGTTGGCTGTTCGAGCCGGAGCTTCTGAGGCTTGTGCATCAGTGTCGGCGCCTGATTCAATCCGAGTTCGGCATCAAACTGCACCTCAACCAGGACGACCTGGAACAGCAACTGGCAGGGTACGCCGAGCAAACCCGATCACGCCATCTGGTTCATACCTGGGAAGCCCTGAAACAACGCGTACCTGAACTGGGGCAGCCAGAGGAAAGCGAAACCACAAAGAAAACCTATCGCGGCCAGCCGATCGCAGATGATGCCGGCGGCACGAAGAAAGAAAAGGCAGGAGAACCAGCCCGCCCCCGGCATAACAAGGTAGTCTACCGGGGACAGGTGGTAGGCTGACCGGCGGAGAGCCGATCAGCTTAAGCGCAAGGCTGGCTTAGAATGCCTTGCTGACTTCGAGGGATGCGCTCCAGGCGCTGAGTTCGTACTCGGCATCGTAGGATGCTGCACTGACCGGATCACCGGTCGGATCATCATGGCTATATTCGCGTTCGCTGACCTTCGCGTTACCATCAAAGATCAGGGTGCCAACAGCCGCATCGACCGTCCAGCCACTTTGCACGTCTTTCCATTGCGTACCCAGAGTCAGCCAGTGACGATCCTGGGACGGAATACGGGCAGTAACATAGTCATCGACCGGCGATTCATCATAGGCATAACCGGCTTTGAGCTTCCACTTGGGTGTAGCCTGCCAGATACCACCGGCATTAAACTGCCAGGTGTTCTTCCATTCCTCGGTTACGTGGGTCAAGGGCTCATCACCACTTGCCCCCAGGAGACCCGCGACTTCGCCATTGTTTCCCTCTGCGCTATAGACATCCAGCTCTTCAAAGCGACTCCATTTAGCGTAGGTTGCCCCCGCAAGAACGGTGATATCATCTGTCAACTTATGGCTAAGACCAAAAGTGATGCTTTCGGGGATATTGAGGGGGACGTAAGCATCCTCGGTCAGCTTCCCTTGCGGCGTCAGAGTGGCATCCGGAGCGCCGGTAACCTCGACCTCACCCTCCAGTTCGAACTCGGTGGCTGTCTGATAGGTGAGGCCCACTTGTGTCCGGTCAGAAATGTCGTAGAGGAAACCTACCCGGAAGTTGGTTGCGATGTCGTCCCCTTCAACATCTGAGTAAGGAGCTCCATATGTTGCTTCATAACCGTCAGCTTGAGCATCGATGGCCGAATTAGGCGCACTAGGGTTTTGTTGCTTCAACAAACCTCGAATATCCTGGTATCTGGACAAACGTCCTTCCGCGTACATGACGTTAATGCCCACACCCATCGACAGCCCCTCTCCGTTATTGAGTGACAGTGAGGGACTGAATGAGATCACAGAAAGCTCTGTTTTATCGGCAAAGAATTTGCCCTCGAAATCATTGTCATAGTCGGCAGCCAGGCCATAAGGCGCATGCAGGGCAAAGCCAACATCAATGGAGTCGTTCACTTCATGGGCAACAAACAGACTTGGCAGAATCGCCGGGTCTGCGATATCGCCACCTTCACTTCCATTCTCGGGAAAACCAACCTGGTTTGTCGTGGTTTGAGTACTTCCCTTTGCCTCCGCATCGATGTCCAGGTAAGAGGCACCAAAAGAAACATTGGTCCCAGACAGCTTGCTCATACCGGCAGGGTTGAAGATAACGGTACTGGCATTTTCAGCATAGGCGGCAGCACCGGCGTTGGCGTAGCCCGAGGTGCTGGCGCTTTGTTCGTTGAGTGAGAAACCACCCGCCATAACGCTGGCCGGTGCGGCGAAGGTGGCCAGCGTTGCCAGGCGGACTGCTTTTGCGAGTGTATTGGTCTTGTTATTCATACTTACTCCTTGGATCGGTTTCACCATGGAGTATCGCAGTAGAAAACCGTGGCCTCAACTAAATTAAACGCCCGTTTGAAGTAGTTTTGTTAAGTTTTGTAACACGGATATCGCCTGAATCAGTCATCCTGAATGGAGAGCTTGTCAACGGTCGACGACAGCTGATCCGCACCCTGGGCATCGGTACCCAGTTTGATCATCAGCCGCAGATCGTTGGCCGAATCTGCATGGGCCAGGGCATCTTCGTAGGTAATAGAGCCTTCGGCATAGAGCTTGTAAAGCGCCTGGTCGAAGGTCTGCATACCGGATTCGTTGGACTTCTTCATCAGCTCTTTGAGCTTGTGCACCTCACCCTTGCGGATGTGATCCGCCGCCAGCGGCGAGTTGATCAGCACTTCAATAACCGCCTTGCGGCCATTGCCGTCCGGTGTCGGAATCAGCTGCTGGGCCACGATGGCCTTGAGGTTCAGTGAGAGGTCCATCCAGATCTGGTTGTGCTGCTCCGGTGGGAAAAACTGTATAATCCGGTCCAGCGCCTGGTTGGCGTTGTTGGCGTGCAGGGTAGCCAGGCAGAGGTGGCCGGTTTCGGCGAACTGCACGGAATACTCCATAGTCTGTCGGGTACGTACCTCACCGATCAGAATGACATCCGGCGCCTGGCGCAGGGTGTTTTTCAGGGCCACCTCGAAGCTTTCGGTGTCAATGCCCACTTCGCGCTGGGTAACAATGCAGCCCTGGTGCTGGTGCACAAATTCAATCGGGTCTTCAATGGAGATGATGTGTCCGCGACTATTGCGGTTGCGGTGGCCGAGCATCGCCGCCAGCGAGGTGGACTTACCGGTACCGGTGGCGCCTACAAACATGATCAGGCCACGCTTGGTCATGGCCAGTTCTTTGATGATTTCCGGCAGGGACAATTCATCGACATTCGGAATTTTGACTTCAATGCGCCGCAGCACCATGCCGCACAGGTTGCGCTGGAAGAAGGCACTCACCCGGAAACGGCCAATGCCTCGGGCACTGATGGCGAAGTTGCACTCATGGCTGGCATCAAATTCGGCGCGCTGTTTGTCGTTCATGGCGCCGTAGACGAACTCCCGGGTCTGCTCCGGCGTGAGGGCGTTTTTGGTTACCGGGAGTACTTTGCCGTTCACCTTCATGCTGGGCGGCACACCTGCGGTGATAAACAGGTCCGAACCGCCTTTCTCTACCATCAGCCGTAACAGTTTTTCGAATTCCATTTGTTTTACCTACTTTGTTTATTAAACCCCGCTGCAGGGGTGAAGCAGTATTCGCTCAGTGTTATGGGGCGGGCAAACTCGAAGGCTTGAAGGCGCGGGTTGGTAGCCCTTTCCGGGACTATCTGCAGCATGGATGCTGCAGCTAAGCGTACAGGGACGTATTTACAGCGTGTCCCGGAAAGGGCTACCAACCTGCGACCACGCACCAAGCCAGAAGCCCTTATAAATTCTAGAAGTTATCCGGCATCTTCGCCTTGGCTTTCGCCGCTTCGCGGGAAATAAGCCCTTTCTGCAACAAACGCTCCAGGCACTGGTCCAGGGTCTGCATGCCCAGAGAACCACCGGTCTGGATAGACGAGTACATCTGGGCAATCTTGTCTTCGCGGATCAGGTTCCGGATTGCCGGCGTGCCCAGCATGATTTCGTGCGCGGCAATACGGCCGCCGCCCATTTTCTTCATCAGGGTCTGGGAGATAACCGACTGCAGGGACTCCGATAGCATCGAGCGAACCATGGATTTTTCTTCGGCCGGGAACACATCCACCACCCGGTCGATGGTCTTGGCGGCGGAGGTGGTGTGCAGGGTGCCGAATACCAGGTGGCCGGTTTCGGCGGCAGTCAACGCCAGACGAATGGTTTCCAGATCCCGCAATTCGCCCACCAGGATAATGTCAGGATCTTCCCGCAGGGCCGAGCGCAGGGCTTCGTTAAAGCCGAGGGTGTCACGGTGTACTTCCCGCTGGTTCACCAGGCACTTTTTCGAGTCGTGCACGAATTCGATGGGGTCTTCGATGGTCAGCACGTGCTCGTAGCGAGTGTCGTTCAGGTAGTCGATCATTGCCGCAAGAGTGGTGGACTTACCCGAACCGGTCGGGCCGGTTACCAGCACCAGGCCACGTGGCACCGCACAGATGTCCTTGAAAACCTGGCCCATGCCCAGATCATCCATGGTAAGCACTTTCGAGGGGATGGTACGGAACACCGCGCCGGCGCCGCGATTCTGGTTAAAGGCGTTAACACGGAAGCGGGCCACGCCGGGCACCTGGAACGAAAAGTCGGTTTCCAGAAACTCTTCGTAATCCTTGCGCTGCTTGTCGTTCATGATGTCGTAGATCAGCCCATGCACCTCTTTGTGCTCCATGGGCGGAAGGTTGATACGGCGCACATCGCCATCAACACGAATCATCGGCGGCAAACCGGCAGACAGGTGCAAATCCGATGCGCCCTGTTTGGCCGAAAAGGCAAGCAGTTCAGTAATATCCATAGGTTTCCTCGGAGGGCTTTTTCTTTTGGTCCAGAAGCGGCAAACTCACAGTATGAGCAGCATAGCAGACAACATCGGGAGCGTAACCCGACGCATACAAAAAGCAACACTGCAGGCGGGCCGGGCGCCCGGCAGTGTGCGCTTGTTGGCAGTCAGCAAGACTCGCCCGCCGGAAGAGCTTCGTGCTGCTGCCGGGGCGGGGCAGATCGCCTTTGGTGAAAGCTACCTGCAAGAGGCGCTCGACAAGATCGAGGCACTGCAGGACCTTCCCGATCTGGAATGGCATTTTATCGGCCCAGTCCAGTCCAACAAGACCCGGCAGATTGCCGAAGCGTTTGACTGGGTGCACAGCGTTGATCGCCTGAAGATTGCCCGCAGGCTGAGCGAGCAGCGGCCCGCCGACCAGCCGGCACTGAACATCTGTTTGCAGGTGAACATCAACGACGAAGCGACCAAATCCGGGTGCACACTGGCAGACCTTCCGGAACTGGTCTCGGCCGTAGGCGAGCTGCCCAACCTTCAATTGCGCGGGCTGATGGCGATTCCCGATCCGGACCAGCCAGAGGCTGACCTCAGGCTCAGCTTTCGCAAGCTGGCAGGCACGCTGAACGATCTGAAACAGAGGTATCCAGAAGCCGGACCGCTGGACACCCTCTCCATGGGCATGTCCGGGGATATGGAACTGGCCATCGCCGAAGGCGCCACCTGGGTGCGCGTAGGCACCGCACTGTTTGGTGCCCGCCCGCTCAAACAGGCACAAGGCTGCACACGCCGGTTCCTGCTATGATGCCGGGATAACCCATTAACTGACCAAGCTCAGGAGTGAACCTTGAGTACATCACCCACCATCTCTTTTATCGGCGCCGGCAACATGGCCAGCGCCATCATTGGCGGCATGCTGGACAGCGGCTTCCAGGCCGGTGATATCTGGGTCAGCGCCCCTGACGACAATCACCTGCAGTCAATACGCAAGCGCTTTGGCATCAGCGTCACTACCGACAACCGTTACTGCGCCGAGCAGGCCGACATTGTCATCCTCGCGGTGAAACCGCAGGTGATGGCGGACGTCTGCCGCGACATCGCACCTATGGTCCAGAACACCCGGCCGCTGATGGTTTCCATTGCTGCCGGCCTGACCTCAGACACTCTGGACGAATGGCTCGGCGGCGGGCTGCCACTGGTTCGCGTTATGCCCAACACCCCGTCACTGGTCGGGAAAGGGGCAGCGGGTCTGTTTGCCAACAACCAGGTGAAAGACAAACAGAAGAAAATGGTGCAATCGGTTTTCGAAAGCATCGGCTCTGCCCTCTGGGTGGAGGATGAAAATCTGCTGCACGCTGTAACCGCGCTTTCAGGCAGTGGTCCGGCGTATTTCTTCCTGATGCTCGAAGCACTGGAATCAGCGGCCACCGAAGCCGGCATTGAAGCCGATACCGCTCGCGCACTGGCTATCCAGACCATGGCGGGCGCCGCTGAGATGGCCGGGCGTAGCGAGCATGACCCGGCTCAACTCAAGCGCAACGTGATGTCACCCGGCGGCACCACCGAACAGGCTATTCATACCTTTGAAGATGGCGGCCTGCGGGAACTGGTGAAAAAAGCCTATGGCGCAGCTTTCGAGCGCTCTCAGGAAATGTCCAAAGAACTGGCCGACAAACAGTAACCGACAACGGAGACATCGCTAAATGCTGGCAGACATTGTCATTACCATCCTGGCCATCGCGTCCACCTTCTACATGACAGTGGTGTTGTTGCGCTTTCTGCTGCAACTGGCGCGGGCCGACTTCTACAACCCCATTACCCAGTTCGTGGTCAAAGCCACCAACCCGCCACTGCGCCCTCTGCGGAAGATCATTCCCGGTTGGGGCGGTATTGATGGCGCCTCTCTGGTGCTGGCGGTCATTATCCAGGCCATTACCTTCTTCCTGATCCTGATCGCGCTTAATGGCGGCATTCCTTCCATGAACCCGCTCACACTGCTGGTATGGGCAGTGCTGAACGTACTTGGTCTGATCGTGAAGATTTACTTCTGGTCCGTCATTGCCGTGGTGGTGGTCAGCTGGATCGCCCCCCAGAGCGGACACCCGGCCATTCAACTGGTGGCGCAGCTGACGGAACCGGTCATGAGCCCGGTGCGCAAGATAATGCCCTCGATGGGCGGACTGGATCTCTCGCCCATTATTGTGTTTCTGATCCTGAACGTGATCTCGGTGGTTATCGATCACATGAAAGTGGCCGCCGGCCTCGGCTCTATCGGGTTAGGCATGTAAAAGAAGGAACGTCCGATGAAACAGCAGGGAACACTGTCTCGGCAGGTTGAAGCCTACCATCTCTGGAAGAAGGATCTGATCCGGCAGATGGGCCACTATCAGTTATGGCTGCAGAACAACGACCTGTTCTCGGACGATATCGGGGAGCGCATCCGCAGTGGCGTGGAGCTGCTCCTTGAGGACGAACTGACCATTGCCTTTGTCGGTGAGTACTCCCGCGGCAAGACAGAGCTGATAAACGCGCTGTTTTTTTCCGGGTTTGGCCAGCGCATGCTGCCTTCCGAAGCGGGCCGCACCACCATGTGCCCCACGGAACTGTTCTTCGACCGATCCAGCGGTGAAAACTACCTGAGCCTGCTGCCCATTGAGACCCGCACCGGCGACCTCTCCCTGCAGCAACTGCGCAAACAGCCAGAGCGCTGGCAACGCTTCGACCTTGATGAACAGCACCCGGATGTTATGCGCGAAGTGCTGGCGGAAGTCGCCCGCACCAAAAGCGTGAGCCCGGAACATGCCCGGGATCTGGGTTTCAACGAAGCCATGCTTGATCACGACCGGGCAAATCCGGGCCAGGTACTGATTCCGGCATGGCGTCACGGTCTGATCAGCATCCGGCACCCGCTGTTCGAGCAGGGCCTGCGCATTCTCGACACTCCGGGCCTCAATGCCCTGGGCTCTGAACCTGAATTGACCTACAGCATGCTGCCCCGGGCCCACGCGGTCATTTTCATACTCAGTGCCGACACCGGTGTGACGGCCAGCGACATGGCCCTGTGGAACGAACACATCGACACCCGTGATGCCGACCACCGGGCCGGCCGTTTCGCAGTGCTTAACAAGATCGACGTACTCTGGGACGACCTCCAGGGCGAACAACACACACAGGACTCCATTGAAAAGGTCCGGGGCATTACCGCCGACCATCTGGGTATTCGCCAGCAGGACGTTATTCCGCTGTCAGCCAAGCAGGCGCTGCTGGCGAGGGTTCGCCATAACGACGACCTGTTTGCCCGCTCAAACCTGGACCAGCTGGAAAACCTGATTGTCCATCGCATCCTCACGTATAAAGAGGAGCTGATCACCCAGAATCTGATCAGCGATTTGCTGGGCATGCTGCAGAACAGTCAGGCGAACCTGCAGGCTCGACTGACAGGCCTGGAGGAGGAGCGTCAGGCCTGCGCCGGGGACACCATGGACAAGGCTGCCTTGCGACGGCTCGCCGGGCGGGCCCAGAAAGATTACGAGTTCTACCACAAGAAACTCATCACCCTGCGTTCATCCCGCCGCCTGATGGACTCTCAGGGAAAAATGCTGGCCAACATCGTCAGTGAAGAGCGCTTCGATGCCCACGCTGACAAGGTTCGACAGATGATGTCCAGGAGCTGGACCACTGCCGGCATGAATAAAGCCATGGAGCTGTTCTTCGAACTGCTGGAAAGCGACATGGCCAATCTGCTGACCGAAGCCCGCCTGGCCGAAAAAATGGCAGCGAGCATCTACAGCCGGTATAACGAAGACATCCGGAGCCAGCACCTGGCACCTGTGCCGCTGCGGGTTGGTCGTTATATGATCGCGGTCCGGGAACTGCGCAAAAAGGCCCGGCGCTTTCGTATCAGTCCGAAGAACCTGCTGACCGAACAGTCGCTACTGGTTCGCCGGTTCTTCAACGTCATGGTCAGTGAGGCTCGCCGGTTACACGAACGGGCACGGACAGATGTCCAGCGCTGGCCGCAACAGGCACTGCTGCCGGTGATGCAGTATTCCCTTGAGCAAAAGCAGTTACTGGAACACCAGATTCGTCGGCTGCGGGATATGGTGAAAGCCGACCGCAACAGTCGCGCCGAACGGGAGCGCCTGGACAAAACCATCGCCGACCTGCAGCAGCAACTGGCCATGACCAATGCCATGTGCCGGCAAATCCGCAAACCACCGCCCAGCACGGTGCAGCAAAAAGTCGTCAACCTCTCGTAGTCAGTGCAGTTCTGGCGCCGGCGCCGGTTGCAGCGGCCGGCGGCCGGCTTTAAACTGATCGGCTCGCGCACGTTCGCGCAATCTGAAGGCCTGTGGCCAGATATTCGTGGACCGGATCAGGAAGCCATCACACCCATGCCCGATTCCCTGCCCCCGGATTCCGTGGGCCTTGTCAGCCCGGAAACCCTGCTTTTCGACCACCCCATTGAGCTTGCCTGCGGCCAGACTCTGGACCAGTACGAACTGGTGGTCGAAACCTATGGCACCCTGAACAGCGATGCCAGCAACGCGGTATTGATCTGCCATGCCCTGAGCGGCCACCATCACGCCGCCGGGTATCACTCCATGGACGAACGCAAGCCCGGCTGGTGGGACACCTGTATCGGCCCCGGCAAGCCCATCGATACCAACCGTTTTTTTGTGGTCAGCGTGAATAACCTGGGCGGCTGTCATGGCAGTACCGGCCCCGCGTCTATAAACCCAGCCACAGGCAAACCTTTCGGCCCGGACTTTCCGGTTATTACCGTGACCGACTGGGTGGAAAGCCAGGCAAAACTGGCTGACCGGCTGGGCATTCATCAATGGGCTGCGGTAGTCGGCGGCTCTCTGGGCGGCATGCAGGCGATGCAGTGGAGCCTGAGTTATCCGGACCGGGTCCGGCATGCCGTTGTTATTGCATCAACGCCCAAACTGAGCGCGCAGAATATCGCCTTCAACGAAGTGGCCCGCCAGGCAATCACGTCCGATCAGGACTTTCACGCCGGACGTTATTACGATTTCAACGCCATTCCCCGCCGGGGCCTGATGCTCGCGCGCATGGTCGGGCACATCACCTATCTGTCCGATGCCTCCATGGGCGAAAAATTCGGCCGGGAGTTGCGGGACGAAGCCTACAAATTCGGGTTCGGGGCAGAATTCCAGGTTGAAAGCTATCTGCGCTATCAGGGCGAACGTTTTTCTGAAAGCTTTGATGCCAACACCTATCTGCTGATGACACGGGCACTGGATTACTTTGATCCGGCCTGGGATACCGGTGGAGACCTGGCCGAAGCACTGGCGCCGGCACAATGTGAATTTCTGGTGCTGTCATTCAGTACCGACTGGCGCTTTTCCCCGGCCCGCTCGGAAGAAATGGTCAACGCCATGATCTCGGCCCGCAAGAAAGTCAGCTACGCTGAGATTGATGCACCCTGGGGGCACGATGCCTTTCTGATCCCCACTCCCAGATACACCGACATCTTTACCGCTTACATGGACCGGGTAGCACGGGAGGCCGGCGCATGAGACCAGATCTGGAAATCATTCAGCAGTGGGTCGGCGCCGGCCAGCATGTACTCGATCTGGGTTGTGGCGACGGCACCCTGCTCGATTTTCTGCAACGTGAGCGCAGCGCCACCGGCTTCGGCCTGGAAATCAACCCGGACCACATCACCACCTGCATGGGCCGCGGGGTGAGCGTGATCGAGCAGAACCTGGACACCCAGGGCCTGGACAACTTCGACGACGGCATGTTCGATGTGGTCTTGATGACCCAGGCATTACAGGCGGTACGCCGGCCGGACAGAGTCATCGAAGAAATGCTCCGGGTAGGTCGGGAAGGCATCGTTACCTTTCCCAACTTTGCCCACTGGCGCCTGCGCTGGGGGCTGACCTTCAGTGGTCGTATGCCCGAATCCAGCGCATTGCCGTATAAATGGTACAACACCCCGAATATCCGGCTGTGCACATTCAAGGATTTTGAGGCGCTGTGCCGACAGAAAGGTATTCGTATCAAAACCCGGCGAGTGGTGGACGGCCAGCACCAGAACAGCTGGCTTGCCAGAGCCTGGCCGAACCTGCTCGGGGAAATTGCCATCTATCGAATTACACGGGAGAGTTCATGATGATCACGCATCTGAAAACCGCTTTTGTGGTCGCTGTCGTCGGGTTACTGATCAGTCTTCAGGCCCATGCCGGGCAGAAAGATTTTGGTGAATACCAGGTGCACTGGAGCGTTTTCCCCAGCACCTTCCTGTCGCCGGAAGTCGCCCAGGCCAATGACCTTCAGCGCAGCAAAGGTATCGGTATCGTTAACATCTCCATCATGACGGAGGATGAAAACGGCCAGCCCACCCCCGTTACCGGTCAGGTGGAAGGCAAAGTGGCGAACGACATTCAACAGGTGAAATTCCTGGCCTTCCGCCGGATCAAGGAAGGGGATGCCGTGTACTTTATCGCTCAATACCAATACCAGACCGCCGAGCTGATGACCTTCAACATTACCGCACGGCCGTCAGGGCATGGCAAAGACCTGCCCATCCGTTTTTCTCACACGCTGTTCAATGACTAAGGCCATGACCCAGAAACTTGTAATCGCCAGCAACAACCCCGGCAAGATCGCCGAACTGAACGATCTGCTTGCTCCTCTCGGGCTGCAGCCCGTGGCCCAGGGTGAGCTGGGCGTTTCCGAAGCCGAGGAACCGGCGGTCACGTTTGTGGAAAACGCCATTCTCAAGGCCCGCCACGCGGCCCGGGAAACCGGACTGCCGGCCCTGGCCGATGACAGCGGCCTGGCCGTGGACGCGCTGAATGGCCAGCCGGGCGTACGCTCGGCCCGCTACGCCGGGCCGGAGGCAACCGATGCCGACAATGTTCAAGCCCTGCTGGCGGCGATGAAAGGCGTACCAGAGGCCGAGCGAGGCGCCCAGTTCCACTGTGTGCTGGTGTATCTGCGCCATGCCGACGACCCGACACCCATCATCTGCCACGGCCGCTGGCCAGGCCGCATTCTTACCGAAACCCGGGGTGAAGGCGGGTTTGGTTACGACCCCTTGTTTCTAGCGCCGGAATACGATTGCAGCTCCGCCGAGCTGAGCCGTGAACAGAAAGGCCGCATCAGCCATCGGGGCCGGGCTCTTGCCAGCCTTCTGGAACAGCTGAAGGCCGATGCCTGAATCTGGCGACAACATAACCGTCAGGCCACCGGCGGCGGTTTCTCCGCCCCTCTCGCTTTATATCCACGTGCCTTGGTGCGTGCGCAAGTGCCCCTACTGCGACTTCAATTCCCACGCCATTCGGGGTGAAATCCCGGAAGACGCCTACCTGGCTGCCATGCTGGAAGATCTCGACCAGGACCTGGCACTGGTTCGGGAACGCCCCATCGAAAGCGTGTTTATTGGTGGCGGCACACCGTCACTGATGAGTGGGGACTTCTATCAGAAACTGTTTGAACAGCTGCGCCAGCGGCTGACGTTCAGCCCTGACGCCGAAATCACCCTGGAAGCCAACCCCGGCACCCTGGAAGCCGGGCGTTTCGAGCAGTTCCGGCAAGCGGGCATTAACCGGCTGTCGATTGGTGTACAGAGCTTCAACCCGCAACATCTGCAGGTACTGGGGCGTATCCATGACCGGGAAGCTGCGGAGAAAGCGATCGGTGCTGCCCGGGCTGCCGGTTTCGACAACTTCAACATTGACCTGATGCACGGCCTGCCGGGCCAGACAATCGAACAGGCACTGTCTGATCTGCAAATCGCTCTGTCCCATCAACCCACGCATCTGTCCTGGTACCAGCTCACCATTGAGCCAAACACCGAGTTCTTTTCGCGCCCGCCTGATCTGCCGGATGACGACAAGCTCTGGGACATTGTCCGGGCCGGTTCGCAATACCTCCACAGCAACGGCTTTGAAGATTACGAAGTCTCGGCCTGGAGCCAGCCCGGGCGGGAAAGCCGCCACAATCTGAATTACTGGACCTTCGGCGACTACCTGGCTCTGGGAGCGGGAGCCCACGGCAAGGCCAGCCTGGCAGACGGGCGCATACTGCGTTACTGGAAAACCCGGCAGCCCGAGGCATACCTGAACCGTATCGGTTCCCGAACTGCGGGCCACGAAGCCATCGAGCCGGAGGACCGCCCTCTGGAGTTCATGATGAATGCTCTGCGCCTGAAACAGGGGGTGGAGGAACAGGTGTATTGTGAACGAACCGGTTTACCGCTGTCGTCAGTTGCGGTAAAACTTGAAGATCTGAGGAACGAAGGACTGCTGACCCGACAACGCATTCAGGCTACCGAACAGGGTCAGCGCTATCTGAACAGTCTGCTGGAGCACTTTCTGTGAAGGACCATCAGCGCCCGACATGGCTGCCAAATTTGCCAATGCGCCTGCCCATGAAGATATCCATGGCAATGGCCATCGTGTTGCTGATCGCCATGGTGGCCGTCAATCAGCCGCTGCAGACATCAGCCGCGCCGCAGGGCATGATCAGTTTTCAGCTGGCGGGCAGTGCCGAGCAGGCACATGCCATTATTCGCAGCTGGCGCAGTGACAACCTGACCCTGGCAAAGCTGGCCCTATGGCTGGATTTCCTGTTCGTCATCTCTTATCTCGCCGCCCTGCTTCAGCTTACCCGACACTTTACCCGGGACCGGCCCGGCGTTCGCGAACGCATGATCGCCAGAGGCGTGCGGGCACTGTTTATTATTGCCGGACTGAGCGATTTCATTGAAAACATTGTACTGCTGAACAACTTCAGCCCCGCCACCGATGGCCTGAGTCTGACAGCGGCGATACTGGCACTGCTGAAATACACCGGGTTTGTACTGGGTATGGCAGGTCTGGTGGTTATCCGCGCAGCCCGCCGGCATCCGCTAGGCCATTCAGCCTGAGCGATCAGACCACCAGAACTGTGCGGCTGCCGGCGGACACAGGGATCAGTTGGTACGGTAGAACAGCAAGTCCCAGACCCCGTGGCCCAGGTTTTCTCCACGCTTTTCGAACTTGGTAATCGGCCGATCGTCCGGGCGTGGTGAATAACCGCCCTGCTCCTGCGTGTTGGCGAAGCCTTCCGACTCGCCCATCACTTCCAGCATGTGTTCGGCGTAGTTTTCCCAGTCTGTTGCCAGGTGCAGCACACCGCCAACACGCAGCTTGTGGCGAATACGCTGGACAAACTCCGGCTGTATCAGACGGCGTTTGTGGTGTTTTTTCTTGGGCCAGGGGTCCGGAAAGAAGACCATGACCCGGTCCAGGCAAGCTTCCGGCAGGCACAGGTCGATCACGTCGTTGGCATCAATGCTGTAAATGCGGACGTTTTCGAGCCCACGCTCTTCCACTTCCTTGAGCAGTGCGCCAACACCGGGCTGATGCACTTCCACCCCGATAAAGTCCTGCTCGGGCGCCGCTTCGGCCATATCCGCCAGCGACTGGCCCATG
The DNA here is from genome assembly GCA_051751785.1 of Pseudomonadota bacterium. GTDB lineage: Bacteria > Pseudomonadota > Gammaproteobacteria > Pseudomonadales > Oleiphilaceae > Marinobacter. Next base: position 453,911 of record JBNJLG010000001.1, on the reverse strand, counting down.
CCGAAGCCGATTTCCAGATTCAGCATATTATCGCGGCCAAACACCTGGCGCGGATCAATCATGCCGTCTTCACGGGTCAAACCATATTTTGGCCAAAGGCGATCATAGGCTTTCTTCTGCCCTTCGGTCATACGACCCTGGCGCAGCACAAAACTGCGAACACCACGGCGGGTGGTTACCGGGCTTTCGCCGGACGAATCTCGATTATCTCTCTGATCGGTCATCTGTCATCCTCAACCGCCAAAGCGGATCTTGTTTCTGAAATTTGCCGACAGTTTAACAGAGTCCGGTCAATCAGGCGGAGACCACGGAACTTTGCCCGTGTTGACGGTCGAGCTGCCGGTAACCCAGCGCTTCCATCAAATGGTTACGCTGCAAAACAGGCTGGTTGTCCAGGTCCGCCAGAGTACGTGCCACCCGCAAAATCCGGTGCAGGGCGCGAGCAGACAAACCCAACCGTTCCATGGCGGAAGACAACAGGCGCTGGCTGTCGGCATCCAGTGCACAGGCACGGTCGAGCTCCTTTCCTGCAAGGGCCGCATTAAGCGCACCACGCCGGTTTTGTGCCGCTCTGGCTCGCAACACCCGTTCACTCACACTGGCACTGCTTTCGCCCTGCTCGCCACTGGCCAACAATACGTCGCCTGTCTGAACCGGCACTTCCACATGCAAATCAAACCTATCCAGCAATGGCCCGGAAATTTTTGAGCGATACCGCATAACCTGCGTAGCTGTGCACTGACACTCTATGTTCGGATGGCCGCTGTAACCGCATGGGCAGGGGTTCATGGCCGCAACCACCTGGAAGCGGGCCGGGAAGGTTACCTGCCGGGCTGCCCGGCTAATCACAATTTCACCGCTTTCCATGGGCTCTCTCAGCACTTCCAGCACACGCCGTTCAAACTCCGGCAGCTCATCCAGGAACAGCACGCCCCGATGCGCCAGTGAAATCTCACCGGGCCGCGGACTGCTGCCTCCACCCACCAATGCCACGGCAGAAGCCGTATGGTGAGGGGCCCGGAACGGAGGCTGGCGCCAGCCGCCGGCCTGAACCGGACGGCCGGCAACGGAATGCACACTGGCCACTTCCATGGCGGCTGAGTCGTCCAGACCAGGCAGGATGCCAGGCAGCCGGCTGGCAAGCATGCTCTTGCCGGTTCCGGGAGGGCCAAAGAAAAGCAGATTATGGCCGCCAGCCGCTGCGACCTCGAGAGCCCGGCGGGGCACTTGCTGGCCACGAACATCGGCAAGATCCGGCACCGGCACGCCCGTTTCTGTCCCGCCCTGATCTTCGGCCCGGGGCACCGGAACCAGTTTCGCCCGCCCGGACAAATGCTCGCACACCGTCAGCAAATGACTGGCCGCCAACACATCGTTGTTGCTCGCCAGTGCTGCCTCCGCTGCATTCTCTTGGGGCAGCAGCAGCGACCGACCCGCCTCCCGGGCCGCCAGCACTGCCGGCAATACGCCTTTTAATGAACGCAGGGCGCCATCCAGGGACAATTCACCAATGCATTCAATGTCGTTCAGGGATTCGGCAGGGATCTGGCCTGAGGCGGCCAGAATGCCCAAGGCAATGGGCAGATCAAAGCGCCCGCCTTCCTTGGGAAGATCGGCAGGCGCCATGTTGATGGTAATGCGGCGGGCGGGGAATTCGAAACCGGCATTCAGCAGGGCGCTGCGCACCCGGTCTTTGCTTTCCCGGACGCCAGTCTCGGGTAGCCCCACAATAGACAATGCAGGCAAACCACCCGACAGATGAACTTCAATGGTGACCGCCGGGGCGCTAACCCCGATGCTGGCCCGGGAGTGGACAATGGCGAGCATGACAACCTTCCATGGCAAATAGTAAAGATTGCCGGGTACGGTTCCTGTGCCCGGCTTTTATCAACGGATCAGGACTGGCTTGTGTTTTCCAGTTCCGCGACACGTTGCTCCAGCGCTTCGACCTTTTCCCGGGTTTTCTCCAGAACGGCCTGCTGGGCATCAAACTCTTCCCGGGTGACCAGTTCCAGGCGGGACATTACCGCCATCACGCTGGCCCGAACCTGGGTTTCAAAATCATCCCGGGCGGCGCGGGCCATATCGGGTACAAACTGTCCGAACTGGCCCTGCAGCTGGGCAAAAATATCCTGTGGCCCCTTCATTACGCACCTCTGCTTGATGGTTCTGGGTCGGAATTCTATCGTTATCAGACGATTGGGGATACTGATAACCCTGATCCCAAGGAGTGTATCACACCGCTGCCCCTGCCATACTGTGCCCGGTCGGCCTTACAATGGCCGGGCTACCGGAAACAGCCGCCCTGTTTTACGGCAACAACCGGGGCAACGCCCCACATTGGTGCGCACAACTGCGCTAAAATGGGACCGCAAAAACACAACCAACTGTATTAAAAGAATTTTTTTGCGTTGGCATACCCGATGCTAAAGCCTACGTACGCAATCCGCACAATTGATGTGCGAGGTGGCAGCATCCCGAACTCAACGACTGGCCGACGGGCCCACCTGTTGGGACGGCTTTATCAAGGAGAAAGCAATGAAACTTGTGACAGCAATCATCAAGCCTTTCAAGTTGGATGATGTCCGTGAGGCACTATCCGAGATTGGCGTGCAAGGCGTTACCGTCACTGAAGTCAAAGGCTTCGGTCGGCAAAAAGGCCACACCGAGCTCTATCGTGGCGCGGAATACGTGGTGGACTTCCTTCCCAAGGTAAAAGTGGAAATCGCTATTGGCGACGACCTGCTGGACCAGGTCATCGAAGCCATCACCAAAGCAGCCAACACCGGCAAGATTGGTGACGGCAAGATCTTTGTGACCGAACTGGCACAGGCCATCCGGATCCGGACTGGCGAAACCGGCGAAGAAGCGGTCTGACACCAGACCAGGCGACTTTCAGCCAACGCAAAAAAAACTGACTTGACGAGCCTTGTGCGGAGGGCTTCCCATGGAAAGCAATCTTTTTCACCTGCAGTACGCTATAGATACGTTTTATTTTCTGGTGTGCGGCGCATTAGTGATGTGGATGGCAGCTGGCTTTGCCATGCTCGAATCCGGTCTGGTGCGTGCCAAGAACACCACTGAAATTCTTACCAAGAACGTGGCACTGTTTGCCATCTCCTGCATCATGTACCTGGTGTGCGGTTACGCCATCATGTACGGCGGCAGCTACTTCCTCTCCGGCATCGCCGGCATCAACGTTGAAGGCATTCTGGGCGACTTTGCCAGCCGTGACGGTGGCTTCGAGGGTGGCTCTATCTACTCCGGCGCCTCAGACTTCTTCTTCCAGGTCGTCTTTGTTGCCACGGCCATGTCCATCGTTTCCGGCGCGGTAGCCGAGCGCATGAAACTGTGGTCTTTCCTGATCTTTGCAGTGTTCATGACCGGTTTTATCTACCCGCTGGAAGGCGCCTGGACCTGGGGCGGTGTCGATGTGTTCGGCATGTACAACCTGGGCGACCTGGGCTTCAGCGACTTCGCCGGTTCCGGCATTGTTCACATGGCCGGTGCTGCAGCTGCGCTTGCCGGCGTACTTCTGCTCGGCCCGCGTAAAGGCAAGTACGGCAAGAACGGCGAAATCCGGGCCTTCCCGGGTGCCAACATGCCGCTGGCGGCGCTGGGCACCTTCATCCTGTGGATGGGCTGGTTCGGCTTCAATGGCGGCTCGGTACTGAAGCTTGGCGATGTTGCCAGCGCCAACTCGGTAGCCATGGTATTCCTGAATACCAACGCGGCAGCAGCCGGTGGTGCTATCGCAGCCCTGATCACTGCCCGTGCCATGTTCGGCAAGGCTGATCTGACCATGCTGCTCAACGGCGCGATTGCCGGTCTGGTAGTAATCACTGCCGAGCCCTCAACTCCGAGCGCGCTGACAGCTACTATCTGGGGCGGCCTGGGTGGCCTGCTGGTGGTACTGAGCATCGTCACTCTGGACAAGCTGCGCATTGACGACCCTGTCGGCGCCATCTCGGCCCACGGTGTCTGTGGCCTGCTGGGTCTGTTGCTGGTGCCGATCACCAATCCGGGAGCCAGCTTCAGCGGCCAGATCATCGGTGCTCTGACCATCTTCGTCTGGGTATTCGTTGCCAGCCTGATCGTCTGGGGCATCATCAAGGCGGTTATGGGCATCCGGGTATCCGAAGAAGACGAATACGAAGGTGTCGATCTTTCCGAGTGTGGTATGGAAGCCTATCCGGAGTTTGTTGCCACCAAGTAAATCCTTGGCAACAGAGTAAAGAAAAAGGGGTGCCGGTAACGGCACCCCTTTTTTGTGCGCGGCCGCTAAAGCCCGGGGCCTCAGCCTTCTTCCGGGTGCACGTCATCTTCCAGTGCGTCGAGCATGAACTGGGGCATGGCCAGAGCGCCGTGATGAACGCCGCGATTATAATAGCGGGTCACGAAAGGACGCTCGCTGGCATCTTCTTCCCGGAAATACTTGAGCGGGTTTTCCTTGCTTCCCATGGTGCAGCTCCACCAACCAGTCGGATAAACCGGCTGTGGGAATGGCAGGGTCTGCACATGCGACAGCCCAGCCTTGCGCATGTCGTTATGAATGTCCCTGATGATGGTATTGGTGTGCAGCAGCGGAGACTCGCTTTGCTGCACAATGATGCCGCCTTCTCTCAATGCAGCCATGGCATCCCGATAAAAATCCAACGCGAACAACCCTTCTGCCGGGCCGACCGGGTCGGTGCTGTCGATAATAATGACATCGACACTGCCCGGCTCCACGTCCCGCATCCACTGAATGCCGTCACCGAAGAAAAAATTCGCACGTGGGTCGGTGTTACTTTCACACAGTTCCGGGAAATACTTTTCCGACATGCGGGTAACCCGCTCGTCGATCTCCACCTGCCAGGCTTCTTCAACGCCCGGGTGCTTGAGCACTTCCTTTAACGTACCGCAGTCGCCACCACCAACGATCACCACCTTCCGGGGATTCTTGTGGGTGAACAGTGCCGGATGCGTCATCATCTCGTGATAGAGAAAGTTGTCCCGGGACGTCAGCATCACGCAGCCATCGAGCACCATCAGGTTGCCGAAGGTTTCGGTTTCATAGATTTCAAGCTTCTGAAACGGCGTCTGCTCTTCATGGAGCTTGCCCTTAACCTGCAGGGAAAACGCGGTGCCCTGATCCTGGAATACCTCGGTAAACCAGCCTTCATTCAATGCTGTCATGTCTGCCTCTCACTGTGTGCCATTGCAGCTGCGCCGGGCTGTTTGCCGGCGGCGTATTGTAGGGCCACCGGCCAACTCCTACAATGCAGCCAATCACCGCCCGGCCGGCGCCCCGGTTTACTGACAGGATAGCAACCATGCCCGACTCCGCAGCCCATCAGGTTTATAACATTGCCCACTGGAGCGACGGCTATGTCTCCGTCAACACCGAAGGCGAAGTGGAAATTCGCCCCGATCGCGGTCGTACCGGCGCCCACATCAACCTGCCGGAACTCACGCAGACCCTCACCGACTCGGGCATTGCCCTGCCTGTGCTGATCCGGTTTACCGATATCCTGCACGATCGTGTTAACCAGCTCTGCAATGCGTTTAACCGGGTTACCGGAGAGCAGGGGTATCAGGGCAGGTACACGGCAGTGTATCCCATCAAGGTCAACCAGCAACGACGAGTGGTGGAAGAGCTCCTGGCGGCAGAGCCCGCGGCTTCGGCCGGCCAGATTGGCCTGGAAGCCGGCAGCAAACCCGAACTGATGGTGGTGCTGGCCCTGACCGGAAAGCCAGGCTCGGTGATTGTCTGTAATGGCTACAAAGACCGTGAATACATCCGCCTGGCGCTGATCGGCATGAAGCTGGGTTATCGGGTTTTTATTGTGGTGGAGAAGCAGTCCGAGCTGCCACTGATTCTGGAAGAGGCCGAGAAACTTGGGGTCTCCCCGCTGATTGGTGTACGCGCCCGGCTGGCCACCATTGGCAAGGGCAACTGGCAGAACACCGGCGGTGAAAAATCCAAATTCGGGCTCTCAGCCAGTCAGGTACTGGATGTAGTTGATACGCTGCGGCGCAGCAATTCGCTGGACTCACTGCAGTTGCTGCATTTCCATCTGGGCTCACAGATCGCCAACATCCGCGATATCCAGACCGGATTGCGGGAATGCGCACGCTTCTACACCGAATTGCGGCAACTCGGCGCTCCCATCGGGACCGTGGATATCGGCGGCGGTTTGGGCGTGGACTACGAAGGCACACGCTCGCGCAGCAGCTGCTCAATGAACTACAGCATGGCGGAATACGCCTACAACGTAGTGCATGTGCTGCAGGCCGAATGCGATCGCCAGGGCATTCCACACCCGGACCTGATCAGCGAATCCGGCCGGGCACTGACCGCCCACCACTCGGTGCTGGTCACTAACGTGATCGACCGGGAAACCCCGGATTACCGGGAGCCGGAACCGCCGGCTGCCGATGCCCCCGCCCCGCTGCAGGACTTGTGGCGCGATCTGGACAGCCTGCGAGACACAAAATCCCCCCGGTCGCTCGCCGAGATCTACCACGACCTGGCACACGCCATGGCCGACGTTCATGCCCAGTTTGCCCATGGGCTTCTGTCGTTGGCCAATCGGGCACAGGCAGAGAACCTGTATACCGGCTGCTGCCGCCTGCTGCGCAGTCGCCTGGACGGCAGCAACCGGGTGCACCGGGAAATGATTGACGAGCTGAACGAGAAACTCGCAGAAAAGCTGTTCGTCAATTTCTCCCTGTTCCAGTCACTCCCGGATGTCTGGGGCATTGACCAGATTTTCCCTGTAATGCCGGTCAGAGGCCTCAATCGCCCCCTGAATCGCAGGGCTGTCATCCAGGACATCACCTGTGATTCCGACGGCCGGATTGATCACTACGTGGATGGCCAGGGCATCGAAACCACCCTGCCCTTACCGGAAGAAATCCCTGGCGAGCCTCTGCTGATGGGATTTTTCATGACCGGCGCCTATCAGGAAATCCTCGGTGACATGCACAACCTGTTCGGGGATACTCATTCTGTTGATGTGAGGTTGAACGCTGCCGGCCAGTACGATGTCACAGAAACCGTGAACGGCGACACCGTGGCCCGGGTGCTGCGCTACGTGAACTTTGATGCGGCAACACTGATTGAGTCCTATCAGGACAGGCTTGGCCTCAGCGGGCTGGACTCAACGCTGCAGCAGCAATTATTGGGCGAACTGGCCGACGGACTGGAGGGCTACACTTACCTCGAAGAATGAGGCTCGCCAATAAAAACGAAAAATTTTGCCTGTTTTTTTATATGCGGAGGCAATCCACTTATTGCAACGGGGCGTAAACCCCTTCACTGACAAATCTGCGATGAGTGCATAAAATGATTGCCATAACACGCTCAACACACGCGACCGTCAAGGAGCGTCCGGTGACAACACTGGATCAGAAACCAGCAAAAGCGGAAGGTCGAAAAGACCCCTGGGGTGCTTTGCTGGAAAAAGTAGGCAAACATCAGGACCGGGCGGCCTATCATGCCCTGTTCGAACATTTTGCCCCGCAGATAAAGTATTACGCGATCTCCAACGGGATCGCCAATCACGCCGAAGAACTGGTTCAGGAAGTGTTTATTTCCATCTGGCGTCGCTCCTGCCTGTATGACTGGCGCAAAGCGGCGGCCTCCACCTGGATATTCACCATTGCCCGTAACCAGCGGATCGACATGCTGCGCAAGTTACAGCGCCGCAGTGCGGAAATGGCCGTGGAGACCGAAGACCTCTGGCAGATTCCCGGGGAGAACGAAGACGAACCGGTGACGTCCCTGCACCGGCTGATGTCAGAGCGGCGCATCCGTGAATCTCTGAGCCATCTTCCGGAAGAACAGATTACCGTTATTGCCAAGGTTTACATGGAACACAAATCGCACCAGATGGTGGCAGACGAGCTGGGCATTCCACTCGGCACAGTGAAGAGCCGGGTCCGCCTGGCATTGAACAAATTACGAGTGATTTTGCAGGACCAGAACGTATGACACGTCATCATCCCGACAGTCTCAGCTTGATGGAATACAGCGCCGGCAACCTGAGTGAGCCTCGAGCCCTGTGCATCCGACTGCACCTTGAGCAGTGTCCGGAATGCCGTAGCCGAGTCGACAGTCTCGACAGCCTGGGTGCTGTGATGATGGACCAACAGCCAAAAGTCTCGGTTTCAGACACCAGCTTTGAGCAGCTGATGGCGCGTATTGATTCCGCCCCGGAAGACACCTCGCCGGTCGCTGACGCTCCCCGGATCAGCCCCCTGCAGAAACTGTTGGGCCAGGACATCAACGACTTGCCATGGAAACGGCAGCTGGGCGACGTGAGCGCGCTGGACATCAGCGACAAGTTTGCTGACACCGGCGAACGGGTTGTACTGCAGAAACTGGTTGCCGGCGGCAAAGCTCCGGCTCACACCCATAGAGGTGACGAAACCACTATCATTCTGCAGGGCGCCTTCAGCGACGTTAACGGCGTGTTCAATCAGTGGGATTTCGTGGAACTGGACCAACACGACGAACACCGCCCGGTGGCCGTCGGCAATGAAGACTGCATTACTCTGTCAGTGCTCAGCGCACCGCTGAAACTCACAGGCACCTTCACCCGGCTACTCAACCCGTTTATCCGGTGACGCTCCCTCCGGCTGCAGGCACATCTCCTGCAGCCGGAAACCTTACCAGGGCAGGTCGTTACCATCCCAATTGATAAACCGCCCGTTGTCCGCCTCGGTAAGCCCCGAAAGTACGGTGTACAGATTCTCAGCGGTATCTTCGGGCTCGTGAACGGTGAGCTTTGCCAAAGACTGGCTGAATGGCTCGCTCAATTCCGAGCGGGTGGTACCCGGATGCAACGCCACACAAGCTATGGGTGAGAAGCGCCGGGGCAGCTCAACCGACAGGTTTTTCACCGTCATGTTCAACGCCGCTTTTGAACAGCGATAGGCGTACCAGCCACCCAGATGGTTGTCCGATATGGACCCCACCTTCGCCGACACCGCCGCAACCCGCTTCAGATGCCGGCCCCGCAGCCAGGGCGTCAATTCACGGATCAACAGGGCAAAGCCAAGGCTGTTAACCTGAAAGGCCCTGGTCATCGCCTCTGCCTGAACATCCTCCAGCCTTTTTTCCGGAAACTGGTTGTCATCATGCAGCAGGCCGGCCGCGTAAATCAGCGTATCCAGGCCACCGTTGGCCTTCAGCACTTCCGCGAATTTATCTCCCCGAGAAAACCCTTCTTCCCCGGCTGTCCAGGGAAACAAATACACACGGGGATGATCTCGCAGGTTATCCGGCACCTGTTCCGGTGCCCGACATAAACCGACCACCACGGCCTGAGAATCCTGCAGGTAACGCTCTGCCAGGGCCCCGCCAATGGCGCCGCTTATGCCTGCTATCAGGGTTGCCATAAATGCACACTCCAATCCGATTAATCAATTCGCGTGACGTCATACGAAAAATCAATGCTTTTGGCCTGCCAACATTGACCTATAAATTTCAAACAAACGTATGAATGAAAACCCCTTGCGCAAATATCAGTGATTCAACGACAAGGCGTTTACAACAACTGACGACGATGACAAGAAAACAGGAGAGAGTTCATGCAGTATCAAGCACCCGCAAATGACCTTCGCTTTTTGCTGTTCGATGTTCTGGGAGTCGACAAGCTTCACGAACTTGAGAAGTACGAAGACGCGACACCCGATCTGATTTCAGCCGTTATAGAAGAAGCCGGCAAATTAGCTTCCGAAGTCATCCAGCCCACCAATCAGGTCGGTGATCGCCAGGGTTGCACGTTTGACCCGGAGACCAGATCCGTTAAAACACCAGACGGATTCAAGGAGGCCTACGAGCGGTTTATCGAAGGCGGCTGGACGGCTCTGGACGCACCGGTTGAGTTTGGGGGTCAGGGTCTGCCACATACGCTGAAATTTGTGGTGGATGAGATGGTGTGCTCCACCAACCTGTCGCTGGGAATGTATCCCGGACTGACCCATGGCGCCATCAGCGCTCTGTACGCCCACGGTTCGGATCAACTGAAGCAGACCTACCTGGAAAAACTGATCACCGGCGAGTGGACCGGCACCATGTGCCTGACCGAGCCCCAGTGCGGCACTGATCTGGGTCTGATCCGCACCAAAGCCACCCCCAATAACGATGACAGCTATAGCCTGGAAGGCACCAAGATCTGGATTACCGGCGGCGAGCACGATCTGGTGGATAACATCGTGCATCTGGTGCTGGCCAAATTGCCCGGCGCCCCGGATACCACCAAAGGCATTTCCCTGTTCGCGGTTCCAAAGTTCCTGCCTGATTCCGGGGAACGTAACCCGGCCTTCTGCGGTGGTCTGGAGCACAAAATGGGCATCAAGGGATCCGCCACCTGTGTAATGAATTTCGAAGGGGCCAAAGGCTGGCTGGTGGGCGAACCCAATGATGGCATGCGCGCGATGTTCACCATGATGAATGAAGCCCGCCTGATGGTTGGCATGCAGGGCCTGGGGCTGGCAGAAATGGCCTACCAGGAAAGTCTGGCCTTCGCCAAAGACCGCCTGCAAAGTCGTTCCTTAAGCGGCGCAAAAAATCCAGACGGTCCGGCAGACCCGATTATCGTGCACCCCGATGTCAGGCGCATGCTGCTGCGCCAGAAGGTATTGAACGAAGGGATGCGAGCACTGGCGCTGTTCACAGGTCACCAACTGGATTTGTCGGTGGCACACCCGGACGAAAAAATCCGCGAGAACGCCGATGACCTGGTTCAGCTATTGACCCCGGTCGTAAAAGCCTTTCTTACCGATGAGGGATACAACAATGCCAACTGGGGTCTGCAGGTGCTAGGCGGTTCTGGCTTCACCCAGGACTGGCCACTTGAGCAGCTGGTAAGGGATGGGCGAATCGCCCGTATCTACGAGGGTACTAACGGTATTCAGGCGATGGATCTGGTCGGACGCAAATTGTCGTTGAAAGGCGGCCAACTGGTACGGGCACTGTTTGCAGAACTCAGCGGTTACCTCAAAAACCATCCGGATGCGCCATATCGCGAGGAGCTCAAAGGTGCCATGAAGAACCTGGAAACGGCCACTATGTGGCTGGCCAGCAATGCGCCGAAAGACCCGGAACAGGCCGGTGCGGCAGCAACACCCTATTTGCGGGTAATGGCACTCACCGTCATTGGCTATCTGTGGTCACGTATGGCCGGTGTCGCCGCTGAGCAAGTCAATAACGGTGAAGGTAACAAGCCGCTGCTGGAGGCCAAACAGGCTAGTGCCCGCTTCTACTTCGAAAAACTGTTGCCGGAGATTGATTGGCTGATCAAAGATATACAAACCGGCAAAGAGAGCCTGATGGCATTCAATGACGACCACTGGCACGCCTGACGCCTAGCCGCTCCTGGTGTTCAATGGCTGGTTTATCCAGAGGGACATCAGGCGCGACTTGCTGACTTTTTTCAGCCTGGCAGCCTCCCGGGTTATAATGGTCGTTTGAACCGATCTTCTTCCGGAGGCTGAATGACAGCCGATGATTACACCTTCCGCTTTGGCGGTATCGAGCGACTGTATGGCCGACGTGCGCTGACAGCTTTCCGTCATGCCCACATTGCCATTGTCGGGCTCGGCGGCGTGGGTTCCTGGGCCGCCGAAGCTCTTGCCCGTAGCGGCATCGGCACAATCACGCTGATCGACATGGACGACATTTGCGTGTCCAACACCAACCGCCAGCTGCATGCGCTGGAGGGACAGTACGGGCGCACCAAAACCGACGCGATGACCGAACGCCTGCAAGCGATCAACCCACAGGCTGACATCCGGGCACATTTCGGGTTTCTCACCGTTAAAAATGTTCAGGACCTGATCACCAATGACATGACCGGTGTCGTGGACGCCATAGACAGCGTGAAAGCGAAAGCGGCACTGCTGGCTCACTGTCAGCGCCGTAAAATTCCGGTGGTCTGCGCCGGCGGGGCAGGTGGCCAGATGGACCCGAGCCAGATCCAGGTAGCGGACCTGAGCAAGACCACTCAGGATCCACTACTCGCCAAAGTGCGTAACATGCTGCGCCGGGAGTATGGTTTTTCCCGAAACCCGAAACGGCGCTTCGGTATAGAAGCGGTATACTCTCTGGAGCAGCTGACTTATCCCGCAGCCGATGGTGAAGTCTGCCACCAGAAACCGGAAAACAACGGCCCGGTCAGACTGGACTGCGCCTCGGGTTTTGGCGCTGCCAGCCCGGTAACAGCCAGTTTCGGATTCTTTGCTGCGTCCCGGCTACTGAATCGCATTGCCAGGCGCGCTAATCAATAAAACGTCGACACGGTACCATTTATGTCCGCAAGCACTGCCCTGATTCTTGCCAGCATTGGTGTGACATCCCTGTTCTGCCAATGGCTGGCCTGGCGCGTTCGCATGCCGGCCATTCTGTTTCTGCTTGCCGGTGGCATTATAGCCGGGCCTGTGACCGGCTTCCTGCAACCGGAAATCGTGTTCGACGATCTGCTGTTTCCGCTGATCTCACTGGCCGTGGCCATCATCCTGTTTGAAGGCAGCCTGACTCTGCGGGCCGAGGAAATCCGGAGTCACGGCAAGATGGTGCGCAATCTGATTCCGGTAGGCACCATCGTGACCTGCACGATCGGCACCCTCGCAGCCCGCTGGATACTGGACATACCCTGGGAGGTTGCGTTGCTGTTCGGTGCCATCTCGGTGGTCACCGGGCCCACCGTGATTGCGCCACTGCTGCGCGCAGTGCGCCCGACATCGACCATCGCCAACATTCTGCGCTGGGAAGGCATCATTATCGACCCGGTGGGCGCCCTGCTGGCGGTACTGGTGTTTGAAGGGATTGTGTCCTGGGGTCAGGGCAACGTGTTCGGCCATTCCGTGTATATCTTCGGGAAGACCCTGATGGTGGGTTTCCTGATCGGCGCCGGCGCCGGCTATCTCAATGGCCTGGCTCTGCGCAAGCACTGGATTCCACAATACCTGCACAACGCCGGCACGCTCACATTCATGCTCGGCGTGTTCGCCATCTCCAACGAACTGGCCCACGAATCCGGCCTGCTGACGGTTACCGTCATGGGCATCTGGATGGCCAACATGAAACAGGTGCCGATCGACAGCATACTGGAATTCAAGGAATCACTGAGCGTACTGCTGATTTCAGCGCTGTTCATCATTCTGGCCGCCCGGGTGGATTTCTCCGCCATTGCCGAACTGGGCTGGGGCCTGGCGGCGCTGCTCGCCATCCTGATGCTGGTGGCTCGCCCCGCCAGCATTTTTCTCTCAGCCATAGGTACGTCGCTGAACTGGCGGGAAAAGCTTTATCTCAGTTGGATAGCCCCCCGGGGCATTGTCGCTGCGGCCGTTTCCGCCCTGTTTGCGTTCCAGCTTGAGCGTGCCGGCTATACCGGCGCCGAAGTACTGGTGCCGCTGGTGTTCATGCTGATCATCACCACCGTCACGCTACAGAGCCTGACCGCACGCCCTATCGCCAAACTGTTAAACGTTCAGGATCCGCCGGCCCACGGCTTTCTGATTCTTGGCGCCAACCCGATTGCACGGTTGATTGCCAAGGCACTGAAGAAGCATGACATCCCGGTGATGGTAACCGACACCAACTGGGAAAACGCACGCCAGGCACGAATGGAGGATCTGCGGACCTACTTCGGCAATCCGGTTTCCGAGCATGCTTCAACCCACATGGATCTGACCGGCATCGGCAATGTGCTGATCCTGTCGCCCTACAAACATCTGAACTCGCTGGCCACCTACCACTTTCTGGACTGGTTCGGGGAAGAGTCTGTCTTCAGTCTCTCAGATGGCGACCAGGAGCAAAGGGCACGGCTGCAGACCGCCAGCAAGGTTCAGCGCACCCGTGGCCTGTTTGACGGCGTGAGCTACGCCAAACTCGCCAGCCTGGTCAGCCAGGGCTACACGGTGAAAACCACTCAGCTACGCGAAGAGTTCAGTTACCAGCAGTTTCTGGATCAATACCAGGACCAGGCGCTGGTGCTGTTCATGATCGACGACCGCGAACACATCCATCCGGTAAGGGATATGGAAGAGCTCGAGCCGAAGAAGGACTGGACATTGATCAGCCTGGTACCGCCCCAGCCCAAGAAAGAGCGCAAGGAAAAGACCAGCGAACCGGCCGACAACGAAAAGGCTCGCGAAGACTTACCCGGTTAACGGCAGTCCAACACCAGCTTGCCGCGCACATGACCACCCTCAAGCTGTTCATGGGCAGCGGCAACCTGAGCCAGCGGGAAGGCCTCTTCGATATGCACCTTCACGTCGCCGTCTTCAATCAGCTCAGCAATTTCGTCCAGGTGAAAGCTGTCCGGGCGCACGGTCATGCCATGTGCCCTCAGCCCCATGGCTTCGGCCTCGCTGACGATTTCATCCGCGGTAACCGTCGGAATGGTCACCAGCACCCCGGTCTCTGACAGCGTGTGCAAAGACCGTTTGCCGGTGTCGCCACCGACCAGATCCAGCACCACATCCAGACCATAGCATTCGTCCGCCACATCGGTGGTGTGGTAATCGATGACCTCATGTACGCCCAATTCCGCCAGAAAATCCCGGTTCGCCGGCGACGCAGTGGCAATCACATGAGCGCCCCGCTCCAGGGCGAATTGCACGGCAAAGTGGCCGACACCGCCAGCACCGGCGTGAACAAGAATCTTCTGCCCGGATTCCAGACGGGCCATTTCGAACAAGGCCTGCCACGCGGTTAACGCCGCCAGCGGCACCGCACCGGCACTGACCAGATCAAGTTCTTCCGGAACAATGGCCAGCTCGTCCGCCCGCGCTACAGCGTACTGGGCATAAGCTCCGCCGATTGCCGGAAAACCAATCATCCCCATGACCTTGTCGCCCGGCGCCAGTGTGGTCACGTCATCGCCAACCGCGATCACTTCACCAGCAGCATCATAGCCCGGCGTCCATGGCAGGTCGTTTTCGATCTGCCGGGCAGCAAAGCCCAGGCCCTTGCGGGTTTTCCAGTCAATCGGATTCACGCCAGCCCCGTGCACGCGAATCAGCACCTGATCCGCGGCAGGCCCGGGCACTTCAGATTCTGCAACCCGAAGCACGTCCCGGGCACCAAATTGGTCATAAACCACATGACGCATCAGGTTTGATTCAGTTGCATCGTTCATAATTGCTCTCCGAGGCCAGGAATGGCTTGGAACGGCAGCCTGCCGATCCGGTTATTGTGGAGTGATCCAAAGTATAGCGCACCATTATGAGGCGCTACCGATGTAACCGTTTTCAGGTGAGTGCCGCGCGTATCGTGCAGGCTGATCACGGGCTCGCCGTCGCCGTCGTAGGCCACCACCAGACCATAGTTTCCGGTGCCCGGCCGCAGGCTTTCAGGCAGCTTGGCAACCAGGTCTTTCAGCCAGGGCCAACGGTGCAACGCGTCAATCTGATGATTCCGGAGCGTGGGAAAAGCCACCCAGTAGCGGCCCTCATCGTCCACGCCCAGATTGTCGGGAAAACCTGGAAGATTGCTGGCAAATACTTCCGCCTGGCCTTCACCCGGGCCCCGAAGGCGGTATTTCAGAATGCGGTATTTCCAGGTCTCGCTGACCAGAAGATAATCCCCATCGGTCGACAGCACCACACCATTGGGGAAGTGTAGATTATCAAGCAGGACTTCCGTTCTTCCGGTTCGCGGGGTGTATCTCAGCAAACGACCATGGGGACGCATTTCAAGGAGGTCCAGGGCATAGCTGGATAGTGGAAAGCGGGAACTGGCGTCGGTGAAATAGATCCGGCCATCCGGGGCGACATCAACGCCATCGGTCAGGCGGAACAGTGTGCCTTTCGCTTCCCGGGCCAGAACCGACAGATCGCCATCCGGGGTAATAGACAACAACCCCCGCTCTGCATCGGCCACAATCAGATTGCCCTGATGGTCAAACGCCATTCCCAGCGGGCGGCCTTCCGTGTTGATCCAGGTCTCTACCTGACCATCCGGGAACACACGGACAATACTGCCACTGTCAGTGCCAGTATAGACAACGTCATCATCCGAAATAGCAATATCTTCCGGTCCGGAAACCTGGCCACGAGCAACCAGATCCGCCAGTCGCAAACGCTCATTCCTCGCCAGGGGGCCGGTCAGGGCGGGAGGCGCAGGCGCATTCCAGGCGGTACTGTCTATCGGCGAGGGAGTCAGCAAAAAGCTCCCCAGCAGCAGAAATACCACCAGCAAGCCAATCAGCAACCATTTCATCATGCGCGCCTGCTCCGTTTAGCCCTGTTTGGTCCGCAGACCGTCCTCCGGAAAACCAACTCTAGCAGATGAGCCCCGTTTACCGACAATTCCGGCGCTACTGTTCCAGAAACCGGCGGCACAACGCCGCGAAAGTGTCTGGCTTCTCCGCATGCAGCCAATGGCCGGTGCCCTCAATAATTTTAAGCTCGACAGCCGGAAACAGGGAGCGGATTGTCTGCTGGTGTTTTTCCTGAATATAAGGTGAATCCCCACCTTTGATAAACAGCACTGGCCCATCGTAAGGGCCGGCGCCCTCCGGCGCAGCGGCTATGTTGGCATAGCAGGCATCGATAGCCGGCAGATTCAGGCGCCAGCGGAACCGGTGCTGGTCATCGCTTTGCTCAGCCTCAGGGATGCGCTCGAGATTTTTCAGCAAAAACTGGCGAACACCGGGAGTGTCCACATGCTCCGCCAGACGTTTGTCGGCTTCGCGACGGCTGGTCACGCCGGCCATGTCGAGACTTTTCAGACCCTCCAGAATGTCATCATGGCGCGGCTCATAACTAACCGGCGCAATATCCGCCGCAATCACGGCGCTGACACGTTCCGGGTAGCTCAGGGCAGCCTGCATGGCCACCTTGCCGCCCATGGAGTGCCCGAGTATGGCGGCCCTGTCGATACCCCGGGCGTCCATATAGGCAACAACATCGTCAGCCATGGCGGGATAGCTCATCTCGTCGGTATGGGGCGAGCTGCCATGGTTGCGCAGGTCCAGAGCATGAATCTGCCAGCTGTCTTCAAGTTTCCGGGTGATGCCACCCAGATTGTCCAGCGAACCAAAAAGCCCGTGCAGCACAATCAGCGGCTTGCCCTCGCCGGTTATACGGTAGTTAAGCTCAACACTCATGCGCTGGAAACCTCCGGTCAGATAATGGAAACGGCTACACTACCACCACCAGCCCGGGTGGCAAGGGGGAAGAGCCATGGGTTTTGCGCCCAACGCCGGCATGAGGTACAAAGATAACCAGCACAACCCATTGATGCCGGAACGCTACCCATGAACGGGGATCTGTCTCTGCTTGCCATCCTGATTGCCGGGCTCTACCTGGCTGCCCTGGCGTGCATTTATCGCATTCTGCTGACCTACCGTACCGCCCAGGGCGCACTGGCCTGGATAATCGCTCTGATAGGCCTGCCTTACATCACTGTGCCACTGTTTCTGCTGATCGGCCGCTACCGCTTCGGTGGCTATGTGAAGGCGCGGCGGATGGGCAATAAGGCGGTCAGCAAACTGCTGGACCAGTTCGAGAACCAGAGCACATCCATTCTCAATCCGGACAAGGAACATTTCAGCGATGAGCTTCAGGTGCTGTGCAAGCTCGGTCGCCAGCCGTTCACCAGCGGCAACCACTGCACCCTGCTCAAGGATGGCGAAGCCACCTTCCAGGCCCTGTTCGATGCCATGGAAGACGCCCGTCACTACATTCTTCTGGAATTCTACATCGTACGCTCTGACCGTGTCGGCCGACGCATCAAAGCCATCCTTGAACGCAAGCTGGCACAGGGCGTGGAAGTCTGGTTACTGTACGATGATATCGGCAGCGTTTTCCTGTCCAGGCGCTGGATAAATGAGCTGTCAGCCGCCGGTGCCCGGATAGCCTCATTCGGTGCCGGGAACATCCGCACCCGCCGGTTCCAGATCAACTTTCGCAACCACCGCAAGCTGCTGGTGTGTGATGGCCAGGTGGGGTTTGTCGGCGGTATCAACCTGGGTGATGAATACCTGGGCACCGCCATGGATCAGGAACCCTGGCGGGACAGCCATTGCCGGATTGAGGGGCCCGCGGTCACCGGCCTGCAACTGGCATGGCTGGAAGACTGGAACTGGGCCAGCAGCATTCGTCCGGAGCTGGACTGGACGCCCATGGCCAACCCACCCGGGCAAGACGAGGTGCTTATTCTGCCCACCGGCCCCGCCGATACCTGGGAAACCTGCAGCCTGTTTTTCCTGAACTGCATCAACAATGCCCGAAGCCGGATCTGGATTGCCTCGCCCTATTTCGTGCCGGACTTCCAGATCATGAATGCCCTGCAACTGGCCTCTCTTCGGGGGGTGGATGTGCGCATTCTGATTCCCGAAAAAGCCGACAGTCAGCTGGTCCGCATAGCGGCCTATTCCTATCTGGTTCAGGCCAGTCAGGCCGGTATCGGCATTTACCGTTTCCAACCCGGATTCATGCATCAGAAGGTCATTCTGGTGGACGACCGTTATGCCGCCATCGGCACCGCCAATCTGGACAACCGCTCAATGCGGCTGAACTTTGAAATTACCGCGATCAATACGAGCCGCCACTTCATCGAAGAAGTGGAGACCATGCTGACCGACGATCTGGCGAACGCCAGACTCATGACCGAGGGTGACTACAGGGATCGGTCCATTCTGTTTCGCCTGGGCTGTCGGGCAGTCCGGCTGCTGGGGCCGCTGCTGTAGTCAGTAGAACAGCTGGGTGAACGAAAAACCGATATTCAGGTACGCGGTCCACTCATCTTCATTGTTGTAGGCACCGGATAGTTGCACCGGCCCCAGAAAGGTATCCACGCCGGCAAACAGACTCCAGGAACGAACCATTTCTGACCATCGGGCGTCATCCATACTTTCCCAGGCATTGCCGGTTTCCACCCCGACTCCGGCAAACCAGGGCACCACGGGGCCACCAAACTCCCGACG
Source organism: Pseudomonadota bacterium (assembly GCA_051751785.1). Lineage (GTDB taxonomy): Bacteria > Pseudomonadota > Gammaproteobacteria > Pseudomonadales > Oleiphilaceae > Marinobacter. Next base: position 434,985 of record JBNJLG010000001.1, on the reverse strand, counting down.
CGCGTAGACCGACACCAACGCGGCATCGTTGCCGGTGATTTCCCCCGGTGCGTAGGCCGAAAGCTGACGGAAGCCACCCAGACGGGCGAGGTTTTCCAGTCCCGAGTCACCCCGGGTGATCTTACGCGCCCAGGCCAGACCGGTCAGATTGAAACGATTCCAGCTGCCAGTGCCCAGCACCATGGCCCTGACCGCGTCAAAGTTACGGTCGGAACCAAAACCCGGGCGCTCTACCCGGCCGCGAATGCCGGCAAAGGCGCCGGATTTCGGATAAAACGCATCACTCAGTGAGTCGTGCACCAGCTGAAGGCTGACATACCCCTGGTGAACATCGTCGGTCGGGGCTACCGGCGTGCCGATATTGTCCTCTACCGTGGCAATCCCGCGCACATAACCCAGACGGGCTTCAGCGTTCCCTCCCAGCTCCATCCCCAGCGCTACATCCAGCTGCCGGGACGTAACATCAATCTCGGCAATGCGCTCGCCGTCGTCGTAAATGCTGTAATCGTCCCGGTTGTACTCCAGCCCAATCACTGCAAACTCGTCATAACCGTAACCCAGTGGTTGATACCACTGGGTTCGCACCCAGGGCTGAGTGCCCAGCTGTACCCCGGTGTGCCATTCGGCCCCCAACCGGTTCAGTTCGGTCATACGCAGGCCGGCGGCCAGGTTGAAACGGGTGTCGCCGTCAAAATTGTCTTCATAGTTCAGGCCAAAAGACAGATAGTTCGGCCCCCAGCTCTTTTCCCGGGCCTGAATAATCAGCACCGGCCCTTCTTCCCCCGGTGCGAGCGACCAGGTCACGCTTTCGTAATAGCCCAGACCGTATATCCGCTTCAGATCCGCTTCCAGCTGTTCGATATCCAGCGTTTCACCGGGTTGCTGTCGAATGCGCTCGCGCAGAAAGTCACTGGCGAGCTGATTGCCCTGACGAAATTCAATACGGGCAACCGGCCCGGGTTGCCATTGATCTGCATTCCGCTCCTGGCGGTCTTCATCCCAGGCCTGATCAGACACCGCCAGCCTGTTGAGCTTGACCGCATGTGTTCGAGCCTCGGATGCGCCCAGTTCAAACAGAGCCGGGGCATCGTAAAAATCCGCTGAACTGTAGCCTCGAAGATCCGGCTGAATGAGAATGTCTTTGTCGCCCAACAACGCCAGTTGTTCATTGGTATTGCGACGGGTCAGCAGGGTTGTCAGTTGCCCGACTACCGAGAATGCCTCGCGCATTTCGTCGTTGGTCATCAAAGGGTCGGTAATATCCACCGCAATAACAACATCAGCCCCCATCTCCCGGGCGACGCTGACCGGCAGGTTGTTGGCCACACCACCGTCCACCAGTAGCCGGCCGCCCCGATCTACCGGTGCATAAACTCCCGGTATACTCATGCTGGCGCGAATCGCCTCGGCCAGATTGCCATGGCTCATCACGACTTCTTCGCCGGTTTCCAGATCGGTTGCCACTGCGCGAAAGGGGATGGGCAGCTCATCAAAGTCGTCTACCAGCGCGACATCGCGAGTCAGCTCATTGAGAATGAGGCCCAGATTCTGTCCTGCAATCAGACCTCCGCCCATATGAAAGCCCTCAGTGCTGACACCCAGACCGGGCACCAGCGGTAACCGCCAGTCATTCTGCTTACGGCGCACCGGTTTATAGACCCGGCCCGGGTCGTCCCGGAAGCTTGATAACCAATCCAGCTCCAGAAAGCGGCTTTCAATGTCAGTCACTGACATACCACTGGCATACAGTGCCGCCACAGCAGAACCCGCACTGGTGCCAACCACCAGATCCACTGGCACCTGCATTTCTTCCAGCACTCTGAGCACGCCAACATGAGCCATGCCTTTTGCGCCACCGCCACTGAGCACAAGGCCTATAGTGGGGCGCTCCTGGTCATTTGCCTGCAACGCCGGTGCCCAGAGCATGGGCACCAGAACCAGCAACATAAACAGACAAAAAACAAACGGCAGACGGGCGGGATCAGTTTTTGTGGTCGTCATCATCAGCAAGGGAGAGGTGGGAAACATCCGGAACAACCGGCGGTGGCAGGTCGCGTTCTACGCCCAGGGCAGAACCGGCGGGCGCCAGACTCCATTCATCCAGGTGTTCAAACATTGGCGGCTCAACGTCTTCCGCTTCGGTCAGGGTAACGCCGGCCGGATCCAGGGTCAGGCCGGAACCCGCCAGAATGTCATCAACCTTTTCCCCGGCCACCGGCAACCGGTCACCCGGCTCAGTATCCGGGGCCTTGCCGGTCCTGGCTGACGTTGCCGCCTGCGTGTCGCCACCGGCTTCGGAAGAATCCTCCGGCTCTGGATGTACCTGAGGTGCCGGCGCGGCGGGCTTCGGTTCCGGGGCTTGCGGCTGGGTGCCGGGCATGGGCTGAACATAAGCCACCATGCCGTGCTTGTGCAGCACCGCCTGGTATTTTTCCGCCTGAACCTGCTCAAGCTTGTTGCGTATCACAACCGGCTGACCACTGAACATGCGGTCGAGTTGTTCAACACTGGCTTTGAACAGCGCCTTGGCATTACTGCGGGCGGTTTCCGTGTCGGTGCCTGGTGTGCACTCGCCTTTGAACACAAGCTGGAACATCGCTATCCCTCGTTCGCTCTTCCCGGTGATTCATTTTCCATGATAGCTGAAATCAGCCCTTGGAGCAGATGACAAAAACAACTTGAAAACCTGAAGCAAAATGCGACACTCTCTGCCATAATCACCGCAATAATTTACACATTGTTACATGGGTAATTACTCACTCATGGAGGAGAGGCTTATGCGCACCCGACTACCAATACTGATCACAACGCTCGCGCTCTGCTTTTCCGCCGCCCACACCCGGGCGGAAAACCTGGATGTCCTGATGAGCGAGGTTTTTTCGAACAGCCAGGCCACTTACATCGGCTATGAGAGCATTGAGCGTGAGGACATCCCGGAATCGGCCAACGTCGACCGGAAATACCTCATCGTGGACTTCCGTTTTACTGACCAACAACCCGCCGGCGACCAGCTTCAGGCCAGCGTTCACAAGGTCTGCAAAACACTGTTGAAAGACCGTGAGCTGATTCGCTCACTGTCCGATTCGGGCTACGACATGGTAGCCGTGGCCTTTGATCGTCAATCCCAGTTCGACTGTCTCTGAGAACCGTTCTAGCGCTCCCCGAGCAATCTGGGGAACGCCTCCAGCGCCGTATTTACCGCATCCAGGTTGAATGCCTCAACATCCGCCAACAGTTTTTCGCCATAGCGGGTAGCCGATGATGAGCGGTAACGCCTGCCCCACTCAATGACCCGCAGGGCAAAATCTTTCATCTGCTCCGGGTCACCGCTTTCACGCACATCCTGCCACTCATCACCAAAATCCTGCGCCAGCTTTTCCCGCAGCCAGCCCCGCTCCTGAAGGCTCATGGTCTGGGCCAGCAAGCGCTCGGACTCCTTCGGGCTACCGTCATCCTCGACCTGCTCCACGGTGGCTTCCACCCGTGGCAGGGTAACGGTGAAGGTAGACCCGCGATTGGCTTCGCTTTCTACCGTCAGCTTGCCACCCATCATTTCCACCAGCTTGCGACTGATGGCCAGGCCCAGCCCGGTACCGCCATAACGCCGTGAACTCTGGCCTTCCTGCTGTTCAAAGGCATCGAAAATCCGTTCCTGCTGGTCCGGCGCGATACCCACCCCGGTGTCAGTCACCGTGACCACCAGGCGGTAATACCGTGTCTCGGGCTTCTCGGCTCCCGACTGCTCCAGCTCTGTAGCCTTGGCCCGAACCGTTACACCACCCTCGTGGGTAAACTTGATGGCGTTGCCCACCAGGTTGAACAGCACCTGCCGCAGGCGGGTCTCGTCCAGCATCATGGCATCGGGCATGCCCGACACCACACTGACTTCCAGAGTGATGCCCTGCTCGGTGGCCCGCAGATCGAAAATGTGCCGGACATCGCTGAGTAGCCGGCGCACGGAAACCGGACCGAAATCCAGGCGCATCTTGCCCGCTTCGATCCGTGACAGATCCAGAATGTCGTTAATGAGCATCAGAAGGCTCCGGCTGCCTGCACGGATGGCATTCAGATAATTACGCTGCTGGGGGTCCTTTACGCTGTTGTACAGCAGGTCGCTGTACCCGATTACGGCATTCATCGGGGTGCGTATTTCATGGGACATGTTGGCCAGGAACTCGCTTTTGGTCCGGCTGGCCGCTTCCGCCTGTCGGGCCAGGCGTTCGGCTTCAAGCTTGGCGGCACGCAATTCATCCTCACTCCGGCGCAGGGCGTTTTCCGAACGGATGCGTTCGTCCACTTCCAGCGACAGCTTGCGATTCCAGTACAGGAAAATGAGCACCACCACGATGGCAACCAGGATAATCCGACGCACCACCGTGTAATCCGCTCTCTGCTCGATATCCAGGTGAACCCACCGGTTATAGACCGCCTCGGTTTCCGAGGCCGGCAGGCTGCTCAGCGCCTTGTTAAGAACCCGGTGCAGTTCGGGGCTGGATTTGCGAACCGCCAGCCGCAGATCATATTCGTAGGGTGTGATACTGGTGATTCTCAGGTTCGACAAACCCAGCCGGGCCACGGTGTAGCTGACAGCAGGAATGTGCGTCACCATCACATCCAGGTCACCATTCGACAGCGCCAGCAGGCCCTCTTCCACCGAATTCTGGGGATAAAGGTCCAGGTCCGGGTGGTTAATCAGCAGATAATCATGACTGGCCTGGCGATTCACTACCCCGACCCGTTCATCACGCAGCTCCCGCAAATCGCCGATAAAACGGCCGGTGTCCCGGATAGCCAGCGCAATGGGAACAGAGACGTAAGCCCGGGTGAACAGAAAATCCTGTTCGGTGCGAGGCGTCCGGGACATACCCGGGATGATGTCCACTTCCCCGGATTTAAGCATTTCCTCGGCCGAAGAACGGCTACCGACAGGCTCCCGGGAAAAGCGGATATCCATGTCTTTTTCCAGGCGTTCCAGCAGATCGACCACCAGGCCGGCGGGGCGACCGTCCTGTTCAAACTCGAACGGCGGCCAGTCCTGGCGCAGGCCAGCCTTCAATTCAGGGTTGGCTCTCAGCCATTGCTGGTCCGTGACATTCAGCGCCAGATCATTGCTTTCAACCGTTGGTGTTTCACCCTGCAACCAGGATTGCCGGACGGTGCGGTGCTCCTGGTGCGTGAATGCCGCCACTGCCTGGTCAAACACGCGGAACAGCGGTCGGTCGTCGGTGGGCACCTGCAGAACCACCTCCACTGGCTGGTCGTCCAGCACAACCGCCAGCCCGATACCGTTCATCATCGCTGAATCGAGATAATCGGAAACCACCGGCACAGGCCCCAGAAAAGCATCGGCTTCGCCGGACAACACCTGGCTGACAGCCTCGCCGACACTGCTTGCCGGCACCGGCGTGAAATTCTCCACCCGGTCCAGCAAGGGAAACTGATTGGGATCATTGGCGACGATAGCCACCCGGGCTGATTCAAGGTCTTTCAGGCTGCGCACCGAGGCGTCACCCTGGCCCACGAATACACCATAGGTCAGAGTCATCAGCGGTTCAGTATGGCGCACACCAGGTATCACCGGCGACCCCGGGATGCGGGTGGTCAGCAATAGTTGTGGCTGGCTGCCATCCGCGCCCGTGGTGGCAGCGGGGTCTGCCAGAAATGGCTCTATCGGCACTGACAACTTGCCTGACAGGCGTTCGAGATAGTCAATCCAGATACCAGCCAGTTCGCCTTCCCCGGCATCAAAAACCAGAGGCACCTGATTCTGGTGAATACCAACACGAAATTTTTCCTGCTGCGCCAGCCAGTCGACATCCCCTGCCTTCAGCACCGGTGCCGGAGAGGTCTGAGGCGGATCGGCCACGGCCTGCCCTTGAAAAAACAGGAAAAGCAGGCAATACAGTATGAGAGAACGGAAAGGCACTGGATATCCTCAGCGGGTTTACTACAGTTTCAGCAAACAATACCTGCAAGTGCAGATAATTTCATTTTGTTGCAAAGCCACAGGAGGCTTTTATATGGACACCAGCAAACACACTCTTGCCACCCTGTTTGATCAACTTGGCCTGGCTTCCGACGAAGGCAGCATTAAAGAGTTTATCGACCGGCATTCTCCGCTGGCCAGAGAAGTCGCTATTCAGGATGCGCCATTCTGGTCGGAGAGCCAGTCGCATTTCCTGGAAGAAGGTCTGGAAGAAGACAGTGACTGGGCAGAAATGATTGATGAGCTGGACGCCCAACTGCGGCACTGAACCTGTCACAGATTAACCGTCTGATTACGCCCCGCGTCCTTGGCCTGATACAGGGCGCGGTCTGCGCGATCAAATACTGACTCCACCGAATCGCCTTCCCGGAACTCCGTCGCACCGGCGGAAAAAGTAACGCTTACCGGCTCACCCCCGAAATGAAATGGCAACCCGGCCACCCGTTTCCGCAGTTTATCGATAACAACCCGGGCCGCCTCGGCGGTTGTCTCCGGTAACAACAACACAAATTCCTCACCACCGTAACGGGCAATGAAGTCGGTTGCCCGCAGCCGGGTGCGCAGCTCACGGGACACCAGCTGCAGCACCCGATCTCCGGCTTTATGGCCGTAGGAATCATTCACTTTCTTGAACAGGTCAATATCGATAACCGAAACGGTCAGCGGCTTCTGATAACGCTGCCAGCGGTTGAACTCGAACATCAGCCGCTCCTGCCAGGCCTCCCGATTGGGCAACTGGGTCAGAAGATCGGTCATCGCTCTTTCCCGTTCTTTGTAGACCTGGGCCTGCATCTGCTCGGAATGCGCTTCCATGGCGGCCACTTTTTCCTGCATGGCTTCCAGTTGCTTAGCCAGCAGATTTTCCCGCTCCAGCTCCCGGTTGCGGAAGCGCTCCATGGTATTGCCGATAAATTCCAGACGCTGACTGACAGACTGCTTCAGGGACCCCAGGTCGTGGCTGTTGGCGATATCATCACTTACCCGCTCAAGTTCGTCGCGGATTTCCCGGTCCAGCGTAGCCGTGTCGTCCTGCCGGGATTCGTACATCTCGGTCTGTTCAGAAAAATGCTGACGGAGTGTTTCCAGGCGTTCGTCCAGGCGTTTCAGAAACGCCTCAAACTCACGCTGGCTGCGGGTAACCGCCTCGATCACCAGCTCAGCCACCTGGTCAAGGCCGTCCCGCAGTACTGACCAGTCATTACTGCCCAGAAGGGTTTTCTGCAGCCCTCTGGCCCGGGCTTCCGCTTTCGGATCCAGCGATACCTGCTGCAAAAGCTGCCCGAGAAGCTGCCCGACACGCCGTGCTATGCGCAATTGCTGGGAATGATCGGCAAGCTCGAGATCGTCATCACTGTGAGTATCGGCTACCGGCTCAGGCAATGCTGCTGTGGCGGCGCGTTTCGATCGTTCGTGATTTTCATCCAGGAGGGTAATCTGCCGATCGATCTCGTCCTGCAGGCCACGCCAGCGGTCCACATCAAGTGTCTGTTTTCGCAGATCGTCACGCAACTGGCTGAGCAGGTCGTCCAACTGATCGGATTGGCCCTCGGAAGCCAGACTGGTGCGCACCAGCATACGCTCGAGCACATTGCGCTCGGCCAGCCATTGCTTTTCCTTCTGCTCTGCCTCATCCAGTTCCCGAAGGTACTTGTCCTTCCAGGATTCTTCCGATGCCATGAAACGCTCCGTCAGTGACCGTTCGGGTCGTTATCGTTGTTGGTGCCTATAGTGCCAGACCGGCGGTGTGCTCTGGGGTGACTTTGATCATAAACCCGGGCGAGATGCTGAAAATCAAGATGAGTATAGACTTGCGTGGTGGCGATGTCTGCGTGTCCCAGTAATTCCTGAACGGCCCGCAGGTCGCCGCTGGATTCCAGCATATGACTGGCAAAGGAATGCCTGAGAAGGTGCGGATGCAGACGCTGATCGGCCCCGGCGCGGATGCCCCAGCGGGCCAGGCGCGCCTGAATGCTGCGCCGGCTCAGTCTCGAGCCCCGCTGGCTGACAAAGACCGCAGCTTCCTGTTCATCCGCGTACTGGCTCCGGACTGACAGCCAGCGTTCCAGTGCCGCCACCGCCTTGCCGCCAACGGGCAGCACCCGCTCTTTGTTGCCCTTACCCAGAACCCGTATTTCGCGCCCGCCGAAATCCAGAGACGGCAAATCCAGGCTGGCCAGCTCTGCCAGCCGCAAGCCGGAGGAATACATCAGTTCAAACATGGCCAGATCGCGAACTTCCAGCGGATCATCCGGGGCGGTTTCCAGCAGTTGCTGAATCTGGTCCACATCAGCCACTTTCGGCAGGCGCCGGCCGGTTTTCGGAGCGCGAACATCCAGAGCCGGATTGTCTCTGGCCAGGCCTTCACGCAGCAAAAACTGGTAAAACCGGCGAATCGCTGACAGGTGCCGGGCAATACTGTGGCCTCCCAGCCCGTTCCGGCTGAGCCACGCCACATACCGGCGAACATGATGAAGGGAAAGGTCTGGCCAATTTGCCAGGTGGTTATCCTGCAGCCAGTGCGCCAGACGGCGCAGATCCCGCTGATAATTTTCGCAGGTACGGGGAGAGTTCCGCTTTTCCGATTCCAGATGGCGAACAAAATCCGCCAGAGGCCCGGCGAGCGCATCTGAGAGGTCAGCGGTGCCGGTGGCGGTGTTCACACCTGACCACCCTCCACAGTGAGATCCGCTACCGGTGCCGCGGTATCGTGCTGTTTCAGCATGGGCGGCAGCAGCCGGCTGAGAGTGTCACTGATGTAACTGAGAAACAGCGACCCCATACTCTGGTCAAAGTAGCCCGGCTGGCAACTGCCCACCGCAAATACCCCGACCAGCCCCTGATGACGAAGCGGCATTATGGCAACCGAAGCAATGGGCTCATCCCGGTCCGGAAACAGAAAGCTGCGTTCTTCTTCACGAAAATGGCCGCAAACGGCCCGGTCGCCCTCCAACAACGTACCCAGCCGCTCCCGGGCCTCGTCGGCATCGACAATATGCAGAGCACCCTGGGCCTGGCTCTGGCGGACATTGGCCGCCGCATCGCTGAACAGCAGAATGGAAGCCGCATCCAGCCCGAAATCAACACGGAGGCTGTCATCCACGGCCGCTGCCATGTCGTTCAGAGTCTTTGCCTCAATCACCTGCAGCAGCAAGCGCTTGCTTTTTTCGAACAGGCCGTCGTTGTGGCGGGCGATAGAGACCAGCTCTACCAGTTCCCGGCGCAGCGTGTCGCGCTGTTCGCGGAACAGGTGAACCTGGCGTTCCACCAGCGAAATGGCCCGGCCACTGTCATGGGGCAGGGTCAGGCTGCGCAGCAGTTCGTCCTGGTCAACAAAGAAGTCCGGATTGTTGCGCAGATAGTCCGCAACCTGTTCCCGGGTAAGTTCGCCGGCCTTCTGGCGGGCCGTTTGTTCTGTCATTGTATGCTCCTGAGCTGTCAGGATTTTCTGGGCGTTTTCCGACGGCGCGGATTGTGCTCTCCGGACAAACGCAATTGCCCCTCGAACACCGTCGTTGCAGGGCCATCCATCATAACAGGGGTGCCATCACCCTGCCATTCGATTACCAGCCGGCCACCACGAAGCTCCACTTCCACCCGGGAATCGAGCAGGCCGCGGAGATAGCCGGCGACCACGGCGGCGCAAGCACCACTGCCACAGGCCAGCGTCTCACCGGACCCGCGTTCGAAGACCCGCAGCCGGACATGGCTACGATCAATAATCTGCAGAAAACCGATATTCGCCCGGGACGGAAAGCGAGGGTGCTTTTCCAGTGCCGGCCCGAGGGTGGCTACCGGTGCGGTGTCGACATCGTCCACCACCAGCACACCATGGGGGTTACCCATGGATATGGCCGACAATTCAACCACCTGATCATGGACATCAACGGTGTACACATCCTTGCGACAATCGGCAGCAAAAGGAATTGCTGGTGGGTTAAGCTCGGGCACGCCCATATTTACCTGGACCATGCCGTCTTTGCCCACTTTCAGCTCGATCACCCCTTTGGCGGTCTGAACCCGGATCACCCGCTTGTTGGTCAAACGCTGGTCACGGACAAAGCGGGCGAAACAACGGGCACCATTGCCGCACTGCTCCACTTCCGAGCCGTCAGCGTTAAAAATGCGGTAACGAAAATCCACGTCCGGCAGACCGGGTGGTTCTACCACCAACAGCTGATCAAAACCGATGCCAAAGTTCCGGTCTGCCAGCTCACGGATCATTTCCGGGCGCAGCCGGAAGGGCTGGCTGATGGCATCCACCACCATGAAATCATTACCCAGACCGTGCATCTTGGTAAAACGAAGCAGAGGGCTGTGGCCGCGTCGTTGCTGACTCATACGCCTTCTCCTGTCATTCCGGCAGACAACTTTCCGGCCCCAACTGTTCGTCCAGCGTTTCCCGACGGCGCACCACATGCACCTGATCGCCATCCACCATCAACTCCGGTGGCCGGTTACGGGTATTGTAATTGGAGGCCATAACAAAACCGTAGGCGCCGGCTGAGCGCACCGCCAGCAAATCGCCGGCCTGAAGACGCAATTTACGGTCTTTGCCCAGGAAATCGCCGGTTTCACAAATCGGGCCCACCAGATCCCAGCTTTTTTCTTCGCCGTTCTGATGCGGTTTCACCGGGATAATCGCCTGCCAGGCACTGTAAAGCGCCGGGCGAATCAGATCATTCATGGCCGCGTCGATAATGGCAAAATTGCGGTGTTCTGTGCACTTGAGGAATTCCACTCTGGTAACCAGAATGCCGGCATTCGCGGCGATGGAGCGGCCCGGCTCCAGAATCAGCTCAAGTGTCCGATCACCCAGCCGCTCAGCCAGCGCCTGCACATATTCGGTTGGCTGCGGAGGGTGCTCGTCTTCATAGGTCACGCCCAGGCCGCCACCCATATCCAGATGTCGGATATGAATGCCCTGTTCAGCCAGGTTATCGATCAGCGCCAGAACCCGGTCAAGCGCGTCCAGAAACGGCGAGACCGACGTCAACTGGGAGCCTATATGGCAATCCACACCATGAATGTCCAGGTTGGGCATGGCCGCTGCCCGGGCATACACCTCCGGCGCCTCGGCGATATCGATGCCGAATTTGTTCTCTTTCAGGCCGGTGGAGATATAGGGGTGAGTACCGGCGTCGACATCCGGGTTTACCCGCAGTGAAACCGGCGCTTTCACACCCAGTTCACCGGCCACCTGATTGAGACGGTCCAGTTCGGTGTCGGATTCCACATTGAAACAACGCACCCCGACTTCCAGGGCCCGCTTCATTTCCCATTCCTGCTTGCCAACGCCGGAAAACACGACCTTTCCGGCATCGCCACCGGCACGCAGCACGCGCTCCAGCTCACCGGCGGAGACAATGTCAAAGCCGGCGCCCAGGCGCGCCAGAACATTCAGTACGGCCAGATTGCTGTTGGCCTTGACCGCATAGCACACCAGATGCGGGCGCTCTTTCAGGGCCTCATCGTAAGCCCGGTAATGGCGTTCGAGAGTGGCCCGGGAATAGATATAGGCCGGCGTACCGAAACGTTCGGCAATGCTGGCGACAGCGATGTCTTCGGCGTAAAGCTCGCCGTCACGGTAATTAAAATGATCCATGGTGTTCCTGACTTTCCGGGGTTGTGCAGAAGGGACCTGACTCAGCGCTCACTGTCACGTTGATCCGCGTTCTCGGTGGCTTGTCCGCTCTCGGCGGCCTGCGCATCGGGCGCTTCGGCTTCACGGTACAGCGGGCCTTTCTGGCCACAACCGGAGAGCACCACCAAGGTCATCATCAAAGCCAACCAACCCGGCCGGCGCAACGGTCCAACCTGCATATTCATACCCCTGAGTGACTGTTGCCGGCAGTATACCCGACACCCGCCCCGCACCGCTAACGCAGGTGGCGGTTCAGGGCGTCTTCCAGCACGCTGCGATAGTGCAGGTACTGACAGGTCTGAATGTCACGCTGATACTGCTGGGGCTCCAGATCATGGGGCAAATGCAGATCGGTCAGATAGATCGGGTAGGACTCACCACTGCGGCGCAGAGAACGGATATAATGCGCCACTGCCGGGATCAGTTGCTCACCGTACTCTTCTGCGGTGAACTCCCGGTTATGGCAGAAGATATCAAACTGCAGGGTACCATCACCCTGACGAACGCCAACTGCCTGTACATCAAATCCCGGTAGCGGAACGCCGGTTTGCTGATCAGGCCGGGGCTCTGCCAGCCAGTGGCCACCCCGGCGCACCAGTTCGTGACAACAGATGCCCCCGATCGGTCCGGCCATGTCGAACTGGCGCAACAACCGGCGCTCCACCAGGTTATCCATGAATCGCAACAATGGACTGACCAGATGACTACGGCGCTGGGCGCGCATGCTCCGGCTCCAGATACTGCCGCACTCATCCACCACCCACAGCCGACCGATACCGGCCCTCAGCGACCAGAATATCTGGATACTGCCTTCTTCTGAGGCATCGCATACTGCCTTGAGCTCCGGCTCGTCCTGCAGGGCATACCGGTCAGGCACCACGGGCTGATAATGATCCTGCGGCTGCAAAAGGGCTTCCATTAATGCCTGCCGGGTATTGAGGGCGGCAAAGCCCGGTTCCCGGCCGTTGAATTGCAGCAGGAAGTAACGGCGATCCATTTCGATCAGATAGCGCACCGGGTGTGGTCCATAGCCACCGGCAAAGAACTGGCGCAGCACATCACCAAACAGCTCCTGTAACCGGCGGGCAATCGCGACCCCATGGCCTCGACTGGAGGCGAACACCTGAATTTCAGGTAGCTCCGCCGGGCTCATGGCAACCTGCGCGAGCACATTTTTCAGGCACTGGATCAAGGTATCGCCAGCGGCATAATGTTGCACACTGATTTCCTGCCAGCTGTTCAGAGTGACCTGATCAATGGTGGAGACCAGATTGTCATGGCCGCCACTGAACCCCAGGGAATCATTGCGCGCGCTGAGCTTGTGCAGCCCACGTTCAGACAGATGCGCCTGAGGGTCGGTGGCAACGTTTACCAGCAGCAGGTTTTTTACCGGCCGCACCGCCCGGGACAACGCCTGGCGTGAAGCCGGCGCCAGAGGCATAGGCAGAAAGGCATGCAGAACATCCAGCATCTCCCGCACTTCCGTCACCGTGGCCACACTGGTACCCGCCCGCACATTCAGGCGTGTGGCGCGACCCAGCAGTCCATTGCAGTAACACCACACCAGCAACTCGGCAAGATTGCCGGACCGACGGATCACCGGCTTCCAGAGGGCATCCGACGGATCTTCCAGATCCCGGTAAAGCAACCAGCCGTCACCCTCACGGCCCTGCTCCGACTGATGATGGAACGACAGGTTTTCCTCGGTCAGAGAAGACACCAGGCCCGGGTTGATCAGCTCCACCTTCCCGGCTTTGCGCTGAAAAGCGGCATACAACTTGCGGCCCAGCAGGTTGATATCGTGGGGGCTGATGGCTGCGTCCGTGCCCTGCTCCCGCGCCATGCGCGACAGCAGACGATAGCTGTGGGTCAGCTCGCCGACAATCGTGCGGCGCAATCCGATGACTTCTTCCGCCCGCCAGCCCTGGCGGTCATCGAGCGAGCGCACCTGGCTGTCGTCCCAATGCCAGTGATCAACCAGCTGGCGTAACAGTTCAACACGCCATTGATCACCCACCATCCCGGCCCGACTCAGGGGCAGGCCAGCCTTGAGGTACAGGCTGCGCCGGACCAGATCCAGCCGGTCTTCAGCATCCTGATGACCCAGCCAGTTTTCCAGGCGCTGGTAGAGCATGATGTAGGGGTCCAGCTCGTCAACGCTGAGCCGGCCCTCGTGCACAGCCTGCTTGAAACTCGCGGACAGCAGACTCTGCTCCCGATCGGTGGCATAACACTCAATCAGCAGCAATTTGAGTATGGCTTTCCAGGGCGCATCGATGCCCTTGTACAGCTGCCAGATGCCGGCCCCGGGAAATTCCTCGGGTGGGATTGAAGGCACCGGACCAAAATCGATGTATTCCTGGGGTTTGATGAAGCGGCAGTCCACCAGCCGGCGCCGGCACTCGTCATAGCGGTTTTCGGAGTCCACAGGCACCAGCCACCACAAGGGGTACTGGCCGGCCAGGTGAATGCTGGTGCGGTAAAATTCGTCCAGCAACAGATAATGCTGGGCGCTGCCGCAGTTCTCTCCGGTCACTTCAGCCTGCTGCCTGCCCGCGCGCCAGTCGCTGGCGGAAAACACGAACACATGCAACTCCACACCCAGCGTCGCCGCCCACAAGGAGAGCTTGTCAGCCTTGCGCTCGAGGCAGCGAACACCTTCGGCAGAAAGATCCTCCCGATGACACAGCCAGACATCCAGGTCGCTCGCCACCGAATGCCCCAGGGTGCCGGGGCTGCCCATCAGAAACAGGCTGTCGAGATCCGGCTTGCGCAGACCCTTGTCGCGAAAACTGAAGCTCCTGGCCACCCGGCGGGCTGAGTTGAGGGCAGATGCCGACGGAACATAACCGGCAAAGCCTATGGGGCAATTGCCGTCCAGATAGCCCGGCAAGGACGGATGGTTGAGATGAAACACCAGCGGCAGCACTTCCAGCACCACCTGCTGGCGCCAGGTCAGCGCCGAACAGGCACGCTCCCAGCGTTGACCGTTGACCAGCAAGAACCGGTCGCGCAGACGCTTGAGCGCCTTGCGATCAAAGCCTTCCTCAAAATCGAGGACGATGGGCGGTGCCTGAACCGTCAAAAGACCTCCGGCAAGCCGTTATTTTATCGCAGCACGGGCACGTGCCACGGCCGCGCGAACCTGAGCGGGCGCGGTTCCGCCGGTGTGATCCCGGGCCTGCACCGAGCCTTCAAGGGTGAGCACGTCAAACACATCCTCGGTGATAAAGTCTGAAAACTGCTGCAACTCTTCCAGGGTCATATCCGACAGGTCACGGCCTTCGGCGACACCGAAAGCGACCGACTTGCCAACAATTTCATGGGCATCACGGAAAGCCACACCTTTCTTGACCAGATAATCGGCCAGATCGGTCGCGGTGGAGAAACCACTCTTGGCCGCCACGCGCATGTTGTCCGCCTTGGAGCGAATGGCCGGGATCATGTCGGCATAGGCCTTCAGGCAGCCCTTCACGGTATCCACGGTATCGAACAGCGGTTCCTTGTCTTCCTGGTTGTCCTTGTTGTAGGCCAGCGGCTGGCTCTTCATCAGGGTCAGCAGGCTGATCAGATGGCCATTCACCCGACCGGTCTTGCCACGCACCAGTTCCGGCACATCCGGGTTTTTCTTCTGGGGCATGATTGATGAACCGGTACAGAAACGATCCGGCAGATCAATGAAATCGAACTGGGCCGAGGTCCACAGCACCAACTCTTCACTGAAGCGGGACATATGGGTCATCAGCAGCGCGGCAAAGCTGCAGAATTCGATGGCAAAATCCCGGTCGCTGACCGAATCCAGCGAGTTCTCGGTGGGCCGGTCAAAGCCCAGCAGTTCGGCGGTGAGGTTGCGGTCAATCGGGTAGGTGGTGCCCGCCAGGGCGGCTGCGCCCAGGGGCATGACATTGACCCGCTTGCGGCAGTCCTGCAGACGCTGGCCATCGCGCACCAGCATTTCGTACCAGGCCAGCAAATGGTGGCCGAAAGTGACCGGCTGGGCGGTTTGCAGGTGAGTAAAGCCAGGCATGATAGTGTCGGCTTCGCGCTCGGCCAGGTCCAGCAGGCCGGCCTGCAGGCGCTGGAGTTCTTCGGCGATAACATCAATTTCGTCGCGCAGGTACAGGCGGATATCGGTAGCCACCTGGTCGTTGCGGCTACGACCGGTGTGCAGCTTCTTGCCGGTAATACCGATGCGCTCGGTCAGTGCCGCTTCAATGTTCATGTGCACGTCTTCAAGGCTCACCGACCACTCGAAGCGACCCGCTTCGATATCTGCCTTGACGCCGCTCAGGCCCTCGATAATCTGGTCCCGCTCGTCATCGGTCAGCACGCCTACCTTTGCCAGCATGGTGGCATGGGCAATAGAACCGGTAATATCGTGGTGGTACAGGCGCTGGTCAAAACCCACCGAGGCGGTGAAGCGCTCAACAAAGGCGTCGGTCGGCTCGCTGAAACGGCCACCCCAGGGTTTTTCGGAGGATGTGGCCTGGTCAGAGTTTTTCTGATCCGTCATGGTCTATCTTTCCTGCTGCGGCCCGGCAAGGTTAAGCCGGTGCGAAAATGAAATAAATGGACTGTTAAAAAGTCGAAAGAGTATAGCATTGTGGCCACGGTTAAGGAGACACCCCTGAGAACCGACAAAAGCAGCAATACACAGGAATTCTACGTGCCGGATCTGTGTAAGGTCCGGGCGGTTTTCCTGATGCTGGTGACCAGCGAATTGCTGGTTCTGGTGCTGGCCATTGTACAGGCGGCTCAGGGCTGGATCGACTGGAGCTACTTCGGTCTGTTGTCACTGTTCGTGCAATGGACCACCCTGACCAGCGCCGCGCTGATCTGCCTGTTAAGACCCAGACTGGCACGCGTCTCAGTCAGCCGCGCCACCCTGGCCATTGTGGTGATCGTTATCCTCGATGTTCTGGTCTTCAGCCTGTTTGCCGACCGGGTGCTGCACCCCGGACCGGATGGCATAAACTGGCAGAACATCACCAAGAAGTTGCTGCTGGCGGCCTTGATCACCCTGATGGTACTGCGCTATTTCTATCTGCAGCACCAGTGGCAGCAACAAAGGGAAGCCGAAATGCAGGCGCGACTGACCTCATTGCAGGCTCGCATTCAGCCCCATTTCCTGTTTAACAGCATGAACACCATTGCCAGCCTGATCGCCAGCAACCCGGAAAAGGCAGAGGAAGCCGTGCTGGATTTATCCGAACTGTTCCGGGCCAGCCTGCGCACCGACGACCAACAGGTTCCCCTGGCCCGGGAACTGGAGCTATGCCAACGCTATCTGGCCATTGAAAGCCTGCGCCTGGGTGACCGCCTGAAACTGGAGTGGGCCATTGAACCAGGGCTGGAGCAACAGGCGATTCCGCCCCTGACCCTTCAGCCATTGGTAGAAAACGCCGTTCATCACGGCATTCAGCAACGGGCCGGGGGAGGCACCATTCGGGTTGAGGTGTATGCCAAAGGCCCATACGTCTACCTGCTGGTACAGAACCCCGAGCCGGAAGCGCAGGCCGTGCAACACCAGGGCAACCGCATCGGCCTGACCAACACCCGTGCCAGACTGATTGCCGTCTTCGGCGACACGGCGGTACTCAAACAGAGCCGCCACAATAAAACCTACACGGTAACCCTGCGACTGCCCCGACAAACCCTTCGCCAGAAAAACGGAAACCATGGATAGAATCGACAAGAAAGTCCTCATTGCCGATGACGAACCACTGGCCCGCGAACGCCTGAGCCGCCTGGTCGAAAGCCTGCCCGGCTATACCGTGTGCGCAGAAGCGGTGGATGGGAACGACACCCTGGCCATGGCGGCAAGACTGCAGCCCGACATTCTCCTTCTGGACATCCACATGCCCGGCATGGACGGCATGGTCACCGCCGAACGGCTGGTGCAACAGACCAACCCGCCGGCCCTGATTTTCTGCACCGCCCACGAACAGCACGCCCTGGAAGCCTTTGACGTAAACGCCACCGCCTACCTGCTCAAACCGGTGCGCAAAGAGGCGCTGGCGGAAGCACTGGCCCGGGCCGAGAAAACCAACCGGCTTCAGCGCCAGGCCCTTGATCGACAGCAGGGGAGCGGAAGCGAACAACTGAGCGTGCGCAGCCAACGCGGCACCGAACTGATCAACCTGGCCGACATCCTCTACTGCCAGGCCGACCAGAAATACGTCACCCTGGTGCACCGCCACGGCGAAACCCTGTGCGATTACAGCCTGAAAGAACTCGAACAGGCCTATCCGGACCACTTCCTGCGAATCCACCGCCACACACTTGTCGGCGTCCGGTTTATTCAGGGCCTCAAACGCAACGCCGATGGCCGCCACGCCCTGTTACTGAAAGACTCGGACACCGCGCTGCCGGTCAGCCGGCGCCATGCCGCCCAGGTTCGCCAATGGCTGGAGCAGCAGCCGATACGCTAGTGGAGGGATTTCCAGTAGCATGGGAGCCAGCGGGTAGGCCTTTCCGGGAATTTCGAAGGCCATGGATGGCCTGAGAGAAGCGCACATGGACCGTGCTTGTAGCGGTTCCCGGAAAGGCCTACCCGCTGGCTCTCCCCCTAAAGTAATAGATCCCCCGCACAGCGGGACTTTTTTTCATCCACAAGGTAACCTTGGAACACATTTTTCCCAACGACAGTGAGTGCCATGTCTACACGAACTCTTCGCATTGCAACCCGCAGCAGCGCCCTGGCGTTGTGGCAGGCAGAATTCATAAAAGCCGAACTGGAACGACTCAACAGCGGCATCACCGTTGAGCTGGTCAAGATCAAGACCCAGGGCGACAAAATCCTCGACGTACCACTGGCTAAAATCGGCGGCAAAGGCCTGTTCGTGAAAGAGCTGGAAGAAGCCATGCTCGATGGCCGTGCGGATCTGGCCGTACATTCCATGAAAGATGTACCGATGGAATTCCCCGAGGGCCTGGGACTGGTAGCCATCTGCGAACGCGAAGACCCCACCGATGCCTTTGTCAGCAATCACTACGACAACCTCGACCAGCTGCCACAAGGCGCCGTGGTCGGCACCGCCAGCCTGCGCCGGGAAGCCCAGCTGCGCGCCAACCGCCCTGATCTGATCGTCAAGGTACTTCGCGGTAACGTAAACACCCGCCTGGCCAAACTTGATGCCGGTGAATTTGACGCGATTGTTCTGGCCAGCTCCGGCCTCAAACGCCTGGAATTCCACGACCGCATTCGTTACTGCCTCCCGGCCACCGTATCTCTGCCAGCCGTGGGCCAGGGAGCCCTGGGCATCGAGTGTCGCACCGACGACACTGAGCTGCTGGAAATGCTTGCTGCGCTGGACCACAAAGACACTGCAGACCGCGTAAAAGCGGAACGTGCACTAAATCGCCGGCTGGAAGGTGGCTGCCAGGTGCCGATTGCAGCCTACGCCCTGCTGGAAGACGACGACACCTTGTGGTTGCGTGGCCTGGTTGGCGCCGTTGATGGCACCCAGATCCTTCAGGTGGAAGGTCGGGTACCGCGCGCTGAAGGCGAACGCCTGGGCCGCGAGCTGGCTGAACAACTTCTGGGCATGGGTGCCGACAAGATACTGGCAGAAATCTATGGCCACACACCCAGCTGAGACAGCGCAGACAGAAGGACTCTGCGGCCGGCGGATACTGATCTGCCGGCCAGAGCCCGAAGCTTCGCGCCTGGCGCAGGTATTCCGTGAAGCGGGAGCTGACGTCCGGTTATTGCCATTGATGGCGAGGGAGCCTCTGCCGGAAACGCCCGAACAGAGAACCACGCTTCAGGAGCTCGACAACTTCACCCACGTGATTGCTGTCAGCCCTTACGCCGCCCGGCGCCTGTTCGAAGAAATCGATCACTGGTGGCCGCAGCTGCCCATGGGCATCCAGTGGTACGGCGTGGGTGCCGGCACTGCTGCAGAGCTCGCCCGGCATGGCCTGCGCCCCCGGAGACCAGCCGGTGGCTGGACCAGCGAAGCCCTGCTGGCCCTGCCCTCGCTGCAGAACCTGGCCAATGAGAAAGTGTTACTGGCCCGCGGCGAACATGGTCGGGAACTGATCCGCCAGACACTGGAGGAACGGGGCGCGAGAGTCACAGCATTGCCACTGTACCGACGCTTCCGCCCGTACTATCCTGAAGAACAGATTAACAATATTTTCAGAGGCTTCCGTCCGGAGGTGATTATTGCGCTTTCCGGCGAAACCCTGAACAATCTGATTGCAACAGACCCGGACAATCTGGATGCCCTGCACCAGGCCCTGCTGGTAGTGCCGGCAGAACGGGTGGCCGACCAGGCCCGCAACGCCGGCTTCGGGTATCCGTTTGTACCCGAAGGTCTGGCCGACCAGGACCTGGTCATCAGTGTGGCTTCGCGGCTGATGCCGCAAGCCGGTAACACCGGAAAACCAAGTAAGGATTCCCGTGACTGAAGAACCCAAACAACTGCCCGCCCCCGTTGAATCCTCCGCCGCTGAACGCCGACGGCTATGGCCGATCTGGCTGGTCGCTGCACTGGCACTCATTCTGGCCATCCTGCTGGCCGCCTGGAACTGGCAGCAGTGGCAGACCCACCAGGCCACCATGCAGAGCATTTCCGACCTGCGCTCCGACACCTCGCAACTGGAAGATCTCTACGGCGACCGCAGCAGCGAACAGAATAGCCGGCTACAGGCACTGGAAAACCGGATTGCCGAGCAGCGGGAGCTGATTGCCACCCAGCAGCGGCAAATTGACCACAACGCCCGCGAGCTTTTGGAAGCCGGCAACCGGACCCGTACTGACTGGCTGCTGGCCGAAGCCGAATACCTGCTGCGGATTGCCAACCAGCGCCTGATGATCGAAAAAGACATTCGTGGCGCCCTGTCGGCCCTGGAATCCTCGGATGAGGTGTTGGCGGAATCCGACGACATCGGCGTGTATCCGGTGCGAAAGCAACTGGCGCGTGAGATTCAGTCATTGCGCAACATTGAAGGTGTTGACCGTACCGGCCTGTACCTCAAGCTCGAAGCCGCCATTGCCAGCATTCACGATCTGACGGATCAGGCGCTGGTTCACGACCGGGCGCCGGCGTTCGATATTGCCGGGAGCGAAGACGGGGCGGGCGATGCCGACAACATGGTTACCCGCGGCTGGAATCAGTTTCTGGACACCATGAAACAGGTTGTGGTGGTGCGGCGCATGGATGAACCGGTCAAACCTCTGCTGTCACCGGATCAGAGCGCCTGGGCCCGCCTGAACCTGCAACTGATGCTTGAAGAAGCCGAAATGGCGGTATTGCGGGGCAACCAGCCGCTGTACGAACGAGCCCTGAGCAAGGCCATTACCACCGTTAACGACTGGTATGATGCCACCAACCCCGCCATTCGCGGTTTGAGTGAAACCCTGGAGAGCCTTGCCGACCGCAATGTCGACCCGGAACTGCCCGACATCAGCAAATCCCTGGAACTGCTCAAGGAACGTCTGGCCGGCCGCACAGCCGCAGGCAGTAACGGCAATAATGCCGATGAAGAGGCTGGCAACGAAAGCACCGGAGGCGATGCATCATGATTCGCCTGCTCCTGATCATCATTATCGCCCTGCTGGTCGGCACCGGATTATCGCTGGGACTGGCCTACGACCTGGGTTATATCCGGGTCAGTCTCGGCAATTACATGATCGAGACCAATTTCTGGGTGGGGCTCGGGCTGATTATTGTACTGGTTGCCGTGAGCGTTTTTCTCATCAGCAGCCTCAAACGCCTTCGCCATAGTACCGGCATGATGGCCGGCTGGGTTACCCGGGGCAAAGAACGCCGGGCCCGGCGGCGCACCACACAAGGCCTGCTGGCGCTGGCCGAAGGCAACTGGAATCGCGCCCGCAAACTGCTCGCCAATTCCGCCGCCAACGCAGATACACCGCTGATCAACTACTTGTCTGCAGCTCATGCCGCCTTTGAAACCAATGACCACGCAGGCGCCGACGAGCTGCTGCGCAAGGCCTTTGAAAGTACACCCGGCTCAAGCATGGCCGTCGGTCTGACTCAGGCCCAGCTGCAACTGGCCAGCAATCAGCTGGAACAGGCACTGGCTACCCTGCTGCGCCTGCGCAAGGAATCGCCACACCATCCGTTTGTCCTGAAACTTTTGAAAAACACCTATCTGCGGCTGGAGGACTGGCGTGAACTGGCCAGACTGATTCCGGAACTGCGCAAGCGCAACGTGCTCACGGAAGCGGAACTGAGTGACCTCGAACGCCAGGCCTGGCATAACCTTCTGGAGAAAGCTGCGAAAGACTGCGAGCACCAGAAACAGGATGACCCTCAGGCATCTCTGGAACGGCTGACCCGGGTATGGGACGAACTACCCAAATCCCTGCGCCGGGATGAGCACACTATCCGCGACTATGCCCGGTTGCTGGCACACTTGGGCGATGAAGCACAAGCGGAATCCCTGATTCGCAAGATCCTGCAGAACAACTGGAGTGATGAGCTGGTCAACCTGTATGGCCGGATTGAAGGCAACCAGCCTGAAGAACAATTGCTGCTGGCCGAACAGTGGCTGAAAGACCGCCCCAACAATCCGGCATTGCTGCTGGCCCTGGGTCGTCTGAGCCTGCGCAACGAACTCTGGGGCAAGGCCCGTGAGTATTTTGAAACCAGCCTCAAGTTACGGCGCAACCGCGAAACCCTGGCAGAGCTGAGCCGGCTGAATGCCCACATGGGCCACGAAGAAGCCAGCCTGAAATTGATGATGCAGGGCCTGGAAGCCGACAACGGCCTGCCACGACTGCCCATGCCCCGCGCCTGAGCGACTCTGGCTCCAGGACCAGAAAACAAAAGGGCCGGATGGTACAACCACCCGGCCCTTTCAGTTTTCGCCCGTGTTTATTCAGCTGCGGGGCGCATATTCCAGAACATCCGAGAAGAACGCCTCCTCCGGCAACCCGTGCTCAACCAGTGCATCCATCAGGGTGTAGACCATGGTAGGTGAGCCACTGCCGTGCACTTCCACATTCTGCCAGTCCATACCCGAAGCCAGCACCGCACGCACCAGCTGCTCGTGGTGGCCGCTCCAGTCATTATCCGCGTCGTCACCGACCACCGGCACAAAACTGAAGGCGTCCCATTGATCATGCCACTGCTGGGCCAGGGAGCGCAGATACATATCCTCGTGCCGGCGCACGCCCCAATAAAGCCTCACCGGCTGCGAAAAACCATTTTCCCGCAGATACTCGACCAGACTCTTCATCTGGGCAAAACCGGTACCGGCGGCCACCAGCAACAGCGGCTTTGTCGGCAGGGTGCTCAGGCAAGCCTTGCCATGGGGCAGTTCCACTGTCACATCCTGGCCCGATGTCAGGGCATCAATCACCTTCTGGGCCGACACCCACTTCGGTGACGCCTGAATCTGCAACTCGATATGCTCGGCCGATGGGCTGCTGGCGATGGAAAAATAACAGGGATCGGCGTCCGGCAGCTTTACCGACAGATACTGACCGGCGTAAAAAGACACCTGATCACGATCAGGGAGCTGCAGCTCCACCCGAAAAACATCGTGACTGATCGAGCTTACATCGACGACCCGGGCCTGGTGCTCGCGGGGCTGATACTTTCCTGATGCCATAATGGCGGGAATCTCCAGTTCAAGGCCAGTAAACGCCGAAGCACGCAGAAGTGTCAGTCATCCACCAACCGGAATTGATTGCTTGCCCTGTTGCTAGCCTGCTTACTAAGGGCGAGAGGCGGGAATTTCAATGCCCAGGCTGTCCCAGATGTCATCGACCCGCTGTTTGACGTCATTTGTCATGGTGATCGCGGTGCCCCATTCCCGGTCGGTTTCGCCGGGCCACTTGTTGGTGGCATCCAGTCCCATTTTCGAGCCGAGCCCGGAGACCGGCGAGGCAAAATCCAGATAATCGATGGGCGTATTCTCGACCAGCGTGGTATCACGGGCCGGATCCATCCGGGTGGTCATTGCCCAGATCACATCTTCCCAGCTGCGTGCATTCACGTCGTCATCCACCACAATCACAAACTTGGTGTACATGAACTGACGCAGGAACGACCATACCCCCATCATCACCCGCTTGGCGTGACCGGGATACTGCTTTTTCATGGTGACCACCGCGAGCCGATACGAACAGCCTTCCGGTGGCAGATAAAAATCGACAATTTCCGGGAACTGCTTCTGCAGAATCGGAATAAACACTTCATTGAGTGCCACGCCCAGAATGGCTGGCTCATCGGGTGGCCGCCCGGTATAGGTGCTGTGGTAAATCGCATCCTTCCGGCGAGTCATCCGCTCGACCGTAAACACCGGGAACTGATCCACTTCGTTGTAATAACCGGTGTGGTCCCCGAACGGCCCTTCCGGCGCCATATCATCCGGATAGATAAACCCTTCCAGCACAATCTCGGCACTGGCCGGCACCTGCAGGTCACTCAGGCCGGCTTTCACCAGCTCGGTCCGGGCACCTCGCAGCAGGCCGGCAAAAGCGTATTCAGACAGGCTGTCCGGTACCGGGGTCACAGCGCCAAGAATGGTCGCAGGGTCGGCTCCCAGCGCCACCGCGACCGGATAAGGCTTGTCCGGATTCGCCTTACGGAACTCCTGATAATCCAGGGCCCCGCCACGGTGGCTCAACCATCGCATGATCAGCCGGTTCCGGCCGATCAACTGCTGCCGGTAAATACCCAGATTCTGCCGCTCTTTTTCCGGACCACGGGTAATCACCAACGGCCAGGTAACCAGCGGGCCGGCATCACCCGGCCAGCAGTGCTGCACCGGAATCTGGTAGAGATCGACATCGTCTTTTTCAACAACTACCTGCTGACAAGGCGCAGAACGCAGCACCTTCGGGCTCATGCGCATCACCTGCCGGAACACGGGCAGCTTCTCGATGGCATCCTTGAAGCCCTTGGGCGGATCCGGCTCTTTAAGAAACGCCAGCAGCTTACCGATCTCGCGCAGGGCGCCCACATCTTCCTGCCCCATCCCCATGGCCACCCGCTTTGGCGTACCAAACAGGTTAGCCAGCACCGGCATGTCGTAGCCTTTAGGATTTTCGAACAGCAACGCCGGTCCGCCGGCCCGCAAGGTGCGGTCGCAGATCTCGGTCATTTCCAGGTGGGGATCGACTTCAACGCTGATGCGTTTCAGCTCACCCAGCTTTTCAAGCTGGGTGATGAAGTCTCTCAGATCGCTGTATTTCATTTCGGCCTAGCGGCGCTTCATGGACAGGAAGAACTCTTCGTTGGTCTTGGTATCCTTGAGCTTGTCCAGCAGGAATTCCAGAGACGCGGTATCGTCCTCCATGGAGTGCAACAGCTTACGCAGAATCCACATGCGCTGCAGGTCCGCCTCAGACATCAGCAGATCTTCACGGCGGGTACCGGAGCTGCGAATGTTAAGGGCCGGATAAACCCGCTTCTCGGCAATCTTGCGGTCCAGGTGCACTTCCATGTTACCGGTGCCCTTGAACTCTTCGTAGATCACTTCGTCCATCTTCGAACCGGTGTTCACCAGCGCGGTGGCCAGAATGGTCAGGCTGCCGCCCTCTTCCACATTACGGGCCGCACCGAAGAAGCGCTTCGGTTTTTCCAGGGCATGGGCGTCAACACCACCGGTCAGAACCTTGCCGGAGGACGGAATCACGGTGTTGTAGGCACGTGCCAGACGGGTGATGGAGTCCAGCAGAATCACCACGTCCTTTTTGTGCTCGACAAGACGCTTGGCCTTCTCGATCACCATTTCGGCCACCTGAACGTGACGCGCCGGAGGCTCGTCGAAGGTGGAGGCAATAACTTCACCACGCACCGTACGTTGCATCTCGGTGACTTCCTCGGGACGCTCATCAATCAGCAGCACCATCACGTGGCACTCAGGATTGTTACGGGTGATCGCCTGGGCAATGCTCTGCATCAGCAGGGTCTTACCAGCCTTGGGCGGAGACACAATCAGGCCACGCTGGCCTTTGCCGATGGGTGCCACCAGATCGAGAACCCGGGAGGAGAGGTCCTCGGTACTGCCGTTACCTGTCTCCAGCGTGAGACGCTCGTCCGGGAACAGTGGGGTCAGGTTCTCAAACAGGATCTTGTTACGGGCGTTGTCGGGCTTGTCGAAGTTAATCTCGTTAACTTTCAACAGGGCAAAATAACGCTCGCCGTCTTTCGGCGGACGAATCTTGCCAGCCACGGTATCACCGGTACGCAGGTTGAAACGGCGGATCTGACTGGGCGACACGTAGATATCATCCGGGCCGGCCAGGTAGGAAGCGTCGGCGGAACGGAGGAAGCCGAAGCCGTCCTGCAGAATTTCCAGTACACCGTCGCCGTAGATGTCTTCGCCGCTTTTGGCATGCTTTTTCAGGATGGTAAAGATCACATCCTGCTTGCGCGAACGGGCGAGGTTATCGAGGCCCATTTCTTGCGCGATATCGAGCAATTCGGGCACAGATTTCTGCTTGAGTTCAGTAAGATTCATAGTTTGTTGGATTTTCAGGAATGGAAGTAAACGACAGTTGGGATGACAGGGGTGCCCCTGAACGCATTGATCTGATAAAACGCTAAAACTGAATGCTGGCCGAATTGAGCAACCGGTGATGATGGAAGCCGGAACTGTATGCTGAAGCCAGAGAGTGGGAACAAACGTTCGCCGGGCAGAAAGCATAATCGGCCACCTTGCAGGCGAATGTCAAGGCTTCTGCGCAAAATGAGGTTGCTGATGTGACGGAGATTAAAAAGCCGCCCGCAAGCATGGCTCGGGGGCGGCTTTCAACAGCATCTCGAATCAGAGGTTGCTGTCGAGGAAGGCAACCAGCTGAGATTTGGACAGGGCACCAACCTTGGTGGCATCCACATTGCCGTTCTTGAACAGCATCAATGTGGGAATACCCCGGATGTTGAACTTGGGCGGGGTCTGCTCATTTTCATCGATGTTGAGTTTGCAGATCTTGAGCTTGCCTTCGTATTCATCGGCGATTTCTTCCAGAACCGGCGCGATCATCTTGCATGGACCACACCACTCGGCCCAGTAGTCGACCAGTACCGGGACGTCGGATTTCAGTACATCCTGTTCAAAGGAAGCGTCGGTGACATTAACGATATTTCCGCTCATTACCTTTTCCTGATTCAGGCGCTCCGGGGCTGGCATTGCCAGCCGTGCCAGAGTCGCTGTGGACTGTAGCGGGCGGTTGTGATTATGCACTTGGGCATCGCCCACCCGGTTTACAACAAAGTAATACTTTACGCGATTGCCGATCACTCTGTGAAGTGGCTTGTACCGACTTGCCACTTGATCCGCATCAGTAATGACCGCAGGCCCTTACTGACAGGCCCTGCATACTTCCCTTATAGTACCGGCAAGTTCACGCCACCTTTCATGCCACACAGGATGCCAACCAACGTGACGGCCACACCTGAAGTCGAGAACACTGCCACCTCGCCAGACATGCTGGCAGCGATCGATATGGGCTCCAACAGTTTTCATATGGTTGTCGCCCGCCTGGTTCATGGTGAAATCCGGACCATTGAGAAAATGGGCGAGAAAGTTCAGCTCGGTGCGGGCCTGGATCATTACAATCATTTGACCGAAACTGCCCAGCAGCGTGCCCTGGAATGCCTGAGCCGGTTTGCCCAGCGACTTCAGGGCATGCCGGGTGAAGCGGTACAGATTGTCGGCACCAATGCTTTGCGGGTTGCCCGCAATTCCCAGGAGTTTATCGCCCGGGCAGAGGAAGTGCTGGGTTATCCGGTAGAAGTGATTGCAGGCCGGGAAGAGGCTCGTCTGGTGTATCTCGGCGTTTCCCACACCCTGTCAGACGACAAGGGCAAACGACTGGTAATCGACATCGGCGGTGGCAGCACCGAGTTCATCATCGGCCAGCGTTTTGAGCCGGAGGAAATGGAAAGCCTGCATATGGGCTGCGTGTCTTTCCGCAATCGCTATTTCCCCGATGGCAAAATGTCGAAACGACAGATGGAGAAGGCTGTTACCCACGCAGAGCAGGAACTGCTCAATATCCGCCAGCATTACCGCACCGTGGGCTGGCAGAGTTCTGTAGGTTCTTCAGGGTCCATCAAGGCCATCGCCAATGTTCTGGCCACACTGAAAATTACCGATGGCACCATTACCCGCGAAGCCATGGAAGAACTGCGCAAGCGGCTGATCAGCCTTGGCAGAACAGAAAAGCTGGCAGATCTGGGCGTCAGACCCGACCGCCAGAGCATCTTCCCTGCCGGCTTTGCCATTCTGCTGGCCGCATTCCGTTCTCTGGAGATCAGTGCCATGACCTTTGCAGATGGTGCTTTGCGCGAAGGGTTGCTTTACGACATCGTCGGTCGTATTCAGCATGAAGATGTCCGGGAGAGAACCATTGCTGCGCTGCAGGAGCGCTATCATGTAGACCAGGCGCATGGTGCCGCGGTTGAGGAAACCGCCATTGCCGCCTGGGAACAGGTGGCCGACCAATGGGGTTTGCGCACCGCCACCGATGAAGACGTATTGCGGTGGGCCTGTCGCCTGCATGAAATCGGCCTGACCATTTCCCACAGCCAATACCACAAACACGGCGCTTACCTCTTGCGCTACTCGGACTTACCCGGGTTCAGCCAGCAATTCCAGAAGGACCTGGCCACGCTGGTGCGCGGGCATCGGCGAAAATTCTCCTCAGCCGTACTGGACGATATCGAGCCGGAAGACAAATCCAGACTCCGTTACCTGTGCGTTCTGGTTCGACTGGCGGTGTTGATTCAACACCCGCGTAACCAGGAGCCGCCACCAGCACTGGTCCTGCACGCCAACCAGAACCGCCTGGTGGTGGAATTCCCCCGGGGCTGGCTGGATAAACGCCCACTCACACTCGCAGACCTGGAAAACGAGCAGGAATTTCTCACCAGACAGAACTTCACTCTGGAAATCAGCACCCGCTAACCGCCGGGTGCCAGCAGCCTTGCTTCAGCCCGACAACCGGGCTTCCATTTCTTCGACTGTCTCAGTGACATCCAGCCACTCGCTTTCCGCGTCTTCCAATTGCCGTTTCAATCCTGCCTGCTCACCAAGAAGCTCCTTGAGACGGATCTTGCTGGCCTCCTCATACACCCCCGGGTCGGCCAGCGCCTGCTCTACTTCGCCCAGCTTTTCCTGAAGCTTTTCCATCTGCGTTTCCAGGCTGGTCTGCTGCTTGCGGAACGGACTGAGTTTCTTGCGCAGCTCCGCTTCCTCGCGTTTGCGGGCCTTGCGCTCATCGGCAGTCAGCGTTGCCGCACCAGACTCCGGGCCGGCTCCGCCTTCCTCTCCGATGACCTGACGCTGAGGCGGGGCTTCATCATCCTTGCGGCGATCGGCCAGCCAGCGCTCGTAGTCTTCCAGATCACCATCGTATTCACCAACGGTGCCATCACATACCAGCCAGAAATCGTCCACGGTATTGCGCAACAGATGCCGGTCGTGAGACACCACCACGATGGCTCCCTCGAAGTTCTGCAGCGCCATGGTCAGCGCCTGACGCATTTCCAGATCCAGATGGTTGGTCGGCTCATCCAGCAGCAACAGATTGGGTTTTTGCCAGGCGATGACCGCCAGCGCCACCCGGGCCTTCTCACCGCCCGAAAACGAGCGAATCGGAGTCAACGCCTCATCACCGTGGAAATCGAAGCCGCCCAGGAAGTTGCGTACCTTCTGTTCCGAGGCATTGGGCGCCAGGCGCTGCAAATGCAGGAACGGACTGGCATCCAGATCCAGCGCCTCAAGCTGGTGCTGGGCAAAATAGCCGATGGCCAGATGCTCACCACAGGTGCGCTCGCCAGACAGCAGAGTGCCGGCGCCGAGCAGCGCATCCATAAAGGTGGACTTACCGGCACCGTTCGGGCCAAGCAAACCGATGCGCGAGCCGGGCAGCAGGGTAACGTTGATATCTTTCAGTACCGGTGTTTCACCATGGCCTGCCACGCCGTGACGAATGGATAACAAGGGGTTGGATACCTTGTCTGCCACCGGGAATTCGAAGCTGAACGGCGAATCAATGTGCGCCGGCGCAATTTTCTCCATCCGCTCCAGCGCTTTGACCCGGCTCTGGGCCTGCCGGGCCTTGGTGGCCTGGGCCCGGAAGCGGTCAATAAAACGCTGAATTTCGGCAATCTGCGCCTGCTGGCGCTCATAGTTGGCCTGTTGCAGCGCGAGGCGCTCACTACGCTGGGTTTCAAAGGCGGAGTAGTTGCCGGTATAAAGCTCCAGCTTCCGGTTATCGAAGTGCACCAGATGCGTGGCCACCCGATCCATGAAATCCCGGTCGTGGGAAATGAACAACAGTGTGCCGGTGTAGCGGCGCAGCCAGTTCTCCAGCCACAGGCAGGCATCGAGATCCAGGTGGTTGGTCGGCTCATCCAGCAGCAACAAATCAGAGGGGCGCATCAACGCCTGGGCCAGATTCAGGCGAATACGCCAGCCCCCGGAAAAGGCTGACACCGGCCGATCGGTATCGCTATCGGCAAAGCCCAGACCACGCAACAGGGTTTCGGCCCGCCTCGGCGCCGACCACGCCTCGTGAACGTCCAGCTCACCATGCACACGGGCCGCTTCGTGATCATCACCGGCAGCCTCGGCATTGGCCAGCTCACGTTCCATGCGCCGGAGCTCGAAATCGCCGTCAAGTACGAAATCCCGGGCCGAACGGCTGGAGGCTTCAAATTCCTGGGCCATGTGGGCAATACGGCAGCCGCCGGGCAAGGAAAAGCTGCCCTGCTCCGGTGCCAACTGGCCAAGCAGCAGCTGAAACAGGCTGGACTTACCGGCACCATTGGCGCCGACGATGGCCACACGCTGGCCTGGCTGGACTGTGAGGTTGACGCCTTCTAGCAACCAGACGCCACCTCGTTGTAAACTGAGATCGGTTATCGTTAACATAGCTTTCTTTTATCAATAGATTGCCGCCAGGGATGCGTCCTGTCATGACCCGTCTGGAGCCTGAACCACTGCCTGAGCCACTGAATTTACCGGAGGCACTGCCAACCGATAACCCGCTCTGGCGTTATGCGCTGACTTGCTGGCAAAACCCGCATGTGGTTGAAGCCTGCCTGGAGCTGCAGGCAAAAGGCTGGAGCGTCACCCGCATCCTTTGTGCCGGCTGGCTGGGGCTGAACGGGCAGCGGTTCACTGGCGTTGAGGATGCTAAGGTAACAGAGTGGCGCAGTCGTGTAACCGGTAGCATTCGCTCAGCCAGAAAATCGATCCCCCGACATTCAGAGCAATACCGGGGGCTGCGGGACGCTCTGGCGGATGCAGAACTGAAAGCCGAACAAACTGAACTGGCCCTTGCCTGGAAGGCACTGAACCAACCGAACCCGGAGACCGGCGCCATGGACAATTGCACCGAGGCCATTCAGCAAAATCTGATGGCCGCAGCGCCGGGCCGGAGTCTTGCCCGGGAGACCCGGAGCACACTTGCCCACCTGGCCGGGCAACTGGCCACCAGCCCCTTCGGAGTACAGGCGCCATGTTGATGAAATGGCTGATTCGCCTGGCATTCCCCGCACTGGGGCTGTTACTGGTCCTTATCTTTTTCGGCCTGGGAGACCCGGAGCAGGTCTCAGAGCCGGACTCTGGCATAACAGCACAGGAAATCCCCTCTTTCGAAGGCATGCTGCCTGCGCCCATCGCCACCGAGGGCCCCGAGGTTGTTTTCAAATGGCAGGATACCGACGGTAACTGGCATTATGCAGACAAGCCACCGCCTCAGGGGCCATGGAATGCCCTGGCCATTGAGCGGCCAGGCGCTTCTGCTCCCGGGGAAAACCCACCCGGTGAGTCCGGCGATGACTGGCAAGCACCTTATAAAGCGCCCTTTTCGCTGGATAACAACCCAGCCAATAACGGTTCATGAAACGGCAAAGGACACAACCATGAAGAAAACCCTGTTAGCAATCGCCATAACCGGCCTCGTAGCCGGTTGCAGTACCGCCCAGGAGGAGCCGAAAGACCCGGCACTGGAGTCCACTGCGGAAAGAGTCAGCTATGGCATGGGCCTGGTTATGGGCGAGCGTATGAGCGATGATCTGCCCGACCTGCAGATGGAGCAGTTTCTGCAAGGGATCGAACACGGCCATTCCGGCGATGAAGAGGCCCAGCGCCTGAACCGTGAAGAAATCCGGGAAGCGCTGATGGCGTATCAGCAGCAGCTCCAGGAAGAACAGCAGGGTCAGCAGGATAATCTGGCACAGAAAAATCGCGAAGCCGGCGAAGCCTTCCTGGCGGAAAACGCCGAGCGTGAAGGCGTGCAGACCACCGAATCCGGCCTGCAATACGAAGTGATTGAAGAAGGTGACGGTGACAGCCCGGCAGCCACCGACCAGGTACAGGTGCACTACACGGGCGAACTGATCAGCGGTGAGGTGTTCGATAGTTCGCGGGAACGGGGGGAACCCGTCACCTTTGGTCTGAGCCAGGTTATTCCGGGCTGGACAGAAGGGCTGCAACTGATGAATGAAGGCGCGCGGTACAAGCTCTACATTCCTTCCGATCTCGCCTACGGCCAGGGCGGCAACCAGCCGATCGGCCCCAACGAGACCCTGATATTCGATGTGGAACTGCTGGCCATCAACCCGGACGAATAATTTCGCCGGCCGCTAAAAAAATGGCCCGGTTTCCCGGGCCATTTCTGATTCGGCTACCAATGCTGTTCTCGCTCAGGCTGACTCCAGCTTGCCGGCATGGGCATTGTGCAACTGGTCAATCAGCACATCCTCCATTTCGAACCGGTTTTCCAGAGCCTCTCCAAGCTTCGACAGTTCAGCGAAAAGCTCATCTGCATCCTGTGCGCTCAGAGACTGGTCATCAATCCGGTCGTTAAAGCTCAGGGCCACTTCCGTGGTCTTCTCGATTTGCGGGTACACTCTGGCAGCCAGTTCCAGGCCGCCATCGTTGAATTCACGGGCCTCCTGAATCAGTTGCTCATAAACCTCAAAGTGGCCGGCCGACACATAATCCAGCAGTAGCTCACACAGCCGAACGCACTTCTGCTGCAAGGCTTCAACTTCTTCCCGGTCACTCTCGCCAGACAGGGCGCAATAGTGAACCAGCAATTCCTGACGTTCTTTCAGCCAACGATCAATCAACTCGCTGACACCGCCCCAGCGTTCCCTGGCATTCCTGCAATTCTCCAACATGGCACCCGTCTCCTCTCGATCTCTGACCGCCACAACCTGACTATCAGACCCGTATATGGTTGTTTTTGGCAACCATCAACTTACCCCATGGCTACCCGAACCCGCAACTGTTTCAGCGCAGCAACCAGCTCTTTGGTCGATAGCGGCGAAACACCATTACCAGGCCTACCAGAATCAACAGAGCAAAAAACAGTGCTGTCCAGCCCGGTATGCTGAGACCCAGAAAGCGCCAGACGACGGCGGCGCAATCTCCGGTGCCTCTCAGCGCCGTGGTAAGCACCTCAAACCACGGCAGAACATCCAGCATGTAGTCTACCGACGGGCCGCAGGCCGGTGCCTGGTCAGCCGGCAAACTCTGCAACCAGAGCTGGCGGCCCGCCACACCCAGGCCGGTACCAGCGGTAAGTGCCAGAAAAAAACCGTATACCCGATTACCGAAGCCCGACGGGTTATGCAAAAACGCAATCAGGCTGACCAGACCAACGCCCATAAACGCAAACCGCTGCAACCAGCACAAAGGGCAGGGCTCCAGCCCCATCACGTATTCCATGTAAAAAGCGGTCGCAAGCAGCGCCGCGCACACCAGAAAAACGAGCCCGAATACCCATCTGCTTGTCAAAACGTCACCCCGGAATCATCATGTGGACTACATAAATTAATGGACACAATCCTAACCCATGAAGAACCCCAATCCTATGACCATTAACAGACCTGCCCTGCTGACCCTGATTTTCCTGTTATGTTCGGTACTTGCATGGCCCGCAAGTGCTCAGGACGAGGAAGATGAACAGGCAGAAAATGAAGAGGAGGCCGAAGAGCGGTTCACAGACTACATTGCCATGGAACCGGCTTTTGTGACCCATATCGGTCAGCCGGGCAGCAAGATCAGCTACCTGAAAGCGGCCGTTACCATCCGCGCCTCGGCGGAAACCACCCGGCCAGCCGTGGAAGCCCACATGCCCAGACTCCGGCATGAACTGGTCATGCTGTTCGGCGAGCAGACTGACCCGGAATGGGTCAGCTCCGAAGAAGGGCAGCAGACGCTTGTAGAGGATGCCACCAAGCGCATCAATCAGGTTCTGGAAGAACAGCAAACAGACGAAACCATCACCAGCGTGTTCTTCACCGAATACGTCGTCCAGCGGTAGTATCTGGCCGGGCATGGCCCGAAAGGGTCATGCCTTCAGATACTCTTCCAGAAACCGGGCAAACGGCTTGTCATCGGCCGCTTCAATCGCCTCTTGCTCCGCCAGGGATTCCCGGGTCATGGCCTGATAATCCGCCAGCACTTGCGGTGACAGGGTTTCGTTAACCAGCGTTTGCTGATGCTCTCTGGATATCGATTGCACCCAGTCGCGATGCCCCATGCCGGAAGCCGTCATGGCCTCCAGTACTTTTGCCGAGGGCACCGACCAGTCCCGCCCCTGCAGTTTTTCACTCTGGGCTTTGAGGGCCGACTGATAGTGGTCGCCACCGCTCCAGCTGTCCAGGAGCTCTGCTAACGGCTGCAACTGCTGCAGCAGATCGTGCGCCGCCGTACCCGCCGGTACGTGCTCACCAGCACGACACAGCTTCAGATCCTGCCAGCGGCCAGAGGCAATCACATCGTTGTAGTTGTCATCCAGACGCTCGCATTCCTCATCGCTGATTATCGGCGAATCAGACAGCAGGCAGTCCAGCAGGAACAGATCCAGGAAATCAATCTGCTCCCGCGTCACCCCGGTGGGTGAAAACGGATCCAGATCGAGGCAACGAACTTCAACATACTCCACTCCCCGGGCGTCCAGCGCCTGAATGGGCTTCTCCCCGGGCTGAGTGGTGCGTTTCGGGCGGACTGCGCTGTAATACTCATTTTCGATCTGCAGCACATTGGTGTTGAGCTGAATGAAGTCATCGCCCCGGCGCGTGCCAATGGCCTCATAGGCCGGCCAGTTGGTGTGTATGGCCCGCTCCAGAGTCCGGCTGTAGGACTCCAGCTCGTTGAAACAGATATTCAGAGAGGCCTGAGCGTTGTTGTGGTACCCCAGATCGCCCATGCGCAAAGAGGTCGCGTGCTCCCCGTACCAGGTGCGATTATCAAAGCGGCGGAGATCATGCTTCATACTGGCAACAAAACTGGCATCCAGCGCCGGTGAGGCCCCGAACAACAGCATCAGCAGCCAGCTGCGACGGCGGAAATTCCGGATCAGCCAGAAATACTGATCGGATTTGAAATCCTGCAGACTGTCGTTGTTGCCGGTGACCTGCTGCCACTTCTGCCAGAAGCTGTCGGGAAACGAGAGATTGTAGTGGGCGCCGGCAATACTCTGCATAATCCGGCCATAGCGCACTGCCAGCCCCTGCCGGTATACGTGCTTGAGCATGCCGGTATTGGAGCTGCCGTATTGCGCGATCGGAATACTCTCATCACCGTCGATTTCGCACGGCATACTGGCCGCCCAGAACACTTCATCACCCAGGTTCTGCTGCACGAAACGGTGGGTATCACGGAGCGATTCCAGCATGGCACTGGTGCTGGTGCACACCGGCGTGATCAGCTCCAGCAGTGCTTCGGAGTAATCAGTGGTGATTCTGGGGTGCGTCAGTGTCGACCCCAGTGCCTTCGGGTGCGGAGTCTGGGCGATAAAACCATCGCCATCCACCCGCAAGCCTTCTTTTTCAACCCCTTTGAGAAAGCCGTCCCAGTCAGTTGCCGCAAACTGATGAAACAGAGCGTGGCGGGATTGTGCCATGTTGAACTCCTGTCGACGCGCCTGCCTGACAATGCAGGTGGCAGGCGCCGGTGAATCTGGGAATAAGGTTAACGGCCTTTACGGGCTGACGCCATGGCCTCAGCCAGCGCGCCTGCCATGGCCCCCTGAGAGGTTTTCTGGGGCTGACCACCCTGCGGTTTGCGAGCCGGACGATTGCCACTGGCGCTTCTGTCACGGGCCGGCCGGGCCGGGGCTTCCGCACCCGGCTCGTCGTCCATGCGCATGGACAGACCAATCCGCTTGCGGGGGATATCCACTTCCATCACTTTCACCTTCACGATATCCCCGGCCTTGACCACTTCCCGGGGATCCTTGATGAAACTGTGCGACAAAGCGGAAATATGCACCAGGCCATCCTGATGCACACCGATATCCACAAACGCGCCGAAATTGGTCACGTTGGTCACAGAGCCTTCCAGCACCATGCCCGGTTTCAGATCGTTCAGGGTTTCGACCCCTTCTTCAAAGCTGGCAAAGCGGAATTCCGGGCGTGGGTCACGCCCCGGCTTTTCCAGCTCGGCAATAATATCTTTCACCGTGGGCAAACCGAACTGCTCGGTCACGTAGTCCTGCGGGTTCAGACCGCGCAGGAAGGCCGAATCGCCAACAATCGCTTCCACTTTGCGGCCATTCTTTGAGGCAATGGCTTCCACCACGCCATAGGCTTCCGGGTGCACTGAGGAACGGTCCAGCGGATTTTCACCACCGGCAATGCGCAGGAAGCCGGCTGCCTGTTCAAACGTGCGGTCGCCCAGGCGAGGCACCTTCAGCAGTTGCTTGCGGTTGGTAAACATGCCGTTCTGACTACGAAACTCGACAATGTTACGGGCAATACTGGCATTCAGACCAGATACCCGGGTCAGCAGCGGTACAGAGGCGGTATTCAGATCGGCACCGACGCCGTTTACGCAGTCTTCCACTACGGCGTCCAGGCTGCGGGACAGCTGTACCTGGGAAACATCATGCTGGTACTGGCCCACACCAATGGATTTGGGCTCAATCTTCACCAGTTCTGCCAGCGGGTCCTGCAGGCGGCGGGCAATGGACACGGCGCCCCGGATGGTCACGTCCAGATCCGGCAGCTCCCGGGAAGCAAATTCGGAGGCCGAATAGATCGAGGCACCGGATTCGCTGACAATAATGCGCGCCAGTTTCAGTTCGGGGTAACGTTTGCTCAGATCCGCCACCAGCTTTTCGGTTTCCCGGGAAGCGGTGCCATTGCCGATGGCGACCAACTCAATATTGTATTTCCGACACCAGGCAGCCATCTGTTCGATGGATTTGTCCCACTGGTTTTTCGGGGCATGGGGATAAATCGCGCCGTGGTCCGACACCTCGCCAGTGCCATCAATGACCGCTACCTTTACCCCCGTACGCAGCCCCGGATCCAGGCCAAGAGTTGGCCGGGGGCCGGCCGGTGCCAGCAACAGCAAATCTTTGAGGTTGGCGGCGAACACATTGATGGCTTCGGCTTCAGCGGCTTCACGTACCTGGGCCATCAGGTCGGTTTCAATCTGGGTGGCGAGTTTGACCCGCCAGGTCCAGCGCACGACGTCCGACAACCATTTGTCGGCGGCACGGCCCTTGTCCTGAATATCCCAGCGTGCCGCAATACGATGCTCGGCCGGATGCGGTTGCCGGCGGTCTTCCTCGCCATCACCCACCACCAGTGAATAAGCCAGTACGCCCTCGTTGCGGCCACGCAGGATGGCCAGCGCACGATGCGAGGGCACTTTCCGGAGCGGCTCGACATGGTCAAAGTAATCCCGGAATTTCGCGCCTTCGTTTTCTTTGCCCGGCACTACCGTGACTTTCAGGTTGCTCTGCTGCCAGATGAAATCCCGCAGGGTTCCCAGCAGTTCCGCGTCCTCGGCGAAACGCTCCATCAGGATGTAACGGGCGCCATCCAGTGCCGCTTTGGTGTCCTCAATGCCTGCTTCAGCATTCAGGTAATCAGCGGCCGTTGCCTCCGGATCAAGCGTCGGATTCTCATACAGCGCATCAGCCAGTGGTTCCAGCCCCGCTTCCCGGGCGATCTGGGCTTTGGTGCGGCGCTTGGGCTTGTAGGGCAGGTAAAGGTCTTCAAGTCGGTTCTTGGTATCCGCCGCCTCAATGTCCGAACGCAGTTCGTCGGTCAGCTTGCCCTGTTCTTCAATGCTTTTGAGCACTGTTACACGCCGGTCTTCCAGTTCGCGCAGATAACGCAGGCGCTCTTCCAGATTACGCAGCTGACTGTCATCCAGCGAGCCGGTAACCTCTTTCCGGTAGCGGGCAATAAAGGGAACGGTGGCGCCCTCATCCAGAAGGGTGATGGTGGCGTTAACCTGTTGTTCGCGGACACCCAGTTCGTCCGCAATGCGGCTGGAAATACTGTTCATGCAACCTCGGTCACTTGCTCGGGGATCAGATTAACGGAGAAAGGTACAGCGCCTCAGTTCTGCAAGCAAGCGAACTGATTGTGCCTGTCGAGGAATTGCACAAGATCCTGCCAGGGCATGGGGCGGGCATAATAGTAACCCTGGATTTCATCACAATGCTGGTGACGCAGGAATTCCAGCTGACTTTCGGTTTCCACACCCTCGGCGACCACGCTGATCTGCAGGCTGTGAGCAAGGCTGATGATGGCACGAATGATGTGTTCGGCATCTGCGGACTCGCCCAGATCCTGCACAAACGACTTATCGATTTTCACCAGCGAGATGGGCAGATGTTGCAGGTTGCTGAGCGAGGAAAAGCCGGTACCGAAGTCATCCAGCGCAAAACTGATGCCCAGCTGGCTGAGCTCGCGCAGGCAGCGCTGGGCGTAGTCCGGGTCGTGCATCATGGCACTTTCTGTCAGTTCCAGCTCCAGCAGGCCGGTATCGACGTTGCTGTTAAAAATGATACGGAAAATGGTTTCCGTCATTTTCCGGTCGTGGAACTGCCGGAACGAAAGATTGACCGCAAACACCATTGGCGGCAGCCCGAGCTCCTGGCATTCCTGCAACCGCTGGCAGGCCTGCTCGATCACCCAGTAGCCAATGGGCACAATCAGCCCACTACGCTCGGCAACCGGGATGAAGCTGTCCGGCATAACCAATCCGCGTTCCGGATGATTCCAGCGCAACAGGCATTCAACCCCACGAACCTCTTCCGTGGCCAGATCAATACGGGGCTGGTAATACAACTCCAGTTCCCCACCGCGCAGGGCATTGCGCAAATCGGCTTCAATCCGGAGCTGATGACCCGCATTGATATGAAGCTGGCGATCGTAAAAACGATAGCTTGTGCCAGGGTCCCGTTTGGCCGCAAACATTGCCCTGTTGGCGCGTCGCAACAGGTTCTCGGCGCTGTCCCCGGCTTCCGGGTAAGTGGCCACACCTATGCTCACATTGACGACAAGTTTCTGGCCATCGATGGAGAGGGGTTCATCCAGAGCAGCCACCAGACTGCGGATAAGCCGGGTAAGATCCTGCGAGTCTTCAACCTTTTCGACGATAATGGCCAGCTCATCGCCACCAATACGCATCAGTGAGTCTACCCGCCGGAGGCGCACACGCAAGTGCTCGGCCAGGCTCAGGAGCAACTGGTCACTTTGCTGATAGCCGAAGGATTCATTGATGCTGCGAAAATCATCAATATTCAGGTGCAACAGTGCCAGCCGATGCTCCGATCGCTCTGCCCGCAATAACGCCTGACGGAGGCGGGCAAAAAACAGATCCCGGTTAATGAAACCACTGGCCACTTCCCGGCCCAACTGACCATGGGCCGATTCGGACAGTTTTTCCCGATACCACAGGTATTTGACGGCGCGGCAGAAATTCCAGCGGTCCAGGGTTTGCCGGCACAGATAATCCACAGCACCACACTCGGTCAGCACCCCGGCCTTTTCAGCGGCAGGCTCAGAACTGACGGCAAGCACCGGTTTATCATCGCTTGCCGCACCAAGATACTGCAGAAACGCGGTTTCCGAACTGCCATGAAAGGCACAATCCCAGACAATGACATCAAAGCTGGCGTTGCGAATCAGGTCGTCGCAATCCACCAGATCCGGGCACCAGATGGCATCCGGGCGGATTTCCGGATCTTGCGACAGCATGGCCTCAAACCACAGAAAATCCGTGTGTTCGGGGGTCAGCACCAGCAGGCGCACCCTGTCAGCTCTGGAGTCCAAAGGCAGAGGCATCAAGAAGAATCCGTTGTTCGGGTATAAAGGCGCATTAACTCCATAAAGGGTAGTCGATACCTGATCTTCTGTCTGGTGTAGAATAGCCAGACTCGACAAAATCCTCCCCCGCCACCCGGTTTGGTCAAAAAATTGTGAACAAGCTCAACCCCAGACAACACGAAGCGGTTCGTTACGCTGACGGCCCCATGCTGGTGCTGGCCGGGGCAGGCAGCGGAAAAACCAGCGTGATAACCCGCAAGATTGCCTATCTGATTGAAGAGCTGGGCATTCCCGGCCGGCACATTGCGGCGGTGACCTTCACCAACAAAGCCGCCCGGGAAATGAAAGAGCGGGTGGGCAAAATTGTCGACAAGGGCAAGACCCGCGGCCTGATTGTCTCCACCTTTCACAACCTGGGCCTGAACATGATCCGGGAGGAGCATGCTCACCTGGGCTACCACCCCGGCTTTTCCATCTTCGATGCCGAAGACGCCAAGGCGCTGCTACAGGACCTGATGTTGCGCGAGGCCAGTGCCGACGAGGGCGACGAACTCAGCGACGTGCAGATGACCATTTCGTCATGGAAAAACGCCATGCGCAGCCCGGCAGAGGCCCGGAGCAAGGCGGCGGATGAACGCGAACAGCGCATTGCCATCATCTACAAATATTACAGCGAGTACCTGAAAGCCTATAACGCCGTCGATTTTGACGACCTGATTCTGCTGCCGGTACAGCTGTTCCGGGATAATCCGGATGTGCTGGCCAAGTGGCGCCGGAAAATTCGCTACATGCTGGTCGACGAATATCAGGACACCAACCTGTGCCAGTATGAACTGGTGAAACTGCTGGTGGCAGAACGGGCGGCCTTTACCGTGGTGGGTGACGATGACCAGTCCATTTACGCCTGGCGCGGGGCCCGTCCGGAAAATCTTGCACAACTGAAAGAAGACTTCCCCAGCCTGAAGATCGTCAAACTGGAGCAGAACTATCGCTCCACCAGCCGGATTCTGCGCAGCGCCAACACGGTGATCGCCAACAACCCGCACGTGTTCGAAAAGGCCTTGTGGAGCGATCACACCATTGGTGAGGAAATCCGCATCATCCGTTGTCGCAACGAAGATGCCGAAGCCGACCGGATAGCCACCGAGATCATTGATCAGAAACTGAAGAACGGCCTCGATTTCCGGGATTTCGCCGTGCTTTACCGGGGCAACCACCAGGCCCGCCTGCTGGAAATGAAACTGCAGGCCTACCAGATTCCTTACCGCATCTCCGGCGGTCAGTCGTTTTTCTCGAAAAACGAGATCAAGGATGCCATGTCGTATCTTCGGCTGATGATCAACCCGGATGACAACGCGGCCTTCCTGCGCGTGGTCAACGTGCCCCGACGGGAAATCGGCCCGCGCACGCTGGAGCAGCTCAGCCATTATTCCCGCTCCCGGGATGTCAGCCTGTTCAAGGCGCTGGGTGATATGGGCGCCGAAACCCACGTTACCGAAAAGGGCCTGGACAAGCTGCGCCGCTTTGCCCACTGGGTGGACGCCACCTGTGAACGGCTGTTCTCGGAAAACCCCATTCCGGTGATCAAGCAACTGTTCACCGACATCGAATACGAAGAATGGCTGCACCAGCACTCCGGCAGCCCGAAACAGGCCGAGCGGCGGATGGAAAACATCTGGTACCTGGTGGAATCGATTCAGCGCATGCTGGATAACGACAAGGGCACTGCCGATGAAATCGGCATTGAAGACGCCATCACCAAGCTGATCCTGCGGGATATGATGGAGCAAAAAGAGGAAGAGGATGACAGCGACAAGGTGCAACTGCTCACCCTGCACGCTTCAAAAGGCCTGGAGTTTCCTCATGTCTTTATCATGGGCCTGGAGGAAGAGATCCTGCCCCACCGCAGCAGTATTGAAGAAGGCAATATAGAAGAAGAACGGCGACTGATGTATGTAGGCATCACCCGGGCGCGGGAAACCCTGTCGCTGACCTACGCGGCTTCAAGGAAACAATACGGCGAAAAACTGGAGACCATTCCCAGCCGGTTTCTGGATGAACTGCCAGAAGAAGATCTGAAGTGGGAAGGCGTGGGGGATCTGGACCAGGAGGCCAACCAGAAAAAAGGAAAAGCCACGCTCAGCGCCCTGCTGGGCGATCTGGGCGTTTAACAAACCCGCACACAAAAAAGCCCCGCATTGAGCGGGGCTTTTCGTTGGCCAGAAAATGCTTACTGGCTCTCGTCTACCATGTACTCTACGGCAGCAACGATTTCTTCGTCAGAGCAATCTGAACACGCGCCACGGGCTGGCATGCCGTTAAAGCCGTTAATAGCGTGGTCAGTCAGGGTTTCCATGCCCTTGTCGATGCGAGGGC
This sequence comes from Pseudomonadota bacterium, assembly GCA_051751785.1. Lineage (GTDB taxonomy): Bacteria > Pseudomonadota > Gammaproteobacteria > Pseudomonadales > Oleiphilaceae > Marinobacter. The sequence continues at coordinate 392,960 of JBNJLG010000001.1, read as the reverse complement.
CCCAGGCATCGGCATCACCCAGAATCGGAGCACCGGCAGCACCACTGGCGTGACACGCCGTACAAGCTGCATCGTAAACTTCGCTCCCTGAGCGAGGGCCAGAGCTGGCACTTTCTTCCGGGGCAGCAGATTCTGAGCCGCAGTCATCACCCTGTACACACACTTCCCCGACCGGCGCGATGCGGTCACGAATTTCATCTTCAACACTTGCCAGTGCCGTGCCGGCAGCCAGGCCAACACCAAGCAGAACAACAGCCAGGACTCTCTTCATCTTCACAATGCACCTCGCATTTGAGCGTTATAATCTTTAAGACGCCGCATTATAGCCATTAGGCCTGCGCAAAAAAACCGACAGGCGCGGACAGAAATTGATTTCAACCAGATTAAGGGCAGTTTAGCCGCGTCTGAGCAACCGCTATCATTTCCGGTTACCATACACCGTTTACTCCGAAAATGAGCCTGTTTATGCGTAAAAACCTGCTGATCACTGAATTCTCCTCTCTCGCCATCCTGTTGATTTCCATGGCCTGGTTCAGCAATCGCGCCGGTTCAGGAGAGGCATTGAGCGCCACCTGGCTACTCATTCCCGCAGCCGCCAGCCTGGGTGTTTTCCTCAGCTTTATTGGCCTGATGTACCTGCGATGGGTAGTGACCGCAAGTGAACAGCGTCGCACCCGACATAAAATTATTTTTCTTCTTCTTACTACTACACTTCTTGGCGTATGGATTTATGGCATTGCCAACACCTGGCTCAGCCTGACTGTCAGCCAATGAGGGCACCTATGCATTCGATCAGATATTGCATCTCCGTCACCACTGTAGCCGTGCCACTGCTCATAACCAGCGTTTCGGGCACCGCTCAGGAAATCAGCGCAGAAACTTCAGCAAACTGTGCTCTGATCAGCAGCAATGAACAAAGACTGGATTGTTACGACGCCTTGCATGCGCCTCGGGTTGCCCAGGAAGAAGCAGATGAGGAAATTGACGACAGTGCTTCGGAAGAGACATCAGAAAGCACCGACAAGCTGATCGGCGAAAGCCAGTCTGCGGAACGCGCCATATTTTCTTTTACTGATGGCTTTGTTACCCACCGGCCCAATTACATTCTCCCGCTGACCTGGGTGAACGACCCCAATCCCAGGCCCGCCAGCCCACAGCATGCCGCTACCGATTACGACTATGACCTGGAGAACGAAGAAGCCAAATACCAGATCAGCTTCAAGGTCCCCCTTTTAACCGGCCTCTTCGACGACCGTACAACCCTGTGGTTTGGTTACACACAGAATTCATTCTGGCAGGTTTACAATCAGGACGAATCTGCGCCTTTTCGCGAAACCACCTATGAGCCGGAGGTATTCCTCCGTCATCAACTGGACTGGAAGATCGGACCCGGAAAGCTCAATGGCGTAACGCTGGGTTTCAACCACCAGTCCAATGGCCAGTCAGACCCACGCTCGCGCAGCTGGAACCGGATTACAGCTTCGGCCACCTACAGTTACGATCGCTGGCTGTTTATGGTCAGACCCTGGTACCGGTTGCCGGAAACCAGTGGCAATGATGACAATGCCAACATCGAGAAATATCTCGGCCATGCCAGCTATCATGCGGTTTACAAGGTGTCGGAGGATCAGACGCTGTCACTGAAGCTGCTGAATAACCTGCGGTCAAACGATAACCATACTTCAGTGGAGCTTGGTTACAGCTTTCCCCTGGGGGATACCGTCAAAGGGTTTATCCAGTATTACAACGGGTATGGGGAGAGCCTGATTGACTACAACCACCGCATAGAACGGGTGGGTATCGGGATCATGCTGAATGACTGGCTTTAATTCACGGGCTTCCGGTACAGGGCAGGCACGCGTTCAAAAGCGGCCTGCCCTGAAAGCCTGTTACTCGGCCGCTGACTGCAGCTGAATATAGTTCTGGATGCCCATCTGGGAAATCATTTCCAGCTGGGTTTCGAGCCAGTCGATATGCCCTTCTTCGCTTTCCAGGATGCTGCGGAAGAGTTCGCGGCTGGTGTAGTCGCCAACCTCATCACAATAGGCAACGGCTTCTTTGTAATCCGCATGGCCGGCAATCTCGAGCTTGAGATCGCATGCAATCATTTCTTCGACGTTTTCGCCGATGAGCAGCTTGTTCAGGTCTTGCAGGTTAGGCAGGCCTTCGAGAAACAGAATGCGCTCGATCAACTGATCGGCATGCTTCATCTCATCGATGGACTCTTCGTACTCTTTATCTGCCAGCTTGGTAATGCCCCAGTCCTTGTACATGCGGGAATGCAGGAAGTACTGGTTGATGGCAGTCAGTTCGTTGGCGAGGGCCTTGTTAAGGTACTGAATGACTTTTTTGTCGCCTTTCATAACATAGATTCCTTATGATGCTTGTGCGTTAACCCACAAGCATAGTCCGTTTGGCGACAAGAAAAAATCACTGATGCGAGAGAGATGCAATTGCTGGCGCCGGGCCTGGGCCAGCACTGAACAGAAAGTGATCAGGCGGGCTGGGCCAGCAGGTTTGCCAGAGCCAGGTAATCCGGCCGGCGGGATTCTCTGAGGATTTCGCGAGCGCTACAGGCGCATCGGCCACACTGGCGACCAACACCAAGCTCTTTGCCAAGCTGGCGCATGGAGTTAACGCCGTTGTCGGCGGCTTCGCGAATTTCCCGGTCGGTTACACCCTGGCAGAGACAAACGTACATAAAGGCTTTCTCACTGACGCTCGAACGTGAGTGATAAGTATTGTCATTTGCAGGCACGTTTGCAACCCCTGAAAGAGTTTTTTTCTGTGACTGTGCGTTAACCAACCAGCATGAAGGCCAGGGGCAGGAACAATGCGGTGAACACGCCGGTCAGGCCCATGCCCAATGATGAGAAAGCCCCCGCCATCGGGCTGATCTCAAAAGCCCGGGCGGTTCCGATAGCATGCCCGTTCAGACCCAGAGCAAAACCGATGATCCGGTCGTCTTTGATGTTCAGCCACTTTGCACACCAGTCTACAAACAGCGATGCCAGCACGCCGGTGATCAAAAGGCCGCCCAGAGTCAAGGAAACCGAACCGCCCAGTTGTTCGGTAATGCCCATGGCAATCGGCGCCGTTACCGATTTCGAGGCCAGTGAAGCAAGTACCAGGGGCGAGGCTCCCATTAACCAGGCAATACCGAGGGCATAAATGGCAGCCAGACTTGCGGCCAACGGCAAAGTCACCAGAATCGGACGCCAGAGCGCACGAATATGATGCATCTGCTGATACAGCGGCACGCCCAGAGCCACCGTGGCCGGGCCAAGCAGAACAGTCAGCCAGCGAGCGCCCTTCTCATAGGCCTCAAACCCCATGCCGGTAGCGGCGACAACGGCAGCCAACAGAACCGCCGCAATCAATACCGGTGGCATCCACAGAGGGCGCCGGAATTTCGTAAACAGCCACTGGGCGGCAATAAAAGCCGCCAGGGTCAAGGCAATCGACAACATGGGCCCCGACAGCCATACGTCCATCAGGCGGGAAAGCCGATCACTGTTTTCAGTCATGCCCGGCCTCCTCATCGTCTGCCTTCGCCACAGAGTTCATCAGCCAGAGGGTAGTCAATACACTGAGCAAGGTACCCACCAGTAACGCCACGGCCACGGCCAACCACTGCCCAGAAAACTGATCCGCAATGAAGAACACACCGACCACACCCGGCGTAATCAGTAATACCAGCACAGAAATCAGACCCTGACTGGCCGCCGCCAGACTGTCCGTGATGTCGCCCCGGATCATCAGTTTCAAGGTCACCAGCACCATGCCGATGACACCGCCACTGATGGGCAGCCCTGCCACCACACGGACCGCTTCACCCAAAAGGAAAAACACCACCAGAACAAAAAAACCCCACAACCAGACCATGGCTATGCCCCGTTATCCTCTAAATACATTACACTGATGACCCTTACCGCCACTGCTGTTAACAGGACGTTCTATGGCCCTGAAAGCCACTGTTTTCAAAGTCAGCCTGCACATCGCCGACATGGACAGACACTACTATGCCGACCACCAGCTGACCATTGCCCGTCATCCTTCCGAAACCGACGAGCGCATGATGATCCGCCTGCTGGCTTTCGCACTCAATGCCAGCGACACCCTGGAGTTTACCAAAGGCCTGAGCACCGACGACGAGCCGGAACTCTGGGCCAAGACCCTGACCGATGACATCGAACTCTGGGTAGAACTGGGCCTACCGGATGAAGACCGGATCCGCAAAGCCTGCAACCGTGCCAAACAGGTTATTCTGTATACCTACGGCGGTCGCGCCGTTCCCGTATGGTGGGACAAGCACCATAGCAAGCTGGAGAGATTTGGCAACCTGGCAGTTTTCGACCTCAACGGCGACGAAACCGCCGCATTGGCCAGCCTGGCGGAACGCTCGATGGAGTTTCAGATCTCTATCCAGGACGGGGAAGTAACCTTCAGCAACGACGACAATCTGGTCAGCATTACACCTTTACAGAAAATGCCAGAAACCTGAACGCTCAGGCCTGGCAAAGGGCTGGACAGACGTCCCGCACACACGTAAGATTGCGCACTCGAAATTGACGCCCCGGCGAACAATTTCATCCGCCCGTAGCTCAGCTGGATAGAGCGTCGCCCTCCGGAGGCGAAGGTCTCAGGTTCGAATCCTGACGGGCGGGCCATATTCCATAAAAAAGCCCACCTTGTGTGGGCTTTTTTATGGGACTCTGGTTTGCTCGTTAGCTTTGGTGAGAACCTGCGTTCGACTCGAAGCCTGCCACGCAGGCGAAGAGAACGTCGGAACACAGTGACGACGGGGCAAAGCCCCGAAGATCGCCCAAAGGCGATCTTCGCCAATCCTGACGGGCGTCCGTAGTGGATGCCGAAGAGCGGCTATGCCAGCTCCTGCAAGTGGCGCAAGCGCCCGCTGGACAACCTGCCGGGTTAGTCGGCGCCTGAACCGCCGATCATGCCCCCTCGGAGGGCATCTTTGCTCAGGTTTTTACGTACCAGGTCTTCAGGGCTACCTGCCAGTTCACGGAACATGCCCATGGAGCCCAATAGAGCGGATGACTCGTAAGGTACGAATACACGCTCGCCGTCTTTCGCCATGTTGGGCAGAACCTTGATGTAACTCTGGCCCAGCAGGTAACCGATTACGGTCTGCTTGTTTTCCTCTGAGTCGCCCATGGCACTGAGTACCAGGCGAATGGATTCTTTCTCGCCCTCGGCCCGCAGGATCGCCGCCTCTTTGTCGCCCTGGGCATTCAGGATCGCGGATTCACGCTCACCCTGGGCCATGGCAATGGCGGCAGTCTTCTCACCCTCGGCTTCGGTTACGGTGGCCCGGCGCTTTCGCTCGGCGGCCATCTGTAGGCGCATGGCTTCTTCCACTTCGTCGGGCATGCTGATGTCCTGAACCTCTACCCGGGTCAGTTTCACACCCCATTTTGACGCAGCTTCTTCCATTTCTGCCTGAATGGCGCTGTTCACTTCGCTGCGGGATTCAAACAACTTGTCCAGTTCCATTTTGCCGACCACCGAGCGCAGGGTGGTCTTGGCCAGCACTTCCACGGCCTGGGACATGTTGGCTACTTCATAGACTGCACGGCGGGGGTCGATGATCTGGTAATAAAGCGCGCCATTGATGTTTACGGTCACGTTATCGGTCGTTACCACCGGTTGGCCGGGGAAATCCATCACCGTTTCCCGGCGGTCAATGCGGGTTTCGTCGCTGCTTGTGGGATGATATTCATCACCCATGCGAACGTAACGAATCATGGTGATCGGGCGTGGGCGGTCGATGAACGGAACGATGATATTAACGCCGCTCTCCAGTATACGGTTGAACGAGCCCAGTCGCTCGATCACCATCACCTCTGACTGGCGCACAATCACCAGGCCCTTGGCGATAATGAAAACACCGATAGCGACAACAATCAGGCTGATTACCAGCCCCGGGGATAGCATACTTTCCATGTTTATGACTCCTTCAGGTGGTCCACAACAACGACGGCGGTAGTGCCGTCAAAGGTTTTGAAAATAACGCGGGTACCCTCGGGCAGCTCGGTCTGCCCGGTGTCGTTGACCCGGATCCGGTAGAAATCGCCGTTGACCTTGACGCAACTGGCGCTGTCGAAATCCCGCTTGATGATCTGGTAGACGGTTCCGTTTTCCACGCCGGTCCCGGTTGTGCCGTAGGCCACGCCTTTCGGGGTAAACCTTGGTTTGATCCATTTGATGGCCACAGGTACGAAAATGCCCGAAAACACTCCCATACCGGCCAGTTGCCATTCAAAAGGGACGTTGATAAAAGCCAGTACGGCGGTCAGCGCCGCGGCAATGGCCAGTGCCAGCAGCACCATAACACCGGAGGTAAGCTCCGCCAGGCCAAGAATCAGGGCTAGAATCAGCCAGAGGTGCGTAAGACTCCATTCCATAGACGCTCATCCACTATCGGAAAATTAATCGGGATACATTGTACCCCCTGGCAGCTCGCAGGGGCACCGAAACTGGCTGATTAGCCCGGATTCGATCTCAGATTTGCCATAGGTTTAGGCTGGACGGTATTGCCAAATTGACTTTCATAAAGCGCAGTTTCGAGCCTCTGTTTTCGACCACTGCCGTCTGTGTTCTCACCCGTCGATTACAGCAAGATGCGACTTTAACCTGGCAGCACCCTATTGACGAAAACTGAATACTTTCTTTCATTTCGTGATAAAAAATATCATTTTATGAAAACTTTCTTTTATATTACTTGTGCTCGCATTTAACCGAAAGCCAGCGTATGCCATCATTACTGAAACTTTAATTTCAGTTTTATGCACTTTTACTACTTTGTTGAATATTTTCTTTCACTGGATTCGTGCACTACACTGTTTTCAGATGCTTTTGGAGGTTGCCTGATGGATCCTTACGCCTTGAGTGACACCGCCTGGTGCAAAGAGCTTGGCCGGCGACTCGATCGCCTACGGGAAGATCGAAAGATGAGCCGGGACGAGCTCGGCAAGGAGATCGGCGTCAGTCAGCCGACCATCCGTCGCCTGCTGGACGAGGGGCACGGCAAGCTGTCGATCCTGATTGCCGCGCTGCGGTCCCTGGAGGCCCTGGATCAGCTTGAAACCTTTATCGAGCCGCCGCCCGTGAACCCTGCCCTACTTCAGAAAAAGCGTGGCCGCACCCTGGAGCCTGGCGCGATATCCGATCGTGCAAGCCGAGGGCAGAATCAGGAAAACGATGAGGATGGTGATCTGGGATGGTGATAAACAAAAACAACGACCTGGACCCTGAAGACTATGCCGAAGTGATGCTTTGGGGGGAACGGGTTGGCGCATTGATGTACGACCGCAGCACCGGCGTCTATCGGTTCGGCTATGACCCGGCCTGGAAGAGAGACGGCCTGGACATCGCACCGTTACAGATGCCGCTCAGCGGCCGCCGGGACGTATTCGAGTTCACATCCCTGAATCCGGAAACCTATAAGGGGCTACCCGGATGTTTCGCCGACATCCTCCCGGACGATTTCGGTAACGCAGTTATCAACGCCTGGCTGGCACGCCAGGGTCGGGACCCGGTCACCTTCTCATCGGTGGAGCGTCTTCTGTACACGGGTACCCGGGGCATGGGCGCCCTGGAATTCCGCCCGGCCATTTCACACGACTCCCTCGAAGGCGGCGAATCCCTTGAACTCGACACCCTTATCAGCACTGCGCAGCGCGTGCTGGACGAGCGTAACCGGGCCGGCGGTCCCGTTGTCCCGGATAATAATCATGGCATCAGCTCCATCTTCCAGGTCGGATCCTCCGCCGGCGGTGCCCGGCCGAAAGCCGTGGTTGCCCTGAACAGGGACCGCACGGACATCCGCTCAGGACAGGTGGACGCACCGAAAGGCTACGAGCACTACCTGCTGAAATTCGATGGCGTGGTTGAGCACAGGAGCAACAGCGAGATCTTCGGTGACCCAAAGGGCTATGGCCTCATGGAGTACACCTACTACCAGATGGCGACCGCCGCCGGTATTAACATGGAACCATGTGAGATCCTGGAGGACGGCCCCCGGGCCCACTTTCTGACCCGTCGCTTCGATCGGAAGGGAAACCACAAGATCCACGTGCAGACGCTCTGCGCCATAGCCCATGCCGACTACAAACGCCCCGGTCAGTTCAGCTACGAGGAGCTTTTCCAGGTCGCCCGCCGCTTGAGACTCTCCAGGATCGAGGCCCTGGAGATCTACCGTCGCATGGTGTTCAACGTAGTGGCCAGAAACCAGGATGATCACACAAAAAACGTCTCGTTCCTGATGGACAAGGATGGCAAGTGGCGACTTTCCCCGGCCTATGACGTGGCCTACAGCTATAAACCCGGATCCCATTGGGTGGAACAGCACAACATCAGCCTGAACGGCAAGCGCTCCGGGTTTACCCGGGACGACTTGCTGGCAGTTGCCTCCCAGATCGGGAACTTCAAGGAACGGGACGCCAACGACATCATTGAGCAGTGCACCGAAGTGGTATCCCGGTGGCGTACCATGGCTACCGAAAACGAGGTTCCCGCTTCTCTGGTGGATGAGATTGAAGCCAATCTGAGGCTGGACCTGGTCGGCTGAGGGGAGCAACGACCCCAGGAGGAAGTGGCAATGCGATCAAGAAATGGACACAATAATTTGGCGCAAACGTGCCATTCGTAGGCTGCAAGCTCTCGGATAATTAAGTTACCGCTCGCCTGAATATCACCCACTCAAGGCGGAAACTATGAACAACCAGAAATCTGCATTTCGCTTGTTGAGCGGACTGGCAAGCCTGTCGTTCACAATGATGGCCCATGGGCAATCTGACGCCGCCATAGTGGTGACAGCTCCGGTGATAGAGCGTGCCTTATATGACACGCCGGCTGCCATGTCGGTCGTTCAGCAGGACACTATTCAACAAGGCCAGCCCGGGTTGAAACTGGATGAGACTCTGGGGCAGGTGCCGGGTATTTTTCTGCAGAATCAGGAGAACTTTGCCCAAGGTGAGCGCATAGCGATACGTGGATTTGGAGCGCGAGCGCCTTTTGGTGTCCGTGGCATTACCGTTATCGTTGACGGCATTCCTTATACACTGCCAGATGGTCAGGCCCAGCTGGACGCTATCGACCTCGACAGCGCCGAGCGCATCGAGGTGATCCGGGGGCCTGCTTCGGTTCTGTATGGCAATGCAGCGGGTGGCGTTATCAGCGCAACCACCTCAGACGGGCGCCGTAAACCCGATGAAACATCGGTTCGCGTCACCGGCGGGAGCGACGACTTTGGCAAGATTTCCGTAAAAAACAACCAGAATAACGGTCCCTGGTCACACAGCGTGAGTGCTTCAGCACTTAACTATGAAGGCTACCGCGACAACGCCCGGGTCGAAAAATACCTGCTCAATTCCAAGCTACGCCGGGAGTTGGGTAGTGACCGGTCACTGACAGCCATCATAAACCTGCTGCAGAATCCACGCTCAGAAGACCCGGGTGCGCTTACCGCCGAGCAGGTAGAAGCCGACAGATCGCAGGCCGGGCGTTTTACCGAAGAGTACGGCACGGGCCAAACCGTCGATCAGCAAGTGCTTGGGCTGCAATATCAGGATCTTTCCGCGGGGCTGGGCGAGCTTCGGGCCAAAACGTTTTACATGCGCAGGAACTTTGAACAGCAACTGCCCTACCCCGGTGACAGCCGCATCGATTACGAACGCGACTATTTTGGAGCGAAGATCGACTACCGCCAGTCGCTTGAGCTATCAGGGCTTCCATTTCGCTATGTCGCAGGCGTGGAAGCTCGTGAGCAACGGGATGACCGTACCCGCCGTGAAATGAGCTTCGGCGGTGATCTGCAAGGGCTGACCGCAGAGGAACTCCAAACGGCATCGGCTTTGGGCGTGTTCGCCCAAAGCGACCTGAGTCTTACTGATCAAATCACCCTCTCCGCTGGCGGACGTTTCGACCGGATTCGCCTCAAAGTCGATGATGACTTTAGCTCAGATGGCGATCAAAGCGGCAGTCGTACGTTCCGGGAGTGGAGCGGTTCTGCGGGGCTGAGTTATCGTTATCTGGAATCGCACCAGGCTTACGCCAATATCAGCACCGCCTTTGAAACACCGACTTTCTCTGAGTTTGCCAACCCATCCGGAGTGGGTGGACTGAATCCGGAGACCGAACCGCAAAAATCCGTGAACCATGAACTGGGACTGCGTGGTGAGCTGGAAAACGGGATTAATTATGACTTCACGATGTTCTGGGTTGATGTTCGGGATGAATTGATTCCCTATGAGTTGGCGGGACCGGATGACAGGACTTTCTACCGCAACGCCGGCAATGCAACTCGCAAGGGTTTTGAAGCATCTGCCGGTTGGCTTTTTGCACCGGGGTGGCGCGCAGAAACCGCACTGACCCTGGCCAGCTACAAGTTCGACAGATACCGCTCAGGGGGCGACCGATACGATGGCAACAGATTGCCTGGTTTGCCCGAGAAGGTCTGGAACAACCGGGTTAAATGGCAAGGCTTAGGAGGCACTTTTGCCACACTGGAGACTCGCTATATCGGCGATATGTTTGCCGACGATGCCAATAACGTAAACGTTGACGACTACTGGTTAGTAGACCTGCGTGGAGGGAACACGTTATACGTCGACAGGCACCGTGTTCTAAAGGGCTTTGTCGGCGTTCATAATCTGGGTGACAAGGATCACTTTGCCAATGTGCGTATTAATGCCAGCAATGGCCGGTACTTTGAGCCGGCCTCGGGACGCACGTGGTATGCCGGGCTCGAATTTGTTTTCTGAAATCACGATTCATACGCACAGGAATGTCGGCATCGCCGGTTTCCACCCGGGGTTTGTGACTCCCCTTTTTCACCATACCGCCCTCTATGTTCGGTAACGAACAGAACTCTCCCCCCTCTGTCCGGTACAACGTACATCCAGACAAGTTGTTCGGTTAATGTAAGAGGGACTTTCCGATGAGTGCTGTCCAGCAATCCAGCGAGTCGGCATCGCCGATTCTGATGCTGTTCGTGACGGGCACCGCCCCACGCTCACAGCGTGCGCGGGCCAGCCTTGCCCAAATGCTTGAACGCCTCAACTGTAATGACATTCAGCCCTGCGAGATTGACCTGTTGGAACAGCCCAGGCAGGCCATCAAACACTCAGTATTTGCAGCCCCCTCCTTGCTGAAGGTTGGCCCGGACGGTGAAACCTCCGTGCTCTATGGTGACCTTTCCGAAGAGGAGCGCCTGCGTCGTTTTTTGTCCGATCTGGATCCTTCCCGATAGAAAAACCCCCGCCCCCAGTCAGGGTGCCGGCTCTTCACCCGGCGGAACCTCGTCCTCCGGGGCTGAAGCACTATCTCCACCGTCGTCGTCTGGTTCTCCGGACTCTGCACGCCTCATCAGTATCGTGCCGCCCTGTAGCAACAGTGATCTGAGCCGCGGATCTCCCTGTTCGGCAATCCCCACAGCGAAGGCCATCAGGACCGCTTCCCACGGGTTTTCCCGAATCAGATCCCGGAGCACGTTTATGCCCGACCCGGATTTGTCGTCGGCGGTTTTATCGGATTCTTTTGAAGGTTTGGGGCGGGTCAGCCGCTGGAAAAACAGCGCAAGCAAAAGCACACACACGGAGCCAATCAGCCCCATTGCGCCTGCCTCGCCAAGCCATGGCGAAAGCGACAGAACCGCAGCCTGCACCAATAGATAAAATCCGGTAAGTAACAGGGCGGTGAGCAAGACCATCGCCAACCCGAAACCAATAATGGCAGCGGCAGCCTTACGCAACGCACCCTTTACCTGAGCGGAATCAAGCATGATCAGCGATCAAACAGCTTGCCCACCAGGACACCGGCCAGAAACATGAGAATAATGCTCAGGAAAGGCCGTTCCTCAATCCTGTTCTCAACGTCATGGACGGTCCTGTCGCCGGCATCCTTCGCGCGACGCAGTGCTTCGTCACCTTTTTGTCTGACCTGACCCAAAGCATCAAGGCTTTCGCGACGAATTTCATCACGCAGGCTATTGATGCTGCTTTTCTGGCCTTCCGAAACTGTCTTGGTCAGTTTGGCCATATCCTCGCGAAGCGACTGAAGATCCTGCTTAACCTGCTTGTAATCGTCCTGTGCAGATTTCGATTCCATTTTGTGCCTCCTTAAACAACAGATTTACTGTCAGTCTGGCATGTTCGGAAATAGAGAGTACCTCCACGACTATTAAACTCAACAACCTATCGGTGGAGGCAATCAAAGCCTAGCACAGGATCCTGGAATGTACCCAACTGCGCCCAGCCCTCCAACACCCCGCCCAACAGCAAAGGGACCGCCCGTAAACTGACGACGATCAATGGTACTGCTCAAGAGCGCACAGCTCGCTGGCGGCCGGTCAATTCTTCTGCCATGGTATGCAACCGTGAACCATCGCGGAGCAGCACTGCTTCATGGCCGGCGGCATAGGGCAGCCTTTCGTATCCTGTTACAGACATCACTTGGGACGATGCATGTTTGAAGTTATGAATGACCTCTTCAGTGCGGGCCGACACTCGCGCTATTTCAACCACACGCGAAGCTACAGCCTCTTCTCCCGGGTCCGCATGATTGCCTGGATTCTGGTGGTGCTGCAGACAACCTGGATTCTGGTGGACTGGCTGCTGCTTCCCGAAGGCGTCAGCAGCACCATCGCTTATGGCCGCATCGCCGCCAGTCTGTCCTGCCTGGCACTGGGAATCTGGTTCAGTCATCCCTATCGGCTTGAGATCTCATTGATTCGTTTGCTGTTACTGGTGTTGGTGCTCACGCTGTTCCAGACCTGGAGCAACTGGATACTGATTGGGCAGGGCTTCGAATCGGAAGTACTGGCCGGCTACGCCTTTTTCCCCTTCATGATCATTACCATGCTGGCCATTTTTCCTCTGACCATTCTGGAGGTCGCCGGTTTTGCCGTATTTGTCATCCTGGTCGAGCTGGTCAGTCAGCTATGGAGTGGCAAGTTCGGTCTGATAACGGGGCTGAATGATCTGTGGCTGCTGGCAGTGCTGGGCTGCATTGCAGGGTGGGCTTCCGTAAACCAGCTCAGCATGCTGCTGGTACTTTACCGTCAGGCTACCCGCGATCCACTGACCGGGCTGGCCAATCGCCGCCAGGTAATGGACCAGTTGGATGGTGACATCAAAGATGCCCACGAGCATGGCACACCACTGTCGGTATTGCTGTTTGATCTGGATAAGTTCAAGAGCTTCAACGACAACCACGGCCATGCGGCCGGGGATCTGGTACTCAAACAGTTTGCCAAAATCCTGAAGGATGGCGCCGAGCGCAAGGTGGATCTTGCCGGGCGTTTCGGGGGTGAAGAGTTTCTGATGATTCTGCCGGGCATGGATCAGTCAGATGCCGTCAAGGTAGCAGACGCCGTCAGAGAGGGATGCCACAAAACAAAACTCAAGGTACCGACCGGCGAAGAGGTGAGCTTCAGCACCAGTATCGGCATTGCCGTGCTGGAAAATAAAGCAGAGGACCGAACCCGGTTACTGCAGCGAGCCGATGACGCGCTCTACGCTGCCAAGGACGGTGGTCGGGACCGCTACGTGGTGGCCCCGCAGGGTGAAGGCGCAGATTGATCTGCGCCACACACTCTCATCACCACACTTCTTCGACTCCGGAAGCTCAAGCGCAAACGATCTGGTTGCGCCCCCTCTCTTTGGCCTGGTAAAGCGCCTGATCAGCACGGCGCATCATCGTATCTGCCGTATCACCCATCTGGCGCTGCACCAGCCCCGCAGAGCAGGTCTGCCCATAAGGTACCACTTCCAACAGGCGCTCCAGCACCATTTGGGCCTGTTTCATGTTCGTATCCGGGAAAACAGCGATAAATTCCTCGCCACCAAACCGGGCCAGCAAATCGGATGGGCGCAACTCCCTCTGCCAGGCTGTCACCAGTTCTTGCAAAAGCGCATCTCCAGCGGAGTGGCCATGGGTATCATTGAAGTGTTTGAAGTGGTCGAGATCCAGAAAAGCCAGGGTCAAGGGTGCATCATTGCGTTCAGATCGCGCCAGTTCCCGCGAAAGCTCATTGCCTAGTTCCCGCCGGTTCGCAGCCCCGGTCAAAGGGTCACTCCTGGCCAGCGTCTCAAGTGCCTCGGCCTGCCGTTGGGTTTCTTTCAACAGACCGCCCATCCGGTACATCACCAACAAAAACAGCAGAACTGAGGCGAAGGCCGCAACTTTCACGGTTTCCAGTTTCGCCTCCTGCTGAAACAGTATAACCATCGGGACCAGAATGGTTGCTATCCCCAGGATGATGATGCGACGTTGAGACAGGTCGGCATTTGAGGTTTCTGCGTAAGCTTCAACAGAGACGGAAGGATGGTGAGCCGCCGCAACAAAAAGGGCATAAGACAACAGCCATAAGCCGTCCGTGAACCCACCCGGCGTGTACCAGCCGACAAGGTTGCCGTGAGCGTAAAGAAGATCGGCCGCCAGGTAGCACAGCATGCCGGCCAGAAGAAACAGATTGGCGAGAATCCGCTCACGTTGCAGAAATACGAGATAAAGAATCAATGGCAGCAGGATCAGATCGGCGACAGGATAGGCCGCCGAAATCAAGAGCTGCCCCATGCTGAGATCCGGATCATTCATATAGGGAACAATCAATAAAACCCAACCCAGCACAGCTGCGGATGTACCCACGACAAGGGCGTCAGTTACGGCGCCATCGCTGCGCCCTTTCCGGTGTCCGAGCTTATAGAGAGCTCCCATGAACAGCGGGTAGACTGCCAGGTAGAACATATCGGCCATGGAAGGAAAGGGGGACAACCCCCGGGAGTCAAGCCAGTACCAGATGCCATGGCCGACTGCCGCCAGAAACAAGGCAATGGCGATCAGCTTCCAGGGAAGTGACTGAACCGGCTCCCGGTGAGAGTGCGCGGCAAACCCCACAGCAAACGCGGCGATCAGCGTGGTCAGCACGTAAATGATACTTGCCAGCTGTCCGTAGGGCAGGACAACGTATAGCACTGCCAATATCACGCATATGCCCGGCCACCACTGCCAGGCAAAGCCCTGGTTGGCAGCAGGCTTTTTGCTGGGATTACTCATTGTCTATTGATCGCATTGCCTTGGCCGGAGGAGTGGGAAATGTTCTTCGAAATCAATTTCGAAACATAGTCTGATAGGGCCCGTGCAACAGCATCCCGAGAAGACAGCCGCATGAGCAGCTGCTGAGTTGTCGCCTGAAAATTCCTGGTTGCCATCTCACCGTACAGTCAGCAACCAGCATAGAATTTTTACTTCAGGAATGTTGAAAGAATTCTGTAACCGAATATTTCAACGCGTTTCACTCATCACAAAAATACCGCTGGGTGCCGTGGCTGGCGATGGCCTCGGCGATGCGCTCGACGCTCTGCAGGTAAGCGGCAACACGGAAGTCGACTTTGTCTGCTTCCGCGCGGTCAAAGCAGAGTTCGGCCTGTCCCACCAGCTGATCATGCAAGCGTGCGTTGATATAGTTTTCCGACCAGTAGTCGCCGGTACGGTTCTGAATCCACTCAAGATAGCTGACAATTACCCCGCCAGCGTTGGCCAGCACATCCGGTAGCACGGTGATTCTCTGTTCCGACAGGCGTTTGTCTGCTTCAGCCGTTACCGGCCCATTGGCAATTTCCAGAACAGCGCCGGCACGAACCTTCCCCACGTTGTCGGCCGTGATCGCATTTTCCAAAGCCGCCAGCACCAACACATCCACATCCAGGGCCAGCAGCTCGTCCTGGCTGATCTGGTCGACATCGCTCTCGGTGCACACCGACGATTCGCAATAGACCATGCCCTTGAGTTCGCGGGCTTTGTTCTTGTGTCGCCAGATGGGCTCCGGATCCAGGCCCTGTCTGGCGTGGATCGCACCTTTGGAATCAGAAAGGGCCACTATGCGGTAACCGGCTTCCCGGGCCAGGCGCGCAAAATGATAGCCGGCATTACCAAAGCCCTGCACCGCAATGGTCATATTCTCGGGGCGTTTCCCCTGGCGCTTGGCCCAGGCATCCAGCACGTGCAGAGCCCCACGACCCGTGGCCGCAGTACGACCAGCAGAGCCGCCCATGGCAAGCGGCTTACCGGTAATGATGTCAGGCACCTGCTTGCGGGTGATTTCAGAATACTCATCCGCCATCCAGCCCATAACGATTTCATTGGTATTGACGTCTGGCGCAGGAATATCGCGGTTTGGCCCGATTACATCGTAAAAGGCGCGGATATAGGCCCGGGACAGGCGCTCCAGTTCCATCCTCGAGAGTGACTTCGGGTCTACCTGAACACCCCCTTTGGCGCCTCCGAACGGCAGATTAACCACGGCGCATTTGAGCACCATCCAGAAACTCAGAGTGGTAACTTCGTCGACATTAACATTCGGGTGGAAGCGAATGCCGCCCTTGCCGGGCCCGCGGCTCCGGTCATATTGAGCGCGCCAGCCCGGAAAAAACCTTAAACTGCCATTGTCCATACGAACCGGAATAGCAGCCTGATGGACCCGCATGGGTTGCTGAAGCTGTCGCCGGACATCGTCGTCCACATCAAGGCGGTCGAAAATATCCGCCATCCGGGATTGCGCATCACTTAACAGGCTTTTCTGTTCACCCATACGGCTCCTCTCCTGAATCATCTGTTATCAAATCCGAGTATGACGATCAGGCAGCTTCTCTGCCAGGTTGATCACCCGGTCTCATATTTTGATTTTGGCAACCGGTTTTGACCTGAGTCATTAGCGCATACATCAATATTGTTCTAACTTTATCGACAGATGTAATAACAAAAACCGGAAGAGAGCAGATTATGGCCACTATCGTAATAGTCGGCGCCGGCCTGGGCGGTATGCCCATGGCATTCGAGATGCGCGAACAGGCGCGAAAAACCGATCGCATCGTGATGATATCCGACAAGGACTATTTCCATTTTGTCCCCTCCAATCCCTGGGTGGCCGTGGACTGGCGTCAGCCCGAAGACATCAAGATACCCCTGGCCGGTGTACTGGAGAAAAAGAACGTCGAGCTGGTTGTCAGCGCAGTAACGCGGGTGGATCCCGAAGCCCGAAAAGTGGTCCTGGCTGATGATTCCAGCGTTGAATACGACCACCTGATTCTTTCAACAGGGCCGCGACTGGCATTTGATGAAGTGGAAGGCCTGGGGCCGGATGAGGGCTTTACCCAGTCCATCTGCCATGTTGACCATGCCGAGAAGGCTCGCGACCGCTGGCAGGAATTCACAGAAAATCCGGGGCCCGTGGTCGTTGGCGCGGTACAGGGCGCTTCCTGTTTCGGGCCTGCGTACGAGTACGCCTTCATTCTGGACCGGGACCTTCGCACCCGAAAGATCCGCGACAAGGTGCCCATGACCTTTGTCACCCCGGAGCCCTATATCGGCCACCTGGGGCTGGGCGGCGTGGGCGACAGCAAGAGCATGCTGGAATCGGAACTCCGCCAGCATCACATCAACTGGATATGCAATGCCAAGGTGGAGAAAATTGAAGACGGCATCATGCATGTGCTGGAGGTTAATGAAGACGGCAGCGAGAAAACCCGCCACGAGCTGCCTTTCGACTACTCCATGATGCTGCCGGCCTTTACCGGCATCGATGCCGTGCAGGGAATCGAAGGCCTGGTCAATCCACGGGGCTTCATCATCATCGACGACCACCAGCGCAACCCTACCTATCCCGAGATCTGGGGAATCGGTGTCGCCGTGGCCATCGCGCCCCCGGGGAAAACACCGCTACCGGTCGGGGTTCCCAAAACCGGTTTCATGATTGAAAGCATGGTAACAGCCACTGCCCTGAACATCCGCGCGGTTCTGGATGAGCAGGAGCCGGAGAGCCAGGCCAGCTGGAATGCCGTGTGCCTGGCCGACATGGGCGACACCGGTATTGCTTTCGTGGCCATCCCGCAGATTCCACCACGCAACGTGAACTGGATGAAGAAGGGGAAATGGGTGCACTACGGCAAGGTTGCCTTCGAGAAATACTTCATGCACAAGGTACGCGCCGGTACCGGTGAGCCCATATACGAACGCTATGTGATGAAAACCCTGGGTATCGACAAGCTCAAGCAGCACTGAGCCTCCGGGCCGCTATGGCCCGGAGTCCTGCTTATTCCGGAGGCAAAGACCAAAGCTTCAGGATTTCTCCGTTTCCGGCGTATCCGAACTTGCCCGCGCATTGGTAAGCGTTGCAGCATCGTTATCAAATGATATCGCCACATCACCATGGGTCAGTAAATCCCTGAGCAGGATAATAATACCCGCCACGCAGAAAAACAGACCGTAGTTCAGCGCGATTGTCTGGAAATGGCGCAGAATATAGAACATTTCCGGACTCTGAAGCGGTATCCACAGCACTGGCGCCATCAACCCCAACACGCAAATAAAGGTATAAACCATAAAGCGGATGAAGTGGACCGGTACACGTTTGATACTCATACCGTAAACAATGGTGGCAACAATGACGATACTGGCGGTGGCCTGCACGGCAATGGAAGCGCGGTCAGTCAGATACGCGAAACGGCTTTCCTCATATTCGGTTGTTCCCACATCGCCAAACAGAATGGTCATCAACAAATTACCTGCCAGAAACGCCGGGCAAAGCAACCACGGCAACATCAACAGCTTGTTGTCTCTCATGAGTTGATAGCCCGTCGCTCCATACCAGAGGGCAAACCACAGGATGATGGCCAGGCTGTAAATAACGATATTGGCGGTAACAATCATAATCTCTCTTTGTGTTTGGTGGTGGCTCCTTCCCGACCATTCCGGGCCAGCGGTTTCGAGCCAGTATCATCAACCGATCAACGCCCTCAACTCCTGCAGAAACCGGTCGCGGAGATCCCGGACGTCAGAAAGCATGGCCAGTGCCTGGGCGGTATTACCTTTGGTATGGGCCGCCACTGTGTCTCGCCCCAACTGGTGTAAATCCCGGTGAAGCTTGTCCAGCTGATGGAGCTCTGGACGCAGGGCAAAACGCGAGCGGGCTTCATTATCAATCCACAGGCCCACCCGGCACTGGTGATAATCCATAACGGGCAAGGTATCTCTCGCCCCCGTCAGCCACTGGTGGAGGTCTTTGACCCAACGCCGATGCTCTACCTCTGCGTACAGCAGGGGCAGGTTATGGGATTTCACGGGAACCTGCTGGCGCCATGATGGCTCCGGTTTCCAACTGCCGATCCACTCAGGCAGGTTCTCGGCAGGCATGGGCCGGGCAATGCCGTAGCCCTGAGCCTGTTCACAGCCCAATTGAAGCAGCAATTCGGCATGATCAGCAGTCTCCACACCTTCTGCAATCACCTGTAGCCCGAACGCTTGTGCCATACCAACAACGCCGGAAATAATGGAAAGGTCATCGGCGCTTTCCAGCATGCCGCGAACAAAGCTCTGATCGATTTTCAGCACGCTGGCAGGCAGATGCTTGAGATACGCCAACGACGAGAAGCCGGTGCCAAAATCATCCAGGGCAAATCTTACGCCGAGCTGACGACAACGCTGAATAACCCGTGAAACCTTTTCCAGGTCATGCAGTGCGCTGCTTTCCAGGATCTCTATCTGCAACGCAGCCGGGGCTATCTCCGGATATTCATCCAGGGCGGCGGATAACTTGTCGACAAAGGCTTCTTCCAGCAATTGCTGGCTGCTGACGTTCACACTAACCTGCAACTGAAGCCCTTGCGCTTGCCATATTCGCATCTGAGCCAGTGCGGAGTGTAACACCCAGTCGCCAAGTTCGATTTCCAGGGGGTGGTCCAGCAGATCCGGCAGGAAATCACCCGGCAAAACCAGCTTACCCGAGGGTTTCTGCCAACGGATCAGGGCTTCGGCACCAAACACACTGCCATTCGCCATGTGGACCTTGGGCTGGTAATACAACACGAATTCATCCGCGTGCAACGCCCTTTCAATCTCCTGAAGGCGGCCGGTCATGGCGCGTGTATCCTGCTCCCAGGCCACGTTATATTTCAGAAAGCGCCCTTTGCCCTGCAACTTGGCTTCAAACAACGCTTGTTGAGCCTGTCGCAACAACTGCTCGGCCGACACCTTGATGATTTGCGGGTATTCGGTTACCCCGACACTTGCGGTTATCGCAAGCTCAATACCCTCAATGGTCAGAGGTTCGCTTATCGCGGCCAGTACCCGGTTAATCTGCGGGAAACAGTCTTCATCGTCATCCAGGCCGGTAAACAGAACCACAAACTCATCACCGCCGACACGCGCGATCACAACCGACTGATCAAACAACAGTCGCATGCGCTGACTGAGAGCCACAAGAACCGCATCGCCAACCGCAGGACCGTGTCTCTCGTTTGCCTCACGGAAATTGTCCAGATCCAGCAACCCGAGCACCAGCCGTTGTTTATGTTCCGAGCAGTGCGCGATTTGCTGAAGCAATATATCTTCCAGGGCACGACGATTCGGCAACCCGGTTAACGAGTCTTCAAACGCCTGACGCCGCAGTTCTTCCCGGTGCTGTGCCTTTGCAGTAATGTCCTGAAGCGTGCCTTGAGCAATCGCCGAACAGCCGTCCCGCCCGGGCTCAAACTGGCCCCGAATCTCTACATGTCGGATTTGCCCTTCATCAAGCAGTATCCGGTGCTCCACATGCAGTTCTCCCAGCGTATGCTTCGCTTTCTTGAAAGCCTGATGGACCGGCCGGCGGTCATCCGGGTGAATCATTTCGAAGTAGGCATCGTAATCCGGGGCCGGCTGTTCCGGCTTGAGGCCGAATATCCGGAACATTTCGGGTGACCAGGTGATCTCGCCGGTATGCAGATTAAAGCTCCAGTGACCAAGGTGCGCCTGCTGCTCGGCTCGCTCCAGGCGGCCAAGGGCCTGAACGCGCTTCTGGTGTAGCTGCCGGTGATCCAGCGCGATGCCCAGAAGATCACTCATCAACCCCAGAAACTCCAGTGTTTCCGAGCCCCAATGGCGCTCGCGGGTGACAGCATCACAGCCCAGGAATCCCACCAGTTTCTTGCCCATCCGGAGGGGGTAAACACACACCGACTGCACGCCCTGGGCCTGCAGAAGTGCCTGTTCAGCCTGCGCCTGCCGGGGCATTTCACTCACCCGGGAAACCAGTACGTGGCCAGCCGCCTTGAGCTGCTGCCACCACCAGGGCGCGGAGTCACAGGGAACTTCCTGCAAACTTTCAAGCTCTGACGTGATTCCCTGTGCACACCATTCATGGGTATTGTTCATGTACTGGCCGTCATCGGTCAGCAGAAACACATAGGTACGATCAGCCTGAATATACTCACCGCCACGCTGAAGCGCCCGGTTAATCGCAGCATCGAAATCTTCAGGGGAAGACGCCATAAAGTCGGCTGCAAACTCGCTGATCAGCAATCGCATATCGCGATCACGTTTCAGTGTGAACTCGGCCGTCTTGCGATCGGTTATATCCGTCTGGGTGCCGACCATTCGTAGCGGTCGACCACTACTGTCCTGCTTGATGATCTTTCCCCGGGACTGCACCCAGCGCTCGCGGCCATCACTTTCTATGACCCGGTGCTGGTGACTGAAAACATCTGTTTCACCCAACAGATGCTCCAGAAGTTGTTCGCGCAAGCCGGGCCAGTCGTCAGGATGAATGCGCTGACCAAAGACCGCCTGGTCCGCTTTCTGAACTGACTCAAGCTGAGCGGCATCCCAGTCCCAGAGCGAGTCGTTCGTCGCCCCGAGTACCGATTTCCAATACGATTCCTGTTTACTCAACGCCTGTTCAGCCTGCTGCCGGGCGTAGGCTTCGCGTTCCAGAGCAAGCGTGCGAGTCGAAAGCTGCTGGTACATTCCCAGCACACTCTGAATCAGGCCGGAAGCCTGACCACTCATGGCTTCCAGTGATCTCTGCTTGGCGGTTTCCAGGCTCTGGCCACGCTGCATTTGTAGCCACACCACCGAAAAGCGTTTGTCTTCATAAAGAATGTGGTGAGCCAGCCAGCTGATCAAAAATGAGAGCAGATCATCCAGCGCCGGCAGATTCTCGTTCTGAACCAGTTCGGACTGAAGCTTGCGCACCTTCTGCACGAATCCGTTATGGGTGTGCTGATGCGCCTCAAACCACTGATCGCCGGCAAGAACGTCTTCCCACAAGGCCTCTTCGGTGTTGAAGTGATAGGCGGCATAGTCCACCAACCCATCCACAATCCGTTCCACCTCGGCCAGTTCCAGGCCATAGACATACTGGTGGGCCAGGTCATTCAGCAGTTCCACCAACCGGCGGTGCTGTTCATCAATCACCTCAATGCCGGTTTCAAAACTCGGGTTCCAGGGAACTATGTCAAAGGCTGAAGGCTGGTGGAGGTTCGACATTACACACACAATCCTTGTTCATACAATGAAGTGGGGGAAAGCTCTACCCACCTGGAGCGTTCAGCGCTCACTTGAAAGCTTCCCGGAATTCTGGTCTGAGGAGGGCTGTATCTGTTGGGCAGCGAAGGCTTCAAAGCTTGCGCCACTAAAGAAACGGTACTGATTCTTGCCTCGTTGCTTGGCCTGATACATGGCCATATCCGCCTGACGGATCAGAATATCGGCATCCACATCCGGATTCTGGGGGTACAGACTGACACCAATACTGGCAGACACCCGGACGGTATCGCCAGCCAGACAAATCGGCGCCGACAAAGCACTGAGCAACCGGTCCAGTACGGGATCGCAGTCCTGCTTTGCGGACAGATCCGGCAGAAGAACAACGAACTCGTCACCGCCCAGGCGGGCAACCGTATCGCACTCCCGGAGCGTTTCTTTCATGCGGTCGGCCAGGATCGTCAAAAGCTCATCACCGGCCGCATGGCCAAGGGTATCGTTGATCTCTTTGAAACCATCCAGGTCCAGAAAAACGACCGCCAGCATCTCACCCCGCCGCCGGGCCATGGCAACCGCCTGCCGGAGCCGTTCAGTCAGCAGCATGCGGTTGGGCAGGCCGGTGAGTGAATCGTAGTGGGCTATTTCCCGGAGTTTGTCCTCGTTCTCCTTGAGGCTGGATATATCCGCAATGAGGGTCACATAGTGCTGAACTTCGCCGGCATTATTACGCACGGCCGCGATGGTCATCAGGGACGGGAAGGCCGAACCACCCTTGCAGGGCATCCAGCATTCCCCGATCCAGACGCCCTCTTCGCGCAACGACACCAATACGGTATCGTAAAATTCCTGACTGTGCCGATCTGAAGCGAGAAATCGGTAATTGTGGTGAATAACGTCACTACGAGCGTAACCGGTCAGCGCGCGGAATGCGGAATTCACGTCCAGAATAACGCCCTCTGCACTGGTTAAAACGATACCCTCCCGGGCATACCTGAACACGCCTGCGGCCAATGACAGCTTGTCCTGGATTTCTTTCTGCCGGGTAATGTCCTGACGGGTGCCATACATCATCAGCGGTTGCCCGTCTTCGGTCCAGGACATCACGCTACCGCGGTCAAGCACCCATACCCAGTGCCCCTGTTTATGCCGCATGCGGGTCTCGCATTCAAAATAGGGAAGTTCGCCCTGGAAATGTTTATTCAACAGTTCCCTGCAGCGCTTCAGGTCATCGGGGTCGGCCAGTTCTCTCCAGGTTTCGATGGAAACCGGCTCCAGTTCCGCCAGCGAATAACCTGCAATCTCGGCCCATCGCTCGTTAAACGCCGTTTCCCCGGTGCTGACATTCCACTCCCAGGTACCGGTACGGGTTCCGGTAATGGCGTTCTGCAGCCGGATCCTTTCAATTTTCCGTTTGGTCTTCGATTCCTTGATGGACTCCAGCATGGTGTTGATCGTACGGCTCAGAACGCCCACTTCCCGGTATGGCGCTTCAGGCAGCGGGTTCAGTGGAATGCCGTCCTGATCACAATTCCGGATCGCCGCATCAATGTGTTTGATCGAACGAAGGAAGTAGCGCCGCAACACGGTAATCAATAACAGTGACAGCGTAAGAGACAGCACCAGGATGGTCACGAGTGTCTCAATCAGAACATCACGAAGTTTGCTGACAAGGGGGGCATCTGAGGCGTAAACCGATACCTCACCGAGTACATCACCATCCGGGCCGGAAATCGGAGCGGTGTCTGAATAAAAGGCCTGCTCCAGGCGCTCGTTGAGCGAAGGGTCTTCCTGCTCGTAGGGCACATAATCCCCGGAGGCACTGCGTATCTGGCCCGAAACATACTCGGAGGCACCGAGGATGTCTCCCATTTCATAGTCTTTCACCACCACGGCAAAATGTTCTTTCAACGCGATTTCCGTGGCGACCAGTTTTTCGTATTCGTTTATGGAGTAGCTTTCCATAAACGGGGCGATATTTTTACTCAGGCGCTCCAGGCTTTCGCTCGCGTCCTGGCTTATTGCATCGATGATGGCCGCCCGCTGTGTGGAGTACACATACACAGCGTGGAAGGCAAACACCAGCAAGGTAACAGCCAGTATTGAGAGTACCATTCGCGTGAGTAGCGATGGCGCTCTATGGTTTTCAGCAAACCGGGCACCCATTAATGTTCAGCCTTCTGCCCGAGTACGTTGCGCTTGATGGTAGGTAGGAGCTTATTCAGGTTTTCACTGGACACAGGCAAGACAGCCACCTGCTGTACTTTCTGTACTTTGTCGGTATCGCCACCCTGCAGATGGGCATCCATGGCTTCAAAAGCTATCTCGCCCATCAGGTAGGGCTGCTGCATACCCGATGCAACAAGCTGGCCGTTGGCAATCATCTCGATAAATTCCGGCTCGGCATCAAAACAGATCAGAAGAATTTCACCCTCTTTTCCGGCATCGGCAATTGCGTTCAAGGCCGCCTGGTAGCGGTCAGATCCCTGCAACCAGACAGCCCGAAGTGCCGGGTTCCGGGAAATAAGTGTGCGGGTATGATCGTAGGTTTCCCGATAGGAGAAGTCTGATTGCTGAAGGATTCCGGCGGATTTTATGTCACGCTTCTCCAGTGCCTCGAGAAAACCATCGGTTCTGGCTTTGCCATTGTCCCGCTTTTGGGGAATCGCAACGATACCAACGGTACCGTTCTGCCAGCCCCTTTCCTGCAATGCTGACGCCAGAATGCCACCCAGATCATAAGCGCCCTGGTAGTTGTCAGACTTGATATAACTCACATAATTGTCAGCATCCGCGCCAATATCGGAAATGACCACAGGTATGCCCGCCCGCTCCGCAAGCTTCAGCACCGTTACCGCGGCTGAGGAATTCGTCGGGGAGAGAATGATTCCTTCCACGCCTTCCTCAATGGCTTTTGCGGTGAACTCCAGTTCTTTTCTCGCCTGATTATCAGCACTGAAAACAGACACGCTATACCCGAGCTCTTCAGCTTCGTGCTTTATCCCCTCCGCCATGATGTTCCAGAAGGGAATACGTGCATCCGAGACCAGGTAGGCAATACGCTTTTCCCCGGCATACACGCCGAGCGCGAAAGTGTACAGGGCAAAAAACAGGGAAAAGACAAACAACGGGCGAGAGAATCGGCTGGGTTTCATAAACAGTGTATTTCGCTGGAAAAGGGACGGCCTGACGATGGAAGTGCATATTAACAATACAGACCACGCCTAGTGAACCAAAACACCCAGGGTGCCGGCCCGTTAAGCAGCCTTAACCTGTGTGATCTAAAGCCACATCCGGAATACGCCCTTGCAACTGCCCAATGGTCCGTTATCCTGATTGTAGGTATTAACCGAGATTAATGAATTTGTCATACCACATTCATGGACAACCACTGGCAATTTTCCCGATCCATCCGGATCGCGGCTTTCTCTTACTGAAAAACAACTCACACATAGCAACCCGAAGAGGAAACTGACTATGCGTAAGCTTACGTCTGCTGCAGTGCTGTGCGCACTCTCCATACCGGCCGTCGCCCAGGCCCAGGCCGATTGCGGCGAAGTCTCCATTACCGAAATGAACTGGGCCTCCAACACCGTCGTCACCAACGTGGCCACCTTCATCATGGAGCAGGGCTACGGCTGTGACGTGACCATTGTGCCCTCCGACACAGTGCCAGCGGTAACGTCGGTAGCCGAAAACGGTGAACCGGACATCATTACCGAACTGTGGCTGAACTCCGCTGGTGAGGCTTATCTCCGTCTGGAAGAACAGGGCAAAGTGGAACGGGTCAGCTCCGTACTGGACCCCGGCGGCGTTGAAGGCTGGTGGATTCCCACTTATCTGGCCGAAGAACATCCCGAACTCACCACCATAGAAGGTGTGATGGAAAACCCGGAACTGGTTGGCGGCACCTTTAACAACTGCCCGGACGGCTGGGGCTGCAGGGTTGTCAGCGACAACCTGATTCGCGCGCTGGACCTGGAAGAAGCCGGCATCGAGGTATTCAACCACGGTTCTGGCGAAACGCTGGCTTCGTCCATGGCCTCAGCAGTACAGGATGAAGAGCCCTGGTTCGGCTATTACTGGGGCCCCACCGTACCCCTCGGCAAATACGATATGACTCGGGTTGAACTGGGCGAGTACGACAAGGAAGTACACGTTAAAAACCAGACTGCCGATGCCGACAACCCCGGCGTTTCTGAATTCCCGGCCGCTCCTGTGCTGACGTCGATCACCACGGACTTCAAAGAGCGCGAACCGGCCGTGGCCGAGATGCTCAGCAAGATGACCTTCAAAACCGACACCATGAGCGCGATTCTGGCGTGGATGGACGAGAACAACGCCTCCGGCGAAGAAGCGGCGGTGTATTTCCTCAGCAATAACAGTGACGAATGGTCCAGTTGGCTGGACGACGCAGCCACCGAACGGCTGGCGAACGTTCTTAACTGATTAACCTGCCCCAACCGGGACGCGACGCCTGTTGTGTCCCGGTTGACTTCCCGACAACTCATTCTGATTTCAGACGTGCGCAGGAGAAACTGATCGCCCATGGCAACCTACGATTCCCTGTTCAATACTCTCGGGCTCAAGGAATGGTGCTCTGAAGGCGCAAGCAGCGGCCCCATGTCAATGGCCGACCTGCTGAACAAAACCAGCGGAAAAAGTGAAGAGCCGACGTCCCTATGGGACACGCCCTTCCCCTCCATGGACGCATTGAATGAATCCTGCGCCGCTTTTCCCCAGTCACGGGAGCTGACCAAAGGACTGGAACAAGGCTTTCTGGCGATCAAGGACCGACTCAGCCTGGTCCTCGACCCACTCACTCAACCGCTGAGCTGGGGCCTGGACGGAGCGCTTTATGCCATGCTCAACACCCCCTGGTGGATTGTCATCCCGGTGTTACTGGCAGTGGTTTATCTGGTGACCAAGTCGTGGAAACTCGTGGCGTTTGTTGGTGGCAGCATCATGCTGCTGGCGTTTATTGACCACTACGATTATGCCATGCAGACCCTGGCGATCATTATGGTGTGCGCCTTCCTCTGCGTGCTTTTCGGTGTGCCGATAGGCATAGCCATGGCCCGAAGCAACGGCCTTCAACGAATGGTCATACCGATACTGGATATGCTGCAGACACTCCCCCCATTCGTGTACCTGATCCCGCTGATATTCCTGTTCAGCGTGACCGAATCAAAACTCTACGGCATTGCCATTATTCTCTATGCCATTGTGCCCGTCATCCGCCTGACCAACCTGGGCATCCGGCTGGTGGACAAAGACGTGATCGAAGCCGCCGACGCCTTTGGCATGACACCCCGACAAAAGCTCTACAAGGTGCAGATCCCGCTGGCGCTGCCGAACATCATGGCCGGCGTGAACCAGACCATCATGATGAGTCTTGCCATGGTTGTTATTGCCTCCCTGGTGTCCGCACCGGGCCTGGGCGTTCTGGTTCTGCGAGGCATCCGTAATCTGGAGCTGGGTGTTGGCCTGGTTTCAGGCCTGGGCATCGTGATTCTGGCGGTGATTCTCGACCGGGTGACCAAAACATCGCTCGCGCGTATCAACGTGTCGCAGAAGCAGTAAGGAAAGAGCCATGGCAAAGAACATCAAGATTTCGATCAAAAACCTGTACAAGATCTTCGGCCCCACACCCGATGTCGCCCTGGAGCATGCGCGCCGGGGCATGCGCAAGGCCGACCTTCAGGAACAGCACAACCACGTGCTCGGCCTGAGAGACATCAACGTGGACATGCACGAAGGCGAGATCACCGTGATCATGGGGTTGTCCGGCTCCGGGAAATCCACGCTGATCCGGCACCTCAACCGTTTGATTGACCCCACCGCCGGTGAAATCCAGGTCGACGGCGAAGACATCATGAATTACAACGAAGAACAGCTCCGACAGCTCCGGCGTGAGCGTATGTCCATGGTGTTCCAGAAATTCGCCCTGCTGCCCCACAAAACGGTTCTGGAAAATGCCGGAATGGCGAAGGATATTCGCGGCTACACCACCTCGGACTTCGAGGCCGACGCCCGCAAGTGGCTTGTGCGGGTTGGCCTGGAAGGTAACGAGGAGCTCTACCCGCACCAGCTGTCCGGCGGCATGCAGCAACGAGTGGGGATTGCCCGGGCGCTGGTTTCCGACGCCCCGATCATGTTGATGGACGAAGCCTTTTCAGCACTGGACCCACTGATCCGCTCCGATATGCAGGACTTGCTGCTGGCCCTGCAGGAAGAGCTGAAGAAAACCATCGTGTTCATCACCCACGATCTGGACGAAGCGCTGAAACTGGCCGACCACCTGGTGATTCTCAAAGATGGTGAAATCGTACAACAGGGCGATCCCCAGCATATCCTGCTGAACCCGGGCGACCCGTACATTGAGGACTTCATCAGTGACATTAACCGGGCCAGGGTTCTGCGGGTGCGCTCAATGATGAGCAAGCCGGACCCCGAAGAAACCGAATATGCCGGTGACATTTCCGAGAAGGACAACCTGGAGGACGTACTTCGGCAATCAAGCGGCGATATGACACTGAACTTCCGGGTCATGCGCGGTGACGAACACGTGGGGACCCTGCACATGAAAGATCTTGCACTGGCGCTGGTACCCACGCCGGCTTCTTCGGCAGATCGCAGCGCGGCATAAAACGGGGAGTGGTTGAAGAGCGCGGCGCCCGGCGGTTACCGCAACATTCAGTTGTGCGCTTGCAGCTCTTCCGGAAAACGCGACACCGAAAACGCCGCCACAACCACCAGGACACCGGCAACCAGAAAGGTTGTGGTGAATCCCGCCACATGCAGCACCGCGCCAAACAGCAAAGGCCCCAGAAAATTGACTACCCGGTTAGCCATCAAGCGCATACCCAGGGCGCCGGGTCGCTGCTCATCGCTGACGCTCTCGGCAAGAACCACGATGGACAACGGTTGGGAGATACCGGAACCGACACCGATCAGAACCGAAAACAGCCCGATCACTATCGCACTTTCACTAACACCGAGCAGAGCCAGCCCGAATGCCAACGCCATGAGTGATACCATCATTGCCATCTTCCGGTTGCCCAGGGTAGACACCAGCCGCGGCATGAATGGCCGGATCAGCATGGAAGCCAGTGATCTCAAGCTGACCAGAACGCCGATAACGGAAGCCGCTATACCGATGTCCTCCAGATAGACGGGCAAATAGCTGCCATGAATGCCCATCACGAACATCGCGGTCAAGGTGACCGCTACGGATACCTGAACGCCGGTATTACGCTTCAGTAAACGCACCTGGGCAAGATAGCCCGTGTTGCCCCGGTCCACCGCTGTGCCCTGCCTGGCGATACCGGAAAGGCCAATCGCAGACATCAGGCCAACCAGGGTGATACTGACCATCACCCAGAATGCCGGCAATGTGGAACCCTGCCAGTCAATCAGGGCACCGGCAACCAGTGGCCCCACAACCTGGCCCGCAGAGATCCAGGTAGTATACCAGCCAAAATACCGCTCAAGGCTTTTGCCCCGCCCTAACCCGGCAACCACCGCCTGGCCGGAGAGCACCATTTGCAACTGCGCCAGCCCGATCAGCAACTGCCCGGCCAGCAAACCGCCATAACCGGGAAAGCCGACAATAACCAGCAACCCCGCAATCATCATTGTGCCGCCGGTCCACATCAGTCGGCGTCCGCCATAACGCACGACAATCTGGCCCAGGGGAATGGCTATCAGCAACGGCAAAAGATAGGGCGCACTGAAGATAACACCGAGCATGAAGGCAGAAGCGCCCAGTTCCAGAGCATAAACAGGAATGGCCACCAACAACATGGAATGCACCACAAAGGCGCAGGTCACTGCTACACAGGCTACACGGAAATTCCATGCTGCCTCCTTGGCGGATGGTGCTTTTGGAGAAGTATCCCGTTCAGTCACAACCAGTCAAAGGCCCCGGCCGTCCAAACAAAAAGCCCTGAAAGTGCAGACAGCCATGCGACACCAGCCAGTCGCGCTGCGCTTCGGTTTCCACACCTTCGGCAATGACCTGCAGATCCAGCCCTTTCGACAACCCGATAATGGAATCAACAATCGCGGCACTGGTGTTGCTGCTGCCTACATCCCGGGTGAAAGACTGGTCTATCTTGATCTGGTCCAGCGGCAAGCTCTTGAGATAGCTCAAGGAAGAGTAACCGGTACCAAAATCATCCAGTGAGAAGCGAATGCCCAGGGCACGCAGGTCGTTCATTACCCGGGTGATACGCTCCGGGTCATCCATCAGCAGGCTTTCCGTGACTTCCAGCTTCAACAGGTGCGGTGGTGCGCCCGTGTGCCGGAGAATGCGCGCCACCTGCTCGGTAAATTGCTTGTTCTGGAACTGGTACACGCTGACATTGACAGCCAGATAGAGATCTTTCTTGTGCGGATCTTCCTGCCAGCGGGCGAGCTGCTCACACGCCTGTTCAAGAACCCACTCCCCGATTGGCAGAATTAACCGGCTCTGCTCCGCCAGCGGGATGAACACGCCCGGTGAAATCAGGCCTCTGTCCGGGTGTTGCCAGCGCAATAAGACCTCATACCCCAACAACTGTTGAGGGTTACGGATCTGCGGCTGGAAATACAGGCGCAACTGGCTTTCTGCCACGGCATGACGCAGCTCATCTTCAAGCAGAATGTGCTCAATGGCCCGGGCCTGAATTTCAGGATCGAAAAAGGCAATCGGCTTGCCACCCTGGTGCCTGGCCTGTTGTTTGGCTTGCTGAGTGGCTTGTTCCGCCCGTTGCATCTGCTGGTCCCAGGGAGTGTCTTCAGCATTCATAATGGTAATACCGATGCTGACCGCCACCTGCACCGAATGTCCGGGCACCTCAAGCGTATGCTCAAACAATCCCAGGATTTTCTCTGCAACCACCTCGGCGGAGCGAGCAGCCAGTTCTTTTGACGGATCAAGATTTGATAATAACACTGCAAAATCGTCACCACCGATCCGCGCCAGGGTATCACTCTCACGCATGATTCTGGCAAGCCGCTCCGAAACCGCCTTCAGCACCAGATCACCCACGCCAAATCCACGGGTGTCGTTAACCGCCCGGAACTGGTCAATATCCAGCTGCAGAATCGCAGACTGGGTACCAAACCGGGTATTGGCTTTGGCGGCCTCCAGAATGCGGTCCTCCAGCAGAACCCGGTTCGCCAGGCCCGTCAAAGAATCATAGAATGCCAACTGGTGAGCCTGTCGTTCCGCTTCTTTGCGCTTGGTGATGTCGTGAAAGGTGCCTACATAATTGAGAACATGGCCAGACTTACCGCGGACAGCCGTTACGGTGAGCCATTCGGCATAAATCTCACCACTCTTTTTGCGATTCCAGATTTCTCCTTCCCACGAACCTGCTTCTTTAACCCGTGCCCAGAAATTCTGATAAAACGCGCGATCCTGAAGACCGGACTGCAACACCGCCGGCGTTTTGCCCACCACTTCATGCTCTTCATAGCCGGTAATACGGGTAAACGCCTTGTTAGCCCGGAGGATCACACCCTGATCGTCGGTAATGGTGATTCCCAGGTGTGTCTCAAAGGCGGTTGATGCTATGCGCAATTCGGCCTCCTGGATCTTGCTTTCGGTAACATCCCGGACCACCGCCAGAAAGCCGGTATTTCGATGTTCTGCGTCAATAAGCACAGTGACCTTTGCGCTGAACTCACGCACCTCGCCGTCAAACTCCAACTGGTATTCCAGATCTGTTGCCTGCCCTGTGCGGGCAATCTCGGCCTTGGTGCTCTCAAGTTGACTGGCCAGCTCCGGCGGCAGTATATCCCGGTAATGCTGACCCAGAATTTGGTCGACGGGTCTGCTCAACCGGGATTCGTCGGCAGCATGCACGAAAACAAACCGGCCCTGTTCATCAAATACAAAAATCAGATCCGGGATCGAGTTAATAAGTGCCCGCAAGCGAGCTTCACTGGCCTGAGCGGATTGCTGGAGCGTTTTGCGTTCATGGTTTTCAGCCATCAGTTCCTGTTCTGCCAGTTGCCGCCTCTGAAACTGACGCACAAGAAACAGGCCAGTAACCGCCACTAATACCAACCCTGTGACGGTTATCCACAGATTCTGCCACCAGCCTCGCATGGCCACCGAGGTTTCTTCCCCGACTATCACAACATAAGGCACACCGCGTACCCGCTTGAAGCTGTAAAAGCGCTCCCTGGAATCCACTGGTGAATCAGCCACCTCGTTATCGCTGTCGAGCTGGCTGTCAATAAACGCCCTGGTGTGAGGTTCACGAACACGGGTACCGGTAAAGAGAGACGCCTCGGTTCCGGGCAATCTTCCAACCAGGGTCATGGCGTTATCAATAATGGCGATACTCTGGCCTTCTGAAACCTCAACCCGGGACATAAATGAAATCAGCATCTGCGGTGACAGCCTTGCCATGATGAAAGCATCGGCCTCGCCGCTTTCGGAAAACAGCTTTTTGACTCGCCAGATGGAGAATTCTCCGGTTTCGGGGTTCTGGTAAAGAGGGGTAACCAGATTTTCATCAGGCACACTGTCGACCTGTTCACGGATGAATGACCACTCCGGGACACGCTCTGCGCTGGAGTTACCGGAAACATAGAGAACCTTTCCCCGGGCATTCACAACGAAAAGCTCATCAACATATTCGAGCAGCTCCAGCTTCTCATCGAGCATCTGCTCGATGCTTTCAATGCCCGCCACAGACACAACATCGGAATGATTTATGAGGGGTTCAATGAAGCCTGCCAGTGTCTGCAGGCCATATCGGGAAGATATAAAACCATTGGAAACAATTTCAGCGGCGAGATCAGCACGTGCAGCAGAGCGGTTCATGGTAGCATCAGCAGTCTGCTGATAATTCTGAATGGCTGCCAGGCTGACAGACACGACCAGAACCAGCATGATCCAGAGGTAGACAATAATCGGCGGCGGCCGCTTCGGCGCAATCGAAGCTATTCTGGCAGAAGACCCCGACATTACTGATCCTTGTAAAATTACCGAGAAATAATGGTTGTTACCGTCACCATAGCAGTAAATTCCAGTGAAGGCTTTTTATAAGCATAGCTCGTACTTATGGCCTTTATAAAAAAAACGCCCCCTGAACCGGAGGCGTTTTTTATAAGAGCCTCAGGGCGACGGAGGCTTCAGATTTTCGTCATGCGCAAGTAGGGCCGAAGCTCCTGCCAGCCATTAGGGAACATGCCCTTGGCTTCCTCGTCAGAGATGGACGGTGGAATAATCACATCGCCGCCTATACGCCAGTCAGCCGGCAGGGCACAGCTGTTGGCATCGGCCGTCTGAAGCGCGTCGATCGCGCGCAGAATTTCATCAAAATTCCGGCCCACAGCCATTGGGTAGGTCATTGTCAGGCGGACTTTCTTGTCCGGATCGATAATGAACACGCTGCGAACCGCTGCTGTATCGCTTTCGCCCGGGTGAATCATGTCGTACAGCTGGGCGATCTTGAAGTCCGGATCGGCAACAATGGGAAACTGCAGATCACAGCTCTGGGTATCGTTTACGTCGTCGATCCACTTCAGATGCTCTTCTACCGAATCGGTAGACAGACCCAGCGGCTTCACGTTGCGCGCCTGAAACTCATCGGCCAGCTGGGCGGTGCGGCCCATTTCGGTGGTACATACCGGGGTGAAGTCCGCAGGGTGACTGAAGAAAAACACCCAGGAATCGCCACTCCACTCATGGAAGCCGATCTCGCCCTTGGTGGTCGCTACTTTGAAGTCCGGGGCGGTTTCGCCAAGTCTGACTGTCATATCATTTCTCCTTTTGGGTTAGCCACGTTTGTGGTGATTGCCAAGTACAGAGCCAGAATAATTACCGCAGACCTTTATATCTAAATGAATCTATCTATAGGTCTATTAGTTTTAAGCTAGAGCGCAGCAACTCCAGGGCCCTGAGCAGGCGTGGGCATCCTGGCCCGGCCTCAGTGCTCATCCAGATCTTCGTAGCCGGTAATCATCGGTTTGATGTAACTGGTCACAGTTTTGCCCATCGTGGCCATATAAACATGCGCAATCACAAATACCAGCATGGCGAAGGCTGCACCGGTATGTACAAGCGCCACCGTTTCCAGGTTCAGGGTCTTCGCCAGGGCTTCCGGCCAGTCGGCGTAGAACAGATACAGCAAGCCGGAAATCCAGATAACCGGCGAAATAGCCAGCTTGAAAAACAGATAAGCCAGGCGCTGGAGCGGGTTGTGTTTTGCCTTGCTGGTCTTTTTATAGGGATGGGCGGCTCCGGTGAAGGTGCCGATAAGATAATAATGGGCCACCGCAAACAGGCCGTTACGGGTCGGGATGTACTGGCGCCATTCGCCTGTTGTGAAATGCCAGAAAATGGCGAACACCCACAAGACAATCAGGGCCCAGGCAGCCAGCGTATGAGCCCGCACCGCCAGTCCGAATTCCATGACATTGAAGGTGCCATGAATATTGAAGCCGGTGAACAACAGCACAAAGATCAATAGCGCCTGGGACCAGTGCCAGAAGCGCTCAAAACGTTTGAATATCATTTCCCGGCTCATTTCGCGTTCCTCCCACTGAAGATCACTCGCGCGGCGGCGTGCATAACAACCCCGAACAGAGTGGCTGCCACCAATAACCAACCGATCCGGTCAAGCCAGAGGTTGCGGTCGTGGCCCGGCATATAGATACCCCCGAGACCGGCCAGGCGACTCTGCTGACTGTGGCAGGCATCACAACTCACAGCGTCTTCGGCAGGCGCCACCATGTGGGTGATCGGCCAGTGCATGGTGGTTTCAATAAAACTGAACTCGCCACTGTAGGGCATGCCAGACAAATCACTTCCCGCCTGCAGGGCTTTCTCCCAACTGAAGTTGCTCCACAGTGAGGTGTCATCGGCGCCGAAGACATGGGTTGCCAGCAAAGTCTGGTGCCGGGTATCGAACGGCTGCTTGCCGCGCATGACCTTGAACGGCCAGATACGGGCGTCCGGATCATCGGCACTGCCCTGGATGGAGTTGATCGCCACTGGCGGATTGTCGATATCCAGGGGCTCATCCACCAGGGTGTATTCCACGGTTCCGTTAAACCACTCGTACTCCGGCACCACGTTTTCACCATGACGGAAGTTGCCTTTTTCACTCAAATAACTTGTATGGCCCTGATCATCCAGCTTCTTGATCGGGTCGCCGTTTTCATCCAGGCGGCCAGCGGTAGACCAGTCCCACCAGGTTTTTGTGGCAACACCGCCCCGGGCAAATTCCGGAATGTGGCAACTCTGGCAGGCCAGGGTATCTGCGTGATCATTAATTTTGGGTTTGTCGTGGGGTTCCAAACCGTGGCACGACTCGCAACTGGCTCTGGAAAAATCCGTATGCCCGGGTACATCAATACCCAGTTCATCCCGGGCATTAACCTGGTAACGGCTTCCGGAAACATCGTGCCCCCAGGTGGTATGGCAATCGGCACAGGCGAAATCCAGACCCTCGGGTGACATATGGACATCCACATGTTTGGGCGGATCAACCAGAGACGAATCAAGGTCGCCGTGCTTCACCCCGTCCGCACCACCACCGTAAAAGTGGCAGCTGCCACAATTGGCACGGTCACTGGCTCCCACATTCTGGGCAATATTGGTCAAGTCCGGCGGCTGCACCATGTTGCCACTGCCCTTTGGCCACTCCCGGGGCTCGTAAGTCGGATGGCCCGCCAGGGTGGGAAACTTCCAGTATTCACCGGTGGTGTCGTGGCAAACCAGGCAATCCACGGCGTTATCGGCCCGGGGTGGTGGCTCACGCATATCCTCCCAGCCGTAGCCCACATGGCAGGAGGTACAACGCGGCTCGTTGGTGACGGTCATGCCACAAAAACTGTTGATAACCTTGCTTTTGCCCAGGGTCTGCCCGGTTTCGTCGTGCTCATACAGCCAGGTCCAGTGCGTGGTGTCGCGAATCTGTTCGCCGGCTTCGGTATGGCACTCAAGACAGGCCGCGGTGACATCCTCGGCTCGCTCGAATGGGCCCTCAAGTGCCTCGAACTTGCCATGGTCCGCTGTTGCCGGGGATCGTTGGGTAGCAGCCATTGCCGGCATGGCCAAAACCAGACCCAGCACCGTCAGCAGAAATATCCTGTGGGCTCTGCTCAGTAGAGGTATGAAATCCGCTGTGTCGATCTTCATTGCACCCACCACTTGATCGGGTTACTTGTTTGTCATGGTCAGCCAGGCGACGGCTGGCCGGGCGAAACGCTCATGTTATATCTTAATAACCTAGTAGATTAACGAGAGCCTGACAGTGACTTTGTCACTGAACAGGCCGCAAAACTCATTTATATTCCATATCACCATATCCTTGTAACAGGAGATTTACCGATGACCAACGCACTCAAGATTTTCACTCTGGCCCTGCTTGTTGCCATTGCACCCATGCAGGCAGCAGCAGACAATCACAAAGGGAAAAGTTCGGAGAACAAAGGCAGCAACGTCGACGAAGTTCTGGTAATCCTGTCCAGTGACTCGCTGCAAACCCAGGGCATGGCCATGGTGCTGTCCAATACCATGGCCAAACAGGGCGCAAAGGTTAACGTGCTGCTGTGTGACGCGGCGGGTGATCTGGCGCTGAAGTCCTACAACAGCGACTCACTGGCGCCGAAAGACCTGACACCCGGCCAGATGCTCCGTGGCCTGATGAAAGCCGGCGGCAGCGTGAGCGTGTGCGCGCTGTACCTTCCGAACAGCGAGTACAGCAAGGCTGACCTTATTGATGGAGTGGGTGTTGCCAAACCGCCGGAAATGGCTAGCCCGATGCTGGACCGCAAGATACGCACGTTCACCTTCTGAGGTAACAGCAGTATCCATTGCCGTTCAGCGCGCCAGCCTTCCGGGGCTGGCGTTTTTCATGCAGACCCTGAAGTGTTGAGGTAAGCAATGCCACAGACCGAAACTTCCCGCCTGGAGAATTTTCCGATCTCCTGGTTCGCCATGGTAATGGGGCTGGCCGGGCTGACCATCGCCCTGCATCGGGCAGAGATTGTATTCGAGCTACCTGTCAGGCCCAGCCTGGTCACTCTGGCACTGACCATTGCGGTCTTTATCATCCTTGCCTGTATCTATGGATTGAAAATCATCAAGCACCCCCACATGGTGAAAGCGGAGCTCAATCATCCGGTCAAGCTCAACTTCTTCCCCACCATTTCCATCGGCCTGATACTGATCAGCGTTACTCTGCTTCCACACCACAAAGACCTGTCTTTTACCGTCTGGTCAGTGGGAGCGGCTCTTCATCTTTTTTCGACGTTTTATGTGCTGTCGGCCTGGATTCACCATACCCATTTCGAAATCAACCACATGAACCCAGCCTGGTTTATTCCGATTGTCGGTAATATCCTGGTACCCATTGCCGGGGTGCAGCATGGCTTTTTGGAGCTGTCGTGGTTTTTCTTCAGTATCGGCGTGGTGTTCTGGCTGGTGCTGCTGACCATCATCTTCAACCGGATGTTTTTCCATCAGCCGCTGCCCGGCAAGCTCCTGCCAACCCTGTTCATTCTGATTGCACCGCCGGGGGTGGGCTTTGTTTCCTGGCTGCAATTGAACGGCGAGCTTGATGCCTTTGCGCGCATCCTTTATTACACCGCCCTGTTCCTTACGTTAATGCTGTTCACTCAGGTGCCGCGCTTTCTGAAGCTGCAGTTTTTCCTGTCCTGGTGGGCCTATTCCTTCCCGATGGCAGCCATCACCATTGCCACGCTGAGTATGTATCAGTTGCTGGACCTTGGCTTTTTCAAGTGGCTGGGGGCTCTGTTGGTGGTATTGCTGGTGGCACTCATTGCAGGGTTACTGACAAGAACAGCGGTGGCTGTGAGCCGGCGGGAAATCTGTGTTGAGGAGTAAACGAGAAAATAAGGGGCGCCGGCATCAACGCAGGCGCCCGCAAGCCTTCAATCTTTACGGACGATAGATCTTTTCCGGGTTAGCCTTGGCCGACCAGGGCAGGCCGGAATTCTGCCAACCGTTTTTCACGCGAAAGCCTTTTTTCTCGCCTTCCTTAACGCTGCCACCCTGGAAGCCGTTCTCCACGTATTTCACATTGGTGAAGCCATGCTCAAGCAGGTAATCGGCGCTGGGCTTGCCACGGGCAGAGCCGGAACGGCACATGGTGATAATCAGAGCATCCCGGTCCAGACCTTTCCCGGCCAGTGCGTCATCGATCTGCGCGGTGAAATTCTCGTTGATATCCATGGCGAACACGCCCTTTTCATCGTTCCAGCGAGTACGATCGACGAGCTGGAACGGGATATTGCGATCCACCGAATCGGTGAACCCGATGAACATAATTTCTACCGGATCGCGCACATCAACAAACAGCATGTCGTCGCCCTGCTCCTGAGTCATTTCATAGACCTCTTCCGGGGTTATCGACAAAGCTTCTTCCGCCTGGGCAGACGTAGCCAGCCCCAGGACAAATAATGCAGACACTAACAAAACTTTCATGCTCTTCTCCTGTTTTCCAATAAACTCACTTATAAGAATATCGTTATAACCATTAATATGACAGCCTGATCAGGAAAAGTTCCGGGCTGGAAATGCCCTTATCCGGCGCCTCCGGCCCTGCCCGATAACAAAATTGATGGACGTCAATTCATTGCACGACTAGGCTGAAATTCACAGGAAGAACCTGAACATTTTGTTATGTTTAGAGAAATAGAGAGACCAAGCATGTCTCACAAGGAGAAAGCGATATGATCAAACGTCCACTGATTAAAGCGATGGCACTCACCCTGAGTGTTGCTGCCGGCCCCGCCATGGCCAACGAGCTGATGGAGCGCGCCAACAGCAATTTTGAGCCAATTCCGAAATACCCTCCCGTTATCGACGGCAACGAGCTGACTCAATCCAAGGTTGATCTGGGCAAGATGCTGTTCTTTGAACCGCGCCTGTCTTCCAGCCATCTGATCAGCTGTAACACCTGCCACAACGTTGGCCTGGGCGGCGACGACGAGCTGTCTGTTTCCATCGGCCACGGGTGGCAGAAAGGTCCACGTAACTCACCAACGGTATTCAACGCCATATTCAACGCTGCCCAGTTCTGGGATGGCCGCGCAGCTGACCTGGCAGAGCAGGCCAAGGGCCCGGTTCAGGCCGGCGTGGAAATGAGCAGCACGCCCGAACGAGTGGTTGAAACCCTCAACAGTATGCCGGAATACGTTGAACGCTTTGAAGACGCCTTCCCGTCTGAGGAAGATCCGGTAAGCTTCGACAACATGGCCACCGCCATCGAAGCCTACGAGGCCACCCTGATCACTCCGGACGCGCCTTTCGACAAATTCCTTCGCGGCAATGAAGACGCCCTTAGCGAAAAAGAGCAGGAAGGTCTGGCTGTATTCATGGACCGTGGCTGTACCGCCTGCCACAGCGGCGTGAACCTGGGCGGCCAGGATTACTACCCATTCGGTCTGGTATCACGCCCGGGTGGCGAGATCATGCCAGAGGGCGACAAGGGCCGCTTTGCGGTCACTGAAACCGCTGATGACGAGTACGTGTTCCGCGCCGCGCCGCTGCGCAACATCGAGCTGACCGCACCTTATTTCCACTCAGGCGCAGTCTGGAGCCTGGAAGAAGCGGTAGCAGTCATGGGTACTTCTCAGTTGGGCACCGAGCTGAACGACGAGGAAGTTCAGTCCATCGTGGCCTTCCTGAAAACCCTGACCGGCGACGTGCCGGAAGTGCGTTACCCGCAGCTTCCGCCAAGCACAGCCAACACGCCCAAGCCGGAAGATATGGTGCCCTGATCGGGGATCACCAGTAAGCACTACCAGGGCGCGCCGTTTGGCGCGCCTTTTTTATGCGCGAGATTTTGTTGCGCAAACATTTCAAAACCCGCGACTCTTGCTACCGTCCTGACAACAGAGCTATCGTTGCGCTTTATCTGACGAAGACGAGGCACCATGAACCCGACTATCGAGCTTCTCAAATCCCATCGTTCTATTCGCAAGTTCAAAGACCAGGCGCTGCCTGAAGGCATGTTGGAAGAACTGATCCAGGCGGGCCAATGCGCCGCCACGTCCAGCCAGGTACAGGCTTACAGCGTCATCCGGGTGACCAAACCCGAAAATCGCGAGAAGATGGCAGAGCTTGCCGGCGGCCAGCCCTGGATCACGGCCTGTTCAGAATTCCTGGTATTCTGCGCCGACATGAAGCGCGCCACCGAGGCGGCCGAAAGGGCGGGAGCCGAGGTGGTTCGCGGCATGACCGAGCAACTACTGGTCGCCAGCATTGACGCCGCCCTGCTGGCCCAGAATGTGGCCGTGGCAGCCGAGTCCGAAGAGCTGGGCATTTGCTACATTGGCG
This sequence comes from Pseudomonadota bacterium, assembly GCA_051751785.1. Classification (GTDB taxonomy): domain Bacteria; phylum Pseudomonadota; class Gammaproteobacteria; order Pseudomonadales; family Oleiphilaceae; genus Marinobacter. The sequence goes on along the minus strand of JBNJLG010000001.1, from coordinate 352,327 downwards.
GGCTGCGGAACAACCCGGAACAGGTCAGCGAGCTGCTGAAGCTGCCGGAGCATGTGTACCCGGTGTTCGGGATGTGCATTGGCTACCCGGACCACGACCCGCAGGTCAAGCCCCGCCTGCCGGTCGAGACCGTCCTCAAGCAGGATTACTACGACGACAGCCAGGACGAAGCTCAGGTGGCCGCATTTGACGACACTATGCACCAGTATTACCTGGAAAGAACCGGCGGCAAGAAAGACAGCAACTGGTCCCAGGAACTCAAACCGCTGTTCACCAGCAAGCTTCGCGCTCACATGAAAGAGTTCCTCGAGAAGCGCGGCTTCGGCGTTAAATAAACGCTCAATAAGGGTTAAACAACAGCCCTACTGATCCTCAAGGACGAGGACCACCAGCTCTTTCGGGCCATGCGCCCCATAAGCCAGCACCTGTTCGATATCCGCCGTTTTTGACGGCCCGGAAATCAGCAGCAGGTTCGTTGGCAGCCCGGCTGCCCAGTTCTGTTTCTGCATCATGGCGTAGAGGTTGTCTTCAATCTCACTGGCCTTGAGCAATGCTATGTGCAACGGCGGCAGCAGGCTCATCAGCCGGGGCTCATGACTATCCGGCCAGAGCACCAGCGAACCAGTGGCCGCAATGCCGCCCACGGTGCCGGTCACACTGGCATCCACTTCCCAGAACAGCTCTTCCTTCCATTCTTCCACTGGCCGGTCGTAAGCAATCAGCTCCTGCTTTGCTCCGGCGTTCTGCCAGTGCTCCGCCAGTTTCCGGCCATGCTCCGTGCCGGGCGCGTAAAGGATATTACCCAGGTTCCGGCTTTCCAGCAGCTCCTGCACTTTTGCCGGCCACTGTTCCGAGGTCAACGGGTGAATTTCGGTATGCACCGCTTCCATGAGGCTGCGTAAACGCTCGATCCGGTTTTGCGGATCGTATTGCCAGGGGGTCGTTACCAGTTCTTCGTCAAACTCATCCGGCCGGGGGGTGGTGCCAGCCAGGCCGGCCCTCAGTTTGTTCAGGATATTGCTACGGGCACTCATGACTGGCCTCCCTGCTTTTGTTGAGAATTCAGATGCTCACGCGCCAGATCATGCAGGGATCGGCGGGCCGGAACCGGGGCGGTGTGGTTTTCCGTCCAGGGGCCGACGTTTTTCGGCGTCAGTTTGCCGAAGCGAGTGGCAGCCCAGAGGAACAATTTGTAAAGACCCGGACGGGTATTGAGAGCCACCCATATACGCCATATGGTTCGCTCTTTGCGTGAATACTTGGCACCGCCATCAACTTTCGGATGCTCGGCCGGGCTTTTCACGTTCTCCTGGCGCAACCGCTGCAGCAGTTCCGGTATCGGAATTTTCACCGGGCAGACCTCTCCACAGGCGCCACACAGGGACGAAGCACTAGGGTGATCCGGCACCTGATGCAGGCCCACCATATGCGGAGTGATAATCTTGCCGATGGGGCCGGGATACACCTCACCATAGGTGTGGCCACCCACCCGGGTATACACCGGGCAATGGTTCATGCAGGCGCCACAGCGAATGCAGTTCAGTGTCTGGCGCATCTGGGCATCGGCAAAGGCATCGCTGCGGCCATTGTCCAGCAGCACCAGGTGCACTTCCTCCGGGCCATCAAGCTCGTCCGGCTTGCGGGGGCCGGAGATCATGTTCACGTAGGTGGTGATGGGCTGGCCCAGGGCCGAACGGGTCAACAGGGACACCAGCGGCACCACGTCCCGCAGATTCTCCACCACTTTCTCAATACCGGTGACCGCCACATGCACCGGCGGCGCCGTGGTACTCATGCGCCCGTTACCTTCGTTCTCCACCAACAACAGGGTGCCGGTTTCAGCAATGGCGAAATTGACGCCGGAAACGCCCACATCCGCTTCCATGAACTTCGTACGCAGGGTGCGCCGACCAATGCGGATCAGCTCGTTCACATCGTCGGTCTCTTCCACGCCCAGTTTATCGTGAAAAAGCTTAGACACCTGCCGGCGGTTCTTGTGGATGGCCGGCATGATGATGTGGGACGGCTTTTCACCGTCAAGCTGGACGATGTATTCGCCCATGTCCGACTCCAGGCACTCGATATCACGCTCGCCCAGGTAGTCGTTCATCTCCATCTCTTCACTGACCATGGATTTGCCCTTCACCACCTGCGAGCCCTGTTTCGACTTGATGATGCCATGGACAATCTGATTGGCTTCTTCCGTGGTTTCCGCCCAGTGAACCTTCACGCCGTTTTCGGTGAGCCTGGTTTCCAGCTGTTCCAGCAAATCCGGCAACCGGGACAGGGCGCCGGCCTTGATTCGATTACCCAGCTCCCGCAAACCTTCACGTTCTTCCTCATCCGGGAAGGCATCGGCGCGTTTGCGCATCAGCGAATCCATGGCCACGCGGAAATTGGTGCGCAGCTGGCTGTCTTCCAGGGCTTCCTTCGCCCGGCCGCGGAAGCTGTCAGTCAGTTCGGTAACCGGTATGCGCTGGCTCATGATGGCACCTCCCCACTGACACGTTCCCACAGGAAACTGGCCAGATGCCGCCCCCGGAATGATTGCTTCTGTTTGTCCAGGGAGCCATTAATGTTCATCAGGCACCCCCCGTCGGCTGTCACCATTTCAGCGGCGCCGGATTCTCTCAAAGCGCGGGTTTTATCCAGCACCATGGCGCCGGATACTTCCGGCATGCGCACCGAGAAGGTACCGCCAAAGCCACAACACTCGCTTTCGTGGTCGTGATCCAGCCGCTCCACTTTGTCGAGCTTGCCCAGAAGCTCCCGGGCGTGCAGATGGGTGTTCATTTCCCGGCGGGCGGAACAGGAGGTGTGCAAGGCAACTTGCGTGGGCTGGCCCGCATCCTGCCACTGCACTTTGCACACATGCAGCAGGAATTCAGTCAACTCAAAGGTACGTTCGGCCAGATCCTCCACCCGCTTGAGGGTGTCGGGTTCGTCGGCAAACACTTCCCGGTAATGTTCCCGGAACATACCGGCACAGGAACCGGAAGGCACCACCACCGGCAGGCCGTTATCCAGCAGATTCAGCTGGGCGCGGGCCACCTCCCGGGTTTCCTTCACATAACCAGACGTCCAGGCAGGCTGCCCGCAGCAGGACTGTTCCTGCGGAAAATGCACGCGAACACCTTCCCGCTCCAGCAACCGGATGGCGTCCAGACCCGCTTCCGGAAAAAACAGGTCCATCACACAGGTGCCGAACAATGTCACCTCTGCCGGTTTTTCCGGGTAGTGCCTGGGCCGGGGCCGATCCGGTGCCACGCGGGTGGCGTTGGGTGCGGCATCGTAGAACAGTTCACTCATCAGTCATCGCCTCTGGACGCCCGGAGCCATAAACGCGCTCCGTCCGCTGTATCGGGATCAGGTTTATAAATTGGTAATACCATTTTCCACCTGCTTTAATGGTACATTATTTGATCAGCCGGTAAGCTGTCAAAGGTGGCGGTCACGACATTAGTCTAGATAGCTTAATGGCGACTGCAAACCGATCCGGAAAACGGTAGAGTTATTGGTAAGACCAATTAGTCATCCAGTGCGGAGTCAAACATGCCGATCAACCAGATAGCCCCGAAACGACTGGCCGACACTATTGTGGAACAGCTGGAAAGCATGATTCTGGAGGGTACTCTTGAGCCCGGACAACGACTGCCCCCGGAACGGGCGCTGGCAGAACAGTTCGGTGTGTCCCGGCCTTCGTTAAGGGAAGCTGTTCAGCGCCTGACCGCCCGGGGCCTGCTGACCAGCCGTCAGGGGGGAGGCAATTTCGTCACAGACAATCTGGGCGCCAGTTTCAGCGACCCACTGATCCGGCTACTGGAAACTCACCCCGACGCTCACCGTGACCTGCTGGAATTTCGCCGAACCCTGGAGGCAGATTGCGCCTACTACGCTGCCCTGCGGGCAACCGAGGTAGATCAGGCGAACCTCGCGAAGGCCTGGCGGGAACTTGACGACTGCTACCAGAGCCCTTCAGAAGAAAACATCGAACGGGAGGGAGTGGCGGATGCCCGCTTCCATCTGGCCATCGCCGAGGCCAGTCATAACGCCGTGTTGCTGCATACCATGCGCAACCTGTTCAACATGCTGAAAAACAACATTCTGACCAACATCAATGGCATGTACTCACAAGAGACGAAAACCCGCCAGGGCCTGATTGACCAGCACCGTCAACTCTATACCGCTATCCGCGAAGGTCGCGCCGAAGACGCCCGGGGCATTGCCGGAGAGCACATCGAGTTTGTACAGCGAGCCATCTCTGAACACACTGAAAACGAGCGTCGGCGTGAGCGGGCGTTACGGCGTACAACTACCGAAAAACACGAAGCCTGATGACAACAAAACCTACCCGGGCATTTTCTCCCAGACCGTGAGTTCAGAAAAACTGTGCTGGAATTTGTTGCGGGTTTCCCGGATCACGAACGGCAGGCTTCTCGGATCGGTCAGTAACTGAAAGTGGGGAGAGAGCAGTTCCCTGAGGCCATCCAGCGTGCTGTATGGCTGGCCTTCTTTCAGGAAACCGCCCAGCCATTCCTCCTTCGGCGTGTACTCTTCAAGCCAGGTATAGGGTGATGCAATCACCAGAAGACCCAGATCGTTAATCCGCTGATGAATGTTTTCCAGGAACAGTGACGGCTTGTACAGGCGATCAATCAGGTTACCCGCCAACACCAGATCATAGTCCCGGTAATCCGGCGCCAGGTCGCAGGCATCGCCCTGGCTGAACGCCACGCGACTGGCCGCCTCTGTTAGCCCCAGTGCCGCCAGCGACCGCTCCTGATAGCTGACCAGCTCACCTTCTTCCGGCCGGGCATAGCGAGCCACGCCATCCCGAATAACGTCCCGGCATTTATTGACAAAGGTATGGGAAAAATCCACACCATCGACATGATCAAAATGCCGGGCCAGCTCCAGAGCGGTGCGGCCACAGGCGCAACCGATATCCAGCGCCCGGTTGGCCGGGCGACCGTCCATGGCATTCACGGCGGCGTCCGCCAGTTCTTTCGGAAAATTCGCCTCGCCATGCCAGGACTCACCGAAATGAAATTCCAGGTATTGCGCCAGCGTGGTGTTGTTCTCGTAATAGTCTGTGTTCGACACGCCTGCTTCTCCGACTGAGTGCTGATCGTTTCGAGAATACAGCTTCATCCTTGAAAGAAACACCCGCCACCGCCATGTTAACTACTCCAGTCGATTCACCATTTACGGGAGCACCATGACCAGCCAACCCGATTACTCGCTGCTTGAACTCGCCTCCGTTCGCGAAGGGGATTCAGTAACCACCACTCTGGCCAACAGTGTGGCCTACGCGCAGCACGCCGAAACTCTGGGCTTCAACCGCTTCTGGCTGGCTGAACACCACAATATGGAAGGCATTTCCAGTGCCGCTACCGCCGTTCTGGTTGGCCATATTGCCGGCAAAACCAACACCCTTCGTGTTGGTTCAGGGGGCGTAATGCTGCCTAACCACCCTCCGCTGGTGATTGCCGAACAATTCGGCACCCTGGAATGCCTGTATCCCGGACGAATCGATCTCGGCCTTGGCCGCGCGCCGGGCACCGATCCGGTGACCGCCCGGGCATTACGCCGCGACGGCCTGAGCGCCGAACAGTTCCCCGACGATGTCGCCCGTCTGCAAACATTACTGGGCCCCTTGCAGCCGGGGCAACCGGTAAAGGCCATTCCCGGCGCGGGCACCAACGTGCCGATATGGCTGCTGGGCTCCAGTCTGTTCAGCGCTCAGCTGGCCGCCATGCGCGGGCTGCCCTATGCTTTTGCCGGGCACTTCGCGCCGAGACTCTATCGGGAGGCCCTGAAAGTCTACCGGGACAACTTCCGGCCCTCGCAACAGCTGGCGGAACCCTATGCCATGCTGGCGATACCCGCCGTACCGGCCGACTCCCGGGACGAGGCTGAATTTCTGGCCACCACCAGCTACCAGCGCATACTGTCGCTGTTCCGGGGCCAGCCGCTGTGGATGAAACCGCCGGTGGAAACCATGGATGGCTTGTGGAGCCGCGGCGAGGAAGCCAGCGTGCGGGATTTCCTCGGTCTGCAGGTTATGGGGAATGCCGGCGATCTCAATCGGCAACTCAAAGAACTGCTGGCCGACGTTCAGGTAGACGAACTGATGTTTACCATCGACATATATGACCCTGAAAAACGCCGGCATGCCCTGGATATACTGGCGCAAACCCGGCAACAGGCCGACTGACTGCTCTGGAAAAGGACACCCGCCATGTCACAGGAACGCTTTTTCGTTTTTCTCTCTCACGGCCTGGAAAGCGGGCCGGCCAGCACAAAGGTTCAGGCCATGAAAGCGGTGGCCGAGGAATTCGGCCAGGTGCACGTAGAGGCGCTGGATCACCGCAGCACCAGCAATCCCGCTGAACGCCTGGAGCAGATGCGTAACGCCATGGGCGCTGCCGGCGCCGATCCTGCGCGAACCATTCTCGCCGGTTCCAGCATGGGCGGCTGGGTTTGCGCCCAAACCAGCGCCATTATGCCGGTTCTGGGTTGTTTCCTGCTGGCTCCGGCATTGGCGTTGGCGGAATACCCCCAGTCCAGACCCATTATCCAGGCCCACCACACACAGATCATTCATGGCTGGCACGACGATGTGGTGCCGGTCATGCCGGTTCTGGAACTCGCCCGGCAACAGGATCTGGAAACCCTGCTCCTGCCGGATGGCCATCGCCTGGAGAACAGTGTTGACCGGGTTGCCCGGGAATTTCAGGCTTTTCTCATTACTTGCGGATTAAAGCTCAGAAACAATTGATATATGTCATCCGGATTTGGCTCGCTGTCGAATGAATTTGTTAGGGTATTAGATGCGACCCTTGCCTCAACCAATAAAAAACGACCGATCGAGGCAACAATTTGATGAATTCATTGAGATGAGAGAGGAATAGCCGATGAGTGACATTAATAAAAGCCGGAGAGTTTTCCTGCGCACCGCTGCCCTGGGTGTAGCTGCGGTTCCCCTGGCACGCTTTGCCACCCACTCACCCGCAGCTCAGGCCGCCAAGCCCAAGGCTGAAGACGGCCATGCGCTGGATTACGTGAACGACGCCAGCACCACCGATCACGCGCGCTACAAGGAAGGCAACAAATGCTCCAACTGCGTGTTCTGGGCCGGCGAAGAGTCTGGTGGCTGGGGTTCCTGTCGCCATCCTCAGTTTGCCGATGTACTGGTCAACCAGGACGGCTGGTGTAACTCCTACGCCCCCGCAGGCTGATCCACTGAAGGCGGCCAACACGGCCGCCTTACACCTTCCCCAGCACCAAACAACCGCGCTCCAATCTTCCCGCCTGACTTCCTGATCTGAATAAATCGAAATTTCATGGACTTGCGATACCGCGAAAAACCGGTAGCCGGCTTTGCTGATTTTGGTCATTTTCTTGCGAAAACCGCTTTGTTTTGCCAATCTCTAGAAATGTAACAATGCATTAATCAAAAAAAGAGCGGAGAGAACGCAATGAGCAGCACAACCAAGTTCCGGAAACTGGCGGGCATTTCTGCCCTCGCTTTTGCAGGGCTGACAGCCGCAAACGCCGTAAATGCTGACAACTGGCGCTATGCCCACGAGGAATATGAAGGCGACGTCCAGGACGTTTACGCCTACGCATTCAAGGAATACATCGAAGACAATTCTGAACACACCCTGCAGGTATACCGTTTTGGCGAGCTGGGTGAGTCTGACGACATCATGGAGCAGACGCAGTCTGGCATCCTTCAGTTTGTGAACCAGTCTCCCGGTTTTACCGGTTCCCTGATCCCCGAAGCGCAGATCTTCTTCATCCCGTATCTCATGCCTACCGACATGGATACCGTGATCGAGTTTTTCCGCGAGTCTGAAGCCATCAACGAAGACTTCCCGGAGCTGTACTCCCAGAACGGCCTCGAGCTGCTGCAGATGTATCCGGAAGGCGAAATGGTAGTCACCGTTGATGAGAAGGTCACTTCCCCGGAAGATTTCAACAACAAGAAAATCCGGATCATGACCAATCCACTGCTTGCTGAAACCTACCGGGCCTTTGGTGCCACACCAACGCCGCTGCCTTGGGGCGAAGTCTACGGTGCCCTGCAGACCAACCAGATTCAGGGTCAGGAAAACCCGATTTTCTGGATCCAGTCCGGCGGCCTGTACGAAGTATCTCCGAACCTGGTGTTCACCGGTCACGGTTGGTTCACTACCGCTTCTATGGCCAACAAGGACTTCTACGATGGCCTGCCTGAAGAAGATAAAAAGCTGATTCAGGATGCCGCTGACTACGCCTTCGAAGAAATTATTGTTCACATCGACGGTCTGGCCGACGAAGCGCTGAACAAGATCACCGAAGCCAGCGATGAAGTCACGGTCACTCGCCTGAACGAAGAGCAGATCGATGCCTTCAGGGCCCGTGCGCCACAGGTGGAAGAAGAGTTCATCGAAATGACCGGCGAAAGTGGTGAAAAACTGCTTAACCAGTTCAAAGAAGACCTGAAAGAAGTTCAGAAGGACTGAACCTGAGGGAAAGATCATGGCCGGGCCCGTCGCCTGGCCATGATTTGCGCTAACCCCGCCCCGCCGGGGATCCCACCCGCCGGGAGCGACATGTTCTGGAGCAGAACCCATGTCCGAGAATTCCCCGGAGATCGAAGACGATACCGGCCATTACAAGTCCGGACTGCCTGGCTTTCTGGGCACCATTGATGAATGGATTGCCAATTTCGAAGCCGTTTTGCTGGCTCTTGGCGTTATCCTCATGGCCGTTAATACCTGTGTAAACGTAATCGGCCGTTATGTGTTTGGCGAAGGCCTGTTTTTTTCAGGCGAGATCAACCGCATTCTTATCATACTGATCACGTTTGCCGGCATTGGCTACGCAGCCCGGCATGGTCGCCATATCCGCATGTCCGCCGTGTACGATGCCCTCCCCACCAAGGCACGAAGAGTAATGATGATCTTCATCGCTCTATTCACTTCTGCGGTGATGTTTTTCCTCTGTTATTACGCCTACGGGTATGTCGAGACCCTGTACAGCCGTGGCCGCAGCCTGCCGGCATTAGGGTTTGATATATGGTGGATCTATATCTGGGCACCGGTCGGTTTTGCCATTACGGGCATTCAGTATCTGCTGACCGCCATCAAAAACCTCACCAGTAAGGACGTTTATTTGTCCACCGGCGTGGTCGATGGCTATGCCGACACTGAATCCGAAGTCTGAAGCAGCATGAACCACCAAGGTTAAGGAAAGACATACCATGGCAACTATTATGATGATCGTCATGATCGGGCTGCTGCTTCTGGGCTTCCCGATGATGATTCCTCTGACCGTCGCTGCGGTGATCGGTTTTGTAATGACATTTGACGGCTTCAGCCAGATGGGCACATTCATCCAGCAGATGATGGGTGGCATCCGGCCGGCGTCGTTGATTGCGGTGCCCATGTTCATCCTGGCCGCCGACATCATGACCCGTGGTCAATCGGCAGACCGCCTGATCAACATGGTCATGTCTTTTATCGGCCACGTTAAGGGTGGGCTGGCGATCAGTACCGCCACCTCCTGCACCCTGTTTGGTGCGGTATCCGGCTCAACCCAGGCTACCGTGGTCGCGGTTGGCTCGCCCTTGCGCCCGAAGATGCTCAAAGCGGGCTACTCGGACCCTTTCACTCTCGCGCTGATCATTAACGCCAGTGACATCGCCTTCCTGATCCCGCCCAGTATCGGCATGATCATCTACGGGGTTATTTCAGAAACGTCTATTGCTGAGCTGTTTATTGCCGGTATCGGGCCGGGCATCATGATTCTGTTCATGTTCTCGCTGTATTGCCTGTTTTACGCCTACCGAAACAACGTACCGACCGAGCAGAAAGCAACCTGGAAAGAGCGTGCGTTCGCTGTACGGGATGCGTTATGGCCTTTAATGTTTCCGGTCATCATTGTCGGCGGTATCTATGGCGGCATCTTCAGCCCGACTGAAGCGGCAGCGGTTTGCGTGCTCTATGCTTTCTTCCTGGAATTTGTAGTGTTCCGTTCCCTGAAGATTCCGGATATCTACCGGATCGCAAAATCCACCGGCCTGATCACAGCGGTTGTTTTTATTCTGGTGGCCGTCGGCAGCGGTTTCTCCTGGATCATTTCCTTCGCACAGATCCCCCAGGCAATCCTGGAAGCGGTGGGCGTCAACGAAGCTGGCCCGGTTGGTGTTCTCATTGCCATCTGCGTGTCTTTCTTCATCGCCTGTATGTTTGTTGACCCGATCGTGGTCATTCTGGTGCTGACACCGATCTTCGCCCCGGCCATCGCCTCAACCGGCCTGGACCCAGTTCTGGTTGGTGTATTGATCACCCTGCAGGTGGCCATTGGCTCGGCAACGCCACCCTTTGGCTGTGACATTTTCACGGCCATCGCCATCTTCAAGCGTCCTTATATGGAAGTAATCCGTGGTACGCCGCCGTTTATTATCATGCTGATCACTGCCGCCGGCCTGCTGATCGCATTCCCGGACATCGCCCTGTTCCTGCGCGATATGGCTTTTGACAAATAGCCCACGCCAACTGACTGATGGAGACGAATATGTTCAAACGGATTCTGGTGGCGGTGGACGGTTCCAGGACATCGCTGAAAGCACTCGATAAAGCCATCGACCTGCAAAAACTGATGCCTGAAACGGAAATCTACATCCTGTGTGTGTACAAGCATCACAGTCTGTTCGAGGCATCGCTTTCGATAGGGAGGCCGGACGACATGGACATCCCCGACAAGGTCCTCTCGGAATACGCAAAAGGAGTGGTAAATCACGCCAAGGAGCTGGCTAAGGAACACGGAGCCACCAAGGTTCGGGGCTTCGTAAAAGCCGGGCGTCCGTCAAAAGTCATTGTGAAGTTTGCCCAGGATAAAGAAGCGGACCTGATCGTTGTCGGCACCAAAGGCACCAACAGCGACAAAGACGGCATGTTCCTGGGCAGTGTGTCCCACCGGGTGGCATCTCACGCCAAGTGCCCGGTACTGGTGGTTTAACCGGCTACCCGGACACTTCAACGCGATTACGGCCGGCCGTCTTGGCACAATACAGTGCCCGGTCGGCCAGTGTCAGAATCTGGTCAGACTTCTCAACGTTGTCTGGCCAGTTGGCAACACCGACAGAGACTGTCAGCCCACCAAGATCCCGGCCCTCATGTACTATCGGCTTTTCGCGCACAGCCTCGCAAAGCTGATCGGCCTTGTTGCGGGCGGCCTCCCGGGTCGCACCCGGCATAACTACCACAAACTCCTCCCCACCATAACGACAGACGATATCGCTCTCCCGGAACTGGCCCTGAAGAATGTCCGCTACCGTTTGCAAGGCCCTGTCACCAGCCTCATGGCCGTGGGTGTCGTTGAAATGTTTGAAATGGTCGATATCAACCACCATCAGCGAAAGCGGCAAATCGTTACGCTGGGCCACAGCGCTTTCATGTTCGAACAACTGGTCAAAGTAACGTCGGTTCTTCAGTCCTGTCAGGGCATCCTGATAAGAAAATATCTGAAGCTCTTCCCGCAGGGCGATGCTTGAAAGGGTAATGCCAATTCGCTGTATCGACTGGTCCAGGGCCGAAAACAGTCGGGCTGTACCGTATTCACTGTCTGCTTTCCCGAACATGCCTTCACCATCAAGAAGCAGAATACCTTCAGTCACGATACCGGTACTGGCCGATTCCACATTGATCCGGAAACACAGCGTGGTATTGCCTGCATCCTCACTCAATCCGTTGTCATCCCGGACCCGTTTCAGCTCCGGCAGCTTCGAGGGTTCCGGCAGACCTTTTCGGGCGTCAAGTACAGTGGGCAACGGGCCAGGCTGCCGAAAGCCCCAGACGGCAAGCCGGTCGAAACACTCATCGGATCCACGTTGATAAAAAGCGCCACTCAGGGGGCTGCACAGGGCCGGTAGATCCCTGGCGAGGAGTGCGAAAGCCTGATTCAGACCCAGGCAGTCCTGTAATTCCGCAATGACATTGCCCAGTAACCGGTTCTTCTCGTTTTCAAAGGTCAACAACCGCACCCGCGCCTGTTCCCGACGGGCAAGAGCTTCAGCCCTCGCGGTACGTTCAGCCACCTTTTCTTCTAGCGACGCGTTCAGCCGCTGCAATGCTTCCTGAGTACCCGCATAGTGCCAGAGCGATATCAGCACCACCGCCAGCGAAAACAGCAGCATGCCCCAACTGACCGGCACTCTGCCCCAGGGCAGAACCCCATGGGCCACGGCCATATCCACGATCAACAAGGCACAGAAAACACCAAATGCCAGCAGGAGAACCTGTTGCTCCGGCAACATTCGCCGGATGCGCCGGACGACCACGGCAAAGATGATAACCAGAGACACCAGAAACAGCGCATCGAAAGGCGGGAATGTCGAGGAGAGGTCGAACACACCTGCCAGAGCCCCGAGCAGCGCGCCCACCAGATACCCAAGGTGGATTTTCCAGATCAGCCTGATCGCCCAGGGCCGATGGTCGGTCAGCCACTGTTCCAGCAACAGCGCCATGGCCACCGGCAACATGTAATAGGAACCCGCCGCCAGGTAATCCCACATCAATGGCTTGTAGGCAATCAACAGGCTGGCCTGGCTTTCAGAAACCAGCATCAGGGCAGAAGACAGGGTGAACAGCGAGATACTCGCAAAGGTTTTTCTTTCTGTCTGCAGCAGCGAGAAAATAATCGCCAACAGGGCGATCAGCGTGGCAAAGCCGGCAATCACCAGTGCTTCAAGGGAATTCCGGAGGATGTACAACACCAGATCCGGATGATCCATGAGGGAAACTTCGCCCCACAAACCAATATCCGTGTAATTGGAGAAGACCCGAAAATAAACCGGTTTGTCGTCATAGTCCTCGGGAAGCATGATTTCATGCCAGGGCCAGCCTTCAAACCGGCCCCGCCCCTGGGCATCAAAATCGCCATACTGGTAGATCTTTTCACCATCCATCCAGACCTGGACGATCAGATCAACACTGAAAATATAAAGAACCGGATCCTGCCACTCTCCGGCGGGCAGAGTTACCCGGAACCAGACATTTTCACGCCCGGCCCGGCCGGGAGGATTCGAGGGGAAGTCAATGCTGTGCCACTGGCCGGGTTCGTCGTTCAGGGCCCACTCGGGCTCACCTTCCTCGCTGAAGGGAGAATCACCCCACCGGTATTCCCAACCTTCGGTAACTGGTTGAGAAGCGGAATAAGCCAGCGAAGGCGCGATGAGAACCAGAAAAAGAATGATGATCAGACGTAGCAGGCTGAACAGAGGCATCAGGGAGGCAAACCTGCGTTGTTTGTCGGTCAGCCTCGATTATAGACCAGTTTACCAGGGAGAAGGAAAGCCGCCCTTTTGCTGTTGATCAGGACGGCAGGAAGGTCAGAAAGTGAGTTTAGTGCCTTCAGCTATACGTGACACCGTGCCGGTCGAAAATCTCATAGACTTCGCGGGCTTCTTCTGGCGGCAACATGACCCGGATAGTCTGCTCTGCCTCATCAATATAGATAAGGTCCTGCGGGATTTCGCTTCCCATCAGATCGTTACGCGTATTTTGTGCCTGCTCCATGCTCTGGAACTTGCCATTGACTGCTTTACCCATCGAGATTCTCCTTGTTTTATTTATGGTCTCTTTGAGTATAGAAACCATGCCGATATGTGCAAATCTTCAGGATTTTAAACCCGCTGACAAAAACACTGGCCAGAAAATGAACTTTTTATGAAAGCTGGAATTTCCCTTTATTTGTCATAAAAGAATCATCTGATCGCCGTAGGGTCGCGTTAAAGGAATCCCCAAATAACCCGAAGGTGACAACCATGAAAAAGCTTCTGACCCTGAGCTGTGCCGCCATGCTGACACCGGTTCTGGCCCACGGTGCGTTCCAGCTGGACAACCGTTATCAGGACAACGACGGCGATCTGGTCGCGGACATCCCCTCCGACACCTCGAAACAGACGGATCCTTCCACCCTTGTCTTTGCCTACACCCCGGTGGAAGATCCTGCCGTCTACAAAGAAGTCTGGTCCGAGTTTCTTGAGCACCTGTCCGACACTACCGGCAAGAAAGTCCAGTTCTTCCCGGTACAGTCCAACGCCGCCCAGATTGAAGCCATGCGTGCCGGCCGCCTGCATATTGCCGGCTTCAATACCGGCTCCAATCCCTTGGCCGTGGCCTGTGCCGGCTACCGTCCGTTTACCATGATGGCAGCAGCAGACGGCTCGTTCGGCTATGAAATGGAAATCATCAGCTATCCGGACTCCGGCGTTGATGAGGTGGAAGATATTCGTGGTGGTGAAATGGCCTTTACCTCCCAGACCTCCAACTCCGGCTTCAAGGCACCTTCGGCCATACTCAAAGCCGACTACAACATGGTGCCTGGCGAAGACTTCGAGCCGGTCTTCTCCGGCAAACACGACAACTCCATCCTGGGCGTGGCCAACCAGGACTACAAGGCAGCCGCCATTGCCAACTCGGTGCTCAACCGCATGCTCAGCCGGGACGTGGTCAGCGAAGACCAGATCGTCAGCCTGTATAAATCCCAGACCTTCCCGACAACCAGTTACGGCATTGCCCACAACCTGAAACCGGAGCTACAGGAGAAAATCCAGGAGGCCTTCTTCTCCTTTGACTGGGAAGGCTCCGCTCTGGAGGAGGAATTCTCCAAGTCCGGTGAGGCCCAGTTTGTCCCCATCACCTTCAAGAATCACTGGGAAGTGATTCGCAAGATCGACGACGCCAACGGTGTCGCCTACAACTGTCAGTAACCGGCCGGGCGGTACCACGTGCTAAAACTGGACAAGATCTCGAAAACCTATAAAACCGGTGACAAGGCCCTCCACAATGCCAGCTTTGAAGTTCCCGCTGGCCAGGTGGTGGGCCTGATCGGGCCATCCGGGGCGGGTAAATCCACACTGATCCGCTGCATCAATCGCCTGGTGGAGCCCACCCGTGGCTCCATTACCCTGGGCACGACCGAACTCACCGGACTGAACCGCCGGGAGCTACGCCGGGAACGCCGCAGGATCGGCATGATCTTTCAGGAGTACGCCCTGGTAGAGCGCCTGACGGTGATGGAAAACGTGCTCTCCGGTCGGCTGGGTTATGTGTCGGCCTGGCGTTCCTGTTTCCGGAAATTCAGCCCCGAAGACATCACTCTCGCGTTTTCTCTGCTGGACAGGGTCGGCCTGGCTGAACACTACAACAAGCGCGCCGATGCGCTATCCGGTGGCCAGCGCCAGCGAGTCGGTATCGCCCGGGCTCTGGAGCAGAATCCGGAGCTGCTGCTGGTGGATGAACCCACCGCCTCGCTTGATCCGAAAACCTCGCGCCAGATCATGCGGCTGATTCGTACCGCCTGCCAGGAGCGTAACCTGCCCGCCATCATCAATATTCACGATGTCATGCTGGCGCAGCAGTTTGCCGACCGCATCATTGGCCTGCGAGCTGGTGAGGTTGTTTTTGACGGCGCGCCGGATTCCCTCACGGACAGTGTGCTGACCACCATCTATGGCGACGAGGACTGGACCCAACTGCGGGGTGAGAATTCCACGCAATCGGCCACACCGGAAACGCCGGCAGTCGATCTGGTGGAGGCTCTGTAAATGGCGGAACAGACACAGCCTTACCCCACCCACTGGAAACGCCCACCGGTACTGCTGACCAACCCGCTCTGGCGAAAAATTATTCTGCTTGGCGGCCTGATCTACCTTGTGCTTGCCATACAGACTGTAGAAGTGGACTGGCAACGGGTGTATCTGGGCCTGGAGCGGGGCTGGCGATTTGTTCAGGGCTTTCTGGTTCCCGATTTCACGTCGCGCTGGAATGACATTTACGCCGGGCTGATGGAAAGCCTGACCATGACCGTGACCTCAACCGTGGCCGGCATCCTGATTTCGGTTCCCATTGGCATTGGCGCTGCTCGTAATCTTGCACCGGCTCCTCTCTATCTGGGGTGCCGGGCCATTATTACCCTCTCCCGATCCTTCCAGGAGATCATCATCGCCATTCTGCTGGTGGCCATGTTCGGGTTCGGGCCTCTGGCCGGCTTTCTGACCCTGACTTTCGCCACCATCGGCTTTCTGTCCAAGCTTCTGGCGGAAGAAATCGAGGATTGTGACCTCAGCCAGATCGAAGCCGTCCGGGCGACAGGCGCCAGTTGGTGGCAGGTGGTGAACTATGCCGTGCAGCCCCAGGTAATGCCCCGCCTCGTCGGGCTGTCGCTGTACCGGCTGGACATCAACTTCCGGGAATCGGCGGTGATTGGCATCGTCGGGGCAGGTGGTATCGGCGCGACCCTGAACACCGCCATCGACCGTTACGAATACGATTCGGCCGGTGCCGTTCTGATCATCATCATAGCCATTGTTCTTGTGGTGGAATACTCATCGTCTTACGTTCGCAGGTGGGTTCAGTGACAAACCAGACATCAAACGCTCACCCTGTGTGGCAGTTCAGGACACCGAAACAAACCCTGTTGCGATGGACCGGCTGGTTCTGGCTGGTGGCACTGACCGTGGTGTGCTGGCAACTGATGAACGAAAACACCATCTGGGCCTTTGTCAGTGACGCACCAGACCAGGCGGCTGACATCGGCGAACGTATGTTTCCGCCAGCCTGGGGCTACATCAACAATCTCTGGGAACCGCTTTGGGACACTATCAACATTGCCACCCTGGGCACCCTTCTGGGCATCATATTCGCCATACCAGTGGCCTTCCTGGCGGCCACCAACACCACTCCCAGCACCCGGTTCGTCCGTCCGGTGGCGCTGCTGGTGATCGTCGCCTCCCGTTCCATCAACTCCCTGATCTGGGCCTTGCTGCTGGTTGCCATTATCGGCCCGGGCCTGCTGTCAGGCATTGTCGCGATTGGCCTTCGTTCCATTGGCTTTATCGCCAAGCTGCTTTATGAAGCCATTGAGGAAATCGACGAGAAACAGGTGGAGGCAGTTCGCGCCACTGGCGCCTCTGGCGCCCAGGTAATCGATTACGCGGTGGTCCCACAGATTCTGCCGGCGTTCTGGGGCATCAGCGTGTTCCGCTGGGATATCAATATACGGGAGTCCACCATACTCGGGCTCGTCGGTGCCGGCGGGTTGGGGATACAGCTCAACGCCTCCCTCAGCACCCTGGCGTGGAACCAGGTCGCCATGATCTTTATCGTCATCCTGGGTACGGTGGTGATCTCGGAGTGGGTTTCCGCGAAGGTCCGTGAGGCGGTACTCTGAACTCATGACCGATACCCATCCGATCTCCTTTGCCGGAGTTACCCCCACTCCGGCCTGGGCCTTTGACCAGTACCAGCGCATCCGTGCAACCCTGCCGGCAGGCTTGCCTGCCTGGCAGCAGCCCGAGACTCAGCCGCTGGATTCCCTGGCGCCGCTCATCGACCATTTCCAGGTCTTTGTGTTCGATGCTTTTGGTGTGCTGAACGCAGGGCCCAGGGCATTCCCTGCCGCAGTCCGGCGACTTCGCGAGTTACAACATCTGGGCAAAACCGTGTTGATTCTTTCCAACGCCGCCACCGCCAGCCACGGTGACCTGGTGGGGAAATATCAGGGCATGGGGTTTGCGGTTCAACCTGATGCGCTCATTTCCAGCCGCTGGGTACTGGAGCGATCGCTGTACGGGCACCCCAGAACCGGCCGATACGGTGTGGTTTCGCCCGCTTCCTCAACCCCAGAAGCTTTGCCTCTGGAGTGGTTCCCCGTGCGGCCAGGCATCAGCGATAGGCAACTGGACCAGATGGACGGCTTTCTCTTCCTGAGTAGCGAAGGCTGGAAGGAGGAAATACACGGCGCACTGGCCCGGAGCCTTCGCAAAAATCCCCGCCCGGTATTGGTAGCCAACCCGGACCTGGTGGCGCCCAGAGGCGATTGCCTGACCCTCGAACCGGGGTACTTTGCCCATCTATTGATGGCTCAGTGCGGAATTCAGGCTGAATTCTACGGCAAGCCCTATCAGCCGGCCTTCAGGGCAGTGCTGGAAAAGCTCGACGGCGTAGACCCCGGTGAGATCCTGATGGTGGGGGACACGCTACACACCGACATTCTGGGCGGACAAGAGGCGGGCATGAAAACCCTGCTGATAACGGCGGAAGGGGCTTTGCAGGGCATGAACATTCCGGACTGCATTGCGCAGTCCGGAATTGCACCGGATTACACGGCGCCTGGTGTCTGATCCGGCATCACTGGCCGGACTTCAGCATTTCCCAGTACTTGGCATAGACCTGCAAAGCGTCATCACCAATATCTTCCTGGAATTCGGCATTCACCATGTCGGTGTCGTTGGGATAGCTGGCCCGGTCATTGGCGACTGACTCGTCCAGCAGATCACGCGCTGGCAGGTTTGGTGTGGCATAGCCAATGTCTTCGCTGATCAGCGCGGAAATCTCCGGTTGCAGCACAAAGTTGATGAATTCGTGGGCGGCCTCCGGGTTTTTGGCGTTCTTCGGAATCACGAAGCTGTCCAGCCAGGCGATAATGCCTTCGTCCGGGTAAACGTACTCCAGCGTTGGCAAGGCATCACGACCCATAACGGCCTCGCCGTTCCAGATCATGCCGACATCGGCCTCGCCTTCCAGATAGGGCATACGAGGGGCATCCGAGTTGAAGGTACGAACAGACGGCATCAGCTCAGTCAGCTTTTCATAAGCAGCTTCGATTTCTTCCGGGTTGGTGCTGTTGCCGGAGTATCCGAGCACACGCAAACCAACGTGGAACACTTCCCGCATGTCATTGGTGAGCATGACCCGACCTTCAAAGCGCTCGTCCCACAGGTCTTCCCAGGCCGTCACTTCGCCTTCCACATCGGCGGTGTCCACGGCCAGGCCGGTGGTGCCCCACAGGTAAGGAACGCTGTACTGGTTGTCCGGGTCGATATCCAGATTCACCAGCTCCGGGTCGAGGTTGTCGAAGCCTTCAATCTTGCTGCGGTCAATCGGCATCAGCAGATCTTCCTGGCGCATCTTGCTGACGTAATAGGTAGACGGTACTGCCAGATCATAGGCAGCGTTGTCGTCCAGCAGTTTCAGCCGGGCATACATGGCCTCGTTGCTGTCGTAGGTGGTGTAAACCACCTGGATACCGGTTTCCTCGGTAAAACGGTCCAGGACTTCCTGGGGCATGTATTCAGACCAGTTATACAGGTTCAGAACTTCCGGTTCTTCGGAACTGCAGCCCGTCAGGCCCACTGCCAACAGGGTGGCCAGTGCGATTTTTTTCATTGCTTGCTCCTTGTAAGTATCCATTGCGACAACATCAGCATAACCAGTGAAAACACCAGCAACAGCGTGCCCAGGGCATTCACCTCGGGCTTCAGACCGACGCGCACCATGGAATAGATGCGCAGGGGCAGAATTTCGTAACTCGGGCCACTGACAAAAGTGCTTACCACCACGTCGTCCAGTGACAGTGTAAAACCCAACAGCCAGCCTGCCAGTAGTGCCGGCATGATCACCGGAATCAGCACCGTGCGGGTCATGGTGAAATCATTGGCCCCTAGGTCCCGCGCTGCCTCTGGCAGGCGTTCGTCAAATCCGCTCAGGCGGGCCATCACGGTGATCACCACAAACGGCAGACAAAAGGTCACGTGCGCCAGCAACAGGGAAACATACCCCAGCTGTAGCCCTATCAGCAGGAACAGCGCCAGCAGGGAAATAGCCAGCACAATTTCGGGTGACATCATCACCACAAACAGCATGCCATTGAGCACTTTTTTGCCGCGGAAACGGTAGCGGTGCAACGCCAGAGCAGTAAGGGCACCGATAACGGTGGACACGGTGGCGGCTGACAATGCCAGCCACAGGGAATTCCACATGGCTTCGACCATGGCCCGGTTGTTGAACAGGGCTTCGTACCAGCGCCAGCTCAGACCGCCCCATTCGTAACCGGTACGCGAGTCATTAAACGAGAACACCACCAACACCACGATGGGGGCGTAGAGCAACAGGTAGACCAGCGTGAGGTAGGTGCGGGGCAACCACCGGTTCATGCGCCGTCCTCCCCGATCCGCCGTTTACTGAGCCGATGAGCAAACATCAGAAACGCCATGGTCACGGTCAGCACAATGCTGGCGGCCGCCCCGAAAGGCCAGTTGCGAGCATCCAGAAACTGGTTCTTGATAACGTTACCCACCAACAGATTGCGCGAACCACCCAGGATATCCGGTACAAAGAACAATCCCATGGCCGGCAACAACACCAGCATCACGCCCGCCAGAACTCCGGGCAGGGTCAAGGGCACAATCACGTGAATGAAAGTCGACAGCCGTCCCGCTCCCAGATCATGGGAAGCCCGCAGAAGATCTTCCTTAAGGTCATCAAACACCGAATACAACGGCAGAATCATGAACGGCAGCAACAGATACACCAGGCCAATAATCACGGCACCCTCGGTATAGAGCAGTCGCATCGGCTCATCAATCAGGCCGATCGATATCAGTGCGTTGTTGAGCAGGCCATTGGTAGCCAGAATCAGTTTCAGGGCGTAGGTGCGAACCAGGGAATTAGTCCAGAACGGCACGATCAACAGGAATATCAGCAACACCTGGCGCTGTTTCGGCAATTTCGACAACGCCCAGGCAAAGGGATAACCAATCAGCAGACACACCAGTGTGGTCATCCCTGCCATGTACAATGAATGCAGGAAGACGTCCAGATAAAGCGGGTTCAGCAGTTGCCGATAGGCATTCAGGGTCAGCGGGAGGGAAATGAAACTGCCCGGATTCCGGGTCATCACACTGGCGCCGACCACTAGCAGATTCGGGGCCAGTACCAGAAACAGCAACCAGCCCCAGACCAGCACCAGCACCGCTGTTCTGAACGGCTGCTGCATGACACTACGCATCAACGGATGCTTCCTCCGCAGCGGCTTCCTGTGGCAACAGCCATTCCCAGCCATCAACCCAGCTGACTCTTACCGGCTCTCCCAGACGATAATCAAAGGCGGGATCGTCTTCGTCAAAAAATTCCGAGGCCAGCACTTCCGTGCCATCCTGCAAATGGATCACTGAATCGAGTGTGCTGCCCTTATAATTCCGTTCGACAACTTCCCCTGCCACACCGTCGTGATCTTCAGGAGCCAGTACCCGTATATCCTCGGGGCGCAACAGCACGTGCAGTTCCTGGCCGCGGGTAACGGCGAAATCCGGCTTGCGGAAGTTACGCTTGAGGCCGAAAACATCCACGGTGATGGTGTCGTCGCCGTTGGTTGCATCCACCCGGCCGGGGAAAAAGTTGGTCTCACCCACAAAACGCGCGGTAAACAGATTGGCCGGGCGTTCATAGACCTCACGGGGCGTACCCAACTGCTGTATGCGGCCATCCTTGAGCACCACTACGCGGTCAGACATGGACAGCGCTTCTTCCTGATCGTGAGTCACGAACACAAAGGTAATGCCCAATTCCCGCTGCAACCGTTTCAGCTCTACCTGCATGGTGCGGCGTAGCTTGTAGTCCAGCGCCGAGAGCGGTTCATCCAGCAACAGCATTTTCGGCCGCTTGATCACCGCCCGGGCAATCGCAACCCGTTGTTGCTGGCCACCGGACAACTGATGCGGTTTGCGTTTGGCGAAGTCTTCCAGCTGCACCATGGTCAGGGCGTCTTTCACCCGTTGCTGAATTTCGTCTTTCGGGCGCTTTTCCATTTTCAGGCCATAGGCCACATTGTCGAAGACCGACATATGCGGAAATAACGCGTAATTCTGGAAGACTGTATTCAGTGGCCGGTTTTCCGGCGGGGTATGGGTGAGATCCTGACCGCCCAGGGTGATGGAGCCCGCATCCGCATGCTCGAATCCGGCCATCATGCGCAGGAGGGTGGTTTTGCCACAACCAGACGGGCCCAGCAGGGTGATGAATTCGCCATCGAAAATCTCAAGATCCAGCGAATCCAGAACCTTCTTGCCGTCAAATTGCTTGGTGAGATTGCGCAGTGAAAGCAGTGTCTGTTTCATTGGCCCTGCCCGAAGAATGAGCGACCTATTTTTCCAGAAACAGGGGCAAACAAAAAGGGGCAACAGGATAATCATGCACCCTGTTGCCCCTCATATTGCTGCTTTTCGGCGGGTTTTCCGCTAAAGACTTACTGATCAGCCACGCTGTCCAGATAGGCCTTGTCCGAAATGTTGGTCCACTTGCGAACCGTCTTCAGATATTCCCGCTGGGAGGTGATGATTTCCCGGGCCAGAGGGTCGTTTTCGGCTTCCTCGGCAAGCAGTCGGTGCGTGGTTTCCCGCAGGGCATCCAGAACCTCTTGCGGGAACACTTTGTGTTCCACGTTCGGATAATCCTCTTTCATGCGCTCCCAGGCCTGAGCATTATCGTTGGTGCTCTTGGCATACATGTCGTAGGCGGCCGTGCGCATGGCCACACGCAGGATCTCCTGCAGTTCTTCCGGCAGCTTGTCCCAGGTTTTCTGGTTGATCAGGAACTGAACTTCAGCACCCGGCTCCTGCCATCCCGAGTAGTAGTAATCGGCAATCTGGTGGAAGCCCATGGGGAAATCCAGTGCCGGCCCGACCCATTCAAGCGCATCAATGGTGCCGCGCTCGAGCGCTGTGTAAAGCTCACCCGGTGGCAGGTTGGTAACGGCAACACCCAGTTCCGACATCACTTCGCCGGCAAACCCGGGCGTGCGCATCTTCAGACCATCAAGATCGTCAAGGGAATTGATTTCCTCGTTGAACCAGCCACCCATCTGGTTGCCGGTATTCCCGCCCGGGAACGACAGCAGGCCATAAGGCTCGTACACTTTCTGCATCAGCTCCATGCCACCACCATAGTAGAACCAGGCGTACTGCTCTGGCGCCAGCATGCCGAAAGGCACGGTGGTGAAATACATGGCGTTGGGGATGGAGCCCTTATAGTAATAGGAGGCAGTATGGCCCATGTCGTATTGGCCGCTACGCACCAGATCAAAGATGCCAAAAGGCGCCTTGTGCTTGTTGGCAGAGTCAATGCGAACCTCGATCCGGCCGCCCGACATCATCTCCACCATGTCTTCAAAGTGCCTCGTGGTCTCGCCCAGAATCGGTGAGTTCGGCCCCCAGGTTTCCGCCAGACGCAGAGTATAGGTTTCCTCGGCCAGAGCCGGGCTGCCGACTGCCGCCGCAACGACAGTGGCGGCCGCAAGCAGAGTTCTGCGAATACTCATAGTGTTAACCTTTTTGATCATACCTTGAACTGGCCAACCAGCTCGCGCAGATGCTCACCCAGACGCGCCAGTTCCTGGCTCGCTTCGTTGGTCTGGGTCACGCCGGTGTCGCTGCGCTGGGCCGCATCAACAATGCGCACCACATTCTGGTTGATTTCTTCAGCCACCTGGCTTTGCTGCTCAGCGGCGGTAGCAATCTGGGTCACCTGATCGTGAATATGGCCAACAGAACCGACAATGGTGTTCAGGGCACTGGTGGCGTGATTGATCCGCTCCACCGTTTCCTCAGAGCTCTTGCGGGAGTGGCTCATGCGCTCAACCGAGGCTTTGGACTCTTCCACAAAGCCGTCAATCATCTCCCGGATCTGATCAGCAGATTCCGCCGAACGCTTGGCCAGCTGGCGAACTTCATCGGCCACCACCGAGAAGCCACGACCGTGTTCACCGGCACGGGCCGCTTCAATCGCCGCGTTCAGGGCCAGCAGGTTGGTCTGTTCGGTTACCGCATGGATAACGTCGAGCACCTGCTGGATGTCACCGGATTTCTCGGCCAGCGCATCAATACCCTTGGCGGTACTCTCGATTTCCGCGGACAGGTGATTAACCGAGACCTGGGCGCTGGTGATAGTGTCACCACCCTCGCGCGCCATGCGGTCCGCATCCGAGGCAGCGCCCTCTACCGAGTTCGCATTACCGGCAATCTGCTGGATAGTGGTCGCCATTTCATTGATCGCAGATGCAATCTGGTCTGTTTCGCTACCCTGCTCCTGCACTGACTGGCGGGTTTCGGTGGCAACACTGCTCAGCTCTTCGGCCGCCGAAGCTACCTGGTCGGTGGTAGCGCCCACTTCCCGGACGGTGTCCTGAATCTTGACCACAAAGTGGTTGAAGCGTTTGCCCAGCACGGCCAGCTCGTCGTTACCATCTTCCGGCAACCGGTGGCGCAGATCGCCATCACCGTCGGCAATTTCCCGCATCATATCGCTGATCTGACGCAGAGGCCCGGTTACTGTGCGGCCAACCAGCATGCCGATAATCGTCGCCACAACAATGACCCCGAGCGTAACCATCAGAATGAAGCCAAGCGCTCGCGCCGTGGCTTCATCGATCTCTTCCTGCGTGTCAGCCAGAACGGACTGAATGTCGGTCACATATACCCCGGCACCCACCATCCAGTTCCAGTCCGGTATCAGCCTGGCATAGGACACTTTGGGCTCGACGTTACCGCTGGACGGGTTCATCCAGTCATACTCGTGAAAACCGTCACCCTCTGCTGCCCTGAAAATGTTGTTAAGAAGGCTACGGGTATCGGGATTGCTGACGGGACCTTCTTTGGAGGGGTCAGGCGCATAGGCCAGGTTATCCAGGTCACGGTTGTAGACAAAAACGTAGTTGGTCTCATCAAAAGTGATGGACCGCATACGCTCCCGCGCCTCGGCTTTGGCCTCTTCCTCGGACCATCCGTTGTTTTTCGCCTCCAGCATGACGTCACGGGCTGATTCGACCAGATTTTTGAGGCCCTGTTTGTGGGTGCTCAAAAGCTCGCGCTCGAGCCGTTCCAGCTCGGCTTCACCGTTAGCTTGTATCTGACTGGCGGTGATCCAGGCGATAATGCCGGCGGTTATCAATACCGGTAGTACCACACCGATCAACAACCGGGTTCGGATGGTAAAGTTATTGAGGAAAGACATGTTTCTTGCTCCGGATCAATGTTTCAGGCCCGCGGATTATGCACAGCTGTAAACAGAAGGCGATTCCAGTTTGTTACAAGTGTTTACCGGGACGACATGCCGTCCCAGGCAAACACAGCAACGAGCCCCACTATATCAAGTGTTGCGAGTAATACGGCTATCGGCCGCCATGTAAACGACTTTAGGTTATGTCAGACTAAAGTTTCATCAAATTCCGCACGGGAGGGCGCCATGAAGCACCTGTATCTTGTTCGACATGCCAAATCCAGCTGGCAGGAAGAGCACCTGAAAGACCGTGATCGCCCTCTGAACAGCCGGGGTGAAGACCAGTTGGCACCCCTTGCCCGGGCGCTCAACCGCAGCGGCGCCCTGGGTGGCGACCTTTACGCCAGTGACGCCACCCGGGCACGTAGCACCCTGGAAGGCATTGTACCCCCGGCGTTTCCCGACAACCGGGTGCACTTCACATCTGAGCTTTATACTTTCGACCACCGGCGACTGCTTGAGTGGCTGGGAACCCTGGATGACAAACAGGATACCGTCACAGTCATTGGCCACAACCCTGCCCTGCTGGAGCTCGCTGATTATCTACTCAAACACCCTCCCGCTCAACTGCCCACCGCCAGTTTTCTATGTATCGCACTGCCAGACAAACCCTGGCAAAAACTGGCAAAGGGCAAGGCCAGGCTCGAAGCGTTTTTAACACCCAGGGAATACAGTTACCGCGAGTTCGCCCGGAAGAACAAAAAAAAGGCCGCAACCGACGGCAAGGACCCGGCCAAAGACATCCTGAAGGCATTGCAGCACCAGTTAAAACGCCTTCGCGACCTTGAACCCGGAGTAAAAACCGGTCTCGACGACGAATTTCTGCATCAGTTCCGCATTGCACTCCGTCGCAGCCGTGCGGTGGCCGAATCGCTGCAGGAAGTCATCGGCGATAAATCTCTGGCCCGGTCGGTGAAACAGCTCAAGCATCAGGTAAAAGCCACCGGCCCGCTGCGGGACCTGCACGTATTCATACAGGATTTGCCCGGTCTGTGCGGCTCCCATGATGAATTGAAAACAGCTCTGGAAACCTGGGCCATAACCGAGGCTCATCATGAACATAACGCACTGGTGAAAAGGCTGGAGAGCAAGGGTTACCGGGAGGCCATGCACGACTGGGAAGACCTGATTCACTCTGGAGCTTTCAGAAAACTTGCCAGCCGGCTGAGCCGCCAGGACATCAATAAAGCGGTAGAACGACGCGTGAAGACTTTCAACCGCCAAACCGCCGAGCTGCTCCATGACTCACCGGATGAAAACATCCACAACCTCAGAAAGCAGCTCAAGCGCATTCGCTATCTGATGGAGCTCGACACAAAAAGCTGGAAAGACGCATTAAAGATCCTGAAAGAGCGGCAGAAGCTTTATGGGAGTTTTCAGGACCTTCGCGTACAGACTGAGCTGATCAGCTGCTTCCGCAAACAGGCTCCGGACATTCTGCCAGCTGCGATTGACGACCTTCTGGAAAAACTGCAAGAAGACAAAAACGAAACGCGCCGCCAGATACTGACATTGGGTGGGCTGAACCTCGCTCAGGGCGATTAAACCGGGTTCACGGCTGCGGGTCTGGCGGTGCCCCTTCATCGCACTTTTTACAATCCAGCTGGAACCCGAGCATGGATTGTCGCCCGCCAGCCGTCGTCACCCAGGGCCGATTGATCCACGGCGGGTCGTGGCGAACATGCTGGTTATGCCTGCAAGCCAGTTGCGCCACCCAATGGCGCTCCTCATCTTTGTGATAGCCCGTTATTGGCTGCTTCATTTCAATGCCTGCAAACTGCTGTGGTTATATTTGCCGCCCGGAGCCCATCGGGAACCTGCCAGGCAACTTGCATTTTCATCATCAGGTATCATGCTGCTTATCAGTTCTTTTTCCGTAAAACCCAGCATCTCAGCCTCATAAGGACGCCCGCTCTTGCCAGACATTTCCCTGCTGCAGCTTGTGTTAGCCAATCTGGCCATTGTTGCCGGCGCCTGCCTGCAAGGCGTGGCTGGTTATGGCATCGGTACGCTTTCGGCACCGCTGCTTTTCCTTATCAGCCCCCTGCTGTTGCCGGCGCCTCTGGTTCTGAACGCCACCTTGCTGACCATCTTCATGCTGGCACGCAACCGTGCGGCGCTGGAAGTCCGACAGGTACGTTTTGCCATTGGCGGCGGTGCTATCGGCATGGTTCTGGCCGGTGTCACCCTGACGATTCTCTCGCCCAAAGGCTTCGAGCTGATTTTCGGTGTATTGATACTCGCAGGTGTTGCCCTGAGCGTCGGCGGACTGAAGCCACGACTGAATGCCACCAACAGTGCCATCGCCGGCGCCGCATCCACTTATATGGGAACCATCACCGCTATCGGCGGTCCCCCTATTGCACTGATTTACCAGAATGAGAAAGGGCCTCTGGTCCGGGCCAACATGTCAGCGTTCTTTCTGGTGGCCAGCTTTCTGAGCCTGACAGCCCTGCTGTTTTCAGGCTACCTTGGCTGGCAGGAGTTGATGCTGTTCGCGGCAACGTTCCCTGGCGTGTTGATCGGTTTCTGGCTGTCTGGCCGCCTGGTACACAGGATAGCATTTGAACGTCTGCGGCCACTGATACTGGGCATCGCCGCCGTAGCCGGAACGACGGCCCTTATACGGGGCCTGGTAACATTCTGACTGTGTTCAACACTCGTAAAATCACCCGGTCTGGTTCATGCTGGACGGACTATAGGAGGCACCATGAAAACCGCACATGATCTGGTACAGGAAGCCAAACAGGATATCGACGAAATCTCCCTGGAACAGGCCGACGACGCCATCAAACAGGCCGATCTTTTGCTGGATGTCCGGGATGCCGACGAATACCGCCAGGGTCACGTGCCCGGCGCGGTCAATATCTCCCGCGGGCTGCTCGAATTCAAATTCAGCAACGATCCATCACTGGAAAACCGCGACATGAAGATCGTTCTGTACTGCAAAACGTCTGGCCGCGCTGCACTCAGCGCCAAAGCGCTGAAGCAGATGGGCTACCGGAATGTTCAATCCATTGCCGGCGGCTTCGACGCCTGGCAGGACGCAGGCAAGGATGTCGCCGAGCCGCAATTACCCGAGTTTGACTGACCCGAAAAGGATTTTATGAAATCAGGCATCCCGTCACTGAACCTGCCTGCCCATAGCGGGCAGGCACTCCCCCCGGAACATACATCCGCCGAAGGGTTGCAGGCGGTTCTGGATAATCTGGATGCACTGGTCTACGTCTCAGACTTTGAAACCTACGACCTCCTCTACATGAATGCCTACGGGCGCCAGACCTGGGGAGCCATCGAGGGTCGCAAGTGCTGGGCCGTCCTTCAGGGCGGCGATGGCCCCTGTGATTTCTGCACCAATCATCTGCTGCTCAACAAAGACGGCACACCGACAGGCACCCATGTGTGGGAGTTTCAGAACCAGTTGGACAAGCGCTGGTATCAATGCCGGGATCAGGCTATCCGGTGGACAGATGGCCGCATGGTACGCCTGGAAATCGCCACCGATATCACCGAACGCAAGGAAATGGAGCTTGCACTCCAGACAGCCCATGAAGCAGCCCGCAAAGCATCGCTAACCGACGAACTGACCGGACTGAACAATCGCCGCGCCTTTTTTACCTTTGGCGGGCAGTTACTGAGCCAGGCTCAACGTTACCAGACGCCGCTGGCGCTGATCATGATTGACCTGGATTTCTTCAAGCAGGTCAACGACACCTACGGTCACGAAGCCGGCGATGACGTACTCCGGCACATCTCGGCGCTGCTGCGTGAACGAATCCGGGAGTCCGACTGCGTCGCCCGAATGGGTGGGGAAGAGTTTGCGATACTTCTGCCCGAAGCCTCGGCTGACAGGGCAGTGGAGATGGCCGAGCGCCTGCTGAAGCTGATACGCAGCTCAACGGTGCACTATCGCGGCGATCAGATCCAGCCAAGCGCCAGTTTCGGTATTACCGTGCTGACCGACACCGATAAGCGTGTGGAAGACCTGATGCATCGTGCCGACCGTGCGCTATATCGGTCCAAAGACCTGGGGCGGGGGCAGGTCAGCGTGAATCTGCCCGATCAGGGCGTTTAAACCCTCAATCACCGGACTCCAGGTATTTTTCAGAATATTGCCTGCTCAGGTCATCAATCCGGCGCTGCTCGGTAACTTCTGCCATACGCCTGGCGAACGCTTCCCGGAAGGCTGGGGTATTACAAGCCGAACGCTTGGGAAAGGCAAAATAGAGGGCTTCGCTACTGATCGGCGGAATCAGGTTGACGAATTCATCTTCCATTCCCATTTTCGTGAGTTTGGTCCGCCCTTGCAGATGTTCATAGAGCACATAATCAACCCGACCCAGCTTGGCCATACGGAACGACTGCTCGATGGTCCGGATGCCCTCAATGGCCAGATAGTTTTCAGCAAACTGATCAAAATCCTGTCCGAAACTGTTGCCTATCAGCGTACTACCCAGCTTACCCCGAAGATCTGACCAGTACCGGTATTTGAACTCCTTCCCCCGTGCCACCCAGACCGTTGTGGGTGACCAGGTAATCGGCGGCTGGGCATAGTCCAGGTAAGTGCGCCGTTCATCAGTCAGAAACGCCCCCGCAACCACATCAATCTCGCCAAGTCTGGCCATGTGCAGCACCCGGGCCCAGGAGCCCTGGTCGCGGACCACAACATCGATACCCAACGGTTCGACAATTTCCCGTAACAGCGCGGGCACCGCTCCAGTCAGGGTTCCCGGATCGTCTTCCGGATGCCAGAGCATTGGCGGGTATTCAGGGTTCCCGCTGGCAACCAGCGTGTCGCAACGAAATTCGGTATTGCCGTAGGCGAGGGTAAAAAAACCGGAGAAACACAGCAGCATAACCAGCTGCATACAGCGCAAACGCGCCCGACTACTCAACAGGCTTTCAGACATGAGTATCCCGAACCGATGATAAGGGGACCAGAGAAATATCTGGTTGAACAACTCATCTAACTTTATCAGTGGCGCTTGGTTATCGCCATGGTGAGGCGGGAAATACACGTCAGCTTACCCTGTTCATTCTCAAGCCGGATCTCCCATACCT
The DNA here is from genome assembly GCA_051751785.1 of Pseudomonadota bacterium. Taxonomy (GTDB): domain Bacteria; phylum Pseudomonadota; class Gammaproteobacteria; order Pseudomonadales; family Oleiphilaceae; genus Marinobacter. The sequence continues at coordinate 322,379 of JBNJLG010000001.1, read as the reverse complement.
GAGTGGCACTGCCAAGATGCAATGGCCGTGCTACGCCGTAAATCCAGCCACTACTGGCCGGGCGAAGGTGATTGGCATTGATATCCAGCCCAACGGCCATCATGCCCTTGTCCCTGACACACCAGTTTGCAGCCATACTGCCCAGCGTTTCCGCCAGCAGCACAGAAGCGCCCCCATGCAGAATCCCGAAAGGCTGGACCGTACGATGGTCCACGGGAATGCGCCCTTTGATGTAGTCGTCGCCGATTTCAAGATACTCAATGCCCATATAGCTGACCGCAGTATTCCTGCTCAGCGCGGTCATTTGCTCGAGATCAGGGGTGGTTGTCCAGATTGCCATGGTGGAAATTCTCCCGAATGAACTTTACCCTCTTATATCTGTCAGGAATTAGCCTATACAGGTTTGACAGTTCGGACCACGCCTTTATAGGGCTTTTTCACGATTAATATGATGAAACAAGAGGGATCTGAAATGAAAAAAACGACCGCATTGTTTGCTGCTCCGCTGGCGGCCGCCTTACTGACAACCGCTCTGGCCATGCCGGCCGCCGCCCAGATGAGCGTTGAAGACCAGATTGAAACCCGCCAGTCCGCCTATCAGTTTGCCGCCTGGAACATGGGCAAGATCAAGGCACAGGCCGTCGAAGAATCCGCCGAGTTCGACGCAAAGCAGATTGTTGCCGCAGCTAATGCCATTGCCGCTGTCGCCAACTCCGGCATGGGTACTCTTTTCAGCCGGGACAGTGCGAACGACCGCGCCGACGATACCCGCCTGAAGCCGAACTTCTTCAATGAGCTGGACAAAGTCCAGGACATCGCCATGAGCTTCGCAAAAGAATCCGGGAAGCTGCAGGAAGTCGCTGAAAGCGGCGACAAAGCGGCTATAGCCAAGCAGTTCGCCAAGGTTGGCGATACCTGCAAGGCATGTCACGACGACTTCCGCGCCGAGTAATCAGCGCGGAAATCATTACCAGCCCAGATCCTGGGTTGGTGGCGGTGGCGGCACAAGGCCGCCATTCGCTACCCAGACAACGCCCACCGAAACTGCCACTGCAATTACGAACACTATCCAGCCACCGCCCCTGGCATCCGCTGCCTGTTCATCCGCCACGGCCTTACGCCCGGTTACCATTGGCCGCACCAGATTGTCTTTTTTGACACCGGCATAATAGAGCACTGCCAACACATGCAGCGCTACCAGCCCGTACAGATACCATTCCGCCTGTCGGTGCCAGCCACTCAGGGTGTCGCTCCAGCCGGAAGAAACCAGCCGGTACAGAGGGCCATTGAAGGCAATGTCATCGTTGGCGAACAGGCCGGTAACCGCCTGAAATCCGAACACGCCCATCAGAGCAAGCACAGACAACGCACCCAATGGATTGTGGCCAACACCCTGCCACTGGCCACGCAGGTAAGCCACAACCGCCCCAGGGCCACGCACAAACTGCATGAACCGGGCGTAGGTTGGGCCAGCAAAACCCCATATCAGGCGGAAGCTGAGCAGGCCGATTACCACAAGGCCAAGGCGCTCGTGCCACGCCATCCAGCTCCCCCCCATCTTGGTGGTAGCCACAGAGCCAATCACAGCCAGAACCAGCAGCCAATGAAACAGGCGGGTGGGCAGGTCCCACAGGCGGATCGTTGTCATATCAAGTCCCTATTCCTTTAGAATACAAAGAATAGCTGACAACGATGAGCAAGCGAAGTTCCAGGTGCCAACAACTGACGCCAGTCAAACTGGCAGGATCAGTTAACCGACGATCCCGTATATTCCTGTACCAGACTCTCCATCAGACCTTCACGCTCAACCTGCTCAAGGGCTTCAACAATTTCATCGGCATGGGACATGACCGGAGACTTGTTCGAGACTGCAATCCACGACGACTTCCCGGGAACAGAAAAGGGCGAGACTTCCGCCTGTAGCTCAAGATTCCTGGCAGCGGCGAGGCCGGCAAATTCCGGTGCCACAACGACATCCACGCGGCCTTTTTCCAGCATCATCATCAGGTTTCGGTATCTGGGCGCTGGCTGCCTGTTCAGCTTTTCATCCTGGTCAAACCGTTCGAAATACCTTGCGCCTTCCAGCACCCCGACCGATTTACCGTACAGGTCGCTATACCGGTCAATGCGGTTTTCCTCATCCAGATAGAAAAACAGACGCCTCTCCGGCGGAAAGGCCGGCGCCACATAAGTCATGAAATCCTGGCGACTTTCCACCTTCACCGGCCCCAGCATGATATCCACCTCTCCTTCACGCATGAGCAACAGGATACGGCGGAACGGCACCTCTTCATAAACCACCTGCCAGTCCAGGCGTTCGGCAATTTCGTTAAAAATATCCAGATACAGACCGGACTGTGTCTGGGCATTCACTATCCGGTAGGGCGGTGAATGGTCGACACCCACAGTAACCGTGAATGGCGAATCCGTGGTGTTATCACCCTGCGCCCCGGCCGTGATCGAAAACGCCACCAGCAAGGTAAAAAAGCACGCTCGCCCGAACAGATATTTCATCAAAATTGCAGTTCCCGACCTTTTAAATACTTTAATTTTCAGTATAGCGCTTATAAACATCCATGCTCCGGATTTGCACGTAAGCCCCATTGAAATCATGGCAAACCAGCACAACCTAATCTTACAGACAGCCGAAAACTACATTCCAGACTCCCGACAGGAGGGTCGAAACTATGAAAATACTGATGGTTCTGACGTCGCACGACCAGATGGGGGACACCGGCCACAAGACCGGTTTCTGGCTAGAAGAATTCACCGCACCGTTTTATGTCTTCAAAGATGCCGGTGCCGATATCACCCTGGCCTCACCTAAAGGCGGTCAGCCGCCGGTAGATCCCAACAGTGAAGCGGAAGAAGCGCTAACCGATACTACCCGGCGCTTTACCAAAGACGCTCACGCCAAGGAAATGCTGGCGAGCACCAAAAAGCTGGCCGATGTGGACATGAACCAGTACGACGCCATCTTTTACCCGGGCGGTCACGGGCCCCTGTGGGATCTGGCCAATGATGACAAGTCCGCAGAGCTTATCAAGACGGCTTATGAACAGGACAAGGTAATCGGCGCAGTCTGCCATGCGCCAGGTGTGTTCAAGAACGTGTTCATCAAACCCGGGCAAAACATTGTTGGCGGTCGGGAAGTAACCGGCTTCACCAATACCGAGGAAGAAGCCGTGCAGCTCACCAATGTGGTGCCCTTCCTGCTCGAGGATATGCTGAAGGAAAATAACGCCCGCTACAGCCGCGGAGATGACTGGGCTCCACACATCGTTGTGGATGGCAAATTGATTACCGGCCAGAACCCGGCCTCTTCGGAAGGCGCAGCGAAAGCCGTTCTGCAGACCCTGCAAGACGGCTGATAGCTTGACCTCAAAACAGGATCGGGGTCGGACAGAACCCTTGTCTGAGCCCGATCTGTTTTCTCCCGCCCCGGTCCCCGATTAAACTTGAGTTACTGTCTCTAGTGTCCCCTTGTATCTGTGCTAACGTTTTGAGGAACACCTCAAAAACTGGCCATTTCCATGAGCAATCCCAAACACACTCTCTTCTGGATGACGCTTTTCCTTGGCGTGGTCGTTATTGTCGGCGCCCTCATCCATCAGCCCCTGATCTCGGCTTTCATGGCGAACTGGGTGTTTAATCTGCTGATTGTCGGGGTCCTGCTTGTAGGCATTGGCCTGACCTATCGCCAGGTGTTTGTTTTATTTCCAGAGATGAAGTGGATTGCCCAGTTCCGAACGGGCAACGCCGGTCTCTCGGTGGTTCAGGAGCCCCGCTTGCTGAAGCCGCTGGCCAGGCAACTCGGGGAGGATGCTACGAAGGACCGCTTCACCCTGTCCACGCTCTCCCTGCGCACCGTACTGGACGGTATCCACTCCCGCATGGATGAACAGCGGGAAATTACCCGGTACTTCATCAGTCTTCTGGTATTTCTCGGGCTGCTGGGCACCTTCTGGGGGTTGCTGGGCACTATCAACTCTGTGGGTCAGGTCATTACCGGTCTGGACATGAGCCAGGAAGATTTCAGCAAGGTCTTTGCAGAGCTCCAGGAAGGCCTGCTGACGCCGCTTGAGGGCATGGGCACAGCATTCAGCTCCTCACTTTTCGGCCTTGGCGGATCGCTGATTCTCGGTTTTCTCGACATCCAGGCCGGCCATGCCCAGAACCGATTCTATGACGGGCTCGAAGAATGGCTGACCGGTGTTACCAATCTGGTCGACCGGGTGGATGACGGGACTGCCCCGTCATGATCGGATCCAGGCGCCGCAGTCGAAGCACCATCAACGTCTGGCCGGGCTATGTCGATGCACTGTCAGCATTGCTGATGCTGGTGATTTTCATGTTGCTGGTTTATGTGGTCAGCCAGCTTTACCTGTCCCAGACCCTGTCTGACCGCGATGCCCAGCTTGTCCGCCTGAACGCCCAGTTGAACGAACTCTCGGAGCTGCTCGGCCTGGAACAAGACAAGACCGACGCCCTGGAAACACGGATGGCCGACCTTCAGGACAACTACAGCACCAGCCTGAACCGAAATGAACAGCTGGAAAACCGCCTCGAATCCACCCGCGAGCAGTTGATGCGACAGACAGCTATTGCCGACGCCCGGGCCGGACGACTGGCAAGCCTGGAAGAGTCCATCGACGAGAAAGATGAGATGTCAGCCAGCCAGCAGGCAATGATACTCCGCCTGTCCAATCAGATCGCCTCGTTGCGGGAGCAATTGCGACAGATTGCGTCGGCTCTGGAACTGCAGGAGCAGTTAACTGCAGAGAAAGAAGAAGAGCTGGCAAACGTGAGCCAGCGACTGAACACATTACTGGCAGACAGAGTGAACCAGCTTAAACAGTACCAGTCTGAATTCTTCGCCCGGCTGCGGGATATCCTGGCCAGTAACGAGAACATCCGGGTGGTGGGGGACCGCTTCCTGTTGCCCTCGGAATTGCTGTTTGCCTCGGGGTCGGCCCAATTGGGCGATGATGGCATGCGGGAGCTGGACAAGCTGGCAGACGTATTGCTGGATGTTACCAGCCAGATTCCAGACGATATCGACTGGATTCTGCGCATCGACGGTCACACTGACCGGATCCCGATCAACACCCCCCAGTTCCCCTCCAACTGGGAGCTTTCCACCGCCCGCGCAGTGGCAGTGGTCCGCTATCTGGCCGCCCGGGGCGTTCCCGAGCGGCGCATGGTAGCCGCCGGTTTCGGCGAGTTCTTCCCGGTGGCGGAGGGCGCCACACCGGAAGCTTTACAGAAAAACCGGCGGATCGAGCTGAAGTTGACGGACCGCTGAGTCCGTCGATGCACCGAAACGTGGGTCAGAAATGAATCACTGAACGAATGCTTTTGCCTTCGTGCATCAGATCAAACGCATCGTTGATGTCTTCCAGTTTCATTTCATGGGTGATGAACACATCCAGCGGAATCTCGCCGGTTTCCGCTTTTTCCACGTATGACGGCAGCTCGGTACGCCCCTTTACGCCACCGAACGCAGAACCGCGCCAGACCCGACCGGTGACCAGTTGAAACGGGCGGGTGCTGATTTCTTCGCCGGCACCGGCCACACCAATGATGGTGGATTCGCCCCAGCCCTTATGACAGGCCTCCAGGGCCGCGCGCATCAGCTGCACATTGCCCACACACTCGAAGGTGTAGTCAGCACCGCCGTCGGTCATGTCAACAATCACTTCCTGAATCGGCTTGTCGTAATCGTTCGGGTTCACAACATCGGTGGCACCCAGATCTTTGGCAATGTCGAACTTGGACGGGTTGATATCGACCCCGATGATGCGGCCGGCTTTGGCCATTTTCGCACCGATAATCGCGGCCAGGCCGATACCACCAAGACCAAAGATGGCAACCGTTGCGCCTTCCTCAACCTTGGCGGTGTTCAGCACCGCGCCAATGCCGGTGGTAACGCCACAACCCAGCAGACACACCTTTTCCAGCGGCGCTTCTTTGGGGATCTTTGCCAGGGAAACTTCCGGCAATACCGTGTATTCAGAGAAGGTGGAACAGCCCATGTAGTGATACAGCGGCTGGCCCTTGTAGGAGAAGCGAGACGTGCCATCCGGCATCACACCCTTACCCTGAGTCTGGCGCACGGCGCCGCACAGGTTGGTCTTGCCGGATTTGCAGAACTTACATTCCCCGCATTCAGCGGTGTAAAGCGGGATAACATGATCGCCCACTTCCAGATCCTTCACGCCGGGACCGACGGCTTCGACAATACCGCCACCTTCATGGCCCAGGATGGTGGGGAACAGACCTTCGGGGTCGGCACCGGAGAGCGTATAGGCGTCGGTGTGACACACGCCGGTTGCAACGATTTTTACCAGAACTTCGCCTTCTTTCGGCGCTTCTACATCCACTTCCACAATTTCCAGCGGCTTATTGGCTTCAAATGCCACCGCAGCACGGGATTTAATCACTGACTGACTCCTCTGGATCGGTTACGGAACCCCCGGTTACTACGGATTCCGGGTATTTGACGGCCTCTGGACGATCCCTCAGTCTATCAAACATGACATCGAACGACACTCAAGGGTACCTTAAGGATAATTACTGATGAATGACCACAACGATCCACTTTTCCAACCCTATGATCTCGGCAAACTGACCCTGCCTAACCGGGTTCTGATGTCGCCACTGACACGCTCCCGCTCAAGCCAGCCGGGCGACATTCCCAACGACATGAACGCTGAGTATTACCAGCAGCGGGCCGGTGCCGGGCTGATCATCAGCGAGGCCACCCAGGTGTCGCCCCAGGGCAAAGGCTATGCCTTTACCCCCGGCATTCATTCGCCTGAGCAGATCCAGGGCTGGAAGAAGGTTACCGGTTCAGTGCACGCTGCCGGCGGCCGGATTCACATGCAATTGTGGCATGTGGGCCGTATTTCCCATCCGGAGCTGCAACCGAATGGCGAAAAGCCCGTTGCGCCTTCCGCGATCAAACCCGAGGGTGCCAAAACTTTCATCAGCGCTGATTCCGGCATGGTCGAGATCCCCGAGCCCCGGGCTCTGGAAACGGGCGAAATGGCAGATATCGTCGAACAATTCCGCCAGGGTGCCGAAAACGCAAAAGAAGCCGGTTTTGACGGCGTTGAAGTCCACGCTGCCAATGGCTACCTGCTCGACCAGTTCATCAAAAGCGGCAGCAACCACCGCACCGACGAATACGGTGGCTCAGTGGAAAACCGCTTGCGCCTGCCGATGATGGTCATTCAGGCCGTTGTCGACGTCTGGGGCAAAGACAATGTCGGCGTTCGCGTCAGCCCCACTGGCAGTTTCAACGCCATGTACGACGAAAACCCGGTGGAAACCTTTGGCGCATTTGCCAAGCGCCTGAACGATCTCGGCATTGCCTATATCGAGGTGGTGGAGGATTCCTTCCAGGGCAACCACGCCAACGGGCGCCCGGAAGAAGTGATTGATGCTATTCAGGCCGGTTTCAAGGGCACCTACATCGGCAACGGCGCCTATACCGCCGACGAAGCCCGAAACCGCATCCGTGAAGGCCGCTGCGATCTGGTCACCTTCGGCCGGCCATTTATCGCCAACCCGGACCTGCCGGAACGCTTCCGCCAGGATGCCACCCTGAACGAATGGGACGACAGCACCTTCTATGGCGGCGACGAACACGGTTACACCGACTATCCGACACTGAAGGAGGTCGCGGAAAAGGCCTGAAACCATGCCGGCACTTTACTGGTTTACCCGATATCTTCTTCTTGCGGATAATGTCAGGCTGAAAGCCTGGAATACGCACGATCAGAAGAGGCAAAACCATGAGGCTGTTCTCGCAAAAGGCCGCCGAAAAAGAACTGGATAAAGAATCCGCGAAGATCAATAAGGCGGATCTTGAGAATCTGCTGGCAAGGCAACAAGCCGTCGAACAGAAAATCCGCAATAGTGGGCGCCTGAGCCGGTTTGGCACCGACGTAAAGCTGATGTTTTCGCTGCTCAGGGACTACTGGCGCGGCGATTACCGGGCCGTGCCCTGGAAAAGCATCGCGGCTATGGCAGGCGCCCTGATTTATGTTCTCAATCCGATAGATCTGATTCCCGATATCATTTTCGGCTTCGGTTTTCTCGACGATGCCGGCGTCGTAGCCCTGTGTCTGAAGCTTGTGGAAGCCGACCTGCACCGCTATGCGGCCTGGAAAGAGCTCAAGAACGATCATTAAGAACCGGACATAAATTGATCATCCCTTGCGCAACGGGTATTCTTCCCACCCTTGAACATCAACCAAGCCCCCTGACGGAGTAGCCGTGGATTTTGCCACCCTCATTGGCCTGGCAGGCGCCATCCTTCTGATTGCCTCTGCTGTCATTCTTGGCGTCTCTCCGGACGTTTTCATTAACCCTGCGTCTTTGTTGATTGTTGTAGGCGGCACAATGTTTGTCGTGCTGGCAAAATTCAGCTTCCGCCAGTTTTTCAGTGCCTTCAAATCCGCCGCCCGTGCCTTTAAATTCAAGCTGCCGGAAACCCAGGACAGCATTGATGAACTGGTGGATGTGGCCCAGACCGCCCGCAAGGAAGGTGTGCTGGGTCTGGAAGACCGGGAAGTGGCTTCCCCCTTTCTGGCCCAGGGCATTCAGATGCTGGTGGATGGCCAGACCGCCGGCACTATCAAACAGCTGCTCAGCAAAGAACGGCTGATGACGCTCGATCACAACCGCTCCGGCGCCAAAGTGTTCACCGCCATGGCAGACGTTGCCCCCGCCATGGGTATGATCGGCACCCTGATCGGTCTGGTGCAGATGCTGTCCAACATGGAAGATCCCAAATCCATCGGCCCTGCCATGGCCGTAGCGCTGCTGACCACCCTTTATGGCGCGATGATTGCCACCATGATTGCCAATCCGATCGCCGACAAGCTGTCTCTGCGAATGACGGAAGAGGCCCGCATGCAGTCCCTGTACATTGATGCCCTGGTGGCCATTCAGGAAGGTACCAACCCGCGGATCATCGAACAGATGCTGTCCAGCTATCTGCCTCCCGGCGAACGGGAGAAAAACAACGAAGCCGAAGCAGCCGCCGGATAAACCATGGAAGAATTACCCGAAGAGGAAAAACCGGGCATACCGGCATGGGTCGTTACCTTCGCCGACCTGATGTCGTTGCTGATGTGCTTTTTCGTGTTATTGCTGTCTTTTTCCGAGATTGACGCCCAGAAATTCAAGCAGATTGCCGGTGAGCTTTCCAAAGCGTTCGGTGTGCAACGGGAAGTGCCGGTACTGGAAATTCCCCAGGGCACCAGCCCGATTTTCGACAAGTTCTCGCCTGCACCGCCTGACCCGACCGTGGTCAATGAAGTGAAACAGACCACCACCGATGAACAATCAAAACTGGAAACTCTGAAAAGTCCGCAGGAACAGGCGGTACAGGAGCAGATTCAGGAAAAGATAGACGCCAACATGGCGGAAATTCTGGAAGTGCTGGAACCGGCCATTGAAGAAGGCCGCATCAATGTTTCCGAAGATCAGCGACGCATTATTATCCGGGTCGAGGAGAAAGGTTCATTCCCCTCCGGTTCGGCCCAGCTGACCTATGACTTTGAAGGCCTGTTGCTGGAAATGGCTGAGGTGCTGGCCGAAATGCCTGGCGAGCTCGCCATTGAGGGCCATACCGACAATGTGCCCATTCGCACCGACCGGTTCTACAGTAACTGGGACTTGTCGGCAGCCCGGGCGGCGGCCGTGGCCAATGTGCTGCTGGCCCGTGAACAGGTCAGTGCGGACCGGCTGCGCGTTACCGGCCTGGCCGACACCGAGCCCCGGGTACCCAACACCCGGCCGGAGAACCAGGCGAAGAACCGCAGGGTGGAAATCATTATTGACCTGGCCGGCCCGCTGGAAGAGGAAGAGATCCGGCTGCGTGAAATGATGGAAGAACGCCAGCAGGATCAGGAGGCCATCATTGATCTGACCAACGAACCACTTCAGAGGCCCGAAGAACAGGGCTCCGGCGAACTCACCTGGTAAAAAGCCCGCCTTTCCTCACTGCGGGCTAATTCCCCACCGGTTCAGCGTGCTCTCCGTGCCGTTGCGCCCGCCATTCCCGGAAGTGTTCCAGCCAGCTCAACAGCGCCGGGATCACCAGCAGCACCAGGAACGTGGACAGCCCCAGCCCGAAGGCAATCGAGGTCGCCATGGGAATCAGGAACTGCGCCTGCAGGGAGGTCTCGAACAACAGCGGCAGCAACCCGCCGATGGTGGTCAGAGAAGTCAGCAACACCGCCCGCACCCTTTGAACCACGGCTTCGTTCAGGGCATCGGTAATACCCAGCCCCTTCTGGCGCTGCTGATTGTAGAATGACACCAGAATAATGGCGTTGTTCACCACAATTCCGGAGAGGCCGAACAGGCCAAACAGGGACAGAATCGTCAGCTGCAGCCCCATCAGCCAGTGCCCAAGCAAAGCCCCCACCAGTGCAAACGGAATAATGGCCATGACGATCAACGGCAGGCTCCAGGAAGCAAACACCCACGCCAGCACCACGTACATCAATGCCAGACCGATCATGAGTCCGGTTTTCATGTCCTCCATGGTTTCGCGCTGATCGGCGGAGCGGCCCTCAAAGCTGTAGCGCACACCGTAGCGGCTGGCAATGTTGGGCAGGGCACCGGCCTCAAGGCTCTCCAGAATCTGATCGGTCGTGGCAACGTTTGTGTTCAGCGACGACGTCACTTCCACCGCCAGGCTGCCATCGGCATGGCGCAACGCCTGAAAGCCCTGGCGATGATCCAGATTCATCACCTGGGTCAGCGGTACAAAACGGCCATCCGGTATACGGACCGTCATCCGCTCCAGCGTGGAATAACGTTCCCGCTGCTCCCGAGGCAACTGAACCCGCACTTCCATCTCATCCCGGCCGTCCTGGTAAATCTGGGCAATGCGGCCATCAAAGGCAGCCCGCAGCTGCTGACCAAGATCGGCCGTGGTCAGCCCCAGCGCTTCGCCATAGGGGCTGACCTGGTATATCAGCTGCTCACGCCCCCAGGGCATGTCGTCTTCAACATCCAGTACACCGGGTAACGTGCCCAGAGCCTGGCCCAGTTCATCGGCAGCCTGCTTCAGATTTTCCGCATTGTCCCCGGTCAGGCGAACATTAACATCCCTGCCCGGCGGGCCCGACTGACGTTCATTGATATTCAGGGAATCCAGCCCCGCCGGAAGATTCATCCGTTTGCGCCATTCAGAAATGAAATCGACATTACGCACAGAGCGCTGATCCGAGGGCACCAGCTCGACCAGAATGGAACCCAGCTCGTCATCGTTGCGAGAACTGCCTTCAGAACCCTGGGTCGCACCATAGGTCGTCACGGCATGCAGAATGAGATCGCCACCTAACGCCTCTTCCGTTTCATTCAGGGATTGCTGCATCTCATCCATGAAATCGGCCACGGTGCGCTTGTTGGTGCCGGCGACAAAGCTGGCATTAGCGTATAGGACCGACGGCTCCGGCGTCGGAAAAAAGTTGAATCCAAGACGGCCACCCGCCAGCAGGCCTGTGGTGACAATAGCCAGAGCCACCGCCGTTGCCACGGTGGCTCCCCGGTGTTTGAGGCTGTAACGGGAAAAACGCCGGAACGCCCCCTCGCGGAAAGCGTCAAAACGTTGCTCAAAACCCTGGCGTAACCGGCTGACCGGATTCGTCCGGGGCACTTTCTGTTCCGCTTCACCGTCACCCTGTTTCTTTGTCTTCTTGATAAAAGCTGAACGCAGGTGGACCGGCAGCACAATAAAACATTCCAGTAGCGAGGCCACCAGCACACAGATCATCACCAGCGGTATGTCACCAAGAATATTGCCGATGATGCCACCCACCACCAGCAATGGCATGAATGCCGCCACCGTGGTCAGAGACGACGCCAGAACCGGCCACACCATTCGCTTGGCGGCACCTTCGGCTGCGTAAATCGACTGCTCCCCCATTCGTGCGTGGGCATCGGCATCTTCGCCCACCACGATGGCGTCATCGACAATCACCCCCAGCGCCATGATCAGGGCAAACAGCGAGATCATGTTGATGGAACCACCCACCAGCCAGAGCACGCCCATCGCGGCCAGAAAGGCGGTGGGTATACCGACCGCGACCCAGGCGGCCACACGGCCCGGCAGAAAGAGATACAACAGCGCAATCACCAGCACCAGACCACCCAGACCGTTATTCACCAGCAGGGAGATTCGGTCTTCCAGCAGTTGCCAGGTCTGGTCGTACACTTCCAGGTCGATGGTCGGCGGCAGGGTCGGGCGGGTATCTGCCAACCAGGTTTCCAGCACTTTTGCAGCCGCCAGGGAGTTGCCGTTTTCAGACCGCTGGAGCTGCAGCTCCACCGCCGGCATGCCTTTGTTGGTCATGACTGTCTGGTTGTCCCGGGCTTCCTGCCGGATGATCGCCACATCGCCCAGTTGCATGCGGATGCGGTCGCCGCTGAGCACCGGAACGGTCTCGAATGCCTGCGGGCTGCGCCGTTGTTCCACCGAGCGTAACTCGCGGGTGGCATCCTGCTGGGCCATCATGCCAGCCGGCAGATCCCGGGACAGCGACGCCACCCGGTCGGCAATCTGGTCCAGCGACATGCCCAGCGTTTCCAGCCGCTCAGCGGGAACATCAATGCTGATCTGTTGCTCCGGCAGACCCCGGATATTGATCCGGTCAATGCCCCGGTCCAGCAATTCGTCTTCAAAACGATGCACTATCTGTCGCAGTTCGCTTCGGTCAACATCGCCGTACAACAGCAATCGCGCCACCGGCTCGTAACGTTCCACCCGGGTTACCTGGGGCTCTTCGGCATCGCCGGGCAGATTGTTGAATTCATCGACCTGCTGGCGCACATTGTCGACCGCTTGGATCGGGTCGGTGCCCTCGTGAAATTCCAGACTGATCGATGACACACTCTGGGCCGAGGTGGAGGTCATCTTTTTCAGACCATCAACACTGCGCAACCGCTGCTCGAGCGGATCAGTAATGCCGCGTTCCACATCTTCAGCGGAAGCGCCACTCCAGACCACACGAACACTGACCACATCCAGGGCAAAGGTGGGGAAGAACTGGATGTTCATGCGGGTAAGTGCCAGCACACCACCGAGCAACATCACCAGCATCACAAGATTGCCGGCAACCTTGTGATGTACAAAAAAGCCGATCACGCCTTTCTTCCGATTCATGACGCCGGCACCCCGGCCGCGTCGGCTTCCTCAACCTTCAGGCCGGTAACGGCGTTGGGCAGATGGGTGGTAATCAGGCGCATACCGGACTTGAGTTTGTCGCTGGCAATCAGCAGGTGGCGCTCTCCGTTTTCACTCCTGGCTTCTCCGATCCGCTGCACGGGCACCCGCTGCATACGGTTGTCATCGGTCATGATGTATACACTGTCGGCGCCGTAAATCGCACTGAACGGAATGGCCACCGTGTTTTCCCGGGCCGGTCGCTCCAGAGTCAGAGTCTGCAGAGCCCCCGGGCGCAACCCCCGGGGTTCGTTCAGCAATTCAAGCACGGCCTCAGTGCCGGCCGGGTCCGACAAACCCGCAAAACGCCTTAACACAAACTTCTGGCTGCCATCTTCGGCCTGCGCTGTCAGTGTTTCACCGCTCTCGAGGGCGGCAATCAGTTCCGACTGGAATACCTGCGGCACCCTGGCCCGCACTTCCAGCCCGTCTACCGGATACAGGGAAAACAACGCCTGGTTCGGCGATACCCGATCCCCCACCGCCACCTGCACATCGGTAACCATGCCATCAAACGGTGCCTGGACCCGCGCCCGTTCGCTGTCCAGCTCCATGGCAGACAGGTTGGCCCGGGCCTGGCTTAGCCTGGCCTCAAGGCTTTGCAGGCGAGCCGGATGGTCGTCGATGGCGCGCTCACGGGTGGTGACTGTCAGCTCGGCCCGGGCGAGAGCGTCAGTCGCCACTTCCAGGTTCTCCCGGGAGGCCAGATTGCGCTCGACCAGAGAGCGTACCCGTTCGTGCTGGCGCCTGGCGTTTTCCAGAATGGCCTTTTCGCTTTTCAGTGCCTTTCGGTCATTCTGATAACGCACCTCTTCGGAACGGATCTGCGCCTCAAGATCGGCCACCTGGGAACGGGCCTGTGCCAACACCGGCTGGATGTCCGCCTCATCCAGAGCAAGTAGCAATTGCCCCTTCTCTACCCGCACGCCTTCTCTGACCGACTTTTCAGCAATCCGGCCAGCCAGGCTGGCTGTGATGGCCTGCTTCTCAGGTGCGACCACTTCCCCGTAAAGCGGCAAAACCGGCACTCGGGTTGCCAGCTCGACTTCCTGTACCGCTACCCGCCAGCTACGCTCAGTGGCAGTCACTTCGGCCGGTTCCGGGCTGGTCATCTTGAGCAGCGCAAATGCCACAATACCGGCAACAATAATCAGCAGGGGCAGTATTTTTCTGATCATGGACAATTAAAGCTCTGATTGGTTGGAGGTGCGGGGCACCGCTGAACTACTATACAATCGGCAACGATTTTCAGATTGGCCCGGCTAACAAACACAAACTTCAGGACCCGCCTGGATGGAAAACAGTCACGACACACTGGCTAACGTCACCCTGCTTAACGTTTTTCTGGTTTGCCTGGTCGTGGTTATTCATAACGAGGCACTGATGCGCATGAGCACCATGCTCCCCAAGATGCATCGCAGCCACCATTTCCGCCTGACCTTTTCGGTGCTGGGCTGCCTGACCGCCCATGCCCTGCAGGTCTGGATTTTCGCCACCGCCTTTTACTTCATGCACCATGCCGAGGGCTGGGGCCATCTGGCCGGCAATTTCAGTGGCACCTTGCTGGATGCCGTTTATTTCTCATTTACCACCTTCACCACTCTGGGCTATGGCGACATCGAAGCCATCGGTCAGCTCCGCTACCTCACGGGCATCGAGGCGCTGACCGGCTTCCTGTTGATTACCTGGAGCGCCTCATTCCTGTTCCTGGAGATGCAGCGCTACTGGCCAACCCGATAGACATGCGATTTACACCCATTTGCAGCGGGCCAGGGTGTAATACAGCAGCGGCACGACGATGACAGTAAACAGTGTAGACATCGCCAGGCCAAAGATCAGGGAAATGGCCAGCCCGTTGAAGATCGGGTCACTGAGAATAAAGTAGGCCCCCACGACGGCTGAAATCGCGGTCAATGCAATGGGCTTGACCCTCACGGCGCCGGCCAGCACCACGGCCTTCTCCAACTCCATGCCTTCATCAAGCAACTGCCGGATAAACACCACCAGAAGAATGGAGTTACGCACAATAATGCCGGCCAGGGCGATCATGCCGATCATGCTGGTAGCGGTGAACTCCTTACCCAACAACGCATGCCCGGGCATGATGCCGATCAGGGTCAATGGGATGGGCGCCATGATAACCAGCGGCAGGATATAGGAACGGAACTGGGCCACCAGCAGCACGAAGATCATGAACACGCCCACACTGTAGGCGGCGCCCATGTCGCGGAAAGTCTCGTAGGTTATCTGCCACTCGCCATCCCACTTCAGCGTACCCTTTTCCGGTAACGGCGGCTGCTGGATAAAGAACTGCTCCGGCGCCTGCTCCTGCTGTTTCAGCAGATCCACCATGCGGAACATGCCATACAAGGGTGAATCAATATCGCCGGCCATATCAGCGGTGACATAGGTAACCGGCAGCAGATCCTTGTGATAAATAGCACCCATCCAGTCTGCCTCGCGAACCTCGGCAATGCTGGCCAGTGGCACCAGTTCGCCACTGCGACTGCGGATCCTGATCGACAACAAGGCCGATTGTTGAGCCTTGTCACCCTCACCCAGTATGACGCGAATCGGTACCGGATATTTGGCCTGGTCATCGTGCAGATAGCTCACGCCTCTGCCCCCTAACGCAGTCTGTAAAGTGCTGACCACCTGAGCCTGGGAAACACCCAGGCGCGCTGCCCGCGCGCGATCAACCACCACTTCCCACTGCCGGGTGGGGGCTTCCAGCGTGGTGTCTATATCCACCAGGCCCTCCACGCTGGTCATGTCATCGGCGATCAGGTTTGCCAGTTCGGCACGCCGGAAGGCATCGGCGGCGTAGACCTCCGCCACCAGCGGTGCCATCACTGGCGGCCCCGGAGGCACTTCCACAATCTTTACTTTCGCATTGTGTTTTTCGGCAATCTCTGTGAGCGGGCCACGAATACTTTGAGCGATGTTGTGAGACGGCCGATCACGTTGCTCCGCACTCGCCAGGTTGACCTGAATATCGCCCTGGTAGGGCTCGCCACGCAGATAATACTGGCGCACCAGCCCGTTGAAGTTGATCGGCGATGCCGTGCCGGCATAGGCCTGCCAGTCAGAAACTTCACCTACGGTTTCCAGGTGGTGGCCCATTTCTGTCAGTACCCGCTGGGTTTGCTCCATGGGCGTACGCTCGGGCATATCCACAACCACCTGAAGTTCGGACTTGTTGTCGAACGGCAGCATTTTCAGAATCACCGCCAGAAACACCGGCAACGAAGCAGCGGCAAGGGTGAGGCCGACCACGCCCAGGCCCAGAAAGCGGCGGCGCCAGGGATGCTCGCCCAGAAATGGCCCCAGCACGCCATTGAACAGTTTCAGGGCCCTGGGGTTAACGCCATCAGCCGAGCTGGTTGCCTCGGCACTGTCTTCCTGGCCTGCTTTGCCTTGTTCAGCCTCATTACCTTCAATGGCATCGCCTTTTTTATGTTTGAGCAGCCGGAATGCCAGCCAGGGTGCCACCACAAAGGCCACGACCTGGGACATCACCATGCCAGCGGAGGCATTGATAGGAATCGGGCTCATATAAGGGCCCATCAGCCCGGACACAAAGGCCATGGGCAACAGCGCCGCCATAATCGTCAGGCTGGCCATGATGGTGGGCGTACCCACTTCGTCCACCGCCACTGGAATGATGTCCTTGATGGCCCGTCGCGAGTTCTGGATCCGGCGATTGATGTTCTCGGTAATAACAATGCCGTCGTCCACCAGAATACCGATGGAGAAAATCAGGGCGAACAGCGAAACCCGGTTCAGGGTGAAGCCCCAGGCCCAGGAAAACACCAGGGTCAGCAGCAGGGTGATCAGCACTGAAATGCCGACAATCAGCGCCTGGCGCCAGCCCATAAAGGCCAGCACCAGCAACATTACCGCCAGGGTGGCGGAAATCAGGTCTGTGATCAGCTTCTCGGCTTTGTCTGAGGCGGTTACGCCATAATCCCGGGTTACCAGCACCTCGATATCTGCCGGCAATGCGCGGTTACGCAGCTGTTCCAGGCGCTCTTCGATCGCGGTGGTGATATCAATCGCGTTCTCACCGGCTTTCTTGGCAATGGCCAGGGTGACCGCCGGGTAGACATCGCCGGCCTCACCCGCCCGCGCTTCCGGGTGTGCCGGGCCGAAACCCGCCAGCACACTCTGGTCCGGCACGGTGCCGCCACGACGAACCTCGGCAACATCATCCAGATACACGGCCGCGCCGTTATGCATGCCCACCACCAGCTGCCTTACATCTTCCAGAGATTCCAGCAGCGTGCCGGCCTGGACGGGAATGGACAGATTGTTGCGTGTTACCCGTGCTTCCTGGCTGGAAGCATTGGCCGAATTCAGGGCGGTTTCTATGTCGTCGGTGGTGAGTCCGAAACCTGCCAGCAGCGCCGGGTCGAAAACAATGTCGACACGATCCGGTACGCCACCGACGGTATAGATATCACGGGTGCCGGGAACCCGCTTTAACGCCACTTCCAGCATGTGCGCCAGGCGAGTGAGCTCTTCACCGGTATGGGTGTCTGTGGGGTCGTAGAGGGTGAGAGTCATCACCGGCACATCATCAATGCCGCGGGGTTTGATCACAGGCTGCGAAGCACCCAGGCCTTGCGGTAACCAGTCCTGATTCGAGTACACCTGGTTATACAGCCGCACCAGTGCTTCCTGGCGCTCAATGCCGACCTCAAACTGCACGGTCACCAGAGCCTGGCCCTGCCGGGATACGGAATACACATGCTCGACGCCCTTGATCTCACTCATTACCTGTTCGGCAGGCGTGGCAATGGCGCTTTCCACTTCTTTGGCGCTGGCACCGGGCAGGGCCACCATGATGTCGGCCATGGTGACATCGATTTGAGGTTCTTCTTCCTTGGGCGTCACAACCACCGCCAGAACACCAAGAATAATGGCCAGCAAGGCCAGCAAAGGTGTCAGGTGATTATTCTGGAAAACACGAGCAATAGCGCCGGAGGGACCAACGGGAGGCAGATCCTGACTCATATCAGCTTACTCCCCACCGTTTTCGCTGGAACCGGGCACTGCCAGGCGGTCACTGCCCACCAGCACCGCCGGGTTTGCGACCACACGTTCGCCCTCATCCAGCCCGGCGAGCACTTCCAGCCGGTCATTCTTGCGAGTGCCGGCCCTGATCTGACGTAAACGGGGCTGATCGTTACTATCCAGCACAAATACGGCCCGCAATTCACTGCGTTGCACCAGGGCCGAGGCGGGAATCCACAACGCCTCACGGGTAGCGACGGGCACACCGACTTTCACCAGCATGCCCGGAAACAGCGTGCCGTTAGGTTCGGTCAGGCGCATGCGCAAACGGAAGGTGTGGGTTTGCGGATCCGCATAGGGGTAGAAGGTCATTTCGCCGGTTTTCAGTACCCGGCCATCGGATAGTGACACCGTGGCCCGGCGCTCGCTGCGGGCCAGATCGGCGTATTTCTGGGGTAAGTTCACCACCACCCGTAGCTGTTCCAGCGACAGGCCGCTCAGCAGGGGCTGGCCCGGGCTGACGGACTCACCCAGTTCTACATGCCGTTCAGTGAGAATGCCGCCGTAGGGAGCGGTAATGCGGGTGTACTCCAGCTGTTCCTGCGCCTCTTCCACCGCCGCCCGGGCTCGCTCAACCCTGGCACGGGCGCCACTGAGATTATTGCGGGCACTATCAAATTCCTGCCGGGACACCAATCCACGCTCGTGAATGGCCGCAATACGTTCATACTGCTGGCGAGCATCCTGAAGGCCGGATTGTGCCTCTTCCAGGCTTGCCTGAGCCTGATTCAGTCTGGATTGCTGTTCACTGTCGTCCAGGCGGGCAATCAGGTCTCCGGCAACCACCGAATCGTCTACATCGAAGGGCAATTCAACCACCGTACCGCTGGTCTGCGCCGAGACAGTGCTCTGCTGCACTGCTTCTATCATCCCGTCCAGGTGTGCCGATTCCTCCAGCGGTGCCCGCTGGACGTCAACCACCGACAGCTCCTCGGAGGATTGGGAAAAAACAGCGACAGGCAGAATAAGGCAGGCGACTGCCAGGCTGGAACGAACGAGTGAGCGGCTGATCATGAGAGACTGATCCCTTCTGGTTATTTGCTAATAACTTTTCGTTGTTCTCTTTATAGTAACAGCGGTTCCGGCTCACCGAAACGGAACCGCCAACACTAATTACGACTTGCCTGCGGTAAACCCGCCATCCACCAGCAGATTGGCGCCGGTGACAAAGCTCGCTTCATCGCTGACCAGGAACACAAAGGCATTGGCGACCTCTTCCGGCCGACCCAGACGGCCCAACGGATGCAGGTCAATCAGATTTTGCTTGAGCTCATCATCCAGAGCCGACAAAAGCGGTGTATCGATGTAACCCGGTCCGATGGAGTTCACACGCACACCTTTGCTGGCACCCTCGATGGCCAGGCTTCGGGTCATGTTCACCACGCCGCCCTTGGCTGCGGTATAGGCAGCGGTGTTGCTCTGGCCGAACACACCCAGAATGGAGGCACAATTGACAATGCTGCCACTGCCTTGCTGGTACATCTGACGAATAGCCGCACGAGCTACCCGGAACACACCATTCAGGTTGATGTCGATAATGCGCAGGAAATCTTCATCCGGATAATCTTCGGTCGGGCAGATGCCGCCAATCCCCGCGTTATTGAATACACCGTCCAGGCCGCCAAGCTCTTCCACGGTTTTCGACACCAACTCATCCACTTCCTCGGTAGAGGTGACATCCACCGGAATAAACAGGCAGCGACCCTTATGCTGGCCGTCCAGCTCTTTGGCGTGTCTGCCACCATCACTACCGGAAAGATCGGCGATCACCACCGAAGCGCCCTCTTCCAGACAGCGTTCCACCGATGCCAGACCAATACCACTGGCCCCGCCGGTAACCAGAATCCGCTTTCCTTTCAATCGCATCGTTCCGCTCCTTTCGCGTCACTTTATTAACCCTTTCAAGCATAGCTGATGGGCCTGCAAGTGCCTTGATGTAATACAAAAAAACCCCGCCTGGATGCATAAGTCCATGCGGGGCGAAGGAGTTGCCCACCGGCTATGAGAAGCAGGCAACTCCACCTGAACCGTTTTCTGCGTTATTACCAGCGGGCAGTAACGGCAGCCCGGAAGGTACGGCCGGGTTCATTCACCCGGAAGCCTTCACCAGTGAGAGAATCCTCACGGCTGACGTGAGGTGCCCACGCCTTGTCGAAAACGTTGTCCACCGCCCAGCTGACTGACAAAAACCCGGTCAATGGATGGTTGCCGTTGAGGTTGAACACGCCGTAGCCAGGTGACTCCCCCGGATCAAGCCCGGATTGTTCGTCGATACGGTCCTGACGACGGGCCAGTTGCCATTCGGCTTCTACGCTATGGCCCTGGTGTTGCCAACCCAGCGTGTGGGTGTACATAACGGGGGGAATCTGCGGGAGGTCTTTGTTTGCAGAGCGGTTATAACCTCGAACACTGGCCAGTTTACCGTTGGTGCTCCAGGTGCCATTACTCCAGCCCAGTTCGCCTTCTACGCCCAGCAAGCGAGCATCGATATTTTCATAGGTTTTCCCGTTATCGACACGGACCACGTAATCATTTACCTGATCAATCCAGACACCCGGACGCCATTGCCAGTTGCCATCCTGGCCGCTGAGAGCCAGGTCCAGTTTGTGGTGTTTTTCGGTATCCAGCCCCGGATCACCTTTCCACATCATTCCCTTGTTTATATAGCGCTCATTCACGCCTGGACTGCGAACGCTGCGGCTGGCCAATACTTCCAGCGAGTTAGCGGATGACAACCGCCACTCCCCACTCAGGAAACCGCTGACATTGTCATCATCTGCCTCTTTCTGGCTATCCAGGGCGGATTTCATTTCAACACGGTCATACCGAATGCCCGCACCCACTCTGGTGTTGGCCCGGATCTGATGAAAGCCTTCTACAAAGACACCTACCCGGTCACGCTCTACTTCCGGCCACATTTCAGCTGCGACCATGTCACTGGAAACGTTCCAAAGTGTCGCATCCCATTCATTACTCTCAACATCCACCCCGAACGACAGTTCTTTGGAGTAATCAAAAGTCTGATCAACCACCAGTCGCGCGCCTCGGGTGCGGGTTTCCGAAAGCGTTTCCATCTTCATGCCGTCCGGCTCACGCAAGCTGAAGTTATCCATCACGTGATCCACGTCCGCCTGCCAGGCCAGCAGGCTCCAGTCGCCATTGGCCACCGGGGACCCGATTTCCAGCTTGTACATATCGGTATCAGTAACCGGTGCATCCATCATGGAGGCGTACTTCACATCCCGCTCTTCCTGGCGACTGACAGAACCCTTCACATAAAAACCGTTGTCCGCGCGCCAGGCGCCCTCAACACGACCTTCGGTGTTCTCGAAGGCGCTGCGAACCTCGTCGCCGTTACCGTCTTCATAATCATCAGCTTCTTCATGTCCGCCAGACAGGCGAAGGTAGGCATTATCATTACCAACAGCGGCACTGCCTCCCACCAACTTGCCATTGCCATTGTCCGAACCACCAACCGTTACATGCCCGGTGGTTAAAGAATCTCCGAAGTCCGGAGCGGCGGTGGTGGCAATAACCTGGCCGCCGGCAATCGGCCCCCAGCGCAGGGTCCGGTTGTTAGTGCGCACTTCCAGCGCCTGCGGCAACGCAGAGCTCAGACGGCTGGTGGGTGGGTCCATACGGTTCGGACAGGCGCCTTCAACCCGCATGCCATCAATCAGTACGTCTACCCGCTCCTGGCTCTGGCCGCGAATGACCGGATCCAGGCCACGGCCGCCCAGACGGGACATGGAAACCCCAGGCCCCGAATCCAGACGGGCAGCCGGCTCTGAAGCGAGCGCCGCTGCCGACAGCCGTGCGGCCTGAACCGACTGACCTTCAGTAACCCGGATCAGTACCGGTTCTTCAGCCTGCGCCTGAACCACAGGAATGACGGAGTAGCCGGCCAGAGCCAGGGCAATACAGCGAGCCAGGTGATGCCTGATCATAAGGGCAGATTCCTTGTTACTTTTATGACTGGATTCGTTATTGGCCGGCATTATAAAAGGCGTCCGCCTCAGCGGCTTGAGACACAATGCCGCACCCTTCTGACTGCCCCTGGAGAAATTGCCAGCCCTTGCGCTTGCCAGCGCACTCTGCTTTGTGATGCAATCAATGCCCTATTTTTGGGCGGTCGCACAATAGTTGTGCAGCCTCAATACGCGCATTCCGAGGATACCTATCCATGCCAGCCAAACTTGACGAAAAACTCGAACCGATCTTTCAGGACGTCCTGCATCGCAACCCGGGTGAGAAAGAATTCCACCAGGCCGTACACGAAGTTCTGGAAACACTTGGCCCGGTTCTGGTGAAGTACCCAGAATTCGCGGAGCAGAAAATCATCCAGCGCATCTGTGAACCAGAGCGCCAGATCATCTTCCGTGTGCCCTGGCAGGACGACAAAGGCGAGATCCACATCAATCGCGCTTTCCGCGTTGAGTTCAACAGCGCCCTGGGGCCCTACAAAGGCGGCATGCGTTTTCACCCGTCTGTCTACCTGGGCATCATCAAATTCCTGGGCTTCGAACAGATCTTCAAGAACGCCCTGACCGGCCTGCCCATCGGCGGCGGCAAGGGCGGCAGTGATTTCGACCCGAAGGGCAAATCCGACAGCGAAATCATGCGCTTCTGCCAGAGCCTGATGACCGAGCTGTACCGCCACCTGGGTGAGTACACCGACGTACCGGCTGGTGACATCGGCGTGGGCGGCCGCGAAATTGGTTACCTGTTCGGCCAGTACAAGCGCATCACCAACCGTTACGAATCCGGCGTACTGACCGGCAAAGGCCTGGAATGGGGCGGCAGCCGTGCCCGCACAGAAGCCACCGGTTATGGCACCGTGTTCTTCACCCAGGAAATGCTCAAGGCCCGCGGCGACTCTCTGGACGGCAAAACCGTGGTGGTTTCCGGATCCGGTAACGTGGCAATCTACGCCATCGAAAAGGCTCACGAGCTCGGCGCCAAGGTAATCGCCTGCTCTGATTCCCAGGGCATTATCGTTGATGAGAAGGGCATTGATCTGGAAGTGGTCAAGCGCATCAAGGAAGTGGAGCGTCGTCGAATCAGCGCCTACACTGAGTTCCACAAACACGCCAAATATGTGGAAGATGGCAATATCTGGACCGTGCCGTGCGATATCGCGCTGCCCTGCGCAACCCAGAACGAGCTGAATGGCAAAGACGCCAAAACTCTCGTCGAAAACGGCTGTATCGCGGTAGCGGAAGGCGCCAACATGCCGACCACACCGGAAGGCATCATCCTGTTCCAGGAGGCTAAAATGGCTTACGGTCCAGGCAAGGCCGCCAACGCCGGCGGCGTTGCCACCTCTGCGCTGGAAATGCAGCAGAACGCCAGCCGCGACACCTGGACCTTCGACTACACCCAGAAGCGCCTTGAGGAAATCATGATCGATATCCACAAGAACTGCTACGAGACCGCCGGCGAATTCGGTTGTGAAGGCAACTACGTAATGGGCGCCAACATCAACGGCTTCCTGCGCGTGGCTCGCTCCATGTCCGCCATGGGCGTTATCTGATCCCGCAATGAGTAGCAACGAACCTCTCCAGTCCGAAGACCGGGTATCCACCGGCCTCGCCGGGCTGGACGAGGTTCTTGATCACCTTCGAATCGGCGATAACGTGGTCTGGCGCGTTTCCGACCTGAACGACTATCGCCGCTTCGTCCTCCCCTTTGTTGATGCTGCCGCCCACTCGGGTCGTCAGATTATCTATTTTCGTTTTGGTGAACATCCGCCAATCATTGATGAACAGCACCCCGCCGTTCAGACCATACACATTGACGCTCTTGGTGGTTTTGAAAGTTTTACCAGCCGGGTCTGGCACTTGATTGAGCAGCACGGCCGTGGTGCGTTTTACGTGTGCGACAGCCTGAGCGAACTGCTCAATGCCTGGGCAACCGATGCCATGGTGGGCAATTTCTTCAGAGTGGTGTGCCCCTTCCTGTTCGAGCTGGACACCGTAGCCTGGTTTGCCCTGCACCCGGACCGGCACTCCCGCATGACCCTGGACCGTATTCGCCAGACCACTCAGGTGATGATTGATGTGCATCGTCACGGCGAGGATGTGCAGATTCACCCGATCAAGGCCTGGCGCAGGCAGTCACCCACCATGTTCCTGCCACACCGGGAGCATGACGGCCGGTTCCAGCCAATTACCGACAGCAGTGACGCCACCCGTCTGCAGGCCAGCCTGGAGCTGAAACACCTGCATCGTCAGCCATTGCTCGACTACTGGGACCGGCTGTTTCAGGATGCCAGCCGGGCCATCTCAGCAGGTGAAGACACCACCATTGCGCAGCTTCAGGAACAGGTTCTGCAGGTGCTGATCAGCCGTGACCCACAGATATTGGCACTGGCGCGCCGGTATCTGTCGCTGGAAGATCTGCTTTCCATTCGCAGCCGCCTGGTCGGCAGCGGCTCTATTGGTGGCAAGGCCACCGGCATGCTGATTGCCCGCAACATTCTGCTGAGCGAACAGCCCGACCTCTGGCAACGATACCTGGAGCCCCATGACTCCAGTTATCTGGGCACCGACGCCTACTACGCCTTTCTTGTCCACAACGGGCTCTGGCCTTCGATCATGCGCCAGCGTTCGGAGACCGGTTACCTCACCGAAGCACCCGCCTTGCGGGAAGGCATACTGGCGGGCAGTTTTCCCGCGGAAATCCGTGCAGAACTGGAACGCTTACTCGATCACTACGGCCAGTACCCGATACTGGTGCGCTCCTCCAGCCTGCAAGAAGACGGTTTCGGCAACGCTTTTGCCGGCAAGTACGAGAGCGTGTTTGTGGTTAATCAGGGCTCGCCGGAACAACGGCTGGCAGATCTGGAAAATGCCATACGGGAGGTGTACGCCTCGTCCATGAGCGAGGACGCCCTGGTGTACCGCCGCCAACGAGGGCTGGATCAGCGGGAAGAACCCATGGCCCTGCTGATTCAACGGGTGAACGGACGATTCCACGGCCGTTACTACCTGCCGGATGCGGCCGGCGTTGGCGTATCGCGCAACACCTTTGCCTGGGACAGCAACATGGACCCGAAAGCCGGCATGGTGCGGCTGGTCATGGGGCTGGGTACCCGGGCCGTGGATCGGATTGAGGGCGACCATGCCTGCGTGATGGCACTGGATCACCCCACCCGCCAGCCGTTCCGCAACCAGGATGAAAACTATCGGTTTTCCCAACACCTGGTGGATCTCCTTGATCTCCAGGAAGGCACCCTGGACACCCGCCCGTTGAGCCAGGTTCTGGAAGCCACTGAAGACCTGCCCATGGCACACCTCGCTGAAGTCGACCGGCACGCCACCACAAGAGCCGGGCAAATCGGCCTGAAGGGCCCGGTCTGGCGACTCACGTTCCGCCCGCTGGTTCACCACAGTGCTTTTATTGAGCGCTTGTCCAGCTTGCTGCAAACGCTGGAAACTGCGTACCGGCACCCGGTGGACGTGGAATTCACTCTGCACCTTGATGCCCGCGGCGAGCCGGCTTTCAATCTGGTGCAATGTCGTCCACTGGCCACTATCGGGGAAACAGGGCCTGTGCATATTCCGGAAAACCTTCCCGACAACCGGATTCTGTTCCACACCCATGGCCACTTCATGGGCGGCAACATCAATCTCGCCATCAAGCGGGTGATTCGGGTGGACGCTTCGGCATATGCCGGGCTCACCACCACACAACGCCACGAGGTCGCCAGGGTAGTAGGCGAAAAAGTACGTGCAGGAAACGAGCCGACGCTTCTTATCGGCCCGGGCCGCTGGGGCACCAGTAGCCCGGACCTGGGCGTGCCGGTCCGGTTTTCTGACATCGCCGGCGTCGCTGCTTTGGTGGAAGTCTCGGAAAAGGCCGGTGAAATGGTTCCAGATCTGTCCTACGGCTCGCATTTTTTTCAGGATCTGGTGGAAACCGGCATTGCCTATGCCGCTCTGTTCCCTGAAAGCCGGTATTGCCGGTATTATCCGCAACAGCTTCCGGAAAGCGTATTGGCAACGGAGACAAGCCCGGCAAGACAGGCTGTCTGTGTGCATCACCTCGGCCCTCGCACTTTGCAGTTGCGCGGCGATGTGGTCAGACAGCAACTGATCTGTTTTTTCGAAGACTGAAAACAGTTTTTACTCCACCAACGCACTGGCACTGGTAGAATCCGGCTATGGAATGGCTTACTCACTCGCAAACCGGTTTTCGTCAGGCTGCCCGCTATCTGCTGGGTATGCGCCTGGCCATGATCACCACGCAACTGGTTGCCATTACTGCGGCCGAAGCGATTATTGCCCTGCCCCATCGCGCCGAAGCCCTGTTACTTTGCCTGCTTTACGGAGTACTGGCGGTGCTGGGCTGGCTCTGGTTCAGCCGCCGCCCGCCATCTTCTGCCACTGCGGTCAGTCTTACCCTGGCGACGGACCTGTTGCTGACAGGTTTCTGGCTGTACCTCACCGGCGGCTACACCAACCCCCTGGTGTCACTGTTACTGCTGCC
This sequence comes from Pseudomonadota bacterium, assembly GCA_051751785.1. Taxonomy (GTDB): domain Bacteria; phylum Pseudomonadota; class Gammaproteobacteria; order Pseudomonadales; family Oleiphilaceae; genus Marinobacter. The sequence continues at coordinate 295,564 of JBNJLG010000001.1, read as the reverse complement.
CATTGCTGTGGCCATCATTCTGGTGCCGATACGCCACAGTATTGCCCTGACTCTGGCCGGCATTGGCGTATATACCGCACTGGTGCTCTGGCACGCGCCGGTAACCCGGGGCGACCACGACACCGGGCATCTGGCCGAATTACACCTGGTAGGCATGTGGGTAACCTTTGCGCTGACCGCCGCCATTCTGCTGCTGGTGGTCGGCACTCTGGCCCGGCGTCTGCGCATGCAACAAAGCCAGCTCTCGCAATTCCGGGAAAACCGCCTGCGGGATGAACAGATTATTTCCCTCGGCCTTTCCGCTGCCTCCGTGGCTCATCGCCTGGGCACGCCACTGAACACCATGACACTTCTGCTGGAGGAAATTCGCGGCCAGGCCGACAATCCGGACAAACCGGAGCTGGCAGACGATCTGGATCTGATGGAACAACAGCTGAATCTGTGCAGCCAACACCTGCAGCAACTCACCCGGGCCGCTGTCGAAGCCAAAACAGCCCAGGTTGAGGTACTACCGGTAAGCGCCTGGGTGGCGCGGCTGCGGGAGTCCGCCACTTTACTCTGGCCGGCCGGCCCCATTCACTGGCCGGAACAGCATCCAACAGTGGCAGTAGCCATTGATGCAACGCTCGATCAGGCGGTATTGAACCTGCTGGCCAATGCCCTTACCGCCAGCCCCCAATGGGTATCGGTGAGCACACGCCTGGCGGAGCCCGACCGCCTGGAGCTGATCGTGGAAGATCGGGGCAATGGCTTTGAAACCACATTGCAGGACATACCTGGCGAAGCCATTGTCGATTCCCGGAACGGCCTCGGTGTCGGCCTGTTCCTCTCCAATGCCACCATTCAGCGCCTGGGCGGAAATCTTCGCGCCCGGGCCGAAACAACGGGCACCACTATGGTGATCGACCTTCCGATTGCCAGCGACAACCGATCCGGAGTTCACTGAGTATGTCGGCACAGGAAACCTGGTTGCTTATCGATGACGACGAAGCCTTTGTGCAGATACTGGCCCGATCCCTTGCTCGCCAGGGCATAACAGCGCTTACCAGTCACAATCACGAACAGGCCCTGAACACGCTTGAGCACAATCCGGTCACTCGCTGCGTTCTGGATCTGAACCTGGCCGGCGAAAGCGGCCTGCAATTATTGCCGGATCTTCTGGCGACCCGTCCGGACCTGGACGTTCTGGTGCTCACCGGTTATGGCAGCATCGCAACCGCTGTGGAGGCCATGCGCCGGGGCGCCGTAAACTACCTGTGCAAACCGGTTAACGTCAGCCAGTTGATCAGTGGCTTTGAACCGCTGGAAGCGCCACCGGATTTACGGGCAGAACCACCCTCAGTGGAAGAAATGGAATGGGAGCATATTCAGCGAGTGCTTAACGAAAATGCGGGCAACATTTCAGCCACGGCGCGCGCCCTGAACATGCACCGGCGAACGCTGCAGCGAAAACTGCAGAAGCATTCCCGCTGGCGTCAGTAGCCATTCCGTACACAACCTGCCTGAATACCTCAAAGTTGACTGACATCAACAAATTATCGCCCTGGTCCCATGTTATCGGCCAACGGATCAGGTACGATCCGACGCTGTCACGATTCTGCAAACATATTGCAACGGACGGACGTTCTTCATCGGGTCGAAGAACAATCTCACAAGGACGGAGGAGCAGCCACAACCATCAACAGCCGGAATACGTCCTTTATGCCGACAGCCTCCGAACCTCTTCAGCCGCTGCCGAGTATCGATCTCAAGCGACTGGCACTGGTGGCCACAGCCACCCGCAACATGGTTCTGGTGCTTGACGGCTCCGGCCGCATAGAGTGGGTAAACCAGGCCTTCGAGCTTCACACTGGCTATGTCCTCGACACCGTAATCGGCAAGCATCCGGAGGTTATTCTCACCGGTCCTGATACCGATCCCCAGGCTATTGAATCCATTCGTCAGCGCGTACTCAGTGGCGAGGCCTTCGAAGAAGATCTGCTGCACTACACAGCCAGTGGCACGCCCTACTGGGTACACACCTATTGTGTGCCGATCGGTGAACGTGAAGGCGTAACGCCCGGCTTTGTAGTGGTCCAGACCAACATTTCCGACCGGAAAAACAGTGAGCGGAGTCTTCGCATCGCGGCCAGCGTTTTTGATCGCAGCCACGAAGCCATCATCATTACCGACCACAACAACCAGATTATCGACGCCAACCCGTCTTTCTCTCGCATTACCGGCTACGCCCGCTCGGAAGTGCTGGGCCTGGACCCGTCCATTCTGAGCTCCGGACGGCATTCCCGGGAATACTACCGTTCAATGTGGCAGACCATCGAGAAAGAGGACCATTGGCGCGGAGAGGTCTGGAACCGTCGCAAAAACGGCGAAGAGTTTGTGGAATTGCTGTCCATCAGCCGGGTCCACCTGGACGAACCCGGGCGTTATTACCACGTGGCGGCCTTTTCTGACATTACCGCCCTGAAGAACCACGCCAAAGAACTGGACCGGGCCGCCAATTACGACGGCCTCACCGGCCTGCCCAACCGGCAACTACTGGAAGAACGTCTGCGTACGGCCTGCAATCATGCGGATCGTCAGAAAAACTCGGTCTCTGTGTGCTATCTGGATATCGACGGCTTCAAAGCACTGAATGACCAGTACGGCCAGGAAACCGGCAACCAGATTCTGCGCACCACCGCCGAACGACTGGTGCGAGCGCTTCGCAGCGGCGATACCGTGGCCCGTATCGGTGGTGATGAGTTTGTGCTGTTGATCCAGAGCGACCAGTGCGACCTTGTTTACCAACGCATTCTCGCGACCGTGGGCGAACCGATAGTTACCGAAGACAACACCACTATCTCTCTGACTTCCAGCCTCGGGGTCACGCTGTATCCAGAGGATGACACTGACGCCGAAGCCCTGATCCGACATGCCGATCAGGCGATGTATTCCGCCAAAGAGAAAGGCCGCAATCAGTTCCAGGTCTTTGACCCGGGCGAGGACGCCTCACGCAGACTTCGGCGCGAGCAGCTCACAGAAATCACCCGGGCGCTGGACAATCAGGAATTCCAGCTGCACTTCCAGCCACAGGTGCGAATGGCGGATTGTGAGGTCACCGGCTTCGAAGCCCTGATCCGCTGGAACCACCCGGTAAGGGGCCTGGTGCCACCCGGTGAATTCCTGCCGGCTGTCGAAAACAGCCATCTGGAAATTCCACTGGGCCAGTGGGTATTGAAAGAAGCCATCTATCAGATGAATCTCTGGCGGGAAGCGGGTAAAAACCTGGCGGTTTCCATCAACATCAGCTCTGCCCACCTGATCGACCGGAGTTTTGCCGAGTACCTGAACAGCTACCTGCAAAGCCACCCGGAAGTCAGTCCGGACCAGATCACCCTGGAAGTGCTGGAAACGACCGCGCTTGAAGACACCAAGCGCGCCAGCAACGTGCTCTCACACTGTCAGGAGCTCGGGGTACAGGTCGCGCTGGACGATTTTGGTACCGGCTTCTCGTCTCTGACCTATCTGCGCACTCTGCCGGTGGATGTCATCAAGATCGACAAAAGCTTTATTCTGAACATGCTGACCAATGACAGTGACCGGGCCATTGTTGAAAGCGTGATCTTCATGGCCCAACGGTTCAACCGTGTGGTTCTGGCGGAAGGCGTGGAGACCATGGAGCTTGCCGACGTCTTGCGGGAGATGGGCTGTAATCAGGTGCAGGGTTTTGGTATTGCCAGGCCCATGCCGGCGTCAGAGGTGTTGCCCTGGCTTGAGAACTGGCAAAAGATGCCTTGCCGGAACGGTGATATTGCCACCAGAAAGCCCGAAGAGGTCAGCGATACCTGCGTTGGTCGAGTGTGCTGAGCCTGTCCGGATGGAACACCATCAAACCGGTTACAAACACACCGTTAATGAACCCTTCCGGGAGCATGAATAGCGGCAGGTAACGAATGTATTCGTGTACCAGGTTGTCAAAGGTATAGGTGCCACTGGTCCACAAGAGCAGACACATAGCCACACCGGCGACCGCTACCGAAAGCCCCGCACCAAAGAAGCCACAGAAGAATATATACGCAAAGAAATTGCGGAAATTCCGGCGTCGCTCCCAGAGCATGATGCCATGGCTGACCAGCGCCGGAATCATCACCGTAATCAGGCCATTGGCAGCAAACATCACCAGTGGCTCACGGCCCGTCACGACAGTGATAACCAGGGCCAGCAGCCCACTGAGTACCGCCAGCGCCCAGCCCAGCATCAGCGTAATCACCGTCAGGCCGAAAATATGAATGGCCAGGCCGGGCGAAATACCGGCCCGCAGCTGCCAGACAAACCCCAGCGCAACAGCGGCACCAAAAAACGCATGCTGTGTGGCATTGTTGTTCCGGAACGCCTTCCAGTCCGCACCGCGAACCGCTGCGATCAGGATCACTACAAACAATACGGCTGTCACCAGCCATTGACCGGTGGACAGCAAATTCTCAGTCATTCCCATGATGGTTCACCGGTATCAGGGTCGGATGTCCGCGAAAGCCGTGGTCACACACATACCGCCTTTCTGGTCAACGGGGTCACCCTCACCATTCTAGGCCGGGAGAGTTTCGTCGGCCAGGTCCTGCCAGGCTTCATAGGTGCTCAGATAAACCCTGCCCCCCATGTGTTCGAGCAACTCGGTGCCTCTGAGCCTGTCCATCACCGGGCCTTTCACCTCGGACAGATGCAATCGCACACCGGCATCTTTCAGACGTTCGTTGATGGCTTCCAGGCTCTCCAGCGCCGAGGCGTCCACCAGATTCACCGCCGGACACACCAGCACCAGATCGGTCAGCTCCCGGTCACGGGTAACCAGATCCATCACCGTTTCTTCCAGAAACCGGGCGTTGGCGAAGTACAGGCTTTCATCCACCCGCAGAAAGGTAACCCGCTGGCAAAGCTCGACATCATGGCGCAACACGTTCCGGAAATGTTCGGTGCCCGGAACCCGCCCTACCACGGCGCAATGCGGCCGACTGGTACGGTACAGAAACAAACCAATGGAAAGCGCCACACCCGCGATAATGCCCGCCTCAACGCTGTGCACGAGAGTCAGCACAATGGTGGCCAGCATGGCGCCGAAATCCGGGCGGGAATAACGAAAGGTGCGCGCCAGTGCCGGGAAATCAAGCAGCGATGTCACTGCAACAATAATGGTGGCTGCCAGTGTCGCTTGAGGCAGGAAGGCAATGGCCGGGGTCAGGAAAAGCGTAGCCAGTGCAATGCCCACTGCCGTGTAGGCTCCAGCGGCGGGTGTCTCCGCGCCTGCGTCAAAGTTCACCACCGAACGGGAAAAACCACCGGTTACCGGCATGCCACCGGAAAAACCCGATCCCAGATTGGCGGTACCCAGGCCGATCAATTCCTGATCCGGATCGATGCGTTGCCGGCGTTTGGCTGCCAGCGTCTGCCCCACAGACACCGACTCCACAAAACCCACCACGCTGATCAGCAACGCACTCACCGCCAGTTGGGACCACAGCCCCGGATCCAGGGCAGGCATGGTGAATTCCGGCAGTCCGGAGGGCACCTCGCCAACCAGACGCACGCCTTTATCACTCAAACCGAAAAACCATGCGATCAGGGTGGTCACTACAACAGCGAGAATCGGCGCCGATTTCGCCAGAATGTCGGCCAGCTTCGGCCTTACCCCGAGCCCTGTCAGCAGAGGTTTCACATGTTTGCGCGCGAGCAACAAAAATGCCCAGGCACCAACACCAATGGCCAGGGTATAGAGGTTGATGTCGCCAATGGACGCCAGAATGGACTGGATAATCTGGATCAGGTTATGGCCCGACGCCTGAATACCAAAAATATGCTTGAGCTGACTGGCCGCAATAACGATACCAGAGGCGGTTATAAAGCCGGAGATCACCGGGTGGCTGAGAAAGTTCGCCAGAAAACCAAGCCGCAGAATGCCCATTAACGTGAGCATGATGCCGGACATCACCGCCAGCAGCACCGCTCCGGCAATGTGGGCCTGTGTTCCGGCTTCTGCCAGCGGTGCCAGTGCTGCCGCCGTCATCAGCGAGGCGACGGCCACGGGGCCAACGGAAAGCGTTCGGCTGGTACCGAAAACCGCGTAGATGACCAGCGGCAGAATGCTGGCATACAAACCCACCTGGGCCGGCAAGCCGGCCAGCAGGGCGTAAGCCAGTGACTGGGGAATGAGCATCACGGTCACGATGACGGCGGCCACCAGATCGCTGGTGGCCTGATCACGGCCGTACTGCGGTGCCCACTGAAGAATGGGCAGGTAGCGTTTGACGTTCATGCGCCGCTCAGAACAGGTTGACGGGGACCTTCAGGTAAACCTGGCCATTATCCTCGGCCGGAGGCATATGGCCGGCGCGCATGTTTACTTGTACGGACGGGAGAATCAACCGCGGCATGTCCAGGGTGGCATCCCGCTCGGAACGCATTTTTACAAATTCCTCTTCACTGACTCCTTCGTGCACGTGGATGTTGGCCTCGCGTTCTTCAGCCACCGTCGTCACGTGCAGGAACTCTTCCCGGTCCGGGGTGCCATAGTCGTGACACATGAACAGCCGGGTCTCCGGCGGCAGTGAAAGCACCTTCTGGATGGACTGGTACAGGGTGCGGGCATCGCCGCCCGGGAAATCACAACGGGCGGTACCAAAATCCGGCATGAACAGGGTATCGCCCACGAAACCGGCGTCGCCGATCACGTAGGTCAGACAAGCGGGGGTGTGGCCCGGCGTATGCAGTACCCTCCCTTCCAGATTGCCAATGGCAAAGGTGTCGCCTTCCTCAAACAGCCGGTCAAACTGACTGCCATCCCGGGCAAACTCGGTGCCGGCGTTGAAGGCCTTGCCGAACACATCCTGAACCACGGTAATGTTCGCGCCAATGCCGGTCCTACCGCCCAGTTTTTCATGGAGGTAGGGCGCGGCCGACAGGTGATCGGCGTGAACGTGGGTTTCCAGGATCCATTCCACGGACAAATCGTGGTCGTTCACATACCGGATAATCTCATCCGCCGAGCGCACATCGGTACGACCGGCGGCATAGTCAAAATCCAGTACCGAATCAATAATCGCGCAGGTCTGGCTGTCCGGGTCCCGCACCACATAACTGAAGGTATTGGTCGGTTCGTCAAAAAAGTGCTGGACGATGGGCTGAGTCATTGTGTTCACCTGTTAAGTCGTCGCATTACCGAATCATGGTCTAAGCATATACCCGGACGCTATAAAGGTGAAATGCTGTTTTCTTATAGAAGCGATAAGCCCATACCATCATCGAGTATGACCGTCAGATCCGGTCCAAACGCTTTTTGGCTTCCTGCTTACGCCCGGCATCGGCAATGGAACGACCGGGACGGGCCGGCGCTTCCAGGGCTTTACGAAGATACACGCGGGCTCTTTCCGGCTCGCCCTGTTCGAGCAGAAAGTCCCCGAAGAAATAATTCGGGTCCAGTCCGTCGGGGTTCAGGGCGAGTGCCTTCTGCAAACAGGCCTTTGCCTGATCGTCATCGCCAAACCCGAGGGGCCAGCCCGGCACCTGGTAATACAGGCTTCCCAGGGAGGTGTAGGCAGAACCATTGAGGGCATCCGGATCAATCCCGATTGCTTTTTCCAGGGCGGCCCTGGCTTCTTTCACCACGCCAAGGGCTCCCAGACCACCCTTGGCACCGGCATAGGTGCTCAACACAATACCTTGCCATATCAGTGGCTCGGCCTTATCCGGGTAGCGGTTTACCAACTGCCCGGTTTCCCTGGCGAGCTTTTCAAAGGCTGCTTCCTGTTTGGCCTCGGGCATTTGATACTGGATTTGATCCCAGCGAGACTGGATGCCGGCCAACTCGGACGCCATATCCGCTGCCCATACCGGCGGCGTCAGCACGACCAATAAAGAGAGAATCAGTGTTCGAATCATCACACACCTCCTTTCAGGAACCGGTGGATCACCGGCAACTGTTTTAACATGGCCCGGTCCACCACTTTCGGGAACAGGCCATTGATGACCACAAAGGCTTTTTCCGGCCAGCCGAGAAAACGCCGCCACTCGTTTTTTTGCATGGCGGCGAGGATATTGGCCGCCACCTGCCCGGGCTCATCCATCCTGTTGCCCAGCGCCCGGTTCAGTTCCTCCACTTCCGTTGGATTCATGTCGGTTTGGGTGGCACGCGGCGCGACATAGATCACTTGCACCGGGGTATCCGCCAGTTCCCGGCGCAAGGCCTCACTGAAGCCCCGCAGCCCGAATTTGCTCGCGCAGTAACCTGTGTAACCGGGAAAACCGATGCTGCCGAACGTCGACCCCACAAACACCAGTGCGCCAGTGCCGGACTGCCGGAACCGGGGCACAAAATGCCGGGCAAGCAACATAGCCGAGCGCAGGTTGACGTCCAACTGAGCGTCTATCTGCGCGACAGTCATCCGTTCAATGCGGGCGAAGCGGTTCTGGCCGGCGCAGTGGATGACTCCATCTATCTCCGGATGCGCCTCGCTTAGCCCTTCCAACTGCTGGTCCAGGTCCTCGGCCGCAAGGTCCAGATGAGCGGTGAGGAGGCCCGCTTCATGCGACAGGCTTTCCGGCTGACGGGAAGCAGTAATCACCCGCGCCCCCGCCGCCTGCAACGGCTTGACCAGCGCCCGGCCGATACCTCCCGATGCCCCCAGCAGCAGGAAGGTGCGGTCATGCAGCCTCATGTCCGATCTCCTTACCGCCGGCATTCAGCGGAATGTTATGCAACATGTCGCCATACAGCCGGTACACCATCCGGGCGCCCTGAATGATGGCCTGTTGGTCATTCGGATCGGCGATGTCATTCATCAGGTTGCGGAAGAATTCGAAATGTTCCTGATCCAGTTCCCCGTGGGAGTACAGGTAACTGAAGGCCTCGTCCGGTAAACCGAGTTGCTCCTGGATAGCCTTACCCAGCGGCGTGGCCAGCTCGATAGAAGTGCCTTCCAATACCTGCACCATGCCAAAGAAGGTGGCCGGATTGCCCCGCTGGATGGCGTCGTACAGGTAGGCCACCATCAGTTCGATGCTGGTGTCGGGCTGGCTGTTGCGAACGGCTTCGCGGTCCTCACCACAGGCAACCAGGTCATCCAGAATCCACTCGTCGTGACCGTATTCCTCATCGATGTACTCCACCAGGGCCTTGCGGACGAATTCCAGCCGCGCCGGTAGTCGGGCACCGCAGGCCATCATCAACGGTACCGTGTGCTTAACGTGGTGATATGCCTGGGTAAGGAACCAGGTGTAGCCTTCGAGATTGAAACGGCCTTCGCGGATCGCAGCGATCACCGGCGCGCCGGTGACATGGGCCCGGGCCTCGGCGGTTTCAGCTTGCAGTTGTTCAAAAAAAGTCATGATCAGGACTCCTGACAGTAGGTATTGAAAAGAGCCGTCGAAGACGACGGGGCTCCGGGTTGATTCAGGCGAAGACAGAAGGCATCTGCCATCAGAACGGGCAGATCCGCTTGAAGACGGTGGCGCACCGGCCGGCCGTTAGCGGTGATGTAGCCCTGGCTGGCCGCCAGGGGCTGGCGCCGGATATACACCGAACTCAATCGGGCATAGTCCGGCAAGCGCTGATTCAGGCGAGTCAGGGCATGTAATACCGAATCGGCCGGGCGGTCACCGGCCAACACCAGCAGGGCGTAGGGCTGAACTTCTCCATCACCAAAGACCACGGCCTGCTGTGCGCCCACGGCCTGAATCAGCTCACTTTCGAGCCACTCAGGGCTGATGTTGCGGCCAAAACTGGTGATCAACAGATTCTTGGCCCGACCACTCACCGAGAGGAAGCCGTCCGGGACAACCGATCCCAGGTCACCGGTATCCAGCCAACGATTACCACCCTTTTCAGGCACCGGCTCGTCCCCCAGATAACCCAGGTGAGTGTTGCCACGAACCAGAATGCGATGATGGTCGTCCACCCGCACCTCGACATGGGTCAGTGGCTGGCCGACGGTGCCGGGGCGGGTCGCACCGGGCACATTCAGCGCCACCACCGAGGCACACTCGGACAACCCGTAACCTTCGTACAGGGGCAATCCAACCGCGTCGGCTCGCGCCAGCAGAGCCGGAGACACCCGGCCACCACCCACCGCGAGAAAGCGGAAACGATTGCCGTCCAGTTCGCCCTGCTCCGCCGCCCTGACCAGGGCCATCGCCAGCTCTGGCACCAGGATCATGGAATGCGGTCGATGCTGGCGAATGCCGGCCAAAAGTCGCGCCACCGACAGGCCGCTGCTGCCGGTAATGCCCAGGGTGTACAAAGGGGGGACGGTAACCGTGGCGCCCATCAGCAGGGGCAGATAAACCCCGGCAATATTCTCCAGCAGGGTGGCCAATGGCAGGATGCACAGGTGATGTTCAAGCTCGACAGGCTCAAGGCGCTCTTTCAACGCCAGGGTGGTCGCCGCCATCTGACGGGCCGACAGGCATACCCCCTTGGGCGTCCCGGTGCTGCCCGAAGTGAACGTAATCTTGGTGGTTTCCTCCGGCATTCGGGCGGGCGCCGGTATTACCGGCAGAGACTGAAGCCAGACACCGTGGCCCAGCGCTTGCGCATCCCCGCCGGCTGCATCGCTGAACAGCAATGCGTCCAGCGCTGCCCGCTGAGTCAGGTGGTCAATCTGGCTTCGGGAGAAAAACACCGGCACCGGCACGCACACCACCTCCGCCAACAGGCAGGCCAGGTCCGCCAGCACCCAGGCCACCGAGTTGTCGCCGCACAGGCCCACACGACGCAGGCCACGGTCTTTGAGCTGCTGCGCCAGTTCGACAGCTGCTTGCCACATCTGGCCATAACTCAGTTCGACATCGGTGCTCCGCAACGCCAGCCGGTCCGGATGCTCTTGCACCTGCGCGTAAAGGTATTCAGGCAAGGTGGCCATAAACCGCACCTCCATTGGCCTGATCGACTCCTGCCGGCGTCACTGGCTTTACCAGTCTCAACAAACCGCCGTGCTCCAGTGCGGCAATGCCATCGGCCACACGAATGGCCATCACCACCGGCTGATGCTCGTAGTAACGACCCCACCCGGTGCCACCGTCCGCAAGACAGGTGGGGTCGGCATGGGCAATCACGTGAGTGGGAATGCCGAGCCGGTGAAAGCTGTTGCGCAGCTGGTCCGTGCCGGTGCAGACCACCCACCGGAAGCCTGCATTACGCAACCACAGCGACAGGGAGGCAAACAGGTATCGGCTCACGCCCGCTTCAACACCTGCCAGGTGGGCGATTTCAGCAATCGCGCCGCGACCCTGACCCAGCTCCGGCATGGCCGCCTGCACCGGTGTCGAGAGGTAATCTTCGAGAAACAGTCGTTCCTGACCCGCGTTGCGAACTCCCACGGCGGCCAGTAACGAGCCCTGGGCCGTAGTCAACGCCAGCAGGCCCGGCACCCGCAACACGGGCTCGGCACCATAGGCCTGCAGAAAGCGGCGGCGGATAAAATCGGTGGTTCTGGCGGCGGTATCAGTGCCAGCGCGGATTTCACTGAACCAGCGACCGGCGCACCGGAACACGGGCAGCACCTCCGGGGAGTCCGGCGGGCAATACGCTGAGATGGTCATCGGGTGAGTCATGTCTGCTCTCCGGCAATCGTAAGAAGGCCTCTTGCCTTTCGTAACGATTGCCAGAATAGAGCCCCCGGCTTAAGCCATTCTTAACGGAACCCGCTGGAATTCTTAAGCTCGCCTTAAGCTTTCTGTGGCACACTTTGGCCTTCTTCCCTTGAACCATTGCATGGCAGGGCTGCATTGATGCGGATATTGCTGGTAGAAGACGACCACCCCCTGGCGCAGACCATGCTGGAGATGCTGCGCGAGGACCAGAACACCGTGGACTGGGTGGATGACGGCCAGCAGGCGGTGAATGCCATCGTGGAAGACTCGTTTGATCTGATCATCCTCGACCTGACCCTGCCGCGACTGGATGGCCTGGAGGTTGTGCGAAGAGCCCGGCAAAAAGGCAACCGGACTCCCATCATTATTCTGACCGCCCGCACCGAATTGAATGAGAAACTCCAGGGCCTTGACGCCGGTGCGGATGATTACCTCACCAAGCCTTTCGCCATGGCTGAACTCAAGGCGCGCATTCGGGCGGTGACCCGCCGTGGTTCCACAAGGCCCGCGCTCTCGGGATTGCAGGTGGGCCGTCTGACGCTGAATACCGACACCGGCCAGCTTATTCTCGACAACCAGGCCAACAGCCTTCCGCGCAGTGAATTCCAGATCCTGCAATACCTTATGCGCCACCCGGATCAGGTCGCGACACGTCGCCGGCTGGAGGAACAACTGTACGGCTGGGAAGCGGGCGCGGAAAGCAATGCCCTGGAAGTGCACATCCATCACCTGCGCCGCCGGGTTGGCAAGAGCACCATCCGTACCGTACGCGGCGTCGGTTACCTGCTGGACAGCGCTGCGGCAGAGGCCGAGCCATGTCACTGACCCGCACCCTGATTGTGCTGGTGACCTCGGCCGTGCTGTTGATCGCCATGGTGGCCGCCGGCTGGAGCTATGTGGAGAGCAACCACGAACTCGAAGAACTGTTCGATGCGGAACTGGCCCAGAGCACACGGATTGTGCAAGGCGTGGTCCGCCATCTGGTTGATACCCAATCCACGGATCAGCTCGCCAGCACGCTGCGGGACACGCTCCAGTTGCCTGACACCGGCCTCCCGGAAACCGAGCTCGAGGCCGACCGGGACGAAGTTCTGCCCAATGGCGCAGGCCACAAGTATGAAAAGAAACTGGCGTTCGAAGTCTGGAGTGCCGAGGGTGAGCCTGTTCTGGACACTTTAAAAGCGGACGACAGCGAAGGCCTGGTGCCGGGTTACACCTGGGCGGAATCCACCGGCTACCGCTGGCGAACTTTTACCCTTCATGATCCGGAGACCGGCTTCTGGATTCGCACCGCCCAGCGGGAGGACATCCGCCAGGAACTCAGCCAGGAGCTGGCATTGGGCAACATCCTGCCCCTGCTGATCGCTCTGCCATTGCTGGCTCTGGCCGTGATTGCCGCCACCCAACTGAGTTTCCGGCCTCTGCGCAGGCTGGAAGCGCCCGTGCGGAACATGGCGCCGGAGCACATTCATCCGCTCGATGACCGCCAGGCCCCCAAAGAAGTAGCCGGACTGGTGCAGGCAGTCAACGGCCTGCTCAAACGCCTGAATCTGGCGCTTGAGCGGGAACGGCGCTTCTCGGCCGATGCCGCCCACGAATTGCGCACGCCCCTGTCCGTGTTGCGACTCAACCTGGAGAAAGCCTGTGCGGATAACCCGGAACAATTCCGCAGCCTGACCAGCGCGGTGGACCGGATGGTGCACCTGGTCGAGCAGATGCTGTTGCTGAGCCGGGTTGATGCCGGGCTGGACAGCAAACCGGCGCCCCATAACCTGTCCGCGCTGATCGAACAGAGCATCGCCGATGTGGTGCCGTTGGCGCTCAGGAAAGACATCGAGCCGATCCTGGAAGACGACACCGACGGCCAGGCTCTGGTGCCGTGTCACAGCGCACTGATGAACACTCTGATGCGCTCGCTACTGGCCAATGCCATTCAGTACAGCCCGAAACATACGATCATTGCCACGCACCTGTCTCCGTCGGGAGAAGGCTACTCGATCACGGTGTGCGACCAGGGCCCGGGCATTCCCGAAGCGGAACGCGAACGTGCACTGAGCCGTTTTGTCCGGCTCGACCAGCGCGTTGGTGGCGGCGCCGGCCTGGGGTTGGCCATTGCGCGGCGGATCGCCGAATTGCATGGCGGCCACCTGTCACTGGCCGACCGGGCCGACGGGCAACCGGGGCTGTGTGTGCACCTCTGGCTGCCCGCAACCAGGCGGTGAGTCAAAGCCGGCCAACCCGGCTTCACCGGTTGTCCTTTTCCACCACTCCCTTGGGCAGCGTCACTGTCACCCTCAGCCCTTTCCCATGATTGCCAGCCCCAAGCACGATGTCGCCACCCATTGCCCGGATCAGGGTACGGGCAATGGCCAGCCCCAGCCCGGCACCGCCGGTGTCCCGGCTGCGGGACTGTTCCAGGCGGTAAAACGGCTGGAACACCCGCTCGTATTCCACCTCGGGAATGCCCGGCCCCTGATCGACAATGGTCACAATTGCGTCACGCTCCGAGCAGTCGAGGGACACCTCCGCCCGCTCGCCGTAATTCACCGCGTTCTCGATGAGGTTGCGAAGCGCGCGCCTGGCCGCTTCCGGCTGTCCGTGAAGTACACACCTCGGGCCATCACCCAGCGTTACGGCCAGCCCCATTTCCTGCAGATCCCCGCACAGACTGTCCAGCAATGATTCAAGGTCGTACCTGCGATGCGTCTCCGTGGTGCTGCCGCGAATGAAATCCAGGGTCGATTCCGCCAGTTGCTGCATCTCCCGCAGGGAATCCAGAAGCCGATTGCGGTCCTCGCCTTCCGGCAGCATTTCCACCCGCAGGCGCATGGAGGTGATCGGCGTTCTCAGGTCGTGGGCCAGGGCAGCCAGCAAACGGGCCTGGTCTTCCCGTGCCCGGCTGACCTGGTGCTGCATCCGGTTGAACGCCCGGGTCACTTCCCGGATATCCTCCGGACCGCGCTCCGGTATTTCGACTTTTTCGCCCCGGCCAAACGCCTGGGCGGCCCGGCTCAGTTCATTCACCGGCTGCAGAATGCGACGGATCGCCAGTAACAGCGTCAGCATCAGCAGCACGGCGGTAATGCCCACGCTGGTGAGGGTCGCCTTGAGCCAGAGCCAGGAAGGCGCCGGCGGCTGGGCCCGGGCGTTAAGCCATTGCCCGGACGCCAGGGGCAGCGAGGCGCTCAGAATGGGCGGGCATTCGTGGCGATCATCGTCCTCTTCGTGGTACTCGTCGTCGTAATGTTCGTCTTCTTCATCATGATCTTCGTCGTGGTCCTCATCATGATCGTCATCGTCCCGGTCATGATCTTCCTCACGGTTGCGATAACGATCAGGCAGGCATTCCTCTTCGTCTGCCTCCATGGTGGCGCGCATGCCGGTCGGGGGCGTTTCAAACTCCCGGGCCAGCCGCCCGGCCATGGCCGAACTCTCATCACGGGGCAGGTATGGCGTTGTATCGATAGAAAGCTGCAGGGTCGGGCTGGAAAGCGCGCGCAGGACCCGCTCCTGGCGCTCCGGGTCGGTGGTATCCAGTAACGCATGGGCGTCGGCAACCCGCTGCAGCACGTGCTCAAGGCTGGCACTGCGCAGGGCGCCCTGGCGCTCACCCGCCAGGATGGCAATGGTGATGATCTGCGCCACCAACAGTACCAGGACCAGTAGCAGCGCCAGCTGTCCGGCGGCGCGCCGGGGCCAGAGTCTCATACCGGCACCTCGTCCACGCTGGCAATCCACTGATAGCCGCCGCCCCAGATGGTCTTGATCAGGCGAGGATGACGCGGGTTCGGGTCCATTTTCCGGCGCAGGCGGCTGACGTGGTTATCAATGCTCCGGTCAAAGGCATCGGCGTCCCGGCCCAGGGTCAGGTCCATCAGCTGATCCCGGGACAGCACCCGACCGGCGTGTTCAAGAAATGCCAGCAGCAGTTTGTATTCCGCCGTGCTGAGCGACACTTCAACCCCTTCCGGGTCGGTCAGTTGGTGCCGGTCGACGTTCAGGGTCCAGCCGTCAAAACACAAACGCTGCCCGGCCATTGAGCCGCGTTGAGGGGGTAATGCGACCGCCCGGCGCAGCACCGCTTTGATACGTGCCAGCAATTCCCTGGGGTTAAAGGGTTTGGTCAGGTAATCATCGGCACCCATTTCCAGCCCCACAATGCGGTCGGTTTCCTCGCTCATCGCGGTCAGCAGGATCACCGGCAAGTCGGTGTGTTCCCGCAGGTATCGGCACAGCGTCAGGCCGTCGTCGCCCGGCATCATGATATCCAGCACCACCAGGTCCACCACGTGATCCTTCAACTGGCGTTTCATGGCATCGCCGCCATCCGCCAGCAACACACGCAAGCCGTGCTCCTGCAGATAACGACCCACCAGGTCGCGAATGTCGCGGTGGTCGTCGACCACCAGGATTGTGGACGTGGCGTTCACGGGTCACTCCCTCTGTGTACTGATGCCCCGATTATAGGGAACTGTGCGTCCGGCTTGGGCATGAGGTTGTCAAAAAATGTCGCAATACCGGCCGCTGAGACAATTTGCGACAAAGTCGCCGCCGGCCCGAGACATTTCTGCGACGTTTGCCTGTTGCAATAACTCTCAACCAGCGATGACAACCATCGCGGTTCAATGGGTTCAATCAACAAGGAGTTCTGTCATGAAAAAGACCACGACAATTGCCGCTTTATCCGCAGCCGCCCTGCTCAGCGCTGCGCCGCTGCTGGTATCGGCTAGCGACGATTACTGGGACGACGACCGCTACGAGTATCGCGACGACGACAAGCGGATGCAGTCAGACATGAAGCAGTACAGTTCCGAAGAAATGCGCATCATGGCCTATGGCCAGGCGCTTCGCCGGTTTGGCCCCGGGGTGGAGGTGACCGTTGACGAGACAGAGGACGGCACCTATCGCGTCCAGCTGCGCGATGCCGAAGACAACCTGATGCGGGAACAGGAATTCAATCGCTACGGCGCCCCGGTTCGCGGCGGCAGCCGGGATTGACACGTTGACTCACGGCGGGGGATTGGGGACTACCCCCGCCCGTGACCAGGGAGATTGATCATGACAATGATGGATACCGAAAACCGCTACGGGACAGTAGCCCGGGCCCTGCACTGGGGCATGGCCGTTCTGCTTCTGCTCATGCTGGCCAGCGAGGTCTGGTTCGAGGCACTCGAGCACAGCTTTTCCGAACGCTCACTGATGGCCTGGCACCAGAGCCTGGGACTTGCGCTGTTTGCCCTCGTGCTGCTCCGGGGCCTGTGGCGCTGGCTGAATCGTGCGCGAGTTGAGCCACCAGCTCATTGGGCCATGATGGCGCGACTGGGACATCTGGCCCTGTACGCACTGATGATCCTGATGCCGCTGACCGGCCTGGCCACCGCGCTGGGCGAGGGTGAAGCTGTCACCTTCTTTGGCTGGACGCTGTTTGGCTACGGGCCGGAAATTGAATGGCTGGAAGACAGTGGCGAAGACCTGCACGAAGCCCTGGCAAACGCCCTCTGGGTGATGATCGGCCTGCATGTGGCCGCCGCCCTGGTGCACCAGTACATGCTGGGTGATCGCATCATGAAACGCATGGCGTAATTCCGCCATTGGCAGCCATGCGCAACGCCTTGAATTAACAGCATTCACCATGGCCTATTAACCGGTACAATGGGCGTTTTCACCGATTCCCGGAGACGCCCATGCCCACCGAGCCCGGCTTCAAACACGAATGGCAGGCCTTCTGGCTGGCCGTGGGTTTTCTCACCCGCATCCCCATGCTGGCGCGCATAGATTACTCCCAGCGCCTGATGAACCAGAGCAGCCTGTATTTTCCGCTGGTGGGCCTGTTGCTGGGCGTGATCTACCTGTGCGTGTATGGCCTGTTGAGCCTCGCCTTCAGTCCGCTGGTGTCGATCATTCTGGTGGTGATTGTCCACCTGTTCCTGACTGGCGCCTTCCACGAGGATGGGCTGGCCGACAGCGTGGACGCGCTGGGCGGGGGTTACACCGTGGAAAAACGCCTGGCGATCATGAAGGATAGTCGCATCGGTACCTACGGCACAGTGGCCCTGGTGATGGCGCTGCTACTGAAAGTGACACTGCTGGCCGAAGCGGAGCACATCTGGCTGGCGCTGCTGGCGGCGCCGGCGGTGTCCCGGCTTACACCCCTGCTGTTGATGGCCACGCTGAATTACGTGACCGATCCGGACAAGAGCAAATCCAAACCAGTGGCCGATGGCTTTTCCACCTGGCGCCTTCTGGCCGCCGTCGGCTTCGTCATGGTGCTGACCGGCACGCTGTCATTGTGGCAGCCGTTCCTGGTTACCGGCACCCTGGCGGCCGTGCTGCTGGTGGCGCTGTTCTGGGGCGCCTATCTGAAGCGCCAACTCGGTGGCTATACCGGTGATGCGCTGGGGGCTAGTGTCGTGCTGAGCGAACTGGTGCTTTTGCTTTTTCTCTGAACGCAAACTCAATAGCCTGTTCGGCAGTTTGGGGGTAGTCTTTCCAAAACCGTGCGGAGCCAGGGATGGCGGAGCTCGAGCGCTACATGGACGTATTCACAGCGTGTTTTGGAAAGACTACCCCCAAACTGCCCGCCCCCAAGTATAGGCTCAATTATCCACGGTAAAAGAAACAATCCGCGACAGGTGACTGAACGGCAGCCCGGTTTCCTCGTGCCACTGGTTGAACGCCGCCTGCACCTGTTTCAGCCCCTTCTGGCTGGTGGGCGCGGCATCCAGAATTTCCGCGCGGGTCAGGGCGGTGACCACATCCCGGGACAGAATGAAGCCGTCCCAGCCTACCCGGCGCAGGAAATACTGCGCAGAATTGCCCCCCAGCCGGCAGCCATTTCGCTTGAGGTATAACAGCAAACCGGCCTGATCGGTGCTGGGCCAGTCGGCCAGAAACCGGCCGAAGCTGCCATGATCCTGGACCACATCCATAATCATTCGGGCGTTTTCCGGCACGGTGCGGATTTTCTGCAGGTTGCGCACGATGCGTTCATCTTCCGCCAACTTTTCCAACACCTCCGGTGGCACCTGTTGCCAGTAGGCTGGCACAAAGCCGTCGAAGGCCGCCTCGAAACCCGACCATTTATTCTCGATCACCCGCCAGACAAAACCTGCCTTGAAGATGCAGCGGGTCATCTCGGACAAATAGCGGTCGTCGCTGATCTCCGCCAGACGGCTTTTATCCACCACCGTGGGAAGTAATGACTGCAGGGCAGCTTCACCGCCTTTGCGAATCAGTGCCTGGTCGTAAAACGTAGAAAATTCCATGGGGTATCCTGAATACGGGTGCCGAGACTAACCATGCTGGGCCCGCCTCAGCGCTTTTTCAACCGCGCCTTCAACGGCTCGCTGCCCAGTGGCTCGGCCCACTGGTTGCCATGCACCAGCTCCTCCAGCGGCAAGCGCGACCGCCAGCCCTTGGCCTGTAACTCGGGCTGATCGAGGAATTCACTGACATAACCCAGGCAAAGATACGCCAGCGGGTAGACGTGCTCGGGTAACTGCAGGATCTCCGCCAACCGCTCCTGGCTGAGGATGCTAACCCAGCCCACGCCGATGTTTTCCGCCCGGGCCGCCAGCCACAGGTTCTGTACCGCCAGGCAGGTGCTGAACAGGTCCATTTCCATGATGGAATTGCGCCCGAGCACATTCGGGCCGCCCCGGCTTCGGTCGCAGGTGATGCACAGGTTGATGGGGCTGTCGAGAATGCCCTGCAGTTTCAGGCTCTGGTAGCGCTCCTTTCGTTCGCCCTGATAGTTGGCGGCCGCCCTGTCATTTTCGGCGTTGAAGCTGTCCAGCACCTGCCGGCGCACATCCACGCTGTCGATGACGATGAAATCCCAGGGCTGCATGAAGCCCACCGAGGGCGCGTGGTGGGCCGCCTCCAGCAGCCGGGCGAGCACCTCGTCGGGAATGGCATCGGGCAGAAACTGGGAGCGCACATCTCTCCGTTCGAAAATGGCCCGATAGAGACCTTCCCGCTGTGCTTCGGTAAAGGTTTGGTTTGAATCGTTCATAAACCCAGCTGCCTTTTCAGGGCGTTGGTATCCAGACACTGCTCCACCTGGTCCGCCAGGCGGTCGAGCTGTTGCAGCCGGTGGGCCTGGTAATCCACCGACCTGGCAGTGCCGGATTCCAGGCCCGCCCAGTGAAGAAAGGCCTCACAGGCTTCCGGCTGGTCAAACAGGCCGTGCACGTAGGTGCCCAGAATCTGGCCATCCTCAGTGATTGCCCCGTCCGGCCGGCCATCCAGCTCCGCGACCGGCCGGGCCAGGGCCGGGCCTTCGGTGACACCGTTGTGCATTTCGTAGCCTTCCATGACTGACGCCTCCTTAGTACCCGAGCCGGTCAAATACAACCGCCCGGAGACGTGCCGCAACTGTTTGCCCGGCACCATGCGCGTGGTCATGGCCAGCCAGCCGAGGCCCTCGGTGCTTCCCGTTTCGCCTTCCAGGCCATCGGGATCGTCCACCCGTTCGCCCAGCATCTGGAAACCACCGCAAATCCCCAGCAGCTTGCCGCCGTAACGCAGGTGCCGGCGAATGACCTCGGGCCAGCCCTGCTGTTTCAGCCAGCCCAGGTCGTGCCGGGTGCTCTTGCTGCCGGGCAGGATGATCAGGTCGGCCGGGGGAGTGGGTTCGTCCGGCCCGACAAACACCAGGTCCACACCCGGGTGCAGGCGCAGCGGGTCGAAATCGTTGTGGTTGCTGATGCGCGGCAGTACCGGCACCACGACCTTGAGCGCACCCGCTTCGCTGGTGCCGGCGGCGGCGACACTGTCTTCGGAATCAATCACCAGGCCGTGCAGGTAGGGCAGCACGCCGAAAACCGGCTTGCCGGTGTGTTCGCGCAGCCAGTCCAGGCCCGGTTCCAGCAGGGCGATGTCACCCCGGAAGCGGTTAATGATGAAGCCGGCGGTGCGTGCCCGTTCGCTCTCGGAAATGAGCGCCAGCGTACCAACCAGCTGGGCGAACACGCCGCCCTTGTCGATATCGCCCACCAATAGCACCGGGCAGTCGGCTGCTTCGGCAAAGCCCATGTTTGCAATGTCATTGGCCCGCAGATTGATCTCGGCCGGGCTGCCGGCGCCCTCGGCGATAATGACGTCATAACGGGCACTCAGTGCACGCCAGGCGTCCATAACCGAGGCCATGGCCTCGGCCTTGTAGGCGTGGTAGTCCAATGCATCCATGTTGCCGTGTACCCGGCCGCGCAGGATTACCTGGGCGCCCCGGTCGCTCTGGGGCTTGAGCAAAACCGGGTTCATGTCGCTGTGGGGCTCCAGACCGCAGGCCAATGCCTGCAGGGCCGTGGAGCGGCCAATCTCACCGCCATCCACGGTCACGGCGCTGTTCAGGGCCATGTTCTGGGGTTTGAACGGCGCCACCGACACGCCCTGGCGCGCCAGCCAACGGCACAGGGCGGCAACAACCGTGGTTTTGCCGGCATCTGAGGTGGTGCCCTGCACCATCAGCGTGGTCATTTACAGCTCCACGCCCTTCTGGGCCTTCACGCCCTGGTCCTTGAACGCATGCTTGACCACGCCCATCTCGGTGACGGTATCGGCCAGGTCGATCAACTCCTGTGGCGCGCTTCGGCCGGTAACCACCACATGCTGCATCTCCGGCCGACCTTGCAGGTCGTCCAGTACCCGGTCCAGGTTGATGTAGTCGTACTTGAGGGCAATGTTGAGCTCGTCCAGCAGAATCAGGTCATAGCTGTCGTCCTTGAGCATGGCCGCAGCCACATCCCAGGCGGCATTGGCCGCGTCCACATCCTGTTCCCGGCTTTTGGTTTCCCAGGTATAGCCCTGGCCCATCACGTGGTAGTCCACGTTGGGCAGGTCGCGGAAGAAGGCTTCCTCGCCGGTACTGAAGGCGCCCTTGATGAACTGGACAATGCCCACTTTCATGCCATGGCCCAGGGTTCGCGCTACCATGCCGAAACCGGAGCTGCTCTTGCCCTTGCCGGGGCCGGTGAGTACCAGCAACACGCCCTGTTCTTTCTGGGCGCGGGCAATACGTTCCTGCATGATTTTCTGTTTGGCTTCCATGCGTTTGGCATGGCGTTCTGGATCTTTTGCGCGCTCTTTCATGAGGGCACTCCTTATTCGGAAGATGAATGGGTGGCGGTGAAGGACTCGCCCCGAAAGATGGCGGCAACCAGCGCTGGCGCCGAGGGGAAGTAACCGTGGAAATAACTGGCTGTCAGCGCACCCTGACGGTAGACCGCCTCGCCCTCGGAGCCGGCCTGCTTGCGGGTCCGGGCGAAAGGCTGCCAGGGCGTTTCCAGAGTGGAATGATGGTAAGTGTGGCCGCGCAGGCCGCCCAGATCCGTGTCCAGACTTTGCAGCCCCAGAGCCTTCAGGCGGCCCGCCATTATGGCCCGACCGGGCAGCAGGCCCACCAGCGCATGCTCGCCGCCTTCCTTGTCCACCAGGGTTTCAGCGCAAGCCATCAGGCCGCCACATTCGGCCAGTATCGGTTTTCCCGCCTGATGAAAGGCGCGGATGGCTTCCAGCATGGGAGCATTGGCGGCCAGTGTCCCGGCGTGCAGCTCCGGGTAACCGCCCGGCAACCACAGGGCATCCGCGTCCGGCAGTTCCTTGTCTGCCAGCGGTGAGAAGTAGCGCAACTCCGCGCCCATGGCCTGTAGAAGATCCAGATTGGCCCGATAGATGAAGCTGAAGGCCGCATCCCGGGCAATGGCAATGCGAACGCCGCTCAGCAACCCTGGTGAAGCTTCGGGTGGCTCGGCTTCCAGTGAAACCGGCAACGGCAGCCCATCCAGACCAGCCTCGGCCAGAACCTCAGCGGCTGCATCCAGCCTCTGATCCAGATCACCCAGCTCCCCGGCCTGTACCAGCCCCAGATGCCGGTCCGGAATGTTCATGGCTTCGTTGCGGGGAATCGCCCCCAGCAGCCCGATGCCTTCCGGCAGGCTTGCTCGCAGCATGTCGCCGTGACGTGAGCTGCCGATACGATTGGCGATCACCTGGCGAACCGGCAATTCCGGATCAAAACTGGCCAACCCCAGAGCCACCGCACCGAATGTCTGAGCCATCCCCCGGGCGTCAATTACCGGCAGGGCGGGAATGCCCATCAGTTTCGCCAAATCGGCACTGGAGGGATCACCATCAAACAGCCCCATGGAGCCTTCCACCAGAATAAGGTCAGCCTCTTGGGCGGCTGCCGCCAAGCGCCAGCGGCACTCGTCTTCTCCCGTCATCCAAGGGTGGAGCTGGTATACTGGGTTGCCGGACGCGATTTCAAGAACCATGGGATCCAAGTAATCCGGCCCATGTTTGAATACACGCACCTTACGGCCAGCGTTCCGATGCAGTCTCGCCAGGGCGGCGGTGACCATGGATTTGCCCTGGCCGGAGCCGGGGGCGGTGATCATGGCTGCGGGGACACAGTTTTTCATAATGTGAGCATAACTCCTCAAGTATGGCGGCCGGTGGCGGGAAGCCCTTTCCGGGACCGTCAAAAACAGGGATGTTTTTGTCGAGCTACGACCGCCATGGACGGCGGAAGTGCAGATTTTGCAGGAGCAAAAATCTGCCAGGGACGTATTCACAGCGTGTCCCGGAAAGGGCTTCCCGCTGCCGGCCGATACTCCCAGATTGATGTCAGCCTCTTTTAGGCACAAAAAACGGTGCCCCATCCACTTCCACCGTTGCCAGGTCCTGGTTATACAAACGTTCCAGCGCATTCGGCACCAACATTCGCTCCGCCGGCCCCCAGCAGGCTTCGCCATCGGGGTACATCAACAGGATGTTGTCACACCAGCGGGCGGCCAGATTGACGTCGTGCAGGCACATGAAGATGGCATTGCCGGCTTTCGCCCGTTCGGTCAGCAGGTTCATCACCGCCACCTGGTGGTGCAGGTCCAGATGGTTGGTGGGCTCGTCCAGCAGCCAGGTGTGGGGCGCCTGGGTCATAAGAGTCGCAATGGCCACGCGCTGGCGCTCGCCACCCGAAAGCGTGTTCACCAGTCGATCCTTCAGGTGTAGGACATCCAGGGCTTCCAGAGCTCTCTCGGCCATAGCCACATCATCAGCACTTTCCATCTGCCAGGGAGAAAGCCAGGGGTGGCGGCCGATCAGGGCGGTTTCCAGGACCGTGGCGGGAAAGCCGTCCTGACGATCCTGAAAAACCAGCCCCAGCTGCTGGGATAATACCCGGCGCTTCATGGCAGCCGTGTTCTGCTCGCCCAGCAACAGCGATCCCGAGCGGGGCGCCCTGAGACCCGCGATGGTATGCAGCAGGGTGGTTTTGCCGGCGCCGTTCGGGCCCAGAACGCCCCAAATCTGGCCTGGCTCAATACGCAAATCCAGCGGGTAACCGTCCGGGCGGCCGGGGATGTCGATCACCAGTTCACGGGTGGTCAGGGTCTGCATGATGGGGCGTTTGTTCATAACCATCATCGACTCCGGTACAGCAGGTACAGGAAGGTGGGCACGCCCAGCAGGGCGGTGATCACGCCGACCGGCAGTTGTTCCGGGGCGATGACAATGCGCGCCAGAGTATCGGCCAGGACCAGCAGTGTGCCACCGGCGAACGCACAAGCGGGCAGAATCAGGCGCTGGTCGTTGCCCAGCACCAGACGCAGCATGTGCGGCACCACAAGTCCGACAAAGCCGATGCTGCCGGCCATGGTCACAGCGGTGGCGGTCAACAGGCTGGCGAGGATGTAGATGGTCCATTCCAGCGGCCGCACCGCCACTCCCAGAGCGGCTGCCTGCATGGGCCCGCGAGCCAGCACGTTCAGGCTTCGGCCCAAAGGCGCCACAAGCAGGCATACCAGTGCCAGGAAGCCCAAGGCCGGCCAGGGCGTGCGGGCATAGGAGACGTCTCCCATTAACCAGTAGAGCATGCCGGGCAGGCGTTGGGTCGGGCTGATGGCCAGCATCAGGGTAATCACCGCGCCCCAGCCGGCGGCCACAACCACCCCGGTCAGCAACAGCCGCGAGGGCGTCCAGCTGCCGGTACCGTGAGCGAGCCCGAACACCATCAGGGTTGAGAGCAGGGCACCGGCAAAGGCCGACCCCGAAACCAGAAAACCGCCCAGTCCTGCCAGCATGGCAAGTAATGCGCCCACAGCAGCGCCGCCTGAAAGGCCCAGCACGTAAGGGTCCGCCAGCGGGTTTCGCAATAATACCTGCATCAGCGCGCCGGCCACGGCGAGCAAGCCACCCGTGGCAAATGCGGAGAGTGTGCGCGGCAGGCGCAGCTCCAGAACCAGGGTCTGTTGCAGGTTGCTGCCCTCGCCAAGAATGACCGCCAGAACCTGCCCCGGCGTGATGCTCACGCTGCCGGTGCCCACGGACAACACCATGGAGGCAAGACTCACTAAAGCCAGTACCAGCAACGGTTTCAGCAAGGGCCGGCTCACGGGTGATGGCTCCTGTCAGCGTTTGGCACGGGCATCGTCCAGCTTCTCACAGAACAGTGTTGAACCCTCGAGCATGCGGGGCGTCGGGCGCTGCACCAGGGAGGGCGGGATGAAATACAGATTGTCTTTGCGGGTGGCTTCGATGCCGGGAAACTCTTTCCAACGGGTCAGCCAGTGGCGGTTTTCCTCGCCCATGCCACCGGCCAGGATGGCTTCGGGGTTGGCGCCGATGACCGCCTCAGCGCTGATCCTTGGTACCAGGCGTTCCAGATCACCAAAAACATTCACCCCGCCGCACAGGGTGATCACCTTGCCAATCAGATGCTCGTCGTTCACCGACATCAACGGCTCGTCCCAGACCTGATAGAACACGGAGACAGGATCTGCGTTCTGGTACTCGCTGGCCAGTCCGGCAATGCCCTGCCGGAAACGTTCGGCCTCGGCGAAGCCAGCTTCCTCGGTGCCTGCCAGGGTTGCCAGTCGCTCGATGGTGTTGGAAACCGCTTCAAACGTACGGGGCTCAATGGCGAACACCGGTATGCCAAGGTCCTTTATGGCGTCGAGCTGTTCCGCAGGGTTGCCGGTCACCCAGCCGATCACCAGATCCGGCTTCAGCTCCATGAGCCGTTCCAGATCCATGCGCGTATGGCTACCCACAGAGGTGACTTCTTTGGCTTCTTCCGGGTAGTCGCTGTAAGACACGACCGCCATCACTTTCTCCCCGGCACCTGCGGCCCACACCAACTCGGTGGCCCCGGGGGAGAGTGCCGCAATGCGGCTGGCCGGCTGATCAAGGCACACTTCCTGACCGGCATCGTCGGTGGCACAAACCTCGCCCGCAGAAACCGGTGCCTGCCACAGAGCAAGGGCAGCACCGATTGCTGTCAGGTGTCTGAAAGAAAAATGTCCGGGAAAAGTCAGCATGAAGCCTTCCGGTTATCCAGTTGTTCACATTCATCATTGGCAGCGGGCAACGACGGGTAGGCCGATGAGCCTCCCTTGCGGGCGGACTCGAAGGCCTCTCGCTGTTGTGGCTCAAGCTGCTCTGCCACCCAGTCCATCAACGGATGATCGGGGCGGGTATGGCCGCTGCCGGGCAGGCCATGGTCGATGATATTGCCGGCGAAGTCACGGGCCAGGGCTTTGCGGGTAAACACATCTGCTTCCCAATAACCACGCTTGGCGGCCAGCAATGCGATGGCCTGCATGTGGGTTTTAACGTGGACGTTGTGCCCCTCCGCCAGGAAATTATCCAGGCCCAGGTCATGACGGTCCTGAAAATACACATCGTTGATCTCGTCCCACATGCTGGAGCGCAACACCTGGGGGCTGGTGACCTGCCAGCCCCAGAGGTTGTCGAGGAAATCGCTGCCCATGGTACGGGCACCGGCGTAACCATGTTCCATCAACGGGGCCAGCCATTGCGGGTTGAGGTTTCGGGCGCGCAGCTCCACCTGCAGAGCACGCTGCAGGGAATCCACCCGCGGGTTCTTCGGGTCTGCGTATTGCAATACCTGGTTCTGCGGGGGCTCACCGCGCAGGTGCTCCACGGCATTGGACAGGCCACCCTGGAAATCGAAACCGTCGTCGTTATCCAGCAGCCCATAAAGATGGCTCGCCCTTCCGAGGTAGGTGTGTCCCACGCCCTGCAACTGACGGTCGAAGGCCTGATGAGCCGGTTCACCCTGACTGCCCTTGCCGTATACATGGCCCATGCGACGGCGATAGGCGTCCCCCAGTTGTTGCCGGTCCTGCCACGCACCGGAGCGGCTGGCCAGGCGATTGACGCCAGCACCGTAGGCGCCCGGTGCAGTACCGAAAACGCGGTGGGCGGCCTCGGCACCCGCATCCTGGGCAGAGGATCCCGCCGCCAGCAATACCCTGGTATCCGCAACCCAGCGGGCTGCCACTTCGTTGGTTGCCAGGGTTTCATTCCCGGGTTCGCGCATGGCCTCCGGCAGTTCCAACAAGGCCTGCTCCAGCGCTTCGGTCAGTTGCGGGTATTCCGCCTCAATGGTCTTAGCAGCGCCGGCCAGGGCATAGCGGGAGGCCAGGTCTAGCCATTCCAGTTGGCTCTCGTAGAGATCCCGGAACAGGCCGGAGGTGGTGAAGACCACGTTACGTCGTACCGGGGTGTCGGTGTCAGGGCCCGCAGGCAGTCGCTCCAGCCCCTTCACGATGCCCCGGCTGTTCCATACCGGGCGAATTCCCAGAAGCTTCATGCCAAAGGCAATCATTACGCCTTCATCCCGCACAGTGTCCGAAGCCCAGAGCACCAGGGCATCGCTTTCGTCTTTCTTCCGGCCCTTGTCCTCCATGGCTTCCGCCGTCAGCTCCGTCGCCAGGGACCAGGCCACGCGGGTCGGGACCAGGTCATCAGACAGGGCGTGGAAGTTACGGCCGGTGGGCAATACCGCCGGGGTGCGCAGCGGGTCGTTGCCCTGGCCGGGTGGCACGAAACGGCCCTCCAGCGCAGCCAGAAAGCTCTGACGTTCCGAGGCCGGGGAGATTTCCAGATTCTGACGCCATGCCGCTTCCGGAGTTTCCGCCTCGCCGGCCATGGAGCTCAGCATGGTATCCACCATGTCCTTGCTCCAGTCGCGGCCAAACACATGCAGGCCCAGGGGCATGAAGTGTTCCTGCATATCGGTCACATAGTGGCCGGCTTCATGGACCAGCAGATCCGGTGACAGCTCATCCACGGACACCTCGTCCACAGACAGCCCCATTTCACCGGCAATCTCCCGTTCCAGATCCTCGCTGATGTCCAGTTCCTGGATTTTTTCCCGCAGCATGACCAGAGCCCGTTCCCGGGTGGGGCTGTCGGGCTCGTTGGCGGATTCCCAGGTCTCCACCAGTTGCCGCAGTTCCAGAAGCTCATCGTACAGTTCGGTCGCCGCCAACGGCGGAGTCAGATGGCTGATCATCACACCCAGGGCCCGGCGCTTGGCCTGGATGCCCTCCCCCACGCCGTCGACAATGTAGGGATAAATCAGCGGCAGATCGCCACCCAGCAGATCCGGATAATCATCTCCGGTCAGCCCGGCGCGGCGGCGGGGCAGGAACTCCCGGGTGGAGTGACGGCCCAGATAAACCAGGGCGTCGGCCTGATAGTGGTCCCGTAGCCAATGGTAAAAG
The DNA here is from genome assembly GCA_051751785.1 of Pseudomonadota bacterium. Classification (GTDB taxonomy): domain Bacteria; phylum Pseudomonadota; class Gammaproteobacteria; order Pseudomonadales; family Oleiphilaceae; genus Marinobacter. The sequence continues at coordinate 267,416 of JBNJLG010000001.1, read as the reverse complement.
CCCACGTATTGATGCGTCGGTGGGAAGGTCATATTGGCATGCAGCAGTTCTTCATCCACCTCCCAACCCCGGGGTGGTTGCGGGCCAATATAGATGTTACCAAAACGCAGGCCGGGGAAGATCAGCCGGTCGTTCACCACCATCGACTGGCCCGGTGCCTCGCCCCATCCCTGAAGGCCGGGAATGCCGGTGCTGAGCAGAGCATCCCGGCCTGTTTCCAGCTCCTGCTGGTGACCGCCCTCGTTCAGTCGACGCTGCCAGAGCGCCTCGTATTCATCCAGCCGGCTCAGGGCCTTCTTACGGTTGGGATGCTGAATGTGCTCGATCAGATGTCGCAGGTCGCGAATACCACGGTTCAGCAGCCCGGTCGCCAGGTCTTTTTCGCCCATGCCGTGGGCCTGTTCCAGCCGTTCATGCAGATACCCCAGAGGCCCGTGGGCCATTTCCTGCTGAACCACAGTTGGCAGGGTTTCCAGATAGCGTCGGTAGGTATCGCCATCCATGGAAGCAACCTCGCCGGCCATTTCTCGCAGGGCGCGGGGGTCGTCCGGCAGGCTTACACCACGCTCCTGAATCAGGTCAGTAAGGGCCTCCGGGCTGTCCGGCAGAGGGCCAGTGTCGTAGCCCTCGCTCTGAAGCCAGTTCAGCATCTCATAAAGAGAGGTGGGCACATCCAGATTGTCGGCGCCGATGTTCTGGCGGCCCGGAGGGTGGTTGTAGTAGATGATCGCCACGCGTTTATCCGCGTTGGATTTGCTCTGCAGGGCCTGCCAGCGTTTCAGACGGTCAGCTACCGCCTCCACCCGGTCCGGTACCGGTTGGGTCAGGGTCAGAGCGACACCGGTGTGTTCATCAATCACTTCCGGTTCGGCCGTGGCCAGCACCATGGGCTGGCTGACGCCCTGGAGTTCCGGCATCGCCAGTTTGTAGTGCACTTTGTCCGAGGGAATTCCGTCTATGGACAAGTGCCACTGATTGGCGGTGCGGGAGGCCAGGCGCAGGCCCTTGATCACGGGCACATCCAACCGGGTCAGCTCTTCCGTCACCTGACGGCGGCCTTCACCACCACCAATGGTGAAATCCTGAAGGCTGACAATGCCGGACAGGGTGGCCGGTCCAACAGCGCTATCCAGGGTACGTACCGCCTCCAGACTGGCACCGCCCCAGCGCGACAGAATGGCGAAGCACTGGATACCCCGATCTTCCAGGGCACCGCAGGTGGCATCCAGTAGCGCCCGGTCACCCGGGCGGTCGCCGCTGTCCAGATCCAGCAGGGTAACCACTGGTCCGGGCTGCAGGTTCAGGTTTGCCGGCTGCTCCGTCGCCTGACCGTTGCGGTAATAACGAATCAGTGCCCGGGGCGGCAGATCCGGCACCGACAGGTCATGCCCCGCCTGCACCAGCATCCATCGAAGCAGGGCATCCAGATGCTCCGGGGTACGCCCCTGATAAAGCCCACGGCCTTCCAGCCAGGGCACCTGCCGGGGAAACTGCTCGCGCAATCCTGCCCGGTGGGCCTTTACGTCGGCGCGCGGCTCCGGCGCCTTCATCAGGTCGTTCAGGGTGGTGTCATCCAGGCCCTCCAGAACCATCCGGTCATCCAGCCGGGACAGTCGTGTCAGGGCCCTGTCGCTATTGATGGCAAGCAGGGGAAAGTCCCGGTCAGCCAACTGCTCCCGGACCACCCGTTCCAGCCGGCCCACCTGATCGCCGAACACCGCCGCCAGCAGCAGGGCATCCGCCTGGTGAATCAGACTCTGCAGGGCTTTGCTGTCCAGACGGGCAATCTGCTCCGGGGTGCGCAGAACCACCTTGTGGTCTGGATGGGCCGCCAGGAAACGCTCGGCCCCCGCTGCCATTTCCGCGGCGGAGCGCTCGGAAACCACACCGACCACCGTGGCCCCGAACGCCGCGGGCAACACCAGCGCGTATAAGCAAAGCGCCAGCGCCATGGCACTGAGCCACCTACGATGGATGATGTGACCGAAACAGCTCATACCAGTGCCCTCACCGCGATTTGGCGCTTAACGGAAGTCGTAACGAACCGTCAGCATGGCGGTGCGGCCGGCGGTGATGTAGTAACTGTCTCCCGAGTATTCCGAAATTTTGCGTTCCTTGTCGAAGACATTTTCGACAGACAGCTTGCCGGACCAACCCGGTGCGAAGGCCCAGCCTGCTCTCAAATCCAGCGTACCGTAACCGGGAAGACGATCTTCATTATCGGCATCATCATAGCGGTGGTTCGCGGCTACCAGAGTGCCACCGAGGCTCCAGGTACCCAGTTGCTTGCTGAGGTCCAGCCTCGTAGTCCGTGTGCTACGATGCTCCAGATCGTTCCCGGTACTCCGGTCCTCAGGGTCCAGCAGGGTAATCGCAAGCTCGCCACGCCAGCCGTCTTTCTTGAAACCAGTACTCAGTTCGGCTCCGCGAATCCGCGCTTTATTAACGTTCGTGGGTTGCCACATACCACTGGCGTTTGGCTGCCAGGCAATCAGGTCATCCACATCCAACTGGAACAAGGCCGCATCCCAGTACCACACCGGGTAATGCCCGCTAAACCCGATTTCCGCCGTTTCAGACTCTTCTGCTTCCACATCCGGATTACCTGAAGACGGCCAGTAAAGGTCGTTAAAGGTCGGCGCGCGAAACGCCGTTCCGTAACTTACGCGGGCCCGGTGAGAGCGGTCCAAGGTGTACCCCACCGCGACACCACCCGTAGTATTGGAGCCATAGGCCTCATTGTCGTCACCACGCAGGCTCAACTGCACATCCGCAGGACCAAAGTTCAGGCGGAGCTGACTGAAAACCGCGGCATTTGTCCGACTGGTTTCATCGTAGTTTTCAGTACTGGTTATTTCATCGTTCTTGAGCTCGGCACCGACTGCCAACTCATGGACATCCCAGGTAAGGGTATTTGTCCAGTTCGCCACCCGGGTTCTGGTATCGAAAACCGAGCCCATGTTGTCGGTCTCATCCCGTGATTCGGAGAACTGGACCGACTGACGCCAATAGTCACTGACCGGCACGTCCACGTTGAAGCCCAAGGTACGGAGTTTAAAATCCATTTCGCCACCGGCGTACTCGGTATTCCCGTCACTCTGGAACATCATTACGCTGGCTTCGCCGCCATTATCAAATTCGTGCACCACACGGCCAACGCCGGCAGTATTGCGGAATCCCTTGTCGTCACCATCCGTGACAACAGCGGTACCATCCGTTTCACGGTGTACACCACTCAGACTTACGCGGGTATCCCCAAAAACACCACCGACTCCTGCGGCCGTTTTCTGCGTGTCGAAGTTGCCAGCACCGGCTTCAATCCAACCTGTGTGGTCATCTTCTGGGTCCAGCGTGAACGCCTGAACCACACCCCCAAGCGCGTCGGCACCATAAAGCGAACTTTTGGGGCCACGGACAATTTCAACGCGTTCAACCAGTTCTGGCGGAAAATACTGCCAGGAAGCACCACCGGATGTTGCCGAATGCAAACGCACACCATCCACCATGAACAGAGTCGATTTATTGCCGACACCGCGAGTGTATACACTCGTTGCCTTACCAAATGAGCCATTGGTTTTAACAGAAATACCTGGCTGCCCATGCAGCAGATCCTGAAATTCATTGGGTGATTTTTCGCGGATTTCCTCCTCATCAATCACCGTCACCGACGACAGACTCTCGCCCACGGTTCTCGGCCCGAGCGTGGCGGTAACCACAATAGGATCAAGCTCGGAAGCATTGGCAGATTCAGATTCCGTAGTCTGGGCTACGGCAGAGGTCAGCGGCAGAAGGGCCAGTGAAAGACTGGAACACAGAAGGGCCGGGGAGGCCTTGGAAATACCCATGATAACTTTCTCAGCGTCAGATCGCGCTACACCCGCACGATACAGTTAACGTTCGGGCCGCGAGAGAGAAAGCATGGGATGAACGGGGAGCGGGAAAGCTCCTGGCCCGGATAAAGGCCATCACCCACCCTTGCCGCCCTCCGCAGCATCTGGTGTGTTATCAGGCCGGTCTCCGGGCTCATGAGCCGATTCCAATGACTGGAATCGCAACCATCGCCTTCCCGTACCGCAGGTACAGTGGCGCAATCGATGGCTGTTGACTCAATTACCGTTGCGGGGGCAGCGTCGGAGTTGCTCGAAAGGGATTCAGAGCGCACCAACTTCCCGTTTCACCCCCGGCAGCTCTGCTCGGGGGCACCTGAAAACGTGGGCAAAGGCTAACAATCGGTTAATGTATGGTCAATGACATTTGATAAGTGCAGCTGCCAGCCTTTGCCATTCAGCTTCCGCGCCGGGAAGCCCGAAGCGCAGTGCGGAGGGATTTTCAAACAATCGAACCAGTATTCCCTGCTGCGCCAGAGTGTCCTGAATCTGTGCTGCCTTCGGGTGGAGCAGGTAACGGAACAGGGTCGTGCCGGTGCTGTTACCTAGCCCGTGTTCAGCCAGCAAACGATGCAATCGCCTGCTGGATTCATTCAATGCTTTGTCTGCCCGGGCCTGCCAGGCTCCATCCTCAAGAGCCAGCTTCATCACATAACGCGCCGGCCCGCTCATGGCCCAGGGGCCGAGCCTGTTCGCCAGAGCACGAACCACCGTATCATCGCTGATTACCGCCCCGGCCCTCACGCCGGCTAACCCGAAAAACTTGCCCAGCGAACGCAGAACCACCAGTCCGGGAATGCCGGCGAACGGAGCCAAGCCTGTATTGTTCACAAATGCCTCATCAACCACCAGGGTGCCGCCGCGTGCCTGTAATTGTTGATGCCATCGCAACAACTGCTCAACCGGCAGGGTCAGGCCCGTGGGGTTGTTCGGGTGTATCCAGACAAGTACATCCAGAGCATCCAGCCAGTCATCATCGTGATTGATGTTCTCGAGCCGCACGGGAACCACTTGATGGCCCGCTCTATGCCACCAGTGGCCATGCTCACGATAACCGGGCACCGGAATGCCCACCCGGCAGGATGACCAGAGTTGCGGCAGGGTCTGAATGGCAGTCTGGCTACCCGCGACCGGCAGACAGGCGGCATCTTCCGGCGCGCGACACCACTGACGTATCACTTCCGGAAGTTCGTCGTCTTCTTCCGGTAGCCGCTGCCAGATTCGCGCGGGAATATCAGGAACCGGCCAGGACACGGGATTGATGCCGGTGGAAAGATCCAGCCACTGATCCTGCGGAATGCCCCAGTGCCTGGCCGCCCGGTTCAGGCGGCCGCCGTGCTCCGGCACGGAATGGTACAACTCGTTCGTCATTGTAACCCTTCAACTATCAACCAGATCATCAGCCAGCCCGCTACCAACGCGACAAACCACAGTACAACACCCCTCTGCACCAGCCGGATGGCCGCGTTTATGGTCTCCGCACCGGGCGCGGGGCCACTTCCCAGGGTTGGCCGGTGCCTGATGCCGGAGGAATAGGGCGCAGGACCACCCAGGCTGACAGCCAGCGCCCCGGCTCCCGCCGCCATTACCGGGCCCGCATTCGGGCTGTCCCAGGTGGTCGCCTGTCGATGCCAGCAGCGCAGTGCCAGCCGGGTATTACCCAGAAGTGCATAGGTCAGCGCTGTCAGCCGTGCGGGAATCCAGTTCAGCGCATCGTCCAGCCTCGCGGCAAAGCGGCCGAAATACAGGTAGCGTGCACTGCGGTAACCCCACATGGCATCCAGCGTATTTACCAACCGGTGCAACACCACGCCCGGCAGCCCGGCCACCAGAAACCAGAAAAGGCTGGCAAAAACCGCATCGGCGCCGTTCTCCAGCATAGACTCGGCAGCGGCCGCCGCCACGCCCGGGTTATCCAAAGCTGCCGCATCACGGCTGACAATACGCCCCACCTGCTCCCGGGCGGCATCCAACTCACCATCGGCCAAAGGCCCGGAAACCGCCTTTCCATGCTCCGCCAGGCCACGCAACGACAAGGCCAGCGACAGCACCACGGCCTGCACCACCAGCAACAGCCAACCGTCAAGCCAGACTTCAGCGGAAAAGGCCAGTACGGCAAATGGCACACAAAGAATGGCAACACCCAAGAGGCCTGAAGCCATGGCCCGGGCGGGCCGGTCAGGATGCCGGTTCAACCAGTGCTCAACCCGGACCACCATTCGGCCGAAACCAACCAGCGGATGCCACCTACGCGGCTCACCAAGCAAACCATCCAGTATGACGGCAGCGACGCAGACGATCACTGGCACGACCAACGTTTCCAAATTTCCACTCCCTGAACTGATTGCGGCAAGTCTACCCGAGACGCCCGCCAACTTGACACCGTCTCTGCAGCGATGGACCATCTTTGGCTTTCCCGGACAACAGGAACATCGTCATGCCCCTGCCCACAAGCTGGACACAGCCGCCACCCGAGCCTTGTCATACATCCGCTGAACGGGCTCGGGCCCGGCAGGCAGTGTTGACCAAGCCACCGGGTTCGCTGGGACAGCTGGAGCAGCTCGCCATCACTCTGGCCAGCGTGCAGGCCAGCGATACGCCTGCGGTGGACAAGATTTATATATCGGTATTCGCTGGAGATCACGGGGTGTGCGATGAGGGCATCTCGGCTTTCCCGCAGGAAGTCACCACCCAGATGATTGCCAATTTCGCCCACGGCGGCGCGGCCATCAGCGTAATGGCCGGCGAGCTGGGCGCCCGGCTGGAAGTGGTCAATCTCGGCACGGTGGACGAGGTGCCGCCCCTGCCAGGCGTGGTTGACCAGATAATCGCGCCAGCCACGGCCAATCTCGCCATTAAGGATGCAATGAGCCAGGAACAACTGGAAAAAGCATTAAACGCCGGCGATATGGCAGCCCAGAGGGCGGTCGACAGCCACTCCCAGCTATTCATTGGTGGCGACATGGGCATTGGCAACACCACCAGCGCAGCAGCCCTGGCCTGCGCCCTGCTCGGCGAGCAGCCTCAGAACCTGGTCGGACCCGGCACCGGCCTGGATGCCGAAGGCATTTCCCACAAAGCCGGAGTCGTCAAAAAGGCGTTGCAGCGGCATGGCGACAACACGGATCCGCTGGCGGTACTGGCATCCCTTGGTGGCTTTGAAATCGCAGCACTCACCGGTGCCATTATGGGCTGCGCTGCCCGCCGAACTCCGGTACTGGTGGACGGCTTTATCGTTTCTGTCGCAGCCCTGGCGGCGGTCCGCCAGCAGCCTGGCGTTCGTCGCTGGCTGTTGTTTTCACACGAGTCGGCAGAGCCCGGTCACCGGTCCGTACTGAATGCGCTGAAAGCCGAGCCATTACTGTATCTGAGCATGCGCCTGGGCGAGGGCAGCGGCGCCGCCATCGCAGTGCCACTGCTACGCTCCGCCTGTGCCCTGCACAATCACATGGCAACCTTTGCCGATGCCGGCGTCAGTGACAAATCCGGAGCCTGAACATCATGACCACCACGCTTGTTGATCTGATTCGCCACGGCGAACCCGAAGGTGGGCCCAGGTTCCGGGGCAGCCAGGATGACCCGTTGAGCGAAAAAGGCTGGCAGCAAATGCAAGCAGCCATCGCGCCCGATGATCAATGGGATGTCATTGTCAGCTCCCCCATGACCCGTTGCCTTCGTTTTGCCGAAACGCTGGCAGAACAACGCCAGATCCCCCTGCACATCGAAGAAGATCTGCGTGAAATCGGTTTCGGGGAATGGGAAGGGCTTACCGCCGAGCAGGTTCAACAGCGTTATGGTGAGCAGCTCAACCGTTTCTGGCAGGATTCAGTCAATCACCCGCCTCCCGGTGGCGAAGCCATCCGGGATTTCCATAAGCGGGTAACCGGAAGCTTCAGTCACTGGCAACAAAAGCTGGCTGGCCAGAAGATTCTGGTGGTTTGCCACGGAGGTGTCATCCGCATGGTGCTGGCTGATATTCTGGGCATTCCACTGGAAAAATCGTTCACCGGCTTTGCCGTGCCCTACGCCTGCCGCAGTCAGATCCGGATCGATCAGTCCGATTTCGGCGTATTCCGCAGCCTGATCAGCCTGACGCCTTGAGCGTCAACGGTAACCCGGCCACTGACATCACCACCTCGTCGCAACGCCCGGCCAGCGCCTGGTTCAGCCAGCCAAGCTCATCGGCAAACCGGCGCGTGAGTGCATCCATGCCAATGGTACCCAGGCCCACCTCGTTGGTAACGATAATCAGCGACCCCGGATAAGCCTCGACCTCACGTAAAAACAGCTCGCGCTCCTCGCTGAAAATTTCGCCGCCGGCGAACAGCAGATTGCTCAGCCACAGGCTCATACAGTCAATCAGCAGTAACGGCGGCTTGCAGGGTTGTTTCCGGAAGTCCGCCAGCACCTCGCCCAGGCGCAAAGGCTCCTCAATCAGGCCCCAGTCATCCGGCCGTTGTTGCTGGTGCCGTTCAATACGCAGGGCCATTTCATCATCACCCGCAGTCGCGGTGGCTACATAAAAGACAGCCGAGCCTGCCTGCATGGCCCGTTGTTCGGCCAACCCGGTCTTGCCGGAGCGAATACCGCCGGTTACCAGTAACTTGTTCCCCATCAATGCTCTCCAACCTTGTCTGTCGGGAAAGGTACACCATCAAAACCGACAGCTGCTATAGTTTGGCAAACAAAACAAAGCCCGCTAATCACGGAGAGCCCATGCAGGCAGAACTGCTCGATATCCGCAACCACATTGCCCAGCACGCACCTTTCAATGAAATGCCCGAGGAAATGCTCGAACGCATTGTTGATGGTGTCGAAGTGGCTTATTTCCGGGCCGGTACCGAGATTCTGGAGCTCAAGCAGCAAAACTACTGGCTGCATTACGTACGTAGTGGCGCCGTGGAAATCTATCGCCGCTCCGGCGAACTCTACAACCGGGTAAGCGAAGGTGAAATATTTGGCCAGTTCGGGCTGCTGCGCAATCAACAGGTCCGCTTTCCTGCCCGGGCCCTGGAAGACACACTGGTTTACAAGATCCCCTTCGAAACCTTCCAGTACCTATGGGAAAACGACGAGAACTTCGCCGATTTCGTGGAAGTCGAGGACCGAAGCCGTCTGCGCTCTGCGGTCTCAAGGCGGGAAAAATCCAACGAACTGATGAGTGCCAAAGTTACCCGGCTGATCTCCCGGCAACCTATCTGCGCCCCGCTTTCCGTGCGCTTGCAGGAAGCCGCCAGAATCATGACAGAAAACGGCGTTTCCGCCCTGTTACTGGTCGACGAAGAAAACGACCATCGCCTGAAAGGCATCATCACCGACCGGGATCTTCGAACCCGCGCGGTAACGGCGGCGCTGCCCTCGGAAACCCCGATCAGTGACATCATGACCGAAGGACTGATCACCATCAGCGCCCGGTGCTATATCTTCGAAGCCATGCTCACCATGCTGCACAACAACGTGCATCACCTGCCTGTCATGGAAGGTGACGAAATCCGCGGCATGGTGGCGCTGGCCGATATCGTCAAATACGAAAGCCAGAGCAGCCTGTACCTGGTCAGCAATATTTACCATCAGCAGGATGTGAAAAGCCTGAAGAAGCTCAGCCTGGATATCCGCGACAGCTTTTTGCGCATGGTTAACGAAGACGCCAACTCTCACATGATCGGCAGCGCCATGGCCGGAATCGGCCGCAGCTTCAGCCAGCGCCTGCTGGAACTTGGCGAAGAAAAACTCGGCCCGCCGCCCGTGCCCTATTGCTTCATGGCCCTCGGCTCCATGGCCCGGGATGAGCAACTGGTGGTCACCGACCAGGACAATGCGATGATCCTGGACGACAGTTTTATCCCCGAAGAACACGACGAATATTTCCTGGCCCTGGCCAAATTCGTCTCCGACGGCCTGGCGGAATGCGGTTACACCTACTGCACCGGCGACATCATGGCCACCAACCCGAAATGGCGCCAGCCCTTAAAAATCTGGAAACAATACTTCACCCACTGGATAGACAGCCCGAACGGCGAAACGCTGCTTAACAGCAACATCTTCTTCGATCTGGATGGCATCCACGGCGAAAACAGCTTTGCTGAACAACTGAAAACGCTGGTCGCCGAAAAAGCGGCCAACAGCCAGCGCTTCCTCACTCTGCTGGCCAGAAATGCCCTGAACCGGACGCCGCCACTGGGCTTCTTCCGCACCTTCGTGCTGGAGGAAGACGGCAAGCATCAGAAGACGTTCAACCTCAAGCGCCGGGGTACCGCTCCCTTGTCAGACCTGATACGGGTACACGCCCTGGCTTGCGGCAGCCGGTCCCAGAATTCCTTCGAGCGCCTGCGCGACATCGAGAATACCAAATTGTTAATGGAAGACGACGCCTCCAACCTGCGCGACGCTCTGGAGTTCATCTCCATTGTCCGTATCCGTCATCAGGCCCTGGCCATTGAGGACGAGCGCGAACCGGACAACAACGTGCGCCCGGAGGATCTTTCGCCTTTCGAGCGCAGCCACCTGAAAGATGCATTCCAGATCGTCAGCAACGCGCAGAAGTTCCTCAGATTCCGCTACAACGCCGGGATGGGTCGGAATGTCTGATAGCCGCACTGAAAGCAGCAAAACAAACTGGCCAGAGAACTACCGCCAGCTCGCCGAGCAAGCGCGCGACCCCAGAATTCGCGGTTTTTATGAGGCCGGCTGCCCGGCACCGGACACGCCCATCCGGGAAGTACCCTTGGTGGCCCTGGATTTCGAAACCACCGGCCTGGAAGCAGACGAGCACTCCATTGTCAGCATCGGCCTGGTGCCGTTCACGCTGGACGGCATCCAGCTCGGCAAGGCCTGGCATCAGGTTGTTCGTCCGCAGCTGCCCCTGCACCAGAGCTCCATTACCATTCATGGCATCACCCATACCGATATCGACAAGGCGCCGGACCTGGCGGAGGTACTCGACACTCTTTTCGAGCACCTTAATGGCCGCATCCCGGTAGTGCACTACCGCAACATAGAGCGCCCGTTCCTCAATGTGGCCTTGCAGTGGCGCCTGAAAGAAAGCCTGCGCTTCCCGGTGCTCGACACCATGGCCATAGAGGCCTACCTGCACCCGGACCGGAACCCCAACCGCTGGCAACGCCTGCTGGGCCAGCGCCCTGTCTCCATCCGCCTGGCCGACAGCCGCCTGCGCTACGGTTTACCCCACTACGCCGGCCATAATGCCCTGATAGACGCCATCGCCACGGCGGAACTCCTGCAGGCTCAGGTAGTACACCATTTCAGCCTGGAAACTCCGGTGGGGGATCTGTGGGTATGATTCCGAGTTCGACTCAGAATGAAATTCAAACAGAGGAGTTCACCGATAGTATGTGGGCATGGGGGAGTTGCTCTCCAAAAACCGCTACAAGCACATCCATGTGCGCTTCTCTCAGGCCATCCCTGGCCTTCGAAATTTTTGGAGAGCAACTCCCCCACACCCACCCCAGCCGGATATAAAGTGCCAGAGCGATAACTGAAAATTCCACCAAGTGGGTCAGGGAAACCCTTTCCAAAAATTTCGAGGACCATGGATGGTCCGAGAGAAGCGCACATGGATGTGCTTGTAGCGATTTTTGGAAAGGGTTTCACTGACCCACGTACGCACATGCTTGCAGACTTCAGAAGGCAACCCCATACCACACGCCCCGAACTAAAAGGCTACAAGGGCCAGGAACCATAGCCGGAACAGCCCCCAGCCGCTAGAATGTACCCAAATTCAACACAGAGGTGGCAGTGCCCGCACAACACACCAAAGCAACACCCCTGGACGCCTTCCGCCGCGCCCGCAAAATGTGGCTCAGAGGCGAAAAAATCAGCCTCGCCGCTCTCGCTGACGACCTCAATATCGGCCGTGCCACCCTTTTCCGCTGGGTAGGCAACCGCGACCTCCTTATCGCCGAGATCCTCTGGTCACTTTACGAGCCCCTGTACAAAGAAGCCCGCGCCACCACACCCGGTCATGGCATCGACTACATCGTAGGCGTTTATCGCCACATCAACCTCTCCGCACTGCATTTCAAACCGCTGCGCACCTTCCTGCATCAGGACCCTGAATACGCCCTGAGAATGCTCACGTCCTCCCATTCCACCCTGCACGCCCGCACTGTGGAAGTGAACACACGCTTACTCAAAGACGAAGTGCGCGCCGGGCATCTCAGTCCGCCCATGAACATCCAGAGCCTGTCCTACTTCATGGTCAGAATTGCCGAATCCTGCCTCTACAGCGACATTATCGGCGGCCGTGAGCCCCGGGAAGACGAACTGGAAGACGCCTGCACGGCCGTGCGCATCCTGCTGGGCGGAAAAGTCTGAAGGGTTCATCGTTTCGATAATCTCTTTCCACACAGATGTAAATGCATAAACTAATATTTTTACTCCCGACCTAAAGATTTCCCTGATCTTTCCGAAAAACATTACGTATACCTTGCCAAATCTCAACAACGTGAAAAGGACTCATCCATGTCTCTAGCCAAGCTGAATGACTTGTCGGTTGGTAAAAAACTTGGCGCCAGCTTTGCGCTCATGGTCATTCTGACGGCCATCGTTGCTATTATCGGAGTCATAACGCTAGACCATTACAACGAACGATCTTCCATCGTTGCCGGTGCCAGCTCCGCTGAATCCTATTTATTGGAAGCCCGCATTGATGAAAAAAACTTCGAGCTGCACAGGGACGAGAAATATTACAGGAGCGCCGAGCAACGGGTTGATAGTGCCATTGATGCTCTTCAGCCGCTGAGAGCAATGTTAACCGTTCCGGAAGACCTGGCTAAAATCGACTACATTATCGAAAATGCCGAAAACTACAAAAGCCAGTTGGCCGAACTCGCGAACAACCTGGAAAACCGGCCAGAGGCTGTCGCCGAGTCCGAGGAAGCTCTGCAAGAAATCGCCCTTGGCATGGTAGCCAAGGCAGTAGAACTTCAGGAAGTCCAGGTCGAGCGTATGCAAGAGGAACATGAATTCGCCGTCCTGGAACTGATCGCTATCACCGCTGCCGCGATTGTTGCTGGCACGGTGATCGGCTGGTTCATGGTCCGTTCGATCACCGGCCCCATCAACCAGACCGTAGAGGTCGCAAACCGCGTTGCTTCCGGCGACCTGACGGTGCAGATCGACAGCAACCGTGGCGACGAGTTCGGCAATCTTATGGCCGCTTTCGGTACCATGGTGACCAATCTCAGAGACCTCATTAAGGAGATCGACACCGGCTCATCCAGTATCGCATCGTCCTCTGAAGAGCTGTCTGCGGTCACCAAAGAAACCCGCCAGGGCGTGAGCGACCAGCAGGATCAGACCGACCAGGTCGCCACGGCGATGAATGAAATGGTGGCCACGGTGAATGAAGTGGCCAAGAGTGCGGAGTCGGCCTTCAATGCAGCGCAGAATGCCAGCCAGAAATCGGGTGATGGCGAGGCGGCCGTTAACGAAACGCTGAGCTTCGTAACCGACCTCAACGCGGAGATCGGCAACGTGATGAACAAACTCCGCGGACTGCAAAGCGATACCCAGAACATCGCCACCGTGCTGGATGTCATCAAATCCGTGGCTGAGCAAACCAACCTGCTGGCCCTGAACGCGGCCATCGAAGCCGCCCGCGCCGGTGAACAGGGCCGGGGCTTTGCGGTGGTGGCTGACGAAGTGCGGTCACTGGCACAGCGTACCCAGAGTTCCGCTTCGGAAATCGAGACCCTGATCACCAACCTGGTCACCAGCGCTGAAAGCTCTGTCAGCACCATGGAAGGCGGCACCAGGCTGGCCGAGCAGACCCTGGAGCGGGCGGAAAGCGCCGGCGGCACTATCCGGGAAATGGCGGAAGCGGTGGAAGAGATTCGCCAGTACAACAGCCAGATTGCCACCGCAGCAGAGGAACAGGCCTCAGTGGCGGAAGACATCAACCAGAATGTCACGCGCATTCGCGATGTCGGCGAGCAGAGCGCCGCTTCCACCGAACAGGTATCCGGTGCCAGCGAAGAACTCGCCCGGTTGGCCGATGGCCTGAGCACACAGGTGAGCCGCTTCAAGATCTGAAGCACTCAGGCATAAAAAACCCGGCAGCTGGCCAGACCAGTGCCGGGTTTTCTTTTGCCTGAAAGGTGGGTGATCAGGCTGTCAGGTTATAAATGAACACGATCAATACCGCGATTGGTGTTACAAACCGGATGACGCCTGCACGGCCGTGCGCATACTGCTGGGCGGCAAAGTCTGATCCCTCTGCGACCTGCGATATTAATTTTTAGCCGGAGTTAATTGAAAATCCGACATTTTCGACCTTTTGGCCAAAGTTTTCGGCAGACTATCCATAAAACGTGACTTATGGGTTATGTAACAACGAAAACAACAAAAGGATTTATCCATGCCTCTGGCCAAACTGAATAACGTCTCGGTTGGCAAAAAGCTCGGCTCCAGCTTTACACTACTTCTCATCCTTGCTGTGGCCATCTCCGTTATTTCAATCACAACGCTCAATTCCTACAACCAGCGCTCACTGATTGTTTCCGGTGCCAGCTCGGCAGAGTCCTTGCTGTTGGAGGCGCGCACCGAAGAGAAAAATTTCCAGTTGTACCGGAGCAAAGACTATCTTGAAAACAGCAAGGGCCTTGTCGATCGAGCCGTAGAAACCCTGTTGCCACTCAAAGGTGTACTTGCCTCGGCAAAAAACGACGCCAGAGTCGACTCCATCGTTGAAAATGCTGAAACCTACAAAGCCCAGCTCGATGATCTGTCCTGGAGCCTGGACAATGACTTTTCAGCCGTCGATGGGGCCGAAGAAGCTCTCAGGGCAACCGCTGATGACATGATTGCAAAGGCGGTCGAGTTGCAGCAGATTCAGGTCGAACGCATGGAAGAGGAATACAACTTGGCCGTCCTGGAACTGATCGCCATCACAGCCGCCGCAATTGTCGCCGGAGCGTTAATCGCGTGGCTCATGGTCCGTTCGATCACCGGTCCCATCAACCAGACTGTGGAAGTCGCAAACCGCGTTGCCTCCGGCGACCTGACGGTGCAGATCGACAGCAACCGTGGCGACGAGTTCGGCAATCTTATGGCCGCTTTCGGAACCATGGTGACCAATCTCAGGGATCTGATCAAAGAAATCGACACGGGTTCATCCAGCATCGCATCCTCCTCAGAAGAGCTGTCTGCGGTCACCAAAGAAACCCGCCAGGGCGTGAGCGATCAGCAGGATCAGACCGATCAGGTCGCCACAGCGATGAATGAAATGGTGGCGACGGTCAATGAAGTGGCCAAAAGTGCGGAGTCGGCCTTCAATGCGGCGCAGAATGCCAGCCAGAAGTCTGGTGATGGCGAGGCCGCCGTTAGCGAAACACTCAGTTTCGTAACCGATCTCAACACGGAAATTGGCAACGTGATGACCCAACTCCGTGGCCTGCAAAGCGATACCCAGAACATTGCCACCGTGCTGGATGTCATCAAATCCGTGGCTGAACAAACCAATCTGCTGGCCCTGAACGCGGCCATCGAAGCCGCACGCGCCGGCGAACAGGGCCGGGGCTTTGCGGTGGTGGCTGACGAAGTGCGGTCACTGGCACAGCGTACCCAGAGTTCCGCTTCGGAAATCGAGACATTGATCACCAACCTGGTCACCAGCGCCGAAAGCTCTGTCACCACCATGGAAGGCGGAACCAGGCTGGCCGAGCAGACCCTTGAGCGGGCAGAAAGCGCCGGCGGCACGATCCGGGAAATGGCAGAGGCGGTGGAAGAGATTCGCCAGTACAACAGCCAGATTGCCACCGCAGCGGAAGAACAGGCCTCTGTGGCGGAAGACATCAACCAGAATGTCACCCGCATTCGCGATGTGGGCGAGCAGAGCGCTGCTTCCACCGAACAGGTATCCGGTGCCAGCGAGGAACTCGCCCGGTTAGCCGATGGCCTGAGCACACAGGTAAGCCGCTTCAAGATCTGAAGCACTCAGGCATAAAAAAACCCGGCAACTGGCCAGACCAGTGCCGGGTTTTCTTTTGCCTGAAAGGTGGGTGATCAGGCTGTCAGGTTATAAATGAACACGATCAATACCGCGATCGGTGTCACGAACCGGATCAGGTTGTACCACAAGTTGAAGCCACCGCCCTGCAGGTCCAGATCACTCTTCAGTGATTCTTTGGCAACAAACCAGCCCACAAACACAGCGGTCAGCAAGCCGGAAAGCGGCAGCATGATGTTGGCGGTGAAGTAGTCCAGCAGGTCAAAGATGGTCTTGCCTTCAAAGGCCGCGAACATGCCCAGCGGTGTAACGTCTGACCACACGTTCAGCGACAGAATCGAGACAATACCCAATGCCCAGCAGGCTCCACCCGCCAGGATGGTGCTGGCTGTACGAGCCATGCCGCTTTTCTCTTCAACCCATTCAACCACGGGCTCCAGAAGGGAAATGCCTGAGGTCCAGGCCGCAAACATCAGTAGAATGAAGAACAGGGTACCGAACAGGCTGCCCATCGGCATGTTACCGAAGGCCAGTGGCAAGGTCTGGAAGATCAGGCCAGGGCCGGCACCGGCTTCCAGGCCATTGGCAAACACAATCGGGAAAATCGCCAGGCCAGCCAGCAGGGCAACCACGGTATCCATAATCGCGACTGTAACTGCCGTACGGCCAATGTGGATATCACGGCTCAGATAAGAGCCATAAGCCATCATGATCGCCATACCCAGACTCAGGGTGAAGAATGCGTGGCCCAATGCCACCAGCACGCCGTTGACCGTAAGAGCGCTAAAATCCGGGGTAAACAGGAAGCTGACCGCTTCGCCGAAATGACCGGTGGTGGTGGCATAGCCCACTACCATCAACAACAGAATGAACAGGGCCGGCATCAGAATGGTCACGGCGCGTTCCAGACCACCTTTCAGGCCTCGGGAAACCACCAGGATCACCAGAGCCATGAAGATGGTGTGCCAAAGCAGCAGCTTGCCCGGGCTGCCGAGCAGACCACCGAACATGTCGCCAACAGAATTGGCGGTGCCACCGACGAAGTCACCGGCAGCCGCATGGCCGATGTAGGAGGCCGCCCAGCCGCCGATCATGGAATAGAACGACAGAATGATAAACGCCGCAAGCATGCCGACGATGGCAGAAATGCGCCAGGCCGGCGAGGCCAGGTTACGCTCAGCCACCAGCCGGAAGCTGGCGATCGGGTTGTGCCGGCCATTACGACCGATGAACACCTCGGCCATCATGATGGGAATACCAATAATGGCGATACAAAGCAGGTATACCAGAACGAAGGCACCGCCACCGTTCTCGCCGGTGACATAAGGGAACTTCCAGACGTTACCGAGGCCTACGGCGGAACCGGTCGCCGCCAGAATAAATGCGAACCTGGACGACCAGAGTCCCCGTCCCACGGTACCGCTCTCAGATGCGGAGTTGGACTGACTCATGAGTTTTCTTCCTGTGCTTTTGGCTGAGGAAACTACGAATTGAATGCGACCCGGATGCAGTATCCGGGGCAATTGGGGCGGGATTCTGCCAGCACTGGCGCGCTGATGCCAGTACTGGTGAGGGTTCAGTTGGTGATTATTTCACCTGGATTGATTATTTTGACCGGAGTTCAGGCATTTCGGCTGATAAAGCGCGAGATCAGATCTTTCAGGCCATGAGCCCGTTCGCTCAGCTGGTCGCTGCTCTGGCGGGCCGCTTCAGCCTGCTCATCACTCTGATCAGCCAGCCCGGCGATATTGACGATCTGCTGGTTGATCTCGTCCGACACCTGCCCCTGCTCCTCGAAAGCGGCCGACATGGTAATAAAGCTGTCGGAAATCGAATCCACCGATCCGACAATGGTGTTCAGGGAATCGGCAGCTTCCCGGACCCGCGACAGGCCATTACCGGCAAGTTCTTCACCCGCCCGGACAGCCTCGATGGTGGAATCCACCTGGGAACGGAAATCTCCCACCACTTCGTGAATTTTCACGGTGGATTCCTGGGTTCGTTTCGCCAGTGCGCGCACCTCATCAGCCACTACCGCAAAACCACGACCATGCTCACCGGCCCGGGCCGCTTCGATGGCCGCGTTCAGTGCCAGCAGGTTGGTCTGGTCCGCAATGCCGGTAATCAGATCGGCCGCCTCGCCAATGGTGCGCGTTGATTCACCTAACTTACTGACAGACCCACCAATACCGTTCATGCGCTGAACCAGTTGTTCGATGGCTGTCAGCGCCTCGCCACTGCGTTCACTACCTTCATGGGCCAGACGGTTTGCCTGCTCGGCCTCACTGGCATTGCTGCTTACCGATTCTGCCACCTCCTGGATGGAAACCGTCATCTCGTTAATGGCCGAGGCGGTCTGGTCGGTTTCGGCACGCTGACGGGAAATCGCCGAAGCCCCCTCGGTAACATAGCTGTGTGTCGATCGCGCCT
The DNA here is from genome assembly GCA_051751785.1 of Pseudomonadota bacterium. Classification (GTDB taxonomy): domain Bacteria; phylum Pseudomonadota; class Gammaproteobacteria; order Pseudomonadales; family Oleiphilaceae; genus Marinobacter. Next base: position 249,131 of record JBNJLG010000001.1, on the reverse strand, counting down.
GTTCGAACAGATGCTCGGCCTGGTCATCTATCCGCGCCAACGCGGTACGAATCCGGGCCTCTTCACTGACCAGCAACAACGCAAGGCGCGACATCAACCCTCGCTCATCACTGTAGGTGCGGGCCACAATGGGATCCTGGAACGCATCCGGACGCAGATCCAGTAACCCCTGCAACCGCACGGACAGGGAGCGAAACACCCACCAGAATCCGAGCAGGTGCCCGACAACCACCAGCCCCACGGCCAGCACCGGCGAGTTCATCCACAGAGCGCCCAGACTAAGGGCCAGAGACACCAGGAACGGCCAGCCTGAGCGGCCCATCGACATGGCCTTGTTGCGGACACCGGAAGTAAGCTTACCGATATTGATTTTCCGGTACAGGCGTTCGGCACGGGCAATCTGGTCGCGCGTGGCTGCCACCCGCACTGATTCGTAACCCACCAGTTGGCCGTTTTCCCAAATGGGGGTTGCGTATGCACTCACCCAATAGTGATCACCGTTTTTGGCCCGGTTCTTCACCACACCCATCCAGGCCTTGCCGGCTTTCAAATACTCCCACATGTCCGCAAATACTGCTGGAGGCATATCCGGGTGACGAATCAGATTGTGAGCCTGGCCGATCAGCTCCTCACGGGTGTAACCACTGATGGCCTCAAAATCGTCATTACAATAGGTAATCACACCCTTGGGGGTGGTAGTGCTGATCAGGCGCATGCCTTCAGGTATGTTGATTTCGTGCTCGGTTACGGGAAGATTCTTGCGCATGGTTTTATTGGTATTTTAAAGGGCGGCTGGAATTCAGGTGGCGTAGCCTACGCCCGGGAGGCAGGCAATAAAATGCAGAAAAGGTTACGCCATGTCACAGTAGTGTAACGGTTATATGATCATAACCTTTAATCACTTTGCTCATTCCGGCGCAGCAGCCAACCTGGCGCGCGGGTGAAAGCGGGCATTCACCCAGAGAGAAAATGCGATCACCGCGCCACCCATCGCCAGGCGTAACAGATCGGCATCACGGTTCCAGATCAGCAGGTTGACCAGCAGTCCGGTTGGCACCAGAGCGTTGTTCATCACCGCCAGTGTGCCGGCATCCACGGCACACGCGCCGCGATTCCACAGATAGAGGCCGAGGCCCGAGGCAGCCAGCCCAAGCCAGGCCAGAATACCCCACTGTGTGGGCGTGGCAGGCAGCTTGTCGGCGTCGCCAAAGATCAGGAAAGAAGGCAGCGCGATAATCAACGCACCGAAGAAGAAATAGCCGAAGGTCCGGTAGCCGGGAATCGCTATCGGGTAGCGCCCCATCACATGCTTGTAACCCACCTGGCCGGCAGCAAACGTCAGGTTGGCCACTTGCAGCAACAGGAAGCCGGTCAGGAAGTCTTCACTCAGGCCGTCATAACGGATAATGCCGGCGCCAAGTGTGGCAATGGCCGCTGCCAGCAGGGCAACGGGCGAAAAGCGGCCGGAAAGGGCATCGTCCACCAGAGTGACATAAAGCGGAGTGAAAATGGTGAACAGCAAAACCTCGGGCACAGAGAGGTAACCGAAAGAGCGATACAGACACAGGTAGGTGATGCCGAACTGCAGCATGCCGGTAACCAGAATCCCCAGCTTCAACCCTCCGGGCACACCACGCCAGCGGGTAAAGGGAAGAAACACCAGGGCCGCCATCAGAACCCGGCTGAGCACGGCAAAATCACTGTCTACCCGGCCGGCCAGAAATTCGCCGATCAGACTGAAAGAAAATGCCCAGAGAACTGTCACCAGAACCAGTAGTGCCATCTTGACCTCACCTTGAAACAACCGGCGGCTACCATACCCAATTTATGCCTGAAGCACAGCCGATATGGAATAAATCCCATTTGTCAGCAAGAGCAGTCGGGCAGGCTTTTCCAAAACTGTCTGCAGCCAGGGATGGCTGCAGTCAAGCCCTACAGGGAAGTACTCGCGGGCGTGTTTTGGGAAAGCCTGCCCGACTGCTCGTCTACACCAATTTCAGGTACCATGTCCGCTTTTCAAGCCCACAAGGCCTTTTCACCACCAGCAAGCTGCCATCACCATGGATGAAACCCATCAGCCCTTACCGGAAACACGCCAGCCACTGGTGCGACGCACGCTGACCGAATGGAAAACCCTGTCCCTGCTGGGTGGCCCCATCCTGATTGCCCAGCTGGCGCAGATGGCCAACGGTGCTATCGATACCATTATGGCAGGCCACGCCAGTGCTGAAGACCTGGCGGCTGTGGGGATTGGCAGCAGCCTGTGGATGCCTTTGTTCCTGTTTTTCATGGGGTTACTGGGAGCCCTTCAGCCAATCATTTCCGGCTACAACGGCGCCCGCACCTACGAGAAGATCATGCCCGCCACCTGGCAGGGTATCTACATTGCTGCCGGTGGCACGGTAGTGATGGCGCTGCTACTGACCAACGTGCACCCGGTACTGGCCATCCTGCAGCTGGAGCCACGCACTGCCGGCATCACCCAGGGCTATCTGGATGCCTTCGCCTGGGGCATTCCGGCACTGCTGCTCATTAATGCCCTGCGCGGGCTTACAGACGGATTGGGCCATACCCGTGTGATCATGGGTTTCTCGGTACTCAGCACGCTGATCAACCTGCCGCTGAACTACATCTTCATCTACGGAAAACTGGGCTTGCCGGCCATGGGCGGCGTCGGCTGTGGTTGGGCCACCACTATTTCCAACGGCGTAGCAGCCGTTGCCATGCTGGTGTACCTGAACCGCAGTCCGGTCTACCGTAAATTTCACCTGCTGGCTGACTGGGCGAAGCCCAGTTGGCGCGGCATTCGGTATATTCTGCGCATCGGTGTGCCTATCGGTTTCACCATCTTTATTGAAGCCAGCATGTTCGCCGTCATTGCCCTGTTTCTGGCGCCACTGGGGCCGGTGGTTGTTGCCGGGCACCAGATTGCTCTGAACGTGGTTTCGCTGGTGTTCATGGTCCCGCTGAGTCTGGGCATGGCGCTCACCTTACGCGTCAGCTTCCTGGTCGGTGCACGGGCTCCGGATACCGCCCGGTTGCTCTCCCGCAGCTCGCTTATTCTGGCTTCTGCCATCGCACTGACATTTGCCACCCTGCTGTTCGTGTTTTCCAGCCAGATTGCCAGGCTCTATACCGGCGATGCCGACGTTCAGGCTGTCACCGTTCGCCTGCTCGCGTTTGCTGCCCTGTTCCAGATTGCAGATGTACTTCAGGTGACCTGCATCAGCGCCCTTCGGGGCTACAAAGACACGAGCATCCCCCTGCTCATCATGCTTTTCTCATTCTGGGGCGTGGGACTTCCACTGGGCTATATACTGACCTTCACTGACTGGCTGATGCCTTCCCTGGGTGCGGCAGGCTTCTGGGTGGGACTGACCGCCGGGCTCACCTCCGCCAGCCTGTTGCTGGGATGGCGACTGTTTCGCTACAGGCCCCGCAATAATTCGTAACAATCGGCCACCAACCGATACAGTTTTGTGATCTGTAGCACGTTCTTTCTGGGCTACACTCAGGTCAGAGTGGCCCCAAAGATGCCAAAGCAATATTGGTTAATCCCGGTAAATCAATAAAAAAGACGGGGCTCACTACATGACCTACCATTCCGGATACCAGGCGTTACAAACATTATAGAGGTATCACGCAGCTATAATTGACGCAGATCCGTCTTACACGGCCGATGACAGGCAGGTGCCGCCATGAAAGAAACTGCCACCCCACAAACTGAAAACGACCTGCTCAATGCCAAGCTCGAGCAGGCCAACCGTCAGCTATTACAGTCAGAAAAGCTGGCAGCCATTGGCCAGCTGGCTGCCGGCGTTGCCCATGAAATCAACAACCCCGTGGGGTACATCTACTCCAACCTGCAAAGCCTGGAAAGCTACCTGACTGACCTGTTCCGCCTGACCGATGCCGTGGATTCCGCCAGGTCCCTCGAAGACCTGCAGATGATCAAGAAGAACATCGACTACGACTACCTGCACGACGACCTTCAGGATCTGTTATCAGAATCCCGGGAGGGCATTGAACGGGTAAAAACCATCATTTCCGCCATGAAAGACTTTTCCCACATCGACGATGAGGAATTCAAACCGGCGGATCTGCACCGGGGCATCATTACCACCCTGAATGTGGTCAACAACGAACTGAAGTACAAAGCCGAGGTCGTGCGCGAGTTTGACGAACTGCCCGAAGTGGAATGCATCATTTCCCAGGTCAACCAGGTGGTGATGAATCTGCTGGTGAACGCAGCCCACGCCATCGATGAATTCGGAAAAATTACTGTTCGCACCCGCGATCAGGGTGAGCGGGTGATTGTCGAAGTGGAGGACACCGGCAGAGGCATTTCCGAAGACCACCTGAACCGGATTTTCGAGCCCTTTTTTACCACCAAACCCATTGGCAAAGGCACCGGCCTTGGCCTTTCACTTTCCTTCAACATTGTTGAGAAACACAACGGCAGCATTGAAGCCTTCAGCACACCGGGGCAGGGCACCTGCTTCCGCATCACCCTGCCGGTGTCACAGCCGGAGCCGAGCGACGATGACTGAAGCGCAGAAAGAGAACGACAACAACTCCGAGAAACTGCCGGCCAATGCAAAGTTGCTGCTGGTGGACGATGAAGAAAACATCCTGCGCAGCCTCAAGCGGGTATTACGCCGTGAACCCTGGGAACTGACCACCGTCAACTCCGGTGAAGAAGCCCTGGCCGCCATGGCTGAACAGAAGTTTGACCTGGTGATATCCGACGCCCGCATGCCGGGCATGGACGGCCCCACGTTACTGGCGGAAATCCGCCGGAAATACCCGTGGTGTGTGCGCATTCTGCTCACCGGCTATGCCGATATCACCTCCACCATCAACGCAATCAACGACGGCCAGATCTATCGGTACATCAGTAAACCCTGGGACGACGACGAACTGCGCCTGATCATCCGCCAGGCGCTGGCATTCCAGCATTCGGAGCGCCGGCGGCTGGCCCTGGAAAAGCTTACCCGAAAGCAGAACAAGGAGCTTCAGGCGCTTAACAACAACCTGGAAGAAAAGGTTCGTGAGCGCACCGAGGAGCTGGAAGAAGCGGCGGGCATGGTGGAAGTGGCCTATCAGGAATTACGCCAGAGCTATGTCACCACCACCGAGGTGTTCTCCTCACTGATCAACAAGCGACTGCCAACCGACCGGCGGCCCAATGCAAAAGTGATCACGCTGGTGAAGGCTTTTGCGGAATACACCAACATGAGCGAAGAAGCCAGCAACAACCTGGCCATGGCCGGCGCGCTCTACAACCTGGGCAAGCTGAGCTGGAAGGACGAGCTGTTCACCGCACCGTCCGATTTGCTGAAAAAGGACGAAAGGCTGGAATACCTGAAATATCCGGTCACCGGCGAACAATTGCTGATGGCGCTGGAGCCCCTGAAAGACACGGCCCGGATCATTCGCCACCATCAGGAGAAGTGGAACGGCTACGGCGTACCGGACCGGCTGGAAGCGGACCGGATTCCTTACGAATCGCGCCTTCTGAAAATCACCGTGGACTTTGTTGAGTTGCAGCTGGGTCTGATTCTGCAACGCAAAGTCGCCCGCGAAAACGCCATCAAACTGCTCAAACGCTATCGCGACCGGCTGTACGACCCGGAACTGACCGACCGATTCATTGACATGCTGATCGAGCTGGCACCGGATGTTGAACATGAAGACCCTTCGGTCAAAGTACTCGACACCCTACGCCTGAAACCGGGCATGGTGCTGGCGCGCAATCTGTACGCAGCCTCCGGCATGCTGCTGCTCAACGAAGGCAAGGTACTGACAAGCCTGCTCATTGACAAGCTGGCAGCCTTTGAACAGGGCGAGCCAGACGGCCACCGCTACCTGCTGTATGTTCGGGAACCGGAGGAAGAAGACAACATGGAGGAATCGGCATGATCCGTATTCAGCTGGTAGACGACGAACCCAATATCCTCAACAGTCTGCGCCGCCTGCTCAAACCCCGGGGCTGGCAGGTAGACACCTTCACTCGGGTTGAAGATGCCCTCGGGGCACTGCTCGAGCACGAGTACGCAGTTATTATCTCTGACTACCAGATGCCTACAGCCGATGGCGTTACCTACCTGCAGTTCGCCAAGCAGAAACAGCCGGATGCCATCCGCCTGGTGCTCAGCGGCCATGGCGACCGGGACTCGATGATCAAAGCCATCAACCAGGCCGAAGTCTACCGTTACCTGTCCAAGCCCTGGGACGATTATGAAGTGGTGGCCACCCTCACTTCCGCCATCGATCTGTACCAGTTGCACAAAGAGAACCAGCGCCTGAGGGAGGAGAACGATGCCCAACGGGCCATGATCAGGGCCCGGGAAGAAGAGCTGTTACGCCTGGAAACCGACAACCCGGGCATCACCCGCGTCCGCCGTGATGCTGACGGCTCGGTACTGATCGATGCCTGACTTCAGCCCTCAGGACAACAAGCTGGCACTGAAGGTGGTGTTCTACGGCCCGGCCCTGAGCGGCAAGACCACCAACCTGATGCAGCTGCATTCTCTGCTCAATCCCGAGCGGAAGGGCGAGCTTATGGTACTGGAAACCCGGGATGACCGTACCCTGTTCTTCGACATGCTGCCCATCGGCCTGCGCGGAAGCTCCGGGCTGGATCTGCGTCTAAAGCTCTACACCGTGCCCGGCCAGGTGCAACACGACAGCACCCGCAAAGCCGTGCTGTCCCGGGCTGACGGCGTGGTGTTTGTTGCCGACTCACAGGTCAACCAGCAAGAGAACAACGCCACCGCGTTCGGCAACCTGGAAGAAAACCTCGAAAAGGTGGGGCTGGATATCGACACACTGCCGATGGTGGTGCAGTTCAACAAGCGTGACCTGCCCGGCGTGGTGGAAGAAAACGAGTTACAGGAGCGCTGGGCGCAAACGCCCTGGTCACCGCTGGTTATGGCCACGGCGCTGCATGGGGACGGGGTGATTGACACTTTCCGGATCCTGCTTGATCGCCTTTACGCCGCAGCCGATGCTGAATTCAGCCTGGAAGCGGACCATGACATCAGCCGGCAGCAATTTGTCGAACGCCTGAGCCGGCACAGTGAGAACGAGGCGCCCCGTGCTGAATTTTGAAGATGACCCGACGCTCACCGATCTGCTGAACAGCGACCAGCTGGCACGTCTGAACGATTGCCTGGGTGCGCTGTGTACCGAACCGGTAACCCTGAGCAGCGCCCGGCCCGACACCAACGCCATCCCCGTGGAATTCAATCTGGAAACCGTGGCCTGGCTCAGTGGCGGGAAGGATGAACAGGAGCGACAAGCCGCCGCAGGCCTGGTGTCGTTCCTGATGATGTTCATTGCCAAGTACCGGCTGGCCGCCAACCTGCACCACGACACCACCGAGGCCAGCTATGCCGAACTCCAGCGTCAGAACGAGGCACTCCGGGCTTCGGAAGCGCGCTATCGGGAATTGTCCGACCAGTTGCAGCAAAAGGTAGACGAGCAGGTCGGCGTTATCCACAAGACCCAGAAAGAGCTATACGAAAGCGCCAGGTTGCGTTCGGTTGGCCAGCTTGCAGCGGGCGTGGCCCATGAAATCAATAACCCCATCGGGTTTATCAGCAGCAATCTGAGAGTCGCCCGGGACTATGTGAAAGAAATGCAGGCCATGTTGCCAGACACCAGCGACAACCAGGAGCTGGCAACGGACTTTACCGACCTGCTCAATGAATCCATTGACGGCGCCGGTCGCATTGCCGATATCGTGTCCGACCTGAAAACCTTCTCCAGCATTGATCAGGCCGATTACACCCGCTGCAACATCAACGCCCTTCTGACCAGTGCCATTCATCTGGTGCAGACCGAATACGATCACCAGTTGCACATTATGGAACAGCTCAGTGAACTGCCGGACATTTCCGGGCATCCCTCCCGACTGTCCCAGACATTTTTCAATCTGCTGGACAACGCGGCTCAAGCCATACGCAGTGAACAGAAACCCCGGGAAAACGGCCGGATTCTGGTAAAAACTCTGGAGCAGGACGGTGCCATTCAGGTCATTATTCAGGACAACGGCTGTGGCATTCCCGAAGCCAACCGATCCCGGGTTTTTGATGCCTTTTACAGCAGCCGCCCTGTAGGCTCCGGCACCGGCCTGGGCCTGACCGTCGCCCAGGACACCGTGCGCGCCCACGGCGGCCGATTGCAGCTACACTCCCGTGAAGACACCGGAACCCGGGTCATGCTGACGCTACCGATCAATTAAGGAATCTGGATGGCCAAACGCTACGCCTCACTGTTCTCCGGCAAAGACACAAATGCCGGCCAGACCGACAATGCCGAGCCGAAAAAGGCCCCCTACCGGCTGCTGCTGGTGGACGACGAGCCGAACATTCTGGCCTCGCTGCGGCGGGTGTTTCAGCGTGAAAATTACGAACTGCTGTTTGCCCGCAACGGCACCGAAGCCCTGGCGATAATGGAAAAACAGCCGGTCGAACTGATCATGACCGATTTCATGATGCCGGGCATGAACGGCAGTGAGCTGCTGCAGGAAGTCCGCGAGCGCTGGCCCCACACCATCCGGATCATGCTCACCGGCCACGCCAACACCGACGCGGTGATGGGCTCGATTCGCGAGGGCGCCGTCTACCGGTTCATCCTCAAACCCTGGAACGATGACGACATCCGCCTGACCATCGCCCTGGCACTGGAGCAGTACGAATTGATCCAGCGCACCCGCGCCCTGGAACAGCAAACCAAAAAGCAAAGCAAAGACCTCGACACCATCAGCAAGCTGACCGCCACCAACCGTAGTCAGCTGGCTATCCTGTTGCACAAGAAAGGCTGGCTGAATGCCCAGCAGATCCAGCAGTTGCACCGGGAAATGCAGAGTAAGAAAAGTCCGGTGGTACGCACCCTGCTGAAACACGACTGGGTGGATTTCCGCAAGGTCTTCGAGCTGTTACGCGACGACATGCTGTTCGAGGAAATCGACCTGCGGGAATTCCAGCCAGACCCCGGCCTCATGTCACTGATTCCCCAGAAAATCTGCACCCGTCAGCTGGTACTGCCACTGCGGGTACAGGGCCAGCGGTTGCGGCTGGCCATGGTCGACCCGATGGATGTAAACCTGATTGACGAACTCGGGTTCATGACCGGCTACACCATCCATCCGCTGCTGTGCGAAACCCCACAGATGCAGGCGAAACTGGCCGAGATCTTCGGTGAAACCCAGGATCTGGACGACATCACCACCAGAGTCGGTACCGACGACCCCTACGAGGGCATCGAGATAGTACTGGACGAAGAGTCCGACCAGGAATCGCTGGAACAGTTACTGGGCAGCTCTGAAGAACCACCCGCTATCCGGCTGGTGAATGCGGTGATTCTCGAAGCCCTCCGCCTGGGGGCCAGCGACATTCACATTCACCCGCGCACCAAATCGCTGGTGGTGCGTTACCGGATAGATGGCGTACTGCAGGATAAAATCCATATCCCGACCAACCTGCTGATGTCGGTGGTCTCACGTATCAAGGTCATGGCCGAACTCGACATTACCGAGCGCCGGCGGCCTCAGGACGGGCGCATTACCGTTAAAACCCCCATGCGCATTGTCGACCTGCGCATCTCCACTCTGCCCACCATCAACGGCGAAAAAGTGGTAATGCGGGTACTGGAACGGCAGTCTTCCGCGCAATCCCTGGATGAAATGGGGCTTTCTGAACACAACCTGAAGCGACTGATGCATGTGGTGGCCAAGCCCCAGGGCATCATTCTGGCCACAGGCCCTACCGGCAGCGGCAAGACCACCACGCTGTATGCCCTGTTGCAGCACAATGCCTCACCGGAACGTAACTACGTCACCATTGAAGACCCGGTGGAATTCCATGTGGATATGGCCGGCCAGGTACCGGTCAAGGATCGCATCGGCCTGGATTTCGCCAGTGTACTGCGAGCCATATTGCGACAAGACCCGGACGTAATTCTGTTGGGGGAAATCCGCGACGGCGAAACCGCCGATGTCGCCTTCCACGCCGCCATGACCGGACACCTGGTGTATTCCACCCTGCACACCAGCTCCGCGTCCGCCACCGTGGCCCGCCTGCTTGATCTCGGGCTGAAGCCCTATGTGGTTGCCTCGGCACTGGAGGCCATTATTGCCCAGCGGCTGGTGCGTCGTATCTGCAGCCACTGCTGTGAAGAGGTTGCGGCCCCCACAGACGTACTGGAACAACTGGGACCACAGTTTCTGGAACCGGGTCTGACATTCTACCGGGGCCGGGGCTGCACCAAATGTCACAAGGGCTATCGCGGGCGTGTTGCCATTCACGAAGTCCTCACAGTGGGGGCATCCCTGCGCGCGGCCATCACCGAAGGTGCCAGCGCCATGCAGATTGAAACGCTGGCCCGCGAGCAGGGCATGCGGGTGCTGCTGGATGACAGTCTGGAAAAACTGCGCGATGGCTTGACCACCCCGGAAGAAATTCTGAGATTGCTGGGGCCGCAGGTGCTCAATGATTGATACCCGTAATGTCACGGTTATCTGGCTGTGTGCCGTGCTGGCCATTGCCATTGCAATGGCCTCGGTGGGACTGATTGTTCTCTATGATGTCCTGTACCCCGATATTATTGCCCCGGGCCACAGACACCTGCATCCGGGTGGTGGCGTTCTTTCTCTGACGCTCGGGATCAGCCTGCTAGGGGTCGTTTTTCGACAGCGCTGGTTTTCCACCGTTATGGCGGTCGTGGTGGTATTGCTGGTTATTGGCTTCTTCCTGGCGCCGAAAATATCGGACAACGGACTGGCCCATAGCCTCTCTCTAAACCCTGTGCTGTTGCTCATTACCGGACTGATGGCAAGCAACATTGTGGCGGCCATCTGGTACCGACAAGGCTGGCGATTCGGCCTGCTGGTCGCCATTACCGGCTTTGTGGGTGGTCTGTTGTCGCTGATTTCCTACTGGCATGACGCCTTTGCCATGTTTGCCCTTGGCAGCGTTGCCCAGTCCACGATTGTCGCCGGCCCTCTGACCATGCTGGTAAGCATTGTGCAACCCTTGCTCGCCCGGGTGTTCCACCAACGGGAAGAAGTACCCTATAAAGGTCTGGTTGCAGTCGGTGCCGCCAGCATCCTGGTGACCACACTGTGCTGGCACGTACTGCAGGTACAAAACAACAGCTTCCTGCCTCCGTTGCTGCTGTTCAGCGGCCTGGGCCTGAGCTTTCTGGTAATGCTCAGCCACCAGTTCTGGCGCGAATCCGAACAGCGTTCAAAATCCCTGAAAGCGCTCAATGAGACCCTGAACTTCCACCTGGATCAGGAGCGTCAGCTGCGCCATACCAATCAGCGCATACTGGAATTTTCCCGGGACATTCTGTGTTCCATCAGTCGCGACGGCCGGTTCCTGCAAATAAGCCCCGCCTGTGAAGACATACTGGGCTATCGCCCCACAGAATTGCTCGGCAGGCCGTACAACGAATTACTGGTACCCGAAGACCAGGCCCCCAGCCAGCAAGAGATCCACCTGCTGATGACCAGAGAGCACACCAAAGCGTCCGGCTTCCGCAATCGCATGATTCACCGCAACGGACATGTAGTGACTATTTCCTGGTCTGCCGAGTGGTCCGGTCAGGAACACGCCCTGTTCTGTGTCGGCCGGGACATCTCCGACCAGCTGGTTGCAGAAACCCTGACCCGGGAACGGGACCAGTTCTTCTCCCTGTCACCGGACATGTTCTGCATCGTTGACCTGAATACCAACTTTTTCGAAACCAACACCACCTTTGTGGAAACCCTGGGTTACTCCCGGGAGGAGCTGATCGGCACATCGTATCTGGACATTATTCATCCGGATGACCATCCGGCGGTGATGGAGGCTGTAGGCTTACTGCTGGAAGGAAATGATATTTCCGAACTTCTGCTCCGGGCCATCGACCGCCAGGGGGAAGCCCACTGGCTGAATATCAACGCCATTCTCAGTGCCGATGACCTTATCTACGTTGTCGCCAGAGACACCACGGAGCAACGCCGCATCGAACAGAAACTTCGTGAGAACGAAGCCCTGCTGAAGATGGCCGAACGTGTGGCCATGCTCGGTGGCTGGGTGGTGGACCTGAACACCGGAAAGTCCACCTGGTCTGATGCGGTTTGTTCCATTCACGATCTCGCCCCGGGCCAGGCGCCGAATGTGGAAGATGCCCTTCAATTCTATATCCCGGAACACCGTGAGCGCATCACCAATGCCGTTCAGACCTGCATCGAAACCGGCATTCCCTTCGATGAAGATCTGCAGATCCGTACCGCAGAAGGCCGTCTACGGTGGGTTCGTGCCATTGGCCATGGGGTAAAAGACAACAACGGCGAAATTTCCGGCCTGCAAGGCGCCCTGCAGGACATCACCGCGTCCCGACTGGCGAAGGAGGAACTGGAGCGCAGTAACCGCGAGCTACAGGATTTTGCCTTTGTGGCCTCTCATGATCTGCAGGAACCTTTGCGCAAGATACAGGCCTTCTCGGACCGACTGATTTCGCGCTCGGAGAACCTGGATGATCAGGAAAAAGACTATCTGAAACGCATGCAGTCAGCCGCCGGCCGTATGCAAAGCCTGATCGAAGATTTGCTCAGCTACTCTCGGGTAACCACCCAGGCCAAACCCATGGTCGCTTGCGATACCGGTGCTATCCTTGGAGAAGTGCTACAAGACATGGAAACAACCATCAGCCGAGAGCACGCACAGATTGACGTTAGCGAATTACCGGATACCTTCGGCGATGCCACCCAACTGCGCCAGGTTCTGCAAAATCTGCTGAGCAACGCCATCAAGTTTCATGCCCCGGATCGATCACCGGAAATTGCTGTCAAAGCTGAAGATGTCTCCGAAGACCAGTGGACGCTGGTGGTCAGCGACAAAGGTATCGGTTTTGATGAACGCTATGCCCAAAAACTGTTTTATCCATTCCAGCGTCTCCATCAAAAAGCGGGCTACGCCGGCACCGGCATTGGCATGGCCATTGTAAAAAAGATCCTGGACCGGCACGGCGCCACAGTCACCGTGAACAGCAAACCCGGAGAGGGCACTACTTTCCGCATCCGGTTCAGTCGAGGTAAAGCATGAAAACCAGGGAAATGACCAACGACCAGGCGCTGATCCTGATTGCCGAGGATGACCCTGACGATCAGTTGATGCTGCAGGATGCCTTTGAAGAATCCTGCCGCCATTGCGAGCTTCGGTTCGTCTGTGATGGCGTCGAGCTGCTGGACTGCCTGACAGTCATCAACCAGAACGCAGACTCACAATTACCGGACCTGTTATTACTCGATCTGAACATGCCCTTGAAAGACGGCCGACAGGCACTGCTCGAAATTCGGGCCAATCCAGCCTTCAGCACACTTCCTGTCGTGGTTATGACCACCTCTAAAAGCGATGAGGATCGAACCGATTGTCTGGCAGAAGGTGCCAATGATTATCTGGTAAAGCCCACCACATATCGGGAGTTGCTTACCACCGTGCAGTCACTGAAAACCTACTGGAAGACTTATGATTGAACCGATGCTGCGCGTCCTACTCATCGAAGATGATGAAGACGATTTCCTGATTACACGGGATCTGCTCTCCGAAACCAGCCCGGTACAGACCCAACTGGTATGGCGTGACAACCTGGCTGATGGCATTGTGGCGCTGCATCAGGAGCCCGTGGACGTAGCTCTGGTAGACCTGCGCCTGGGCCCGGATTCCGGCCTCGATCTGATTCGACAGGCAAAAGCCGAGGGTATTACCACCCCCTTTATTCTGCTGACCGGGCAAGGCGATGACGAGTTGGATGCCAGGGCCGTCGAACTGGGCGCCGCCGATTACCTGGTCAAGGGCAAGCTGGACGGCCACACCCTGCTGCGCAGCATTCGCTATGCCATCGACCGGGCCGCGGCAACAGAAAGCCTCGCCAGCAGTGAAGCCCAGTACCGGCTGCTGTTTGAAAACAACCCCACGCCCATGTGCCTGGCACGCCCGGAAACCCACCGGATCAATGCCATGAACGAAGCCGCCCGGGAACTGTACGGGCTCTCGGCTCAGGATATTGCCGGCCTGACCATGACCGACCTGAAAGGCAACAATCCTGATCTGGTTCCCGATGGTGAAGGAATTGTTTTACAGCCCGGCGCGCATCTGGAGCATCACCGCACCCGAACCGGGCGTGCCCTGATGGTGGAAGTGGCCTGTGAAGACCTTACCATTGATCAGCACGAGCTGACGCTTTACACCCTGACCGACAAAACCCAACAAATTGAAAGCACCCGGCAGCTGAAACTGCTCAAACGCTGCATTGAATCCACATCCAATGGCATCGTTGTAACCGACGCAATAGCTGAGGATATGCCGCTGGTCTACGTCAACCCCACCTTCGAGCAGATCACCGGGTATACCGCGAAGGAAGTTCTGGGGCGAAACTGCCGCTTCCTGCAGGGGGATAATTTTGATCTCAGTAACGAACAGGCCCTTGCCCAGATTCGTAGGGCCGTAGCCCAGGGTGAAGACGTTTCTGTGGTTGTGCGCAACTACCGCAAAGACGGCTCACCGTTCTGGAACGACCTCTACCTGTCGCCGATCCGTAACGACAGAGACGAGGTCACCCATTTTGTCGGCGTCCAGAACGATATTTCCGAGCGCAAGTCCGTCGAGAATCAGCTGGCCTACAATTCCAGCCACGACGTGCTCACCCAGTTGCCCAACCGGGCCCTGCTGGAAGACCGCCTGGACCAGGCATGCCGCTTTGCCCGCCGATACGAACGCTATCTGGGTGTGCTGTTCATTGATCTGGACGGCTTCAAACTGCTCAACGATTCCCTGGGCCACAGAACCGGGGATCAGATTCTGATAGAAGTCGCCCATCGTCTGAGAGAACTGGTGCGCTCCGGCGACACGGTAGCCAGAGTCAGTGGCGACGAATTTGTCATCGCCCTGTCTGACCTGACACGTGCCAACGATGCCCAATTGGTGGTTGAGCAGGTGATCAAAGCGCTGTCTGTTCCCTACAGGATTGATGGCAAGCCGCTGCATCTGACCGCCAGTATCGGCATAACAACCAGCGATGGCAGCGTTACCAATCCTGCCGAACTGATCCAGCAAGCAGACCTGGCCATGTATCAGGCCAAACAGTTGGGCCGCAACACGTGGCAATGGTTCGCCGAAGAGATGAATATCCAGGCCAGCAAGCGGGTACAGTTGCGCAATGAGCTCCAGGAGGCGATCGATAACGAAGCATTGACGCTGTACTACCAGCCCCTGATTGATTCCCGCACGGGTCAGGCCCGGTGTGTGGAATCCCTGGTGCGCTGGGAGCACCCGACCCGAGGGCTGGTGGCACCCGTGGATTTCGTGCCCATGGCGGAAGAAACCGGGCAGATTATTGCTCTGGGCCGCTGGGTGCTGGGCCAGGCCTGCCGGGACATGGTCCGTTTACATGCTGCCGGCTTCCGGGAGTGTACGGTGGCCGTGAACGTCTCTCCGGTTCAGATCCGAAAAGCCGGCTTCGTCGACACGGTCAAACAGGCTCTGCAGGCCTCCGGACTGCCCGCGCAATCACTCGAGCTCGAAGTGGTGGAATCCGCAGTGCTTTATGACACGGATCAGGTCGTCCAGACACTCACCGAACTGAGCGAGCTGGGCGTTCATATTGCCATTGATGATTTTGGTACCGGTTTTTCCAGCCTCAGTTATCTGAAACTGATGCCCGCCAACAAGATCAAGATTGACCGCTCTTTCATCAAGGATGTCACCCACAACCGCAATGATGCGGCTATTACCCAGGGCGTGATTTCCATGGCCCACCACCTGTCACTGGAGGTGGTAGCGGAGGGAGTGGAAACTGAAGCCCATGCGGCTTTCCTGCGCCGCAATCACTGTGATCTGCTGCAAGGCTATGTATTCGCCCGGCCGATGCCCTTTGCAGACCTGACCGATTACATGCATCTGCACGGTGGCCGACACACCGGTTCGTCCGTCACCTGCGAAAACGAGCAAAAAACCCTGTTGTTGCTCGACGACGAACCGAACATCATTAAAGCGCTCTCTCGCACCCTGCGCCGTGACGGCTACCGTATTCTGTCCACGACCAGCGTTACCGAGGCGTTTGAATTACTGGCGGGGAACGAAGTACAGGTGATCATCTCGGATCAGCGGATGCCGGACATGTCTGGCACTGATTTTCTCAGCCAGGTTAAAGACATACATCCGAATACCGTGCGCATTGTGCTGTCCGGCTATACCGACCTGAAGTCCGTTACGGATGCCATCAACGAAGGTGCCATCTACAAATTCCTGACCAAACCCTGGGACGATGCCCAGATTCGGGAGCATGTTCAGCAGGCCTTTCGTTATCATGGCGCGATGCAGTCGCAGTAAAGGCTCAGGATCGGGGACAACAGCGCTCAGGCAGGCTCTGCTAACACCTCGGCCTGGGGTTCGTCAGCAAACACGATACGATCCCGGCCACTTTCTTTCGCTTTATACAAGGCGTCGTCGGCCCGGGTCAGCCAGTGCTCCATGCTTTCCCCGGCCTGCAGCGAGGCCACGCCATAGGAGATCGTCACCGGCCCCCCGGGACTTTTTAATCGCCGGCGCAACAATTGCTGCAAGTTGGTCATGACCCGGTTCAGGTCGGCCCCCTGAACATCTGGGAGCAGCAAAACAAACTCTTCGCCACCAAAACGGAAAAGCTGGTCGTACTTTCGAGTGTGGCTCTCGATCAGCTCGACCAGCTCGGTGAGGATGTAATCGCCTGCCACATGGCCGTATTCATCGTTGATTTTTTTGAAGTAATCCAGATCCAACAGCACCAGCGCATAGGAGGTGCCTATGCGCTCGGCCTTGGCGGCAGCCATAACAAGTTCCTGATCCATCGAACGCCGGTTTTTCACCCCAGTCAGCGGATCAATCGTCGCCAGATGCTCCAGCCTTCTGCGCTGACTCCGATTACGATAGGCAAACACATGAGCGCTGGAACTGACGACGACGGCGGTCGCAGCGAAGGACCACATCTGCTCCTGTGACCGGAAGGCGTCACTAACCAGCATCACCAACAACACTGCAGACACATTGATACCGGTGGCAATGCTGGGAGCCGTCAGGAAAAAACTGGTCAAAAGACAGGGGTAGAGCCAGAACAATCCGGGGTCACCCACCAGCGCCGCTACAGCCACCGCGCCATAGGTCGCTACGAACGCCATCAGCAGGCCAGCTCTGCGGGTGTCGCCTGTCTGCCAGGCATGGTTGACCGCTAACGCGACCCCGGCAAGAATAAGAACGTCCACCACGAACGCCACCGAATTGTCCTGCATAAACCTCAGTATGACGAAGGGTGTGACGCCAAACATGGCACCGACACCCAGCAAGGTGATGATGGATAAACGAAAATCATTTTTCAGGCGATGCAGCATGCTGTAGGCTTTTCCGACCAAGGTCTTATTGTTCTGCTCAAGAGTAGCCCAGGGTATCCAGCACGTCGCTGTTACGATACGATTTCTTACAATTCTATCGATGAATGCGACACATTCTGGCATGCATCCGGCTTCAGTTTTCACTAATATCCATGCTGGCATCCATTAAAGCCGGAACGCGTTTCAGCATTCGGATCACCAAGGATATTGCGTTGGATTCACTAGTAAGAATTGCCCCCGGGGCACTCGTTATTGGCCGGCCGTTGCCATGGGACGTCTTCGACGCCGAGGGTAACGTGCTGTTGCGTCAGGGTTATGTTATCCAGACCAATACCCAACTGGAGCATCTGTTTGAACGGGGGCGTTTCAGACCACGCAAAATGGACCGGCCGAAAGACGCCGAATTCGAAGACAACCGCGATCGCAATCCCTTTGCTGATTACGCGGAACTTCTGATCACCCTGGAAGCCACGCTGAACGCTATCACCTCCCGGGAAGACTCCGCACAAAAGCGTCTTCTGGGCCTGAGCCGGATGCTGGAACGGACCTGCATGGAAGCGCCGGATGCCACACTGGCACTGGTACACCTGTATTCGATAAACCCCAACATCCATGAACAGATTCTGTTCTATGGCATTCTGTGCCAGTTCACGGCCCGGCAGTTCGGTCTGGATAACAAACGCACCCGCGTACTGACCGCGGCAGCCCTCAGTGCCAATCTGGCGCTGGTGCCGGTAGCCGACAAGCTCAACTCATCCAATATCATCCTGAGCCAACAGCAACGAGCCGTCATACAGAAGCACCCGGACCGCAGCATTCAGGCTCTTGAGGCCGCAGGTATCGACAATAAGCTGCTGCTGAACATTATTGCCCAGCACCACGAGTACGCCGACGGTTCAGGCTATCCGGACAACCTCAGTGGTTCCGAGATCCTTCCGGAAGCCGAAATTCTGGCGCTGGCGGAACGCTATGTCGCCATGATCACCAAGCGTGCCTACCGCAACCGGATGGACATCACCGAAGCCCGCCAGATGATCTCCAATCTGGCCGACGGCAAGTTCCGGCCCGCCGTTCCCCGGGCACTGCTGGAAGTCCTGGGCAAGTATCCGCCGGGAATACTGGTACGCCTGGACAATAACGAGGTGGGCGTTGTTACCCGTCGCGCCAACCAGTCCCGCGGGCCGTTTGTTCAGGCCATTTTCAACCCCCGAGGGCACCGTTATAACGGCACCTTTGAACGTGATTCCAGCCTGATGGACTACATGATCCGGGAACCGGCAGAACCCGAGACCATGCCTTCCATGGATTTCAGCCTGCTCTGGGGCTTTCGCTCCTGAGCCAGCCCCGGGCGGGTTGCAATCAATCCAGCCCCAGCGCTTTGGCGTGATGCTTCAGGTGGTCCTCAATAAACGAGACAATGAAGAAATAGCTGTGGTCATAGCCTGGGTGCATGCGCAGGTCGATGGGGTGGCTGTGCTTTTCGCAGGCATCCGCCAGCGCTTCCGGATGTAGCTGAGTTTCCAGGAAATCATCCGCCGTGCCCTGATCCACCAGGAGTGGCAAGCGCTCTTCGGCCTGCGGGATCAGCAGGGTGGCATCCCATGCTTCCCAACTTCTGCGATCATCTCCCAGGTAGCCGGAAAACGCCTTTTCTCCCCAGGGGCAACTCACCGGGTTGGCAATCGGTGCAAAAGCAGACACCGACTGATACCGCCCCGGATTCTTCAGGGCACAGATTAACGCACCGTGGCCGCCCATGGAGTGTCCGCTGATCGAACGTTCATCATTGAGCGGCAGCTCGCTTTCCACCAACTGGGGCAACTCTTTAACCACGTAATCGTACATGCGGTAATGAGGCGCCCAGGGCTGTTGTGTGGCGTTCACATAGAATCCTGCACCGGAGCCGAAATCGTAGCTGTCATTCTCACCGGGCAGGTCCAGGCCCCTTGGGCTCGTGTCCGGACAGACAATCGCCAGCCCCAGTTGTGCCGCCAGCTTCTGGGCACCGGCTTTTTGCATGAAGTTCTGGTCGGTGCAGGTCAGGCCCGACAGCCAGTACAGCACCGGCACCTCAACCGCATTGTCGCCAATCGCTGCGGGCGGCAGAAAAACCGCAAATTCCATCTCACATTCCAGAGTGGCAGCCGTATGGCGATAGCGACGATGCTCGCCATCAAAACACAGATTGCTGGATAACAGTTCCATAGCTTTCCCGGTAAAAACAGGTGGATTGACCTTTCAACCATAGGCAAAGGGCCGGTAAATGGGAACCCTCCTCAGCAAAACGGTTTACAGCGGGAATTTGTCGGCTAAACTCAACGGGTTAGACCCAACGGTCGTTTGATTACCATCAATCCATGGCAAAACGCGGGAGATCCCATGGAAGCTATCTCTAATTTTGTAAGTCAAATCAACGGACTGGTATGGGGACCACCCATGCTGGTAATGATTCTCGGTGTCGGTCTGTTTCTCAGCATTGGTCTGAAACTGATGCCGGTAATGAAGCTGGGAGCGGGTTTCCGGCTGATGTGGAGCGGACGCGCCCGAGGTGAAGACGATCAGGGTGAAATTCCACCATTTCAGGCACTGATGACCGCCCTGTCTGCCACCGTTGGTACCGGCAACATTGCCGGTGTGGCCACCGCTGTATTTCTCGGTGGCCCCGGCGCGTTGTTCTGGATGTGGCTTACCGCCCTTGTCGGTATGGCCACCAAGTACTCCGAGGCAGTACTGGCTGTTCGCTTCCGGGAGGTCGATGAGCGAGGAAAGCACGTGGGCGGCCCCATGTATTACATTCGCAATGGCCTGGGCAGCAAATGGGCCTGGTTGGGCATCCTGTTCGCCGTGTTCGCGGCTGTCGCCGCATTTGGCATTGGTAATACCGTTCAGGCCAACTCCGTGGCGGACGTACTGGAAAGCAGCTTCGGCCTGCCACACTGGGTGACCGGTGTCGTCCTGATGGCGCTGGTGGGCATGGTGCTGATCGGCGGTATCAAACGCATTGGCCAGGTAGCCAGTGCCCTGGTGCCATTCATGGCGGTGTCCTACGTGCTGATTGGTCTTATTGTGCTGGCCATCAACGCCAATGAAATTCCTGCCGCAATCGCCATGGTATTCAGTTCCGCGTTCAGCGGTACGGCCGCGGAAGGCGGTTTCGCCGGTGCGGCCGTATGGGCGGCAATCCGTTTTGGTGTGGCCCGGGGCATTTTCTCCAACGAAGCCGGCCTGGGTTCCGCGCCCATCGCCCACGCTGCGGCACAAACCAATGACCCGGTAAAACAGGGTATGGTCGCCATGCTCGGCACCTTCATCGACACCATTATCGTGTGCAGCATCACCGGTCTGGTGATTATCACCTCCGGAGCCTGGACGTCCGGGGAAACGGGCGCGGCGCTGACCTCACTGGCTTTCGAAACAGGACTACCCGGTTTTGGCAACTATGTCGTAGCCATCTCGCTGGCCATTTTCGCCTTTACCACCATTCTTGGCTGGTCCTTCTATGGCGAACGTTGCATCGAGTTCCTGTTCGGCGTGAAAGCCATTGTTCCGTATCGGGTGGTATGGATCATCGCCATTCCGGTAGGCGCAACCATCAACCTAGGCTTTATCTGGCTGGTGGCAGACACTCTGAACGCCATGATGGCGCTGCCGAACCTGATTGCGCTGTTGCTGCTGAGCCCCGTGGTCTTCAAGTTGACCCGGGAGTATTTTGACAAGCAGATGAAAGTCGGCGGCAGTTAACAACTGTTGCTATGCGTGGTACTCATAAGGATGTGAGCAAACAGTTGGAAAAGCGGATAACACAGCACTTGTTTTCCGCTCTTCCAGCGCCAACATAGAGTAGAGAACCATCAAAGGCAGCACATAAAAGGAGAGTCATTATGAGTCTGCGTTTAGGAGATACCGCACCGGATTTCGAGCAGGATTCCAGCGAAGGCAAAATCCGCTTTCATGAATGGCTGGGCGACGGTTGGGGCATTCTGTTTTCCCACCCGGCTGATTTCACCCCGGTGTGCACCACCGAGCTGGGCCTGACCGCCAAACTCAAAGATGAGTTCGAGAAGCGCAACGTCAAGGCCATTGCCCTGAGCGTGGATCCTGTGGATTCCCACAAAGACTGGATCAAGGACATCAACGAAACTCAGGGTTGTGCCGTTAACTTCCCGATCATCGCGGACCATGACGGCAAGGTCTCCGAGCTGTACGACATGATTCACCCGAATGCCGACAGCACCCTGACCGTACGTTCACTGTTCATTATTGATCCGAACAAGAAGGTCCGCCTGATCATCACCTACCCGGCGTCTACCGGTCGTAACTTCAACGAAGTTCTGCGGGTGCTCGATTCCCTGCAGCTGACCGACGAGCACAAGGTAGCAACCCCGGGCAACTGGGAGCGTGGCGGTGACGTGGTAATTGTTCCGTCCCTGCAGGATGAGGACGAGATCAAACAACGCTTCCCGAAAGGCTACAAGGCGGTGAAATCCTACCTGAGGATGACACCGGACCCGTCCTCCAACTGGAGCGGCGAGTGATCACATAGCGGGTCTCAGGTAATAAAAAGCCGGGCTGCTCACGCAGTCCGGCTTTTTTTGTGCATTGGCGGACAAGAGCCCGCCGTGCAAAAGCGTTATCAGAACGCCGGCACAACCGCGCCTTCATACTTTTCCATGATGAAGTCTTTGACGTCGTCGGATTTCAGGGCTGCCGCCAGTTTCTGCATGGCCTCGCTGTCCTTGTTGTCCGGACGGGCCACCAGGATGTTCACGTACGGAGACTCGGAACCTTCAATTACCAGCGCATCTTCCGCGGGGTTCAGGCCTGCCTCAAGCGCGTAGTTGGTGTTGATCAGGGCGATGTCCACCTGGCCCAGAATACGTGGCAGAGTAGCGGCTTCCAGTTCCTTGAAATCAAGGTCTTTGGGGTTTTCGGCAATATCACGCGGTGTTGCGGTGATTTTGCTTTCATCCTTCAGAGTGATCAGGCCCGCTTCCTGAAGAAGCAGCAGCGCACGGCCGCCGTTGGTGGGGTCGTTCGGGATGGCAACCACGGCGCCGTCTTTCAGTTCGTCCAGGGACTCGATACGGTTGGAGTAAGCGCCAAACGGTTCGATATGGATGCCGGCCACGGTCACCAGCTCTGTACCTCGCTCGCCGTTAAACTCATCCAGATACGGCTGGTGCTGGAAGAAGTTGGCATCCATACGCTTCTGGTCAACCTGAACATTCGGCTGCACATAGTCGGTGAACACTTTGACATCCAGCTCCACGCCCTGCTCGGCCAGGACCGGTTTTACGAATTCCAGCAGTTCGGCGTGGGGTACGGGGGTTGCTGCCACGGACAGCTCTTCGGCGCTGGCGGCGGAGGTAAAGGTTGCAGCGGCGGCGAGGGCCACCAATGTCTTCTTCAGGTTCATTATTCTTTGCTCCTATGAGTGTTCTAACAAGCGTTCTTTAGCCTTGGGAGTATGGCTAATGCCCAGCCTATATCCGGGTCTGAGTCATTTTCTGCTGAAATACAGTACTAATCGGTCACCAACCATCTGCAGAACTTGTACGAAGATTACCAGCAGGGCTACGGTGATGACCATCACGTCAGTCTGAAAGCGCTGATAACCGAAACGGATCGCCAGGTCGCCCAGGCCGCCACCGCCAATAACACCCGACATGGCCGCGTAGGACACCAGCGTGATCGCGGTGACCGTAATACCTGCGATGATGCCCGGAAGCGCTTCCGGCAGCAAGGCGCCAAAGACGATTTGCCGAACGTTGGCACCCATGGCCTGAGTGGCCTCAATGATACCCCGGTCCACTTCCCGCAGGGAGGTTTCCACCAGCCTGGCGAAGAAAGGTGCGCCACCAGCCACCAGCGGGGGAATGGCGCCGGCCACGCCCAGGGAGGTGCCTATCAGCATGACGGTGAACGGGATCATCACGATCAACAGGATGATAAACGGCACAGACCGCAACACGTTCACTACAAAAGACAGAACCGCATAGGCTACCGGTTGCTCCAGCAGCTGGCGTTTGCCGAACAGGAACAGCAGTACGCCCACCGGCAGGCCGATCAGCACGCTGAACAGCAGGGACATGCCCACCATGACCAGGGTATCCCAGCTGGCAAAGCCGATTTCCGCCCAATCCACGTTTGTCAGTAAAGCTTCCATCAGCGCAGCACCTCCACATGAACTTCGGCTGCTTCCAGCGCCTGCATGGCAACATCCAGATCACCACCGACCAGCGACAGGGTCAACTGGCCGTAAGGTGTGTCCTTGATGTGATCAATGCGCCCGGAGAGGATGCTGAAATCCACACCGGACTCCCGGGCCACACTGCCCAACAAGGGTTTGTAGGTGGCTTCGCCTTTGAAGGTCAGGCGCAGAATGCGGCCTTCGGCTTTTTGCAGGTCTTCCTGCAGTTCGTCGCGATCGATGCTTTCGCTTTCAAACACGAAATCCCGGGTGGTGGGGTGTTTGGGATGCAGGAAGACTTCGCTTACCGGCCCCATTTCCACCACTTCGCCGGCATCCATTACCGCCACCCGATCACACACGCGGCGCACCACGTCCATCTCGTGAGTGATCAGTACGATGGTCAGACCCAATTCCTTGTTGATGTCGGCCAACAGACGCAGTACTGACTGGGTGGTTTGCGGGTCCAGCGCGCTGGTGGCTTCATCACACAACAGGATGGTGGGCCGGCAGGCGAGGGCGCGGGCAATGCCGACACGTTGTTTCTGCCCGCCCGAGAGCTGGGAAGGATACTTGTTGGCGTGATCACTGAGACTGACCCGCGCCAGCAGTTCCTCAACCCGTTCCCGGATTTCCGTTTTAGAGTAGATGCCCGCCAGTTTCATCGGAAAAGCGATGTTGTCGGCCACGGTTTTCGAGGACAGCAGATTAAAGTGCTGGAAGATCATTCCCACTTTGCGGCGAAATGCCCGCAATTCGGCGGCGGTATAGCCTGTGATGTCTTCGTCATCAATCAGAATGCGGCCGTCGGTGGTCGGTTCCAGCAGATTGATAAGCCGCACGAGGGTGGACTTGCCCGCGCCGGAGTGGCCGACGATGCCGAATACTTCGCCGGTGTCTATGGTCATACTGGTGGGATGCAACGCGGGGATCGCCCGGCCGCCCACCTGGTACGACTTCTGTACCTGGTCAAATACAATCACGATCAGTGCCTTGCAGGTGCGCCGTTAAAACGCGCGATTATAGCCTATTTGCTGAGCAAACCCGAGCCGATGCGGCATTCCCACACTGGGTAGTTGCCCCTACACTATCAGCTACCTGACATAACCACCGGCCGTCCGCTAAACTCACCGGTCAGAAGAATACTAACAATCGACAACTCTTTGCTTTCGAGGCGCGCCAAACCTGTGACCAAATCACCCGAACACACGCCCTCACGGATGAATTCCACCCAGGCATGGGTTTCCTACCTGAGCAAGGTAGAGCTTCCGGTATTGGCCAATACCCTTCGGAAAATCAATGAATTGACCGACAGCCAGAACAGTACTGTTAACGAGCTGGCCAATGTCATCCTGAATGACGCCCAGCTCACCTCCCAGGTGCTGAGGTTGTCCAACACCATTTTTTATAATCGGGCCAACACCCAGGTAAGCACGGTCAGCCGGGCCATTACCCTGATCGGTTTTGATTCCGTGAAATCCATGGCGATTTCATCGTTGATCGTCGACTCCCTGCTCAAACGCAACGACCGCCCGCACTTACTGCGTTGTCTGGCCCGGGCAATCCACGGCGCCGTGCAGGCCCGGTGCCTTATGCCGAGGCGCAAGGAGCAAGAGCTGGAGGAGGTATTTATCGGCGGCCTGCTGATGAACATTGGCGAGCTGGCGTTCTGGTCCTGTGACACCGAACAGGCCACAGAACTGGAAGAGCGGCTGCGCCTGGATGAGCCACCGCTGGAAGCACAGAAAGCCGTATTGCATACAACCTTTACCGAGATTACCCGTGGCCTGGTAGAAGCCTGGGCCCTGGGCCCGTTCATCAGGGAGGTCGTCTCTCCCGGTCAGGCGCGCTCCATGGCCAGCAGCCTTGTCCGCAACAGCGTCGACATGGCCCATGCTTCAGAGAATGGCTGGAGCGGCCCGGAGATGGACAAGATTCTGGAACGGTTAGCGGCTGATGTCGGCGAATCGCCGGCAGCCATAAGAGATCAGGTGAAACTCAATGCCCAGGAGGCCACCAGGGTGGCGGTGTCTCTGGGCATCCCCCAGGTTACCGAACTGATGCCCGGCAACCAGGACAGCGAAATCGGCCATGGTGCTCAGGCGCCAGCCATGGATGCCGACCTGCAGTTGCAGATTCTGCGGGACCTGACCCAGACACTGGCGGAAAAACCGGACATCAACGAAGTGTGCCAGTTGGTAATCGAGGGCATTCATCGTGCTATTGGTATGCAGCGGGTAGCCCTGCTGATGACTGACCGAAGCGGCCAACGGCTGGTACCCCGCAAAGTAGGTGGCCGGGGTACGGAAGAATGGCGCGAGAATCTGATTATCAACAAGGATGGCACCGGCCCTCTGGGCGAACTGCTGCCACATGGAATCAGCGCCGTGTACAAACCCGGCAAGCAGGCCGCCGGGGTGCCTTATGACCGCTGGCTGGGCAAGGTACCGGCTCTGGTGGGAACATTAACGGCAAAAGGGCGGCTGCTGGGACTGTTCTACGCGGACAACGCAGCAGCCGGCTATGTGCCATCTGAACAACAGGAAGAAGCTTTCGCCCACTTCATCCAGAACGCTCAACTGTGTCTCACCCTGATGGCAGCACGCTGAGATCAGGGTGGGCGCCAGGAAGTTTCAGTGCAGGGAGCGCATGTGCCGTGGATAGAGTGCGGCACTGACTTCCGGTTCTTCCAGCAGATCCGCCAGTTCCCGATCCACATCGGTTTCTTCGCCCTCATCCGGCAGGGGCTCGAACAGTGTGTCCAGCCAGGCCGTTACCGAGGGCGCATTATCACGGTCGTAATCGGTAGACAGCGCCTTGATACGTCTGAAACCGATAATGCGCTGGTGGCGGGGGTCACGGATCTGCTCGAAACCGCGCCAGTAGATACGCTCGCGGGTGTGTAGCTGTACAAACAGGGTGTCGATGGGACCCTTCTCGTCCTCATCGTCTTCCTCCAGGTCTTCAGAAGCCTGCTGCTGAGGCTGCTCTTCCGCCGGCTTGCGGCGGATGGTGGTCCAGGCCGGGTAAAGTACGGCCACGGCGTCTGCTTCAACGTGTTCACGGGCAGCACGCAGAATCAGGCCCCAGCGGGCCTTGTCGGCATCGCTTTCAAGGGAGTTTATGGGCAGGTCGTAGCTCTCTTCACTGGACAGGACAATAGCCATCATAGGGGCATCCAGCTCCCCCATGGCTTCCGCCTGTGCTACGGATACCAGATCGTCGATTGCCATCGATTGGTTCATAAGATGCTCGCCTCCTCGATGCCATCAGGGTGAGGGAAGACAGTTCCCTCTCTCACAGCATAGCCTGTTCTTCTCGCAAAAATAAACGTGGAGTTGGTGAGCGCGGATCACAACCCCGCTACTCGTGCCCTTTTCAGACACTGGACATTCAGGGCAGAACCCGGAAAACTCGGCAGCTTACGTGAATGCCCAGAGGAGTTCCATGGACCTGACTTTCTTCCCTGAAGCCCTCGGCCCGGCCGTGGGCCTCTTCCTGTTACTGGCCTCAGCACTGACATCCATGATCACCGCCACACTGGGCGCCGGTGGTGGTGTACTGCTGTTGGTGCTCATGGCCACCTGGATACCGCCGGCGGCCATTATTCCCGTTCACGGCATGATTCAGCTCGGCTCCAATGCCGGCCGGGCGACCCTCACACGTCGCCATGTCGACTGGAAAGTAATCGCCGCATTCGCACCCGGCGTGCTTGTGGGTGCGGGCCTGGGGGCCTGGCTTCTGGTGGAACTGCCCTCTTATCTCTGGCAACTGACCATCGCCCTGTTTGTACTTTATTTATGTTGGGGGCCGAAGCTGCCAAAAGCTTCTTTCGGGGCACCGGGTATTTTCCTGGCCTCGGCAGTGACCAGCTTTATCAGTCTTTTCGTAGGCGCCACCGGGCCTCTGGTGGCCGCTTTTATCAAACAGATGCACACCGACCGGTTCCGCACGGTTGCCACCTTCGCCACTGCCATGGTTTTGCAGCATGCACCCAAGGTACTGGTGTTCGGCGTTGCCGGCTTTGTCTTTTCCGAATGGCTGTTGTTCATCCTGGCCATGATTGCCTGCGGCTTCGCCGGTACCTGGATCGGACTGCATCTGCTTCACTCCATGAGTAATCGCTGGTTCAGCCTGATTTTCAATATTGTGCTCACACTGCTGGCACTCAGACTGCTCTGGCAGGCTGCGCTTTCGTCGGGCTTCATCGGGTAAATGGAAACAACGGAATATCCGTAACTTGAAATTGTAGTAAGAATCGTTATTATTTGGTTCTGTTTTCAGTAATCCGGGTATTCCAGTATGAACTCCGCCAGCGCAGTTTCCGAAACCATGCTTGCACAGGGCCCATTGGCACAGCTTGTCGAGATGGGCGGGCCGGTGATGATCGTCCTCATTGCCCTTGCCGTCATCGGGCTGGTGACCTTCTTCTATCTGATGCTGTTCGGCACCTTCTACACGCCCCGCTTCAACCGGAAGCTGCGTCATCTGCTGAACCAGTGGCAGGCGGACCCGGTCAGTGCGCAGCCGGAAGAACTCCGAAAACAGTCCGGATTCTTTGGCCGCACCAACCCGCTTTTACACTTGCTGACCGACACCATGACCGCCTGCCAGCGCAGCTCCAACATACCGGCGGTACGTGAAACGGCGGTTCGCGATGCCCAGAATTCACTGGAACCCTTCGAAGCACCCCTGAAAATTATCGAAGTAATCGCCGCACTGGCGCCACTGCTAGGCCTCCTGGGTACGGTCATGGGCATGATGGAAGCCTTCAGCGCTATGGCCGCCACCGAAGGCCGGGCCAACGCCAGCCAGCTCAGTGGTGGCATCTACGAGGCTCTGGCAACCACCGCTGCAGGCCTGGTGGTAGCCATTCCCTTTGCCGCTCTGGCGGCGTGGATCGAATTCCGGCTGCGGCGGATCCATAAAAACATCAACAGTGCGCTGGTCAGCGTCTTCAACGTGATACCGGTGGCCGCCGATACAGCGGTGGAAGAGCCGGCCCGGGCCAACCGCGAACAGGCCGAGGAAGACACCAGGGATTACTCACTCGGCAACCATCCGCGATTCGCCCATGCAGCTGGTTGAACCCAGACCCAGCCGCCCTATGCCTATCCGGATAACACCACTGATTGACGTGGTGTTTATCCTGTTGGTTTTCTTCATGCTGACCACCCGACTGCTGCCGGTGGATTACCTGGAACTGGGCAACAATACAGACAACCGCAGCACAGCTACCGGCGATCCGCTACCAGAGCTTGTGGTTACAGCGGATGGTGCCATCCGCTGGCAGGATAATCGCTATCAGCTTGAGGAGCTTTTGCCGGCTCTGACCGAAGCCGGTATTACCGAAGCCAACCTGAGCACGAGCTCAGAAGCAAATCTGGCCAGTTTCACCCAAGCCCTGAGCGCACTGGACAACGCCGGCATTCAGACTCACTGGCAACGCAACAATACCGACTCATGACAGAACTGGTTCCACCTCCGTCCACCTCCGGAAAAGGTCTGCTGGATCGCGTTGAAGATGCGCTTCTGCCGCTGATCAACCTTGTTTTCCTGCTGCTGATGTTCTTTATCGTGGCGGGACAACTGGCCAATGAACCACTGCCGGAACTGCCCTCCGCCGCCCAGCTGCAGCAGGAACGCTCACCCGATGCCGATTTGATGGTACAGGCCGATGGCAGCTGGCTGGTGGAAGGCGAAGCCTATAAAGCCGGAGAGCTACTGGCGGCACTGCCAGAACCGGATGAGCAAAGTCCGCTGAAAATCGCCGCCGACGAAAGCATCGCCATGGCGGATCTTGAGACCCTCCTGCAGTTGCTGGAGAAAGGTGGATACGCCGAGGTGATGCTACTCACGGAGCCTGGTTCATGAAGCCGGCCGGCACTACTCCCAAACTGATATTTTTCGCCATCGCTGCGGGTGCAACCTTTGCAGCACTGGTGCTTGCCGCACCCGACGAACCCATGGAACTGCCCGTACTGGGCGACAACGCCGTTAACACGGCGCCGGCCATCAAGATCAGCCTGGCCGGCCGCAAAGCACCGGACCCGGAACCGGCCGCCCAGCCGGAACCAACGCCAGCACCTAAACCGGAGCCAGAACCCGAGCCAGAGCCGGAGCCTGAACCCGAACCCGAACCCGAACCTGAACCCGAACCCGAACCCGAGCCTGACCCGAAACCAGAGCCGGAGCCGGAACCGACCGAAACACCAGCAGTAGCTGATCCGGTTGTTGAGCAGGGCCCGGAAACGGAACCCGCTGGAGAGGAGGCAGACCAGCAGGAAAATCAGGATGCTGTTGAACTACAGAATGCCGGAAACTCCACAGACGTGGACAGCTATCTGAGCAAACTCAGCCGCCACCTGGCTCGCTATTACGAATACCCCCGCCGCGCCCGACGGCTGGGCCAGGAAGGCACGCCAGTGGTGGTCTTTGAATTCAGTCGCGACGGCTCACTGATCGATCACAGCCTGCGCGACAGCTCAGGCCACCGTCTGCTCGACGAAGCCGCCCGGGAAATGCTGACCCAGGCCGCGCCACTGCCTGAAGTGCCTGATGACATGCAGGGCAACACCTTCACCTATGCCTTGCCGGTGCGGTTCAGTTTGCGTTGAGCCGGATTCTTGTCACAGCTACCATGATGTCCCGACAATGAGGCACTCATGCGTAACCAGACATCCACGTTCCATCAAATCGGCCAACTCATGTGCCAGGCTACCCGGAAAGTTCTCTGGGAGCCGGCCAGTGGTTGGGCGCAGGCTCACGGTGGCAAGATACTTGTATGCCGCGTGGGATCAGGCCAGGCAACCTACCACCGGTTTGATGCCCGCAAGAAGCAACATCTGATCAATTACGGCGTGCGCATGATTATCGCCAAACACCAGCCAGACACCGCCCATGGCTGGCTATCTACCCGGGAGATCTGCAATCGCGGTTATTTCGATGGTGAGGTAAGCACACTGAACCTGCTCGCCCACACATGCTGCCACGAGTTCGCTCATTTGCTTCAACAGAGCGCCGGCCAGCGCCATTACGGATCAGTGCATAACCGGCATTTCTACGAGGTGCTGGATCAGTTGCATGAGAACAGGGATGCCGACGCTGTCCGGCGGTTTCTCGCAGAACGGGCACGGGAAGACGGGCTGCACTTACCGGACACCCTCTTCACGCTGCCTGACGTAAAGGCAAGCGCGCGCCAGTGGCAGCCAGGGGATGCTGTCCGCTTCGGGGAAGGCGCGCGGCAGCGCGAGGGAAGAATCATCCGAGTGAACCGGAAAACCTGCACTGTTGATGGTACCGGGGCATCCAGGGGAACCCGATACCGGGTACCTGTGCAAATGCTGAGTTCGCAGCCACTGCGATAAACCGGGCCTCAGCCCTGGTAAATCTCTACTTTTGCGGTGTTCTTGTTGCGGTACATAGCCGCATCCGCGATCGAGAAGAGCTGGTCAATATCCCGGGTATCGTCCGGATACATCGCCACACCGATACTCAACCCCACCCTTATCTCGGTTCCGCAAGCCAGAGTAACCGCGCCCTCGCCAAGCCTCGACAGTTTGTCTTTCAGCCGATCGAGGTCCTCCATGCTCCGAACCCCCTCGATTAGCAGCACGAACTCATCGCCACCAATGCGGGCAATGGTATCCGATTCCCGCGGCACCAGTCGCAGGCTGTTGGCCATCGCAATCAGAACATCATCGCCGGCGGCATGCCCGTACGTATCGTTGATCAGCTTGAATTTGTTCAGGTCTACAACCACAAGCGCGAAACGCTCACCCGAACGCCTTGCCCGGGCTTTGGCCCCGGAAAGACGGTCTTTCAGCAGTTTCCGGTTGGCAAGGCCGGTCAGGATATCGTGGTTGGCCTGATCCTCCAGCAGTTGCTTGCTCTCCCGCAGTTTCTGGTTGACCCCTTCAAGCTCCTGCGTGCGCTCCGCTACCCGGCTTTCCAGCTGCCGCTCATTTTCCTTGACCACCTCAAGCATATGCTGCCGGTTCTCCAGCAACTGGGTCTGCGCCTGCTCCCGTGAGCGCTGGAGTTCGTTGATTCTGTCGGCCAGTGCCAGAGACAACAGCAGCATCTCGATAACCGAACCAATCAGCAGGGCATTGGCTGTCAGCGGATTCGAAGGCAGAACCCCGACATTATGCAGCGCGATCACCAGCACACCGAGAAGGAAGGAGATCCATGCCAGGACAAAAAACCGGGCGCCGGGCTCTCTGTGCCACAGGCTGATTGCCCCCATGGACAGGGCCGACACCGCATACACCATGGAAATCAGGTTCACCGAAATCGCCGCGATATAATAGGAGCCGAAGACTGCCGTCAGAAACGTCAGCCCGTAGGCGACGCTCATGGAAGGCATCAACCAGCCAAGTTTCAGCCTGCCGGGTGTGCCTGCCAGAAAGCGGTGCACAAAAAGCGAACCAAAGACGCCCGCGGCGGCAACCCCGGCCGTGGGGGACAAATGCGTCAACCAGGCGTTGTCGGGCCACAAAAACTGACCCGTCAGCCCCGACAGCCCGGCCTGCCCCACCGCCAGGCAGGCAATAAAGCCCACGTACAGCAGGTAAAGCCGGTCACGAAGAGAAAAGAATAGGAAAAGGTTATAGATCAGCAGTGCCAACAAG
This sequence comes from Pseudomonadota bacterium, assembly GCA_051751785.1. Taxonomy (GTDB): domain Bacteria; phylum Pseudomonadota; class Gammaproteobacteria; order Pseudomonadales; family Oleiphilaceae; genus Marinobacter. The sequence continues at coordinate 216,892 of JBNJLG010000001.1, read as the reverse complement.
ACACCGTAATAAAGGCTCAGCATTGAATACGTTTGCTGGTCGCTGGCCCAAAGATTGTCCCGCTGCCAGAAGGTCACCGGCACCGTCAGGGTGCCCTCGGAGCGAACGCTCAGGAAAATCTGGTAATCGCTGTCGTCCGAGAGGGATACCGGAAACACCTGATTACGGTGACTGACCGGCTTCGAGGAAAAAGGCATCCGGTCACCGGACCGTTCATGAAGAATCAGTTCGTTGTCCCGGAAAAGGTAAAGATGCACTTCGTCGAGAGAGGGATGCCCCACCTCCAGAAACCAGCGCAAGGCTATCGCCTCAGCGGTCGAAAACTCCAGAGCCAGCCATATTTCATCGGTAGTCAGGCCGAAATTGGTATGCGACGGATCATCGTTGACCGGCGGCTTGAACTCGCCACTGCGATACAGCTCCCTGGCTTCTTCAATGGTGATGTCCGACGTCTGGTTTCGATAGACCGACATTTCCCCGGATACATCAAGATGGCCGCTGCCTTCAGTGAGCACGGCTGACGACGGCTGCACACCAGCGCCATGGGGCGACCAGAGAACGAGCAGAGCCGTTATCAAAACAACGGGAAGAAACGTTTTCATTACAGTTTTGCGTTACGGATGGAGATTTGCTCGTTCATGGTCCAGAAATCGTACAGCACACCTATCAGGAACAGGCCTCCGGTAAACAGATAGAGGATGCCGGTAATCCACTTGCCCATGTACATACGGTGCAGCCCGAATATGCCCAGGAAGGTCAGCAGTAACCAGGCGACGTTATAGCTGGTATCGCCACCGCGAAAGCGGAAATCGGCTTCCCGGTCCATGGCGGGAATCAGGAACAGGTCGACAATCCAGCCAATAAAAAACAGCCCCAGCGTGAAGAACCAGATGGTACCGGTTACCGGCTTGCCGTAATAGAAACGGTGCGATCCCAGAAAGCCGAAAATCCAGAGCAGATAACCAAACAGTTTGCTGTGGGTGTCTGTTCTTCCGATCATGGGGCGCCCTGAACCGTCGTCGATGAGTGAGTCTGGCCAAAGCCGGACATTACAACTTCACCCTTGCGCCAGAGCCGCCATTCTCCCGGCTGATAGATGTCCCAAGTTTCGTCGGTCGTTAGCGGCTCGGTCACAATCACGCTGACGATATCGTCGGGCGTGGTTTCAGATTCAAAATCCACAGTCACATCGGCATCTTTTAATCTGGCCGGCCGGAAGGGCGCACGGCGGGTAATGCTGGCCATTTTAGTGGTGCAGTAAGTAAACAACCAGTCGCCATTACTCAGCAATAAGTTGAACACGCCCTCGCTGGCGTAGGCCCGGGACAGCCGCACCAGCAGTTCAACAACCTTTTCCACGGCGTCATCCCGCCGGCACTGACGGCGCAGATGGTTGAGCATGTCGCAGAACAGGGCTTCACTGTCGGTGCTACCCACCGGCTCGTAAAACCCCTCCGCCGCCCTGAAACCGGACAGCTGGCCATTATGGGCGAATACCCAATAGCGCCCCCAGAGCTCCCGGATAAACGGATGGGTATTGGCCAGGCAGATCTGGCCAACATTAGCCTGGCGGATATGACAGATGGCCACTTCGCTCTTGATGGGATGGGTCTGCACCATTTCCGCGATGCGGGAATTGGCGCTGGCACCGGCGTCGTGAAAGCTGCGCACACCCTTGCCTTCATAGAAGGTCACGCCCCAGCCGTCCTTGTGTGGCCCGGTTTCACCGCCTCGCCGGGTCAGCCCGGTGAAACTGAAACACAGATCGGTCGGGGTGTTGGCGCTCATCGCCAGCAGTTCACACATGCGACAGGATTTCCATGGTTGTTGTGTGGATCAGCCCAGCAGGTTATCCAATGGCTGGTCATACCCGGGGGCGAAGACGTCCAAAAAATACGTCACTTCCGGCAGGTCCTCTGCCTCCAGGCGGCTGCGAATCTGCGACTCCGCCGGACCGAACTCCGGGTTGCCGGCGCGCAATTCCGCCCGGCATTTAAGCCAGGCTGACAGCCGGTCAGCCGCTTTGATCAGTTGCTTTTCATCCGTCGCCAGCTGCGACTCACGGACATAGGGGGCGAAATCCACCTGCAGCTCTTCCGGCAACAATGCCAGCAACTCGCCCTCGGCCTTGTGCTCGATATCACCAAAGGCCTCACGCATCACCCGGGAATGATACTTCACCGGCGTAGGCATATCGCCGGTAATCACCTCTGTGGCGTCGTGATAAAGGGCCGCCGCGGCCACTCTGTCGGCATTGACCCGGCCACCAAAATAGCGGTTACGAATCAATGCCAGAGCGTGAGCAATAGTGGCCACCTCCCAGGAATGGGTAGCCACGTTCTCGTCGATGGCATTACGCATCAATCCCCAACGCTTGATCCAGCGCAGGCGGGAGATATAGGCAAAAAAGTGACTGGCTGCCCGGTTCATTGCATTCGCCATACTGCTTCCTGTTCAGGGGTGTCAGCGGACATCCAGCGTGAAGGGCACAATAACCTGCCCCTTGTCATCCAGTTGAGCCTGTCGGGATGTGTCCATCAGGAACAGCTGACTGTCAGATACTTCATGGGTTTCTTCCAGAATACGCCGGACTTCCAGCGCGCGACGGTTGGCCAACTGGCCCAGCGTCTCCGGCGGCAGCGACCGTTCACCATCCAGATAGGCCTGGCGCGCCTGCTCCCAGGCCTCATCCGTCACATCTTCGCCGGCAGCGGCCATCTGTTCTTTCAGAAGCGCAAGGCCGTCGGCTTCCGGTGCTACCGCGCCGCGAATTTCCAGCAGCAGTGCCGGACGCTCTTTGAGAGCGTCCGCCAACGCAGACAGTTTTTCAGCATCTTCAGAACCCAATGCCACGCTACCCGGTTCGAATCCAACCTGTCCCAGTTCTTCACTGCTGAATCCCGCAAGGTCGGCAATAGAGCCCAACATGGAGAAGGGAGAAGTCGCAGCTTTGGCCAGCAGGTTTACGAACGTCCGCATAACAACCTGGCCCACACTGAACTGCGGGTCTGTCATATCACCTTCAATAGGCAGGTCAACTTCGATAATACCTTGTCGGTCTGTTAAAAGCGCCAGACCGAGCTTTACCGGAGCATTGACCGCCTGCTCACTGCTCACCGCCTGCCCCAGCTGCATCTGGTCAAGAACCACCGTGTTGGTGGCGTCCAGCCGGGTGCCGGTAATGGTGTAGTCCAGGTTCAACCTCAACTTTCCACTATCCACACCATAACCGAGATATCTGCCGAAATAGGGTGAAAGAACAGGCAAAGACAGATTTTCCATGGTCAGTTCAAGCTCGCTGGACTCTTCGGTACCAAGCGCACCCAGCGTGCCCCGGAAGTCCACCGGCGCAACGCCGGCAAGCTGCCCCTGCAGGTTCACCCGGCCTTGCTGGGGCGGCACGTTACTGATGCCGGTAACCGATCCATTCAGTGCATCAAAGGTGGTACTGAATGGCGGCTCAAGGGTTCTGTCGGTGTAGGCAAGAGCGCCTGTATCCACCTGTAATTCATTGATGCGGAAGATGAATGCCGGCTTTCCGTCATCGCTGGTTTCGGTGTCTTCAGGCTTTGCCGGTTGTTCATCGTCGGCCGATGCGGGCCCGGCTTTGGCAATTGTCTCGACATTATGCAGGCCGTCGGCGGTGCGCACGATGTTGAATGCCGGCTTTACCAGTGACACCGTCCCGATTTCCAGCCGCGCCGGATTCACATTGAATTCAATTGGCGCCACCTGCATGGTTTGCCAGGACACCAGGGGTTGATTGCCCTCAGGCAGTCGCATATCCATGCTGGCCACTTCGGCCGTGCCGCTGAAGGTGCCTGTCATCGGATCTGTCTGATCATCCAGATCCAGGTTGCCATCAAACGACAAAAGGCCATCGGCCAGCGCCAGATTGGCAGCGGTCTGAACGTAGGGCTCGGCCACCGCCAATGCAATCTCCGACCCTGACAACGCCGCCTCAAGGGTAAACGGCTGCGGGGTCGCCTGTCCGTTAGCCGAGAACTGCCCGCCACTGGCGAGCGATGACGACAACCGATAGGACACCGGTTCGTCCATGCGATGAGAGAGCCCGCCAACAGAAAGGTCCAGCCCGGTAAGCTCGATACTGGCCGGGGTTTCGGGTACATTGTCGCGCCACTGCACCCGGCTATTGGTCAGCTCCACGCCCTGTACAGACCACCGGAAGGGTGTTCCCGACTGCCCCGAGCTCCGGTCTGGCTCGCCGCTTTCGTCAGCTGCCGGCAAAGATTCCACCCAATCGATCACGCCGGCGCTGTTCCGGTTGGCGGCAATGGAGAACTCATCAAGCGAGACCATCCCCACCTGCGCTTCTTTTGCGGCCAGATCAAAGCCAACGCCCTCAACACTGATGTTGTTGGCCGTCATTGCCGGCTCATCCCCGGATGCTGACAGCGCCATGGCCAGATCGCTGACCGTTAACCGACCCTCGGAAGTGCTCAGGCGCAATTCATCGCCGGCAGACAACCGGTAACGGGATTCCAGTGTTACTGAGCCATCCCGCAACTGCCATGGCAACACGGGCGCCAGGAAGTGGCCCAGGGTCTCGTGGGTGACATCAGAAAGCTTTATGCGACCATTGGAATACAGCGGGGCAACGCTCAACTCGCCGTCCCATTCAATGATCTGATCACCAGCGGCAGCGAGCAGTGAATAGTGACTGTCGCCTTCGTCATCCGGCCAGGTAGCCAGATCATTGATCGTCAGATCCAGCGGAGTAATGCGGAACTCCGCCATTTCGTCCTGTGTGAAGTCCCGGAACAGTAACTCGCCACCGTCCACAGAAATATGACTGAAGTAGAGATTCAATGGCTCCGATGACTGTTCATCAGGCTCCTGACCGGGATCGGACGATTCTGCCGGAGGATTGGCATTGCGCCAGTCCCGGGCATAATTCACCGAATAGTCCTCCAGCAGATCCACACGTATATCCGGTTCGGTCAGGCGAATGTCCTGAAATCCGATGACGCCTGTCAGCAACTGGAGAAAGCTCACATTGACCTGCAAGCGTTCGAAACCGACCACCGGTTCCCCGCTGTCGTCCGTGGCCTCGAAGCCTTTGGCATCCAGTGTCAGGGTGAAAGGGTTGGTCTTGATTTCCTCTACCCCGGCCTGCCAGCCCATGGTCTGATCAAGCTGTTCCGGCAGTTGTTTCTGCAGCCACCAGGGCAGCAACAGGAAGCCGGCCAGTGCGTAAATGGCCAGAAGCACACCCAGGCCAATCACAATATTTCTTGCCAGGTGACTACGTTTAACCTTCTGCTCGCCCACAGGCTACTCCCTATCCGGTGCTGCCAGTTGATATCCTGCCTTCAAGCATAGCGCCGGAGCGCCCCGCTTGTCAGCCAGACCTGACAGAAACCGGCGAACCCGATATGCTCCTCTGTCGTATCAGTCCCTGTAGCCATCAACGGAGAGCGACAGTATGGATATCGGCGATATGCGTCGGGATTTTGAAAGTGAAGGTCTGGATCGTGAGCATCTGAATGATGACCCGGTGATTCAGTTCGAAATCTGGTTCGAAGATGCCCGCAAAGCCGGCATCCTGGAGCCCAACGCCATGTCCCTGGCCACCACCGGCTCTGATGGCCTGCCTGACCTGCGCACCGTTCTCCTGAAATACTTCGACGACCGGGGCTTCGTGTTCTACACCAACTACGGCAGCCGCAAAGCCCGGGAAATCGACGAAAACCCGCAAGCCGCCCTGCTGTTCCCCTGGATCGGCCTTAACCGGCAGTTACGCATTCAGGGCCCGGTGGAGAAAGTCAGCAAGGCCGAGTCTCTGCGTTATTTCTCCTCGCGCCCCAGAGGCAGCCAGATTGGCGCCTGGGTGTCCGAACAAAGCCAGGTGATTACGTCCCGGGGACTTCTGGAGCAGAAGATCAACGAAATGAAACAGAAATTCAGCTCCGGAGAAGTACCTCTGCCCGACTTCTGGGGCGGCTACCGGGTGGTTCCCGAGCGCATTGAATTCTGGCAGGGCCGGCCAAGCCGACTGCACGACCGTTTCGAATACATAAGGGAAGGCAATGCCTGGACTATCCACCGACTCCAGCCCTGATGGCAGACCGCAGGTCTGGCTGTGTCACCGGCTGGACAACACCACCGCCGCGCCAGACTGGCTTCTGCCCGGCGAACAGCAACGACTGGCGCAACGCTCCGACGAACAGGCCAGCGAGTTTCTCGCCAGCCGCTGGCTGATCCGCCAGGCACTGGCTCACGCCAGTGGTGAGCCAGCTGACCACTGCCGCCCCGTCAACGGCCGGCCAGTGGCCTCCGAGCAGCCGCCGGGGGTCCGGTTATCGCTGAGCCACAGTCAGAGGCTCGTTGCCTGCGCCACCCATCGGTACGGAGTGGGTATTGATATCGAACCCGGCGGACGGCAGTCGGACTGGACCCGGGTCGCCAAACGCTGGTTTTCCCCGGTCGAGCAGGAGTGGTTGTTCCGGGCCAACGATCCGTTCCTGTTCCTGCAGGTGTGGACCCTGAAAGAAGCCTGGCTTAAAGCCACCGGAAGAGGCATTGCCGGCAACCTGAAAACCCTTGAAGTCAGGAAGAACTTCGAGCTCTACGGCGACCAGCCCGACCGCGAATGGGCCACCTGCTGTTGCTATGTGGAAGGCTTTCTGGTCACGATTGTCTATCAGGTGCCGGAGACACAGGATCCGGGGGTATGGCCGGCAATTACCCTGCTTGAGCCGCCACCGGACAATTACGGCCTGATTCACACGCAAGCTCTGGATGTCGACTGGGAGCCCCTGTTTCATCGCGTTATCCGGAGTAAACGCTAAAACAAACGCCAGAGAGACGATCGATGAGTACACCTGAGTCACAGCGATGCCCGTGGTGCGGTACCGATCCTCTGTACGTGCATTACCACGACACGGTCTGGGGGCGCCCGGAATACAACGATCTCGCCCTGTTCGAAAAGCTCTGCCTGGATGGCCAACAGGCGGGGCTGAGCTGGCTCACCATCCTGCGCAAACAGGAAAACTACCACGACGCCTACGCCGGCTTTGACCCCGGGCGCATTGCCCGCTTTGATGACGACGATATCGCCCGATTACTCGAAAACCCCGGCATTATCCGTAACCGCCTGAAAGTGAAATCCATCATTAAAAACGCCCGGGCCTATCTGACCCTGCAGGAGCAGGGTACCAATTTTTCTACGTTTCTCTGGGCATTTGTCGACGGCAAGCCGATCCAGAACCACTGGCGCACCTTCGAAGAGGTACCCGTTACCACCCCCGAGTCCGTCGCCATGTCCAACGCCCTGAAAAAAGCCGGATTCAATTTTGTGGGGCCAACCATCGTTTACGCGTTCATGCAGGCCACCGGCATGGTCAATGACCACCTGACCACCTGCCCGGCGCACAAGGAATGCTTCGAACTCTCGCAATGATCCTGTCTGCACGGTCAAGCGTAAGTTCCCTGTGACGCAACAACGGGAGCTCGAACGTGCGCATAACCCTTGATGAACTCAGAAAGCTGGAACACCCGGTCATTGATCTTCTGGAGATCATTTCACTGGAAGGACAACAATACATGGCCAGACTTGACGGGCCAGAGGGCTTGAAGCTGCTCTCTGACAAAAAAGGCCAGACCCGCCTGTTCCGGAGTGCATGGGAGATTCAGGACACGCTGGCCACGTTTGATATCCGGGAAACCCAGGTTGTGCATCCTTCGGCGTACCACGAAATGGTCGGCATGGCACCGGCAGACATTGAGCCCATGCGCATACAAGTACAGAGGCAATCGTCGTGATTGCTATCGCACGCCTGGCTATGTTGTTCGGTCTTGCCGGCCTGGTGCCTTTCATTGCCGGCACCGCAGCCCTGTTTTTGATGCCATCCCGCAGTGTGGCCATTCTGGCCTGGTTCTATATCTACAGCGCAGGCATTCTGGCCTTTATGGGCGGCATTTACTGGACGATCGCCCTGCAACTGGAAAACCGGTCTTATCCACAGTCACCTCTGGTGTGCATGCTGCTCAGCCAGGCCTTTTTCGTTACCGCAGGTGTTGGCCTGCTGCTACAGACGCCTCACAAAATTGTGGTCTATTCAGTCGGATACTTAATGCTGTATCTGGTGGATGCGCGCTGGATGCGGCACTACTGGCCGGGATGGTATCTGAAATTGCGACTGGGGCTGACGCTGACGGTACTGACCTGTCAACTGGCGGCGGGAGCGTGGTTTTATCTGATTCACAACGCCTGAGCAAAGCGCGAAGGGCAGGGCAACCCGGCCCCTAAAGCCCGGGTTGCCTTTCCGGCGACATCAACTGGTTTCGGAAGCCGCCACAATGGCATATTCGTGATTGTGCGGTTCAATCAAGGCACCGTGCAGAGCAACGACGGTCTTGTTGTAATCGTCTTCGTCAATCACAAACTGGATGTCCACCTGGCGCATGCACTGGTGAATGGCCAGCACGCTGATATCATCGTCAGCCAGCGCTTTCACTGACCGCGCCAGAATACCCGGCACCTTCATGTCGCTGCCACAGGCCGACACCAAAGCCACCTTGCGAGTGCTCACTTCCCCGTTCGGGAACTCTTCTTCCAGCGCTTTCACCACACGCTTCACATGTTTGAGCGTGGTATCCACATAGTGGGTGATGGTGTTGGCGTTGGTGTCCTTGCCCATGAAGCGGACCTTGAAGCGGGTCAGCACATCCAGGATCTTGCGATCTGATCCTGGCTCGCCCTGCATGTCCTGGTCAAACACTTCGATGGCGAAGACCCCTTTGGCACCGGCGATAATTTCCACCTGTGGCTTCTCACTGACGTAATCGGCCGTGATCAGCGTACCCGTGTGTTCCGGTTCAAAGGTATTCATCACCCGCAGCGGGATCTCATCCTGACGCAGGCCCTTACCGGCACGGGGGTGAATAGCCTCCATACCCAGGTTGGACAGCTGGTCCGCTATGTCGTAATTCGTGCGACCAAGCGGTACCACCTTGTCTTCGCCAACCACTTTCGGGTCTGCCGAGCTCAGGTGGTATTCCTTGTGGATAATCGCTTCCCGGGCGTTGGTGATCACCGCCACGCGGCTGAATGTCATCTCACTGTAGCCCCGGTCAAAGGTACGCATCAGCCCTTCCCGGCACTGGGCATAGCCGGTAACAATCGGCAGCTCGCGGGTGAGGTCAACACTGTCGAAGGCTTGCTGCAGCTTTTCATCCAGCGGCAGAAGTTCGGCATCGCGCCAGCCGGTCAGATCCACGAAACGGGCATTGATGCCTTCCTGCTGGAGCTTGAGCGCGGTGTTAAAGGCGCTGTGCGCCTCACCGATACCCGCCAGCATTTCACGGACGGTCAGCAGATGCTCTTCGAGCTGGAACTGGCCATAGGAGCACAGGCGCTGCAAATCGATCAGGCAGCCCCGAACACCTTCAATGCGATCAGTGATGAACTGGTCGGCCTGCTGCTTGAGCATGGGATCTTCAAACAGATTGCCGTTGAGGTCGGTCAGAAACTTCACCAGTTTGGTGAGATCGTCGCCCCAGGCCCAGTCTGATTCGGCATCGGCAAACAGGGCATAAACGCCCGGCTCACCGGTTTTCTTGTGTTCCAGCAATTCATCGGTAACGCCGCCATAGGCCGACACTACGAAAATACGCTGGTAGAGGTCGCTCTTGTCGCGATTGCCAACAATGATGTTGTCGCGGACGGCCTCGTAGTTACTCATTGAAGTACCGCCGATTTTCTCGACAGTATGTTGTGCCGTAGTCATGTTTTTGCCTTTGCTGTCCTGCAGAATGAATATCCAGTCATCAGTATAGGCGTCTTACGACGCCTCGCTGACACCTTCCTGCATGATTTCGTCGACACATTCGCCCAGGATTTTCGCCCCCAGGCGCAGATCGTCTTCGCTGGTGGTCAGCGGCATCAGGCACTTGATCACTTCATCGTTCGGACCACTGGTCTCGATGATCAGGCCTTTTTCGAAAGCACGCTTGGTAATCGGGTCGGTCAGATCGGCGTGGGTAGCAGAAATACCACGCATCATGCCACGACCTTTCAGGCGGAACTCGCCCGGATACTTGTCACAAATCGCTTGCAGGGCATCGCCCAGCACTTTCGACTTGGCCTTCACTTCATTGGCGAAGGCGTCGTCTTTCCAGTATGTCTCAACGGCTGCGCGGGCTGTCACAAACGCCATGTTGTTGCCCCGGAAGGTACCGTTGTGTTCGCCGGACGCCCACACATCAAGCTCCGGCTTGAACAGCACCAGCGCCATCGGCAGACCATAACCGCTCAGGGACTTGGACACAGTCACGATGTCCGGCTTGATACCGGCAAACTCGAAACTGAAGAAATCACCCGTGCGACCGTTACCGGCCTGGATATCGTCCACAATCAGCAGGATATCGTGTTTCTTGCACAGATCGGACAGGCCTTTGAGCCACTCGGCGCGGGCCGCGTTCAGACCACCTTCGCCCTGAATGGCTTCGACAATAACCGCAGCCGGCAGTTCAACACCGGAGGAGCTGTCAGACAGCACCTTGTCCATGATCTTCAGGGTATCAACGTCTTCGCCCAGATAGCCGTCGTAGAACAGAAAATCCACGCCGGTGAGCGGCAGGCCAACACCGCCACGGTGATGCTCGTTACCGGTGGCGGCAACCGCGCCAGTGGTTACGCCATGAAAGCCGTTGGAGAAGGAAATGATGTTGGTCCGGCCCTTCACCTTGCGGGCCAGCTTCATGGCCGCTTCCACACAGTTGGTACCGGTGGGGCCGGTGAACTGCATTTTGTAGTTCAGGCCACGGGGCTCAAGAATGTGCTTCTTGTAGGATTCCATGAAGTCGTGCTTGGCCGTGGTAAACAGGTCCAGGCCCTGACTTACGCCGTCTGCTTCGATGTACTCAAGCAGGGCTTTTTTCAGGATATCGTTGTTGTGGCCATAATTCAGGGAACCGGCGCCGGCCAGAAAATCGAGATATTCCTTGCCATCTTCGGTGTACAGGTGCGCGTTCTTGGCACGGTTGAAAATCACCGGAAAGGCACGGGAATAAACACGTACTTCAGATTCGGTCGACTTGAAAATTTCCATGGTCTTGCCTCTTAGCATATCAGGTTCGAGGTAGATGCGCGGGGAGCCTGCTGGTGTCGTAATAAGGGGTCGCAACAAGCCCGCCGTGCGTTGGTTAAAGCCTTGATGGCAGGCCCTCCTCGGTGGGCCTGCCGGCTAGTCCAAATCACAGCTGGTCACGTGAGAACGTGTACCGGGGGCTCTCAGACGGACTTCGTGAAGGGCCCGATGCGCAGCAGGAACTCAGGATCGTGCTGCCCACCAAAGTGGGTCTCTTTCTCGAAGTGCTCGTGGTAGGTGAGCTCGGCTCCCATGTCACGGGCGAACGAACGGAACAGCGCCCAGGAAGCTTCGTTGTCTTCAGTAATGGTGGTTTCCATGTGCGTTACATCTTTGCACGCATCGCGGGCCACGATTTCTTTCAGCATCCGCTTCGCCAGGCCCTGGCCACGACCTTTCTCGTGAACCGCCACCTGCCATACAAATACAGTCTCGGGCTGTTGGGGAGGGATGTATCCGGAGATAAAGCCGACAAGATCGCCGTCCATCTCCGCGGCCACGCCGGTTTCGGCAAAGTGGCTGCACTGCAGGAGGTTGCAGTAAATAGAATTGGGGTCCAGCGGCGGACATTCCGCGACCAGCTGGTGAAGTCTGTAGCCATCATCTTTCACCGGTGTGCGAAGTGTGATGGCGGTGGTATTCGAGCCTTCTGATGACATATTGATCAACTCGCTGCCTAAAGTTGGTAAGAAATTATATAGACCACGAAATATATTTCAAGTTGAGGCAGAACCGGTAGCGATACCAGGCTCATCCCCACACCATCAGAATAGACCAGAACAGGGCCGTCGTCAGGGCCTGGAGCATCAAATGCTCGCAGGAAATATTACCTGCCCGGAATCCAGGGATGTTCCGAAGAGAAGCCGCTGACGGTAGGACTCCGCAGCATCGGAACCATCCGGCCAGAGCTGATCAAAACGACGCAGCCAGGCGGCATGGTCAAAGTCCACCGGCAACAGGGAAACCGCCATTTCTCCCACCCTCCGGCTCGCCACGGGCGCCACAAGCGGTCGGGAACTGGCGACTCTGGTAATCAGACCACGCCGGTCACCGGCCAGATTACCCATGCCGGCAGAGCCGTTATTAACGACAGCTTTAGGGTCTCCCTCCAGGTCGCCATGCCACAGAACCGGCAGACAGGTGTGGGTGCAGGCGATGACATCGGCACCAGTCCGGCCAAGCCAGTCAGCCACCATTGAATTACTTTCGGCACTAAAGGATTCGTGAGCAAGCCCCCAACCGGCAAGCGATTCCGGATCCCCATGCAACACCAGAATCTTTAGGCCTCCAAACATCAGGCACCGGTACCGGGGTAAGGTCGCCAATCGGGTCAGAATGTCTGCGTGGTTTTCAGCGCAGGCCTGCAAACGCGCCATAATCCGGTTCGAGCGTTCCACCACACTGTGATCCACAAAATCAGGATAGGCACAACCACATCCCGCACCCTCGCTCGGCACCGCCAGCTCATACTCGACGTTACCAAGACTGGCGGTATACCGGAGCACCCGACGATTGATCTCCCGGAACAGCTCATCACTGGCGTTGAACCAGTTGAAATCGCCATTGAACACCAGCCGGACCCGGCGCCCGAGCTGCTCTTCGGCCCGGGCCATATGCTCGATTTCATCCAGCGCTTCCGGATTCCCATACAGCCCGCCGATCACATAAAGCACATCCTCGCTGACCGGTTCAGGTTCCCGGCACAAAACCTCCGGGTTATAGCGGTATGCCAGCGGGCAACTGCGGCCTTCGGTCATAAAACGAGCCCCCTATGCCTTGCCCGCCGCCAGTGAACGCCCGGCCAGCCGGCGCAGGGCCAGAGGCAGGAAGAACCCGGTGGTACAGATCAGAAAGCCCCAGGCGTTCACCCCGAGCAGCATGGCGTAGTTGCCATCGCCGATGGCCCAGCTTGCCGGAATCAAACCGGTGGCCAGCAAAACACCCAGCCCCAGACCGGTCCAGAAGCTCAGATGGAAACTCCAGGGCGACCAGCGGGTAAAACCATAAAACAGAAATGCCGGCGCCAGCCCCATCACCATGGTGCCGGAGATCGTCGTCGCCTTGAGAATATCGGTACCGGCAAACATCGGCAGATTGCCCAGAAAGGCAAAAACGATCATCACCACTGCGCCCACGCGCATACTCGGCAGCCGGTCGCCCACCCGCCCCGCAAGCCTGGGCAGATCCACCGCCAGCGACTTGGCCAGCGAAGTAAAGGTGGAATCCAGCGTCGAGCCGGCCGAGGTCATCATTACCACGCTCATAAAGAACAACGCCGCCAGCCCCAGCGACTGCCCAACGGCCGCCGGAGCGTTGCCCATCACCTCAATGCCGTTGAGGCGCGCATGCACACCCACCAGGCTGAAAATAAACACCGCCACAAAACCCAGCAGCCCCGCGACCACAAAGCTCTTCAGCATGGTCTTTTCCCTGTTCACAAAGCCCCTGTCGGTCAGCACCGGATCGTGGAACGGATAACTGAACAGTTGCAGCAGCGCCACCAGCAACAGATCCAGGCCGGCATTCAGCCGGAACTCGCCATTGGTCAGCAACGCACTGGTGTCATTCGCCGGCACCACCAGAAATAACACCGCGCCGACAAAGAACACAAAAACAAAGGCCTGAATTACATCGGTAAAAATCGACGAACGCAGCCCGCCTTTCAGGCTGTAAGCCAGGGTAAACACGGTAAACAGCATGGCCGCCGCGTAGTATTCCCACTCACCGGGCAGCCCGAAATAACCCCCGACCACCGCCGTGTTACTCCACACCTCGTTATACAACCGGATCAGAATCGCCGCCGCAAACGCCAGACTCGCCAGCCGGCCAAAGCGCGAGGTCAGAAACTCCTGCAGACTGCGGGCGCCGGTCTGGGTTCGAATCAGATAAATCACATAACCCGCCACCGGAATCGACAGCCAGTAACTGGCATAAGCCAGACCGCCCACCACGCCATAAGCCGCACCAAGATTGGCCGCATTGGTCACCGACTTGGCAAAAATCCAGCTGATGAAAATGCTCGCCGTCAGCGACCACTGCCCCACCGGGTTACCCTCATCATCCGCGCCCTTGTAGAACGAATTGGCGTTCTTGCTCTTCGGCGACAGCACGTACATCACCACGCCGTAGACCAGCAGGAATCCCCAGAACAGGGAGGCCTCAGTAAAGTTCATTGTCTTGTTCCCGGTTCTTTTTTCTTAAACGACATTCCACGAATAGCAAAACAGTATCCGCGGTCTGTGGGGTGGTGGGGAATTTTCTCCGCCGGAAAAAGATGTCTGAGCGAAGCGAGTTGTTTTTCCAAGGAAAAATTTCCCACCACCCCGCAGGCCACCAAACGCAGCTCCCAGTCCTGCAAACAAACCAGAACATTCTCAGCTAGGCGCCGAACAACTGGCCCCAAAGCGATAACAGGAAAAACACCGGTGGTGCCGCAACATAACCCGCTCATCCATGCTCTCGGCCAGCGTGCCTCCCAGATCATACTGCGGATCATCATCCACCAGCGTGCAGGCATACACCCGAACCTGATCGTTTCTCTTCACCAGCATCCGCGTGTACGTACACATGAAATGTCCCCGGGATTCCCGGGTCGGATACTTCTCCATACACGCCTCGGTAATCTCCGGACTACCATCCTCGGAGCCCGGCGTACCCAGGTCCGGAAACGCCGTAAAAGCCAGATTCTCGGGAATACCCCAGTCCCGGAAAATATCGCGAAAGGCCGCTTCCACATCGGCCGGCACTTCATCCGCATCGGTCTGCCGGGCAATCGATACCTGAAAGCCCTGCTCGATCAGCCAGCGAATGCCCTCCAGAGCCTGCTCGAAACTGCCCTCGCCCCGGTCCTTGTCGTGCCGGGCACGGTCCGGAAAGTCGAGACTCACCCGGAAGTGGATCGGGTAAGGGTTGTCCAGGAGCGGCAATACCTGGTGCTCACGTTTGTGCAGCGGCTCGGTGGCATTGGTGAGCACAAAACAGGGCCGGTACTGGCTGGCGTAATCCAGAATGTTCACGAAATCCCGGATCACAAACGGCTCGCCGCCCGTGAAAGAGAACTGTTCAACACCCATATCCAGCGCTTCGTGGATAAACGGTTTTACGTCACTGAGCTTCATACCCGGAATACGGCCATCGCCAGGGTGGGAGCCCTCCAGACAGAAAGGACACGCCAGGTTGCACGCCGTGCCCGTGTGGATCCACAGCTCCTTCAGCTTGTCCGCATCGATATAACCACGCGGATCCCCGCTACGGGTGTGCGTCCAGCTGTCGGTGGCCCTGGGTTCAAGCACATCCACCACAGAAATGCGCTTGTCACGGGTTGGTCGGGTTTCAGTCAGGGGCATGAGCGCTCCTTGATACATTTGTGTGTTTTCCACGCCGCCAGCCGTGCAACTTCTCCAGCAGCTTCAGAACGCCTTCCGGGGCATGGGCGCGCTTCCATTCGCCCGCGGCGTATTTGGCTGATTCATTCCAGGTCGGGTAGGGATGAATCGTGCCAAGAATCTTGTTCAGGCCCAGGCCATGCTTCATCGCCAGGGTAAATTCCGCCAGTATTTCACCGGCATGGGCGCTTACCACCACAACGCCCAGTATTTTATCTTTACCCGGCGGCGTAAGGATCTTGATGAAGCCGTAATCCTCGCTTTCAGCAATCGCCCGGTCCAGATCATCCAGGCCGTAACGTGTCACTTCGTAGGCCACGCCCTTTTCCTGTGCCTCGGCTTCACTCAGGCCCACCCGGGCCACCTCCGGAGAAGTAAAGGTGACCCAGGGCATAACCCGGTAATCCACCCGGAAGCGCTTGAACTGGCCAAACAGGCCATTCACAGCCGCATACCAGGCCTGGTGCGCCGCCGCGTGGGTGAACTGGTAGGGCCCGGCCACATCGCCACAGGCAAACACATTCGGGTAACGCAGGCTCATATCGTCTTCGACCGGCACTGTGCCGTTTGGCAATGGCTCCACGCCAATACGGTCCAACCCGAGGTTTTCGGTATTGGCTGCACGCCCCACGGCCACCAGCACCTCATCGAACGGAATGCGCACCCGCTCATCCCCATGCTCGCAATAGGCGACTTTCTCTCCCTCTTCTGTACGAAACTCCACCGCAGAATGGTTCAAACGGACATCAATGCCGTCTGCCTTGAACTGTTTGAGAATCAGCGCAGAAACATCGGCGTCCTCTTTCGCCAGCAAACACTCACCCCGCTCCACCTGAGTCACCTTGCTGCCCAGGCGGGCAAAGGCATGGGCAAGCTCGGAGCCAATCGGGCCACCGCCCAGCACCAGCAGACGCCCGGGCTGCTCCTGCAATTGCCACAGGTTGTCGGAAGTCAGCGGCTGCATGTCTTCAAGGCCGGGAATGGGCGGGACTGCCGGCTTACCGCCGGTGGCCACAACAATGCTCCGGGCAGTCAATCGCCGGGTGCCGCCGTCGTTCAGGCGCACCTGTAGCTCCCAGGGAGAGACAAAACTCGCCTCGCCGGCAATGCATTCCACGCCCAGTTGTTCGTAACGCTCAGGCGAATCGTGGGGTTCGACCTTCTTGATGACCCTCTGCACCCGCTCCATGATGGTTTTGAACGAGCCCTTCACCGGCACCGATTCCAGGCCGTAGCGATTGGCGTGGCGCAGGGTGTCGGCAGCCTTGGCACTGCGAATCAGCGCTTTGGAAGGCACGCAGCCGGTATTCAGGCAGTCACCGCCCATCCTGTGCTTTTCAATCAGCGCGACTTTCGCTTTAACGGCCGCCGCGATATAGGCAGACACCAGCCCGGCAGAACCGCCGCCAATCACCAACAGGTTATAGTCGAAATGATCCGGCTTCTGCCAGCCGGCATAGACCTTACGCCGACGAAGAAAGCTCACAATATATTTGGCGATGAGCGGGAAAAGCCCGAGCAGGGCAAAGGACAACAACAGGTCAGCGGACACAATATCGCCGGTCGACTCGATTTGCCCGAGCTGGGTGCCGGCATTCACATACACAAAGGTGCCCGGCAGCATGGCCACCCAGCTCACCAGGGCGTAGGTGCGAAGCTTCATGCCGGTCAGGCCCATGGCCAGATTGATCAGGAAGAACGGGAATACCGGTACCAGACGAAGCGTAGCCAGATAGAAGGCACCGTCTTTTTCAATGCCCCGATCTATTTTCGCGATGGTGTCTTTGTACTTGGCCTTCAGGGTGTCCCGTAACAGGAACCTGGCCACCAGAAACGCCAGCGATGCGCCGATGGTAGAGGCGATCGAAACCGCCGCCAGACCATAGAGATTGCCAAAGAAAGCGCCGCCAGCCAGGGTCATGATGGTGGCGCCGGGCAATGAAAGCGCGGTCACCAGAACATAAAGCGCCGCATAACCTGCCACCGCAACCACTAGATTCTGCTCAATCCACTGGGCTACTGAGGCCTGATGCGCCTGCAGATTGTCCAGCGTGAGCACATTGTGCCCGCCCAGACCCAGAAAAAGCGCCACGGCGACAGCAATCGCTCCCAGAAGTATCAACTTGCTTCGATTCATATCCCTACCTTTTGCAGTGTATTCTTCTGATCCTGAACAAACAGACACGCAAAACCGCCGGATGTTACAACGCCAGCTGGCATTGTTTGAGCGAACGCTATAAAAACAAAGAGTTTCCGGGAAACCAGTCAGGGTTACCCGGCAACTGTCCTGAGCTTTTATTGTCTGTGATACTGGTGTCCCGATTGGATAATTCGCTGATCTTCTGAGGAACGGCATGCTACTGAACTGGCTGTCCCGACATCTGGCCGCCTACCTTTCAAAACAGGTCACCCGGCGCTCCATAAGAACCTCTACCTGGAAAGCGCTTCAGAACACGCTCCAGCCCGGAGACGTCCTGCTGGTGGAAGGAAATACGCGAATCAGCGCAGCCATCAAATACCTGACCCAGTCCACATGGTCCCATGCCGCCCTGTACTTAGGGCCCGAAGCGGGGCTTGGGGAGACAAAAGATGGTGAACCCCATGTCCTGATCGAAGCCGACCTGGAGGAGGGCATTCGTTCGCTGCCACTGTCCTATTACCGGCATACCCACACCCGGATTTGCCGCCCGGTTGGGCTCAGTGAAGACGATATCCGGAAACTTGTCGCCTATTCTATCAGCCGACTTGGCCAGCAGTATGATCTGAAGAATGTCTGGGATCTGGCCCGGTACCTGTGGCCAACTCCACCGGTGCCGTCCCGTTATCGGCGCTCGCTGCTGTCTCTGGGCAGCGGCGATCCCACCCGCGCTATCTGCTCGACATTCATTGCCCAGGGGTTCCAGCATCTGCGTTATCCCATTTTGCCGATCATCCTGAGCGATGCCGAGTACGACCCGGACAGTGACATGCGCCGAAAAGATACCTTCCGGAGCCGCCATCACTCGCTGTTCGCGCCAAGGGATTTCGACGCCTCGCCCTACTTCAATGTGGTCAAACCCACGCTTGAGCAGGGATTCGACTACCGTCAATTCGAGTGGATGGATTAATCCATTCAGTGTCGAAAGCGCCCAACGTTGAGCATTCTTACAGGAAATTATTGATGACACTCAGAGTTGCCATTGTCGCTGTGGTTCTCACGGCTTTGGCCGGCGCCTGGTGGCTGCTGCAAGTACTCGGGATGCCGCCGGATTTTTCACCGGAGATGCTGTCCGAGTGGCTCAAGAGCCAGGGTGCTGCCGGCCCGCTTCTGCTCATGCTTCTGATGATGATCGCCGTTGTAGTCGGCCCGATCCCAACGCTTCCGGTCAGCGCAACGGCGGGACTGGCCTTTGGCCTGTTCGCGGGCACGTTGATTGCCGCGACAGGTGCACTCCTGGGTGCCATGGCGGCATTCTGGATTGCCCGGTGCCTGGGGCGCGAAGCCATTTGTCGTCACTTCCCTGACAACCCGGTGCTGGCAAGGGACGGCTCGCAACGATTCCTGACCATTGCCATCCTGCTGACCCGCCTGATTCCGGTTTTCTCGTTTGCCCTGATCAGCTATGGCGCGGGGGTAACGGCCATACATGCCTGGCGCTTTGCCGCCGCCACGTTTATTGGCATGCTGCCGATGACCGTGGTTTTCGCCGGTCTGGGCAGTTCCTTCACGCTCAACCCAGTGCTTACCGTGACAGCAGGTCTGGTCATTCTGGGGGTGATGATGTGGCTGCCCTGGTCACTCAGCCGTCACCCTGAATCCAGGCTCGCCCGCTGGCTGAAGCTTCAGCAGAAAAACGATTAAAGCGGTCGTCTCTATCGCATATAACCTATGCTGGTGCAGCAGCAACGTTCTCGAATTCTGAGCATAGTCAGGAAGGGTTTTCATGACCAAAATAGCCGGCGAAAGCAAAACCACGATGATTAACGCCCTGGCGGGAGGCTGGGTTGCCGATGCGGCCAGCCTCGGCCTGCACTGGCTGTACAACAGCCAGAGTATCCTTGAAGTTGGTGGACCGGCGCCGGAATTCCTGCCTCCGAAGGCCAGTTATTTCAAAGGCGGATTCGGGTATTTTGCGCATGGAGGCAAACGATCCGGCGATGTCAGCCACTATGGGGCGGCCACCGGGGTGCTGACCGACAGCCTTCTGGCCAGTGACGGCAAACTGGACATCCGCGATTACCAGCGGCGCTTCCGGTCGTTTTTTGGACCTGGCGGCCACTGGCAGGGTTATATCGACAATCCCACCCGGGTCACCCTGAACAACCTGAGCACCATTGAGCAGAACGCCATTGACCAGGCTCTGGCGACCACCAAAGCCAATCTTACCGATCAGCAACAGCGGATATTGGTTCAGAAGGTGTTGCCCTACACCCGTCGCCTGACGGGCAATGAACTGGCAGCTCCGGTTCGCCGGGCCATCGACCTGACCTACCATGAAACCGAAGTTCAGGAAGCCGGCGTTCACATTGCCGAAACCATCGACCAGAACCTGCTGCCGGAAAGCGGCGCCGACGACATGCAACTGCCCGCCGTGTCCAAACTGCCACCGCTGGTTGCCCGTTATTGCGGCAGCGACAAGCTGATGGAGGTTACTGAAGCGGCGGTGCGGGTGACCAATCATAATGACGAAGCCGTGGCCTGGGCAAAGTGCGCGGCGATCCTTCTAGACCAGCTTTTCCAGGGCAACTCCATGACGAAAGCCCTGGAAACTGCCAGGGCCGAAGCGCCGGATCAGGACAGCCTGAGCAAGGCCCAATCCGGTTCCTCACTGGATGCAGTAAAAGCCGGCGACAGCTTCGGCCGCACCTGCTATCTGCATGAAGCCATGCCGGTGATTTTCCACATCATTAGCCATGCAGACAGTTATACCGAGGCCGTCCGCGCCAATATCCAATGCGGCGGTGATTCCTGTGGACGAGCCTGGGTTATCGGGCCTGTCATGGCGGCAGTTTACGGCGTGGGTGGAGAACACGGCATTCCCCTGAGTTGGTTGACGCGGGTAACGGACGCGCCCGCCATCCTCTCGGATATTGAGGCGCTGGTGAGCTGCCGCAGCTCAGGACACTAGTGCGCCACGGCGGCTTCTGTCATGCCTCGGAGTGCCTCTGAAAGCTTGGGCACCACCGAAGGCCGGAGACCGACTTCACGGCCCCGGCGCGTTTTTTAACGAAACTTCGGGTTCAGAGTATAAGTTCCGGTCACCCGGGCACTGGCCAGTACATGTCCGGCCATGGCTTCCCGCACGGCGTTGCCGTCGAATTCCCCGTCCAGGCCAAGGCTTTCGACATCCAGCGCATGAATTTCATAGTGATAATGATGGACAAGTTCATCGTTCCAGGGTGGGCACGGACCATCGTAACCACCGTAGGTGCCTTCCATATCGGCATTACCGGCCAGGAACTGGGTGAAGTTGTTCACCCCGCGAATGCCGATAGGCCCGGGGCCGGGCTCTTTGCCCTTGGGAATCACGCCGTCACTATCCTCACCTTCAGGAACTCGCGTGGTTTCTGCGGGAATATCCACCAGCAGCCAATGGAAGAAGTCCACCCGGGGCAAGTCCGCCGGAACCGTTTTGCCTTCCTGGTTCACATCGTCGGCGACGCTCGGTACATCCGGGTCAAACATCATCACCACAAAGCTTTTGGTGCCTTCGGGTGCGTCATCCCAGACCATCTCCGGATTGCGATTAGGACCAAAGCTCATGTGGTCTTCCTCGCTGTATACCCCAAACGCAAACTTCTCCGGAACCGGTTTGCCTTCCTCGATACCTCGAACTTCTAGTTTCACGGTTTCATCTCCTTTCAAAGAGTTTCAACAATTACCAGGACATGCTTCTAGACAGGTTAGCAAAGGTTCGGGGAGGATTCAGAGGGGCCAACCGATTTATTGTGCAAGGTAAACCCGGTCATGATTTGCCCCTTACTTGAATGATCGATCACTAACGCTCACCCTGGCTGTTGCTGAGCACTCACTCAAGTTATAGTTGAGCGTATATTCAACAGACAGATCACTGGAGCCGGACATGGCCAGACATCGTCAATATGATCGCGGTGAAGCCCTGCACAAAGCAGTTGGGCTGTTCTGGGAAAAGGGCTACCACGGCAGCTCCATGAAACAGATTGAGCAGACACTGGATATGCGCCCCGGCAGCATTTATGCCGCCTTTGGCAGCAAAGACGGACTGTTTTCCGAGGCTCTGGCCAGCTACGCCGAGCGCGGCAGTGAAGAACTGGCAGCACACATGCAGCAGTTCGATTCCGTTGTTGACGGATTGCAGGCCTACCTCAGAAAGGTTGCCGACAGTTGCCGGGAAAGTAATCCGTCAAAAGCCTGCATGGTGGTCAAAACCCTTCTGGAAACCAGCCACACCCATAGCTCCCTCGCCAGGCAGGCCAACGAGGTACTGGCAGCGATCGAGACCACCCTGGCCAGCCTTCTGGAACAGGCACAAGCCCGTGGAGAGCTGGCCCAGAACGTCGATTGTGGCCGGCTGGCACGGCTGCTTCAGGCCCAGATCATGGGGCTCCGGGCCATTGCCGAGCGCGGTCTGACGGAAAACCAGCTGACTGATCTGGCAAACGACATGGCAAGTATTCTGGAGCCCTACCGGACAAGACACTGAGCACAGGCCGAAGGGCCAGGGTCGAAGGCAGCAATTAACCAGCACTCTGGTTTGATTGCCGTGCCCGGCATCAGGCCCTAGCATCGACTCCATCATGCCAGGGTGCCAACCCGAAACCCGAGCAGAGACGATAGCCAAGCACTTTTCCGAACTCCCAGTATTGGTGAAAGTGCTTGGCTCTCATTTCTTCGAGGTCTGAATATTATGGACAATCTGCATCATATCGTTGTGGTCGGCGGCGGTGCCGGCGGCCTTGAGCTGGTCACCAGCCTGGGCAACAAACTCGGAAGAAAGCAAAAAGCCCGGATTTCACTGGTTGATGCCGGACTGACGCATGTCTGGAAGCCCCTCCTGCACGAAGTGGCCTCCGGCTCCCTCGACGCCAGCGCCAACGAAATCAACTACCGCGCCCACGCCCGCAAACACCATTATGAATTTCAGCTTGGCCGTGTGAACGGACTGGACCGAAGCCGCAAAGAAATCATTATTGAACCTTTTTTCGATGATGATGGGCGGGAAGTGGTCCCTGAAAGGCGTATTTGTTACGACACGCTGGTGATTGCCGTGGGCAGTACCGCCAACGATTTCGGCACCCCCGGGGCACAGGAAAACTGTCTGTTTCTCGACAGCCTGAAACAGGCCCGACGGTTTCACAACCTGATGCTCAACGCCTTCCTGCGTAAAAACCACGAAGCCCGGCAAGGCAGCCCGCACACTCTGAATATCAGCATCATTGGTGCCGGGGCGACCGGCGTAGAGCTGGCGGCGGAATTGCGCCTGGCATCCAGAGAGTTGCCGGTCTATGGCATGAATCACCTGCAGCCTTCGGATGTGTGTATCAGCGTGATTGAAGCGGCGGACCGCATATTGCCGGCACTTCCCGGCCGGCTGTCAGCCGGTGCCACCCGTGAACTGAAGCGTCAGAACATACAGGTACTGACAGGCCAGCCAGTCAGCGAAATTCATGAAAACAGCCTGGTCATGAAGGATGGCACCGAGCTGCCATCGGAAATGACCATCTGGGCTGCCGGCATCAAAGCGCCACCGTTTCTGGCTCAGCTGGACGGTCTGGAAGCCAATCGCAGCAACCAGCTGGTGGTGGAACAGACACTGCAAACCACCAAGGACCCCGACATTTTTGCCTTTGGCGACTGCGCCGCCTGTCCGCAACCCGATTCGGACCAGCCGGTACCACCAAGGGCCCAGGCTGCGCACCAGCAAGCCGACGCATTGTTCAAGACCCTGTGTAACCGCCTGGAAGGTGAGGCCCCGGTACCGTTCGTCTATAACGACCACGGCTCACTGATCAATTTCAGTCGCTACACCACGGTGGGCAATCTGATGGGCAACCTGTCCGGGCGCAGCATGTACATCGAAGGGAAAGTGGCCCGGTTGTTTTACATATCCCTGTATCGAATGCACCAGGTGGCACTCCACGGTTTCGTACGTACCGCCATCATCTGGCTGATGGACAAGATCAGTCGCGCCATGCAACCGAGGCTCAAGCTGCACTAGTGACTGGAAAAGCCCTCGACAAACTGCCGGTCAATCCGGTCTTTCAGGCGCCAGACCCAACTCCCCGAGAAAGTCAGGGGGCCATAGCTGCCAATGGCGGATTGCCCGCCACAGGCCAGAAGATAGAGCGAATAACGTCGCGGCAGGAACGGTTTCAGCTCGGAACCGTTCAATGCCGCCCGAAGGTTTTCCGCCAGCACCGGGCCGGCGCGAACGGCGTGCACACCGGAACGATTAAGCGCCCGGTCCTGACGACTGCAGGTGTCACCCACGGCAAAAACGTCCGGGTGCGCCAGGCTACGATGCCTGGCGTCCACCAATACGAACCCCTGCTCATCCAGTGTCAGACCACTATTTGACAGAAACCGGGCGGGGAACGCGCCGGTGGCGGCAATGATCGCGTCTGCCTCAAGCCTGGTACCGTCCGCCAGGTAAAGCTCGCCATGCTCCGCTCGTGCGCGTTGTTCGATCAGCGTCACCCCGAGGCGGGATAATTCCTGCGATGCCAGGCGTTGCATGCGCCGATTGAAGCCGGGTAACGGTCCGCTCTCTCCTGCGACCAGGGACAGAGAGCAACCCTGCCCGGAATCAACCCCAAGGGCGTTGGCAGCCGCCATGGCCAGCTCGACACCGGCAGCGCCTCCACCAACAACCACCAGATGACCAAACCTGTTACCGGCGGACTGCTCCTGAAGTTGCTGCCACTGCGGGTAAAACGTTTCGATCGGCTTGACGCTGATCATTCGCCCCCGATAACCGTGCAACTGGTCGAGATTGGTATGAGACCCGATATCGATCGAAAGCAGGTCGTACTCTATCCGCTCACCACCGGCTAACCGGATCTCCCGCCGGTCAGCGGCCAGTTCCACGGCACTGTCGAGCACCAGTTTCCCCCCGGCTTCAGCCACCAGAGGACCGACGGCGATCCGGCACTGATCAACGGTGTAATGGCCGGAGATCCAGCCGGGTAGCATTCCTGAATAGTACTGCCAGGGCGACGGCGTGATCAGAACCAGTTCCATATCCGGCGGGGGCGATTTGGCGAATTCACGCAACACAATCAAATGTGCGTGCCCCGCCCCCAGCAAAACCAGGCGTTTCACAAATTCTCTCCCTGTATATTGATGATCCGGGCATTCAGGACAATGATGATAGAGTAGTTTTCACAACCCCACGACATCCGGAGACACACCAATGCCCGCCGATGGCATGGATCTCACCATCATCGTACCCGTACTCAATGAGATTGAAACGCTGCCGGCGTTACTTGAGCACCTGAAACACTGGCAGAGCCGGGGCGCAGAGGTATTGATCGTGGACGGAGGCAGCGACGACCAGACAGCGGAAGAAACCCGACATCAGGGTTTTTCCGTCATCGACGCACCCCGTGGGCGGGCTTCGCAAATGAACGCGGGCGCGCAGGCGAGCCGGACCCGTAACCTGGTGTTTCTGCATGCAGATACCCGCTTGCCGGAACAGGCCGATCTACAGATTCTGGCAGCCTTGAGAGGCTCTGACATTGCCTGGGGCCGATTCGATGTGCAGATAAAAGGCAAATCGAAGTGGTTGCCGATCATCGCCTGGTTCATGAACACACGCTCCCGGCTGACCGGCATTGCAACAGGTGATCAGGCCCTGTTTATGACTCGCAGTGCCTTCGACCGGATAGAAGGCTTCCCGGAACAACCCCTGATGGAAGACATCGAAATAAGCCGTCGATTGAAACAAATGACCCGCCCCGTGTGTCTGAGTAACAAAGTCATCACTTCAGGACGCCGCTGGGACAGCCGGGGCAGCGGACGGACTATCTGGCTCATGTGGCAATTGCGCTGGGCCTATTGGCGAGGCATCCCGGCCGAACAACTGGCAGAGCGCTATCGATGAAACCCGTTCGTATTATTATCATTGCCAAAGAACCCAGCCCCGGCCTGGCCAAAACCCGGCTGATTCCGGCGCTGGGCGCCGATGGTGCGGCGCAACTGGCTGACCGCCTGCTGAAGCACACACTGGAGCAGGCACTGACAGCCGCGATCGGCCCGGTGGAGCTGTGTGTTGCGCCCGACTCCCGGGCACCCTATTGGCAACAACTACCAATGGCATCGGAGGTTGAGCTGTCTCAGCAGGTCGACGGTGATCTCGGGCACCGAATGGCTGCCGCCGCTCAACAAGGGCTGGCGAATGGCATACCCGTGATGTTGATCGGCACCGACTGTCCCGCCCTCGAGGCTGCGCAACTCAAAGCCATGGCGGCCTCTCTGCACAGCCACGACGCCTGCCTGTGCCCGGTGTCAGACGGAGGTTACTCACTGCTGGGCCTGCACCGGCCAGAGCCATCCGTTTTCCGGGATATTCCCTGGAGCACCAGCGAAGTTGCCGGGTTAACCCGCCGCAAATTCCAACAGTTGGGATGGCGCTGGCATGAAAGCAGGCCTCTGTCTGATATCGATGAACCTCACGACCTTGAACAACTTGCCCGACACTATCCGGAACTTGCGGGGAGTCTGTAATGACCCATAAACGATTACTCAGCCTCCTGATAGGCACGGCCATCAGCACCTCGGCCCTGGCAGAAAGCGACCCGGTTACCCTCGGTTATTTCAGCGGTTATGAGCAACTGCCTCAGGACCCCTGGCAGATTGTCCGCTTTGACGAAGACATACCTGCCACCCGGTACCAGTTACAGCAACACAAAGGCATTGCGGCCGTTGAGGCAACCGCTGATGCCAGCATGGCATTACTGGCGAGGCCTCTGGACGCCGACCTGGAGCAGACACCGGTACTCTGCTGGCGCTGGTGGGTGGATGAACCGATTGAACAGGCAGACATGACCAAAAAATCCGGAGACGACTACGCCGCCCGGATGTACGTGACCTTTGATCTGCCCAGCAGTGCCATGAGTCTGGGCACCCGGCTGAAGCTCGGCGCCGCCCGCACCCTCCACGGCAGCGAGCTGCCCGATGCTGCCATCAACTACGTCTGGGACAACAAACACCCCGTCGGCACCACCCGGGACAACGCCTACACCGACCGGGCGCAGATGATGGTCTTGCGTACCGGCATGAGTGACACCGGCCGCTGGGTCGAGGAAAGGCGTAACCTGCTGAACGATCTCAGGCAACTGTTTGATACGGATTCAGCAACCACGCTGCAGCTGGCAGTGGCATCGGACAGCGACAATACCGGCGCGCAGACCAGCGCCCGGTTTGCGGATATCCATATGGTCAGCGAGGACACTCAATGCCGGTTCTCACCTGCCGGGACACAGCAGTAAACGGTGATGGAGCGGGTGAAGGGAATCGAACCCTCGTCGTAGGCTTGGGAAGCCTCTGCTCTACCATTGAGCTACACCCGCCTGCATAATAGTGCCAACAGCAATATAGGCTCGATCCTGCATTCGGGCAACCTTACAGA
This sequence comes from Pseudomonadota bacterium, assembly GCA_051751785.1. Taxonomy (GTDB): domain Bacteria; phylum Pseudomonadota; class Gammaproteobacteria; order Pseudomonadales; family Oleiphilaceae; genus Marinobacter. The sequence continues at coordinate 189,805 of JBNJLG010000001.1, read as the reverse complement.
TCTGGAGTCTGATGGATCCCACTCTTACCTTAATTGGCGCCCTGATGCTGGTATTCAGCATCGTTCTCAGCCCACTGTCGAGTCGCGTGGGACTACCTGTGCTGCTGATTTTTCTGGTGGTCGGCATGCTCATGGGGGAAGACGGGCCGGGCGGCATCGTTTTCGATAATTTCGAGCTGGCCTTTATGGTCGCCAATCTTGCTCTGGGCGTTATTCTTCTGGATGGCGGCATGCGCACCCGGGTGGAGACTTTCCGGGTAGGTCTGAAACCCGCCCTGGTGCTGGCCACCCTCGGAGTTGCGATGACGGCCGGCGGTGCCGCGGTGGTTGCCTGGTGGATTTTTGACCTGCACTGGCTGATGGCATTGCTGATCGGCGCCATTATTTCTTCTACCGATGCCGCAGCCGTGTTCTCTCTGCTTCAGGGCCGGGGGCTGCACCTGAACGAGCGGGTCAGCGCCACGCTGGAAATTGAATCGGGCAGTAACGACCCGATGGCCATTTTCCTCACACTCATGCTGGTAACCCTGATCGGCCAGCAGGAGCAGGGCAGTATCAGCGCCGCGCTCCTGATGCTGCTCCAGCAGTTCGGTCTGGGCATCGTGATCGGCATTATCGGTGGTCTTCTGGTGGTGCAGCTGGCCAACCGCATTCGTTTGACGCCGGCACTGTACCCACTGCTGGTAGCCGCCGCCGGCATTGTGGTTTTTTCCGCCACCAACGCCCTGGGCGGTTCCGGTTTTCTGGCGATTTACCTGACCGGCGTGGTCATCGGCAACCGCCATGTGCGCATGATGCCCATGATCCTGCAAGTGCACGACGGATTAGCCTGGCTCGCCCAGCTATGCCTGTTCCTGATCCTCGGGCTGCTGGTTAACCCGTCTGACCTGCTCCCCCTTGCCGGCGCCGGGCTGATCCTGGCCCTGGCCCTCATTTTTGTAATCCGGCCCGCCACCGTGCTGCTCACGCTTTGGCCTTTTGGCTTCAACCGGCGTGAGCTCTGCTTTATCAGTTGGGTTGGCCTGAGAGGTGCCGTGCCTATCGTGCTGGCGCTGTTTCCGGTCATTGCCGATTTACCGGATGCTCAGCTGGTTTTCCATGCGGCCTTCTTTATTGTGCTGGTGTCGCTGATTGTCCAGGGCACGACCATGGCACCCCTGGCCAGAAAACTGGGGCTGGAAATACCGGCCAGTGAAGCGCCATACCGGCGACTGCCCCTGGATGCACCCGGGGCCGGTGATCACGAATTGATGCTGTTCCCACTGCGCGGCAAGAACTGGCAGCACCCCAAAAAGCTCGGGCAATTGCGCCTGCCAGACAACACTGCGGTGGCCGGTGTGTTCCGGAATCGCCAATGCCTGCAACCAACGCAGGATCTGGAAGTTTCTTCCGGGGATACCATTGCCATGTTCGCCACCCCGGCGGTACTCACCGAGCTCGGCAAATCTCTGAGCGGGCGCCAGATCCCGAACTACCTGGCAGAACGGGCGTTCTTTGGTGACTTCGTGCTCAATGGCGATGCGTTACTGGGCGATGTCGAACAGGCTTATGGCATTGAATTCGACGGCCTGGCGCCGGAGCTTTCCCTGGCAGAGTGCTTTGCCCGGCGCACGAAAGGCCATCCGGTGGTAGGCGACAAAGTGACCCTGGGGCCGGTGACCCTGGTAGCCCGGGCAACCCAGGCAGACCGCGTCACCAAAGTCGGCCTGAAAATGAAAGCCGGAGTAGCCGGTGGCCCGACTATGCGATAAACTGCATGAACAAATTTTAACCAACCTCTTGATCCCGAAGGTTCAATGGCTGTTCGCATTCTTCTGACAATTCAGCTGCTTTTGCTGCCACTGTTTGCCGGCGCCTCAGAATTGCTGGCCAAGGCAGAGCCACGACTGACTGTCCCGCAAATGGAATCAGCGACCGGGACAAATACCGGCATTACCCGTGTATTGGTACGCAAGGGTGATCGAAAGCTCTATCTTCTTCGGGACGATGAAACCGTCCGGGAATACCGGATTTCGCTGGGCGACAATCCTGTCGGACACAAACTCTACGAAGGGGATGAGCGCACACCGGAAGGCGTGTACACACTGGACTGGCGCCTGGCAGACAGTGATTTCTACAAATCCATTCACATTTCCTATCCAAACCGGAAAGATCAGGAGATGGCCAGAACCTGGGGGCTGGACCCTGGCGGCAGCATCATGATCCACGGGCTACCGAACAACGCCGGCGACATGGCTTTTGCTTACACCGGGCTGGACTGGACAGACGGCTGCATCGCGGTGTCGAACGAGGCGATGGATGAAATCTGGCAACTGGTACAGAACGGAACCCCGATTCATATCGAGCCGTGAATCGGGGTAATCGTGTCACAAAAGCATTAAGTCGTTGTCACAGGCCGAGAAAATTTAGGTCTTCGGTTAACATTTTATCGCAGACTGTTTTACACTGGTTACGATCCCGGTAGTCGACGTCTATCGGGCTGCGTTGACAGGAAGTCGTCCAAGCCGGCTTCCGGAGTTACAGGAAATAATACGACCAATTAGGGGATTTACCATGCGTAAACTTATGATCGCCGGTTTTGCACTGGCTACTGCCGTAACTGCCGGCTGTGCCACCAACCAGTCTGCTCTGGACGAAGCCAATGCAACCGCAACTTCTGCCGAGCAAACTGCTGATAACGCACTGAATACTGCCAACAGCGCTGCCAGCGATGCCAGCACTGCCCAGCAGACCGCTGAAGAAGCTATGGCTGCAGCTCGTGCTGCCCAGAAGTCCGCTGACGAAGCGAACGAGCGCGCCAAGCGTATGCTCGAGCGTGCTGCCCAGAAGTAAGGCCAGCGCTGTATCGAGAAAGGCCGGTGATCCGGCCTTTTTTTATGTCTGCAGAAAAGCGCCTACGACTGGTCGCCGGAATTTTTGTTGGTATCCGGGGCTTTTCGATCCATCAGGCCCTTGATCAGATCCATTGGCAACGGGAAAACAATGGTGGATGAGTTTTTCGTGCTCATGTCCGAGAGCGTCTGCATATAGCGCAGTTGCATGGCACCCGAATCGGCCGACATAACCTCGGCGGCCTCGACCAGCTTTTTCGACGCCTGCAATTCACCTTCCGCATGAATCACCTTGGCCCGGCGCTCACGCTCGGCTTCTGCCTGGCGCGCGATGGCCCGGATCATTGAGTCATCCAGGTCAACATGCTTGATTTCCACATTCGCCACCTTGATGCCCCAGCCTTCTGTCTGGGAATCAATAATTTCCTGGATGTCGGCATTCAGTTTGTCTCTCTCCGAGAGCATTTCATCCAGATCATGCTTGCCCAGCACAGAACGCAAGGTGGTCTGCGCCAGCTGACTGGTAGCGTCGCCAAAATCCTCGACCTGAATGATCGCCTTTTCCGGATCGACAACCCGGAAGTAGAGCACGGCGCTGACATGCACGGTCACGTTATCTCTGGAGATAACATCCTGGCTGGGTACATCCAGAGTGATCACCCGGAGATCCACGCGCACGATCTGCTGAATGCCCGGAATCACGATAATCAGGCCAGGCCCCTTTACCGCCTGAAACCGGCCAAGAAAGAACACGACGCCGCGCTGGTATTCCGGCAGAATCTTGATAGCCGAACCGAGAATCAGCAATAGCACCACGGTGGGTGCAAGATAGGGAATAACATCGCCCAGGTTCATACGGCCTCCTTGTTTTGCCGTCAGTTATTGATCGTCAGTCTTGTCAGGGCCCGCATCATTGCGGGGCTCCACCACAAGAGTCAGTCCATTCATGGCTACCACCCGAACCAGTGTTTCTGCAGCAACCGGGGTCTGGCTGATGGCATTCCAGCGCTCTCCAGTCACATAGACATGACCGCTATACTGCCCGTGCTCCGGTTTGAAATCGTCAACCGCTTCACCGGTTTCATGGGTCATCTGCTCACCGCCGCTGACGGGTGGTCGTCGCCTGAGCCCGATAAAACGGGTCACTGTCCACAAGATGAAGCCGCCAGCCACGATGGCGGTACCGCCGACCGTGGGTAATGAAATGTCCCGGTGACTGCCATCCATCAAGATCACCGAGCCGATGACAAAGGCAACGATACCCCCAACCCCCAGTATTCCGAAACTGGGGGCGAAGGCCTCGCCAACAATAAGCGCCAGCCCCAGTAAAATCAGGGCCAGACCGGCATAGTTTACGGATAACACCTGGAACGCAAATAACGCCAGAATCAGGCTGATGGCACCGATCACACCGGGCACAATGGCGCCGGGATTCGCCAGTTCGAAAATAATGCCGTAGAAGCCAATAATCATCAGGAAGTAGGCCACATTCGGGTCGGTGATCACTGACAACAGATTGGTGCGCCAGTCCGGATTGGCGCGGGACGGTTCCAGATCAGAGGTTGCCAGCGTCTTTTCACCCGACTCCATGATCACGGTGCGCCCGTCGATGTCATCGAGCAGGGCCTGCAGGTTCGGCGCGACAAGATCAATCACACCAAGCTCCCGGGCCTCTGTGGCGCCCAGGTTGACGGCATCGCGCACTGCTTTTTCCGCCCAGTCAGCATTACGGTCATGGCGTTCCGCCAGGCCGCGAATATAGCTGACTGCATCTTCCAGAACCTTACGCTCCATGGCGTTACCGCCCTGCGTCGTTTCAGCGTCACTGGTTTTTTCCGGGTCGGAGGATTCGCTATCACTATCGGACGGGTTTTCAGGTTCGGAAGAGCCCGGCATGCCGCCCATCTGTACCGGTGTTGCCGAGCCGAGATTGGTGGCGGGCGCCATGGCCGCGATATGGCTGGCGTAGAGAATATAGGTGCCGGCACTGGCTGCACGGGCGCCCTGGGGGGAAACGTAAGTGGCTACCGGTACTTCTGAAGCGAGGATGGCTTTTATGATATCGCGGGTGGAGTCCATCAGGCCGCCGGGCGTATCCATTTCCAGAACAATCAGGCCGGCGCCTTGCTGCTCAGCCTGCCGGATACCCCGGGTAATATAATCTTTAGTGGCCGGTCCTATGGCACCTTCTACTGACAGCACCAGGGCTGTGCGGGCTTCATCCTGTTGGGCATGGGCCTGCCAGGCCGTAACCGCCAGCATGAGCACGGCACAGATCGTTACAATGGTTCGGCTCATAACACTCTCCCTTTGCCGGCCGGAACCCTTTTTTATTCTCCGGCCTTAAAAATACAGCGTTTGCTCTGAACCGGCTTCCGCGTCTTTCTTCTCGGGATCCTGGGTCTCGTCGGCAGCCATTTGTGTCAGTGTCTCACCAATCATCGTCGGGATGCCATCTGCCTGGTCCACGGCAATCTCTATCGCCTGACGTTTGATCTGGATATCGGCATGCTGTTCCCGAAAACGTTCCAGTTTTTCCTGTACCTGCTGCCACAACTTCTGCCGGTCTGCCGGCAGATAGTCTTCTCCGGGGCGATGTACCTCAATCCAGACCTCTCCCCCGGAGATGCCCAGCTTGACCGGCTCCCGGATCACCTGTACCGGCGTGCCTTTCTGTACCTGATACACAAATCTGGAAATATCCTCGTTGTACATGCGGAAACAGCCATGGCTGACAGGCATACCTACGCCGAATCGCTTGTTGGTGCCATGAATAAGGTAGCCCTTCTCACTAAGCATCAGCGCATGGGTGCCCAACGGATTACCGGGACCGGGCGGGATCATCCGTGGCAGGTAGTCACCCGTTGCCTCGTATTCGGCGCGAATACTGGCGGGCGGGTACCAGGCCGGTGATTCCAGCGGCATAGTGACTTCGGCATCGGTCAGCGGTGACGGGTTTTCCTCGGTTCCGACCCCTACCGGATAAACCTGAACCCCCTCTTCAGAAAAGTAGTAAAGACGGTATTCCGCAAGGTTGATCACAATACCTTCCCGGCGCACATCAGGCAGAACATACATGCGTGGCAGGGTAATAATGGTGTCATCCCCCGGCAGCCAGGGGTCTACACCCGGGTTGGCCTTGACCAGCTCCAGATAACCCAGCGCAAGGTCGTTGCCAATACCCGCAAACGTATCCTCGTACTCGGTAGTAAACACCTGCAGTTCGCCGGCCAGGTCACCGTCGGGGCGGAAAGTTGGTACGCGGGGTGCGCGTTCATCACTGGCATCAGGCTTCACACCTCCACCGGCCTGAGCCTGAACGGCGTTATCCTGGGCAGCCACGGGCACAGGTGCCATCAACAACAGGCTCAGGTACAGTGCGAAACCACTTTTCAACCGCATATCAATCTATTCCAGTTCGTTTTCTTGTTGAGGTCATTGACTCATGCACGCCTCAGGAGTTCACCAGTGCGGCCCACACCGTCGCAATCGCCAGAACAACAAAGAGTATGCTGGCTGAAATCCGAGCCGTCGCCAGTGGCAAACGCTCCATCAGCCACCGGCCCGCCATTATGACCGGAATGTTGGCAATCAACATCCCGACAGTGGTACCGATGATAACCCAGAATGTCTCCGTATACTTTGCCGCCAGTACCACCGTGGCAACCTGGGTTTTATCACCGATTTCCGCCAGAAAAAACATAACGGTGGTAGCCATGAAGGCTCCCATACCCAAAAACCTCGAGCTCTCGCTGTCGTCTTTGTCAGGAACCAGCAGCCATAGCGCAATGGCAATGAAGCTTACGGAGAGAATCCACGGCAACCAGGCCTCAGGAAGCCATTGCGCAACCCAGGCCCCCAACCAGGCCGACAGAGCGTGATTGAGAATGGTGGCAATCAGGATACCAAGAATAATGGGGGTGCGGGTGGCGTATCGGGCAACCAGAAACAGCGACAAAAGCTGGGTTTTATCGCCAATTTCCGCAATGGCCACGGCCAGGGTAGAAGCGAGAAATGCATCCATTCACAAACACCTCAGGGCGGAGACTTTGAGACACGAGGCAGCCCACCTTCCGCCCTATGGAGGTGACCTGCCCCGGGTCTTGCCAATTCCAGCCATCTGGCCTGGAACACGGTAGCCATGGAGATTGAGCCCCAAGTGTGTTGACTACCATTCGCCTGAAATATCAGCGCGAAGGCTACTCCCCCGAAGGAAGTGCAATACTAATCAATTGCAGCGGCGATCTCAACCGGGCCGGCGCCCGGCGACAAAAGCGTCCTTACTTCTGCTTTTCAGCGTTATCCATGATCTTATGGAAAACACTCAGCGCACACTCGATTTCCTTATCGGAAATACCCTCAAGCATTTCCTCCCGCAACGTGGCGGCGCGTTCGGACAGTTCATCCATAAAGTCTGCCCCCGCCTTGGTCAGGTAAAGACGACGCGCACGGCGGTCGTTGGGGCAAGGCCGGCGCTCTATCAGGTCCTGCTGCTCCAGGCTGTCCAGCAATCGCACCAGAGTCGGGTTTTCTATCGCCATCAGGCTTGCCAGTTCCCGCTGGGTCAGACCCTCGCCGCCTTTCTGCAGGTAGACCATGGTGCTCCAGCGTGCCTGTGTAACGCCCAGGTTCTTGAGCCGTTCATCCAGCATCTTGCGCCAGCGACGGGTAACCCGGGCAACCGCAAACGGGAATTGATCTCTCATGTTTCTACTCCTGATAATCATCGGATGGCAGACAGCAATGCACCACTCTGGAATCCGACAAAAAAGATACCCTTATCCTATTTCACCAATAGTATGCTAACCGGTTCAAAAAGAACAGATGTGAAACCGGAAAGATAATTACCGAAAATGTAGTCCATATCAGCCGGCGTGTCGGTGCTCCTGCTCTTCCCGGCTTTGCTCGGCTTCCCGGGATTCATGAAATTCCTCGTTCCGGGGATCCATTTCGGTAAGTACGGGAGAGGTTTCCGGCATGGCTGCCACAAAGTGCTCCTGGTCCGCCACCGGAACATCTTCGGTATGAGTAATGCGATAGCTGGTTACCACTGCCAGTAACAACAGGAAGCCGGCGTTGCCATAAAACAGCCCGGACGGACCAAGCAGATTGATCAACTCAGCCATGGCAATCGGACCAATCACACTGCCAATGCCGTAACTGAGCAACAGCGTGGCGCTGGCGGCAACAATCCCACTACTGTCCAGGCGATCGTTGGTGATCGCCACCGCGATGGGATACAACGTGGCCGACAGGCCGGTAAACAAGCCGACCAGCACAGTCAGAACCACCAGCTTTTCAGCGCCCAACACCGCTACCCCTACGGCAGCAGAGGCCGCAGCCAGCGACACCCAGAACATTACCCGGCGGCGATCGAACCGGTCACAAACCTGCCCCAGGGGCCAGGCCAGCAGCATGGCCGCTACGATGGCGCTGGCCATAAAGGTAGAGGTCTTCGCTACATCCAGCCCCACCAGGGTTGCGTAAACCGGCCCCAGAGCATAAAAACCACCGATCATCACGCCACTGATCAACGCCCCGGCCACACCTGAGAAGGATTCACGGGCCAGCTTGAACACTGACATACGGTGAACCTGCTCGATCACCGGTGCTTCCATAAGGGTCAGTGCCAACGGAATAAGTGCCACCGCCAGCAGAATAGCCGCCAGAGAGAAAGGCAGGAAATCAGCGGGGTCACCCACATTTACAAGCAACTGGCCGCCAGCCGCCGACAGGTAAAACACAACCTGGTAAACCGCAAACAGTGATCCACGGTTGGTGTTGGTGGCGCGGCTGGAAAACCAGCTTTCGATCACCACCAACACCCCGGCAATACAGAAACCGGACAATACCCGAAGCACGGCCCAGAAAATGGCGGAAACCGCCATCGGATACATCAGGGCAACCACCGCCGCCATGGCCGCAAAGGCTGCAAAGGCCCGAATGTGGCCCACCCGGCCGATGATTCTCTGGACATACAAGGTGCCCAGCACGAAACCAATGGAATAACACACCAGCACCCAGCCGATTACATCCGGCGAGATTTCTTCGATACTCAGGCGGATGCCCAGCAGCGTAGTCAGAAAAGCATTGCCACTGACCAGAAGCACAATACTCAGCAGCAGGGCAGACAGGGACGCGACCATTCGGGTCATCGATGGCTCCGGACAGTAATAACGCTGGGAAACAAAATGGGTGAGGTTCGCAGATTGGTCAACTGCGATGCGCATTTAAGCAGGCAAACCGGTAGCCTGCTACTACGGATTTGCCGAAATGCCAAATGGTTCATGGCGTAACATTTCACATTGTTTTACATTAATGGGACGTAACAGACCCGATTCATACCAAGAGTTACCATACCGGTATGCCATCCACCAGACATGAGCGCCTGGCCATGAAAAAAACGGACTGGCCCATTCGCTGGGACCTGCTTCTTCGTTATCAACTCATTGAAATCATTGCCCTGTGGGAAGGCCGGTTGACCACCAACCATATTTGCCACAGCTTTGGCATCGGACGCCAGCAGGCGTCGAAAGACATCAACACCTATCTGAGGGAGCTGGCACCCGGCAACCTGGTTTACGACCGGCACCTGAAAGGCTATGTGCCCGGGCCTGAATTCAGGCCAGTGGTGACACAGGGGCGGGTCAGCGAATATTACGATCTGTTGGCTCACCAGCATCAGCTCAGTGATACTTTCTCTGATCTGCAACTGGAAATGCCGGGCAACACGGTGGTCTCCGGGCCCGTTCGCCGGATTCATCCGGAAACCATGCGGGCCGTGGTAGCCGCTACGCGGTACCACCGTCAGTTGAAAGCCCGGTACGTTTCTCTCAGTCGCCCGGAAGCGGCCGAAAGTATTCTGGAGCCCCATTCCCTGGTTTGCACCGGCAATAACTGGCACGTTCGTGCCTGGTGCAATGCCAACCGGGAATTCCGGGATTTTGCCCTGACCCGTTTCCACAGTGCGCCGGAAGTGCTTCGGCAGAAAGCAAAACGTACGGCAGAACAGGACGACGACTGGCAGCGCCGCGTTACCCTGGACATTATGCCGGACCAACGCCTGAGTGAAGCCCAGCAGCAGATCATTGCCGGTGATTTCGGCATGAACAACGGTGTTCTTCAGGTTCAGTCCCGGGCTGCACTGGCTCCCTATGTGCTGCTACAACTGGGCATCAGTCTGGACAATGCCCATCCTGACCCGCTGATCCAGCAAGTGGAGCTTGCCAACCCGGACCAGCTCGGCTTCGGCAGTCAGCGGGAAAGAGCGCTCAAAGCGGTGGCCGGTCTCTGCTAAAATACGGCGGTGACTGACTTTACCCGCACGCTTGTCCTTTCGCTCGCCACTTTTTTGCCTGGCGCCTTCGCCCCTTTTTCGGCGTGGGCAGCCTGTGGCGAAACGGCAACGCCCATTCACACCATTCAGGGCAGCGGGCCGCAATCCCCCCGGGCGGGCGATACCCTGGCCGTCGAAGGCATCCTGACCCGGGATGCCCGCTATCCCGGCGGTTTCGATGGCTTTTATCTGCAGCAGGCAGACGCTGAAACCGACAACAACCCCGCCACATCCGAAGCCCTGTTTGTCTATACCCGCAAGAACACCGGCGAACCCGGCCAGCGCCTGCGGGTCACCGGGACGATCAAGGAATATCACGGCCTGACCGAAATGGCCTCGGTCGACAGCATTCAGGTCTGTGGCAAAGGCACGATGCCTGAGCCGATCGAACTGACCTTACCCTGGCCACAGAATCCGGAATCCCTGGAAAACATGCGGGTGCGATTCGTCGAGCCCCTGACCGTGGTTGAGCATTACAATCTTGCCGTGTACGGCGAGCTGACCCTGGCAGCCGGCGACCAGATCACTGCCACCGAATACCTTGCACCCGGGCCAGAGGCTTTCGCCCGCGGCAAACGCAACCGGCAACAACGGGTAACGCTGGACGATGGCTCTGGCACCCGCAACCCCGAGCCGATTCCCTGGCCTCCGGGCGGGCTTTCCCGAAGCAACAGCGTCCGGGCAGGTGACACCGTCAGCGAGTTGACCGGCATTCTGGACTACCGGTTCGGGCAATGGCGCCTACAGCCGATCAGCACACCGCGATTCAACTCAACCAATCCTCGTCCTTCCGCACCTGCATCACCTGCCGACCAAACCGTGCGGGTCATGGCGCTGAACTTACAGAACTATTTCAACGGCAACGGCCGGGGCGGCGGGTTTCCTACGGACAGAGGCGCACAAAGCGCGGAACAATTCCGGATTCAGAGCCAACGGCTTGCTGCCACGGTAAAACAGGCAGCCCCTGACGTTCTGGCGGTCTCGGAACTGGAGAACGATGGTTACGGCGAGCATAGCGCCATCGCCCAGCTGGCCCGGACTCTGGGCCAGCACTGGCGCTTTGTTGCCACCCCTGGGGACGATGGCAGCGACGCTATCCGCAGTGCGTTACTGTACCGGTCTGACCGTGTCATTCCCGTTGGCAACGCACACCGGCTCCAATCCGGCACCTTTGCCCGCCAGAGCAGGCCTCCCGTGGCGCAGTTGTTTCGCATGGCGCAGGATGGGAACAGTCAGAACTTGAGAGTGGTGGCACCGCACCTGAAGTCGAAATCCTGCCGGAATGCCTCCGGGGCCAATGCCGATCAGAATGACGGCCAGGGCTGCTTCAACCAGCGCCGCACCCGGGAAGCCGAAGCCATCCTGGACTGGATTTCAGCGTTCCCCAAAGACGACGACCTGGCGGGCACGCTGATTGCCGGGGACCTGAACAGCTACGCCCGTGAAGAACCTTTGCGTCGCTTCGAAGCTCTCGGCTACCGCAGCCTTGTGCACCACTTCCACCCCTGCACTCCCGAAGGGTGCCAGCAGCACAGCTATCGCTTCAAAGGCGAGAAGGGGTCCCTGGATTACCTGCTGGCTTCCGAAGCACTTCTTCCTCAAGTTGTGAAGGCCTGGGCCTGGAACATCAATGCCGACGAACCCCGGGCACTGTCCTATCAACAGATGTCCGGGGGTTCCGCGCCCTGGCGCGCGTCAGATCACAACCCGGTGATTACCGATATCCGCCTCAGTCAGCAATAAAATCAATCAATACCGATAATCTTGTGCATCTGCAGGGTCAGGCGCCACCGGGGATGGGCCAGACAGTAAGCCGTCGCTTTGGCGGTATTGCTCTGGCGCACCGGGTCTGTGGATTCTCCGTCGGGGGCTGACGGGGAAGCCATGGGGGAGAGGAAATAATGCCGGGCCCGGATATCCTCAAAACGCTCCGGGGGTGCCAGCGCTTGCGGATACACCAGTTTCAGTTCGTCGCATTCCGTGATGACCACGCCAGCATCGGCTTTAGGGCTGACACACAGCCAGTCGATCCCTTCCGGTGCAGGCAGTGTGCCATTGGTCTCCACGCCAACCTCGAACCCAGCCTGGTGGAAAGCATCAATCAATGGCTTATCGAGCTGCAAGAGCGGTTCACCTCCCGTGCACACCACGTAGGGCTGCCCCGGGGCGTCCGGCCACAGCCCGCGAATATGGGCAGCCAGGTCTTCAGCAGTATCAAATTTCCCACCGTTCTGGCCATCGGTCCCGACAAAGTCCGTGTCGCAGAAGGTACACACCGCACTGGCCCGGTCCTTCTCGCGGCCTGTCCACAGGTTGCACTTGCTGAACCGACAGAATACAGCGGCACGACCAGCCTGAGCCCCTTCGCCCTGCAGGGTATAAAACGCTTCCTTGACCCTGTACATCAGGCTTCAGCCTCGTAAGTCAGAGGGTCTTTGATGCCGTTGGCCGCAAAAGCCTCCAGCCGCTCCACACAGGAGCCGCAACGACCGCAGGCTTTTTCCCGGCCGTTGTAGCAGGTCCAGGTCTGGCTGTAGTCGAGGCCAAGCTTCAGGCCCTCGCCAAGAATCTCGCCCTTGTCCATCGCCATGAAGGGCGCTTCAACACCGACCGGTTCGTAATTGGCCACCCGGCAAACGGCGTCCATCTTTTCGACAAATTCCGGCCGGCAGTCCGGATAGATGGCGTGATCGCCACCATGAGCCCCGTACCAGACCGCCTGGGCCCCTACCGTGACTGCATAACCGGTAGCCAGGGACAACAGAATCATATTGCGGTTGGGCACCACCGTCGATTTCATGCTGTCTTCCTCGTAATGGCCTTCCGGCACCTCGATATCCGAGGTCAGCGACGAGCCCGACATCACCTCACTCATGGCCCGGATATCAATCACCTTGTGGGGAATCGCTTCCGCCTGACAAACCGCACTGGCCGCTTCCAGCTCGCGAACGTGGCGCTGGCCGTAGTTGAACGACAGGGCATGAACCTTCAGGCCCCGGGCACGGGCGAGGTGGAGCAGGGTGAAAGAATCCATGCCTCCGGAATAGATAACGACAACAGTGTCAGTCATGCGGGAATCACCAGAATTAAAGAGAATTTGTCATCAGGCTGTTACCGATAATGGGTACATTGTAACAGTGCAATAACCACTTGGGTTCGCGTCCCGGAAAGATCAGGGGTAAACTCGAATCAAAACGAAGACATAACCAGCATTGGCGCGTAATGACATCTGACATCAGCCCTGCATTCATTGATTTTGAAGCTTCCAGCCTGAACCTGATCGAGAGCTATCCGATCGAGGTCGGCGTCTGTCTGCCTGATGGTTCGCTGCACAGCTGGCTGATTTCCCCACACGTCCTCTGGAAGGACTGGTCAGAAAGCGCCGAAAATATCCATGGCATATCCCGGGAAAGGCTGGAACGTGAAGGCGTATCCGCCGGAGATGTTGCCCGCCAGCTCAATGCACTGTTACCAGAGCAGATTTTCTGCGACGCCTGGACCTTTGACAGCTTCTGGCTACACCGGCTTTTCCGCGCTGCCGGAGAAACCCCGGTCTTTCACCTGGAATCCATCTCTGCATTGCTCGATCCGACACAGGTTCGCCGATGGTCAGGCACCCGCCAGAAAGTAATTGCCGACCTGGGTTTACCGGTACACCGGGCCGCCAACGATGCCCTTATTCTGCATAAAACCTGGCAGCGGGTGATTTGCCCCGACGAAACTGCGGTGCAATAACGCAAAAAAAACGCAGCCATAAGGCTGCGTCGAAAGGAGAGATCCATCTGGCACCCGCAGGTACCACAGATTGCACAACGTAAAACACGTGACGTCGGAAATTATCGCCCTTGCTCCCTACCCGGTCTGTACGGGTTTGCCGAATAGCCGGGGCTATTGCAAACCGGGCTATTGCCTATACACTGAGAGTCGAAACCTGTTCCAAGAGCCGTTATGAACCGAACGATGATCACACATACCGTTTACTCCGCCACTGGTTGCCATAAAGGGCAGTCTGTGCGCGCCATGGTGAAAGACATCTGACGGCTTTCGGTAAGTCCCGGGAGCCGTTGCAGGTTCCGGGGCAGCTTCTCCGCCAGACCCCGGTTGCCTGAGGCTCCGGGGTTTTCTGTTTTTGCAGCTGCAAAACGACAAGGAGAACATCATGAAAAGACATCCGACATCACGTGCTGCCAATCAGCCGATGACCAATCGCCAGGCGCCGATCAAACGCCCGGAAAAGCTGCCGCTGCTGGATGCGATTTGCAAGAAACTGAATCAACGCGTCAATCTGGATGACGAGCCGCGGGTGCTGGGCGTCTATGAGCGGGGCTGGATCTTCAACGGGGTGCTGAGCAACCTCGGGGGCGCTGAGGCTCGCTATGTGCGGGCACTGGCTAACCGCTACAATTCCTGGATCGCCCGCCAGGTCGCCTGAAGGCTAGCAATGCCGGACCGGTCAGGACACCGGTTCGGCGTTGCCTGGCATCGCGACACAATCCCGCCCCTGAGTTTTGGCCCGATACATGGCCCGGTCAGCCGCCGCACACAGCTCGGCGGCTGTCTGGCCATGGTCCGGATACACCGCAACACCGACACTGATGGTAACCGGTACGTCGTGCCCGGAATCCAGCATGACTGGCTGCTCGCGAACCTGGTTGCGTAAACGCTCCGCGGTCTCAAGGGCTTCTGCCAGACTCAGCTCGGGCAGAACAATCACCATCTCTTCACCGCCAAACCGCGCCACCGAATCAACGCTCCGTACGCTTTCTTCGAGCCGGCGGGTGATCGAGCACAGCACCGTGTCGCCAGCAGCATGCCCCCAGTTGTCGTTCACTTCCTTGAAATGATCGAAATCGATCCACAACAGCGCCATGGACCGGTGGTAGCGTTCGCTCCGTTCGAGCTCTTCCTCCAGAATTCTGCCGAATTCCCTGCGGTTCAGTAGCCCGGTCAGCGGGTCGGTGGTCGCCAGCTGTTCCAGTTCCATTTCCAGCGCCTTACGGTCGGAGATATCCAGCATAATGCCTTCCAGCAGGATTCTTCCGTCTGCTGCCTCCACCATGCAGCCACGCTCCCAGACACAGATTTCCTGGCCATCCTTCCGGGTCAGGGCGTACTCCACAGAAAAAGCCTCGCCCTGGCGAACAGCCTCAGCAACCTCGTCCGCCACCCGTTCGGCGTCGTCAGGGTTCATCAGATCGGCAAAGGCAACTACCTTGTTGTTGATCAGTTCCTCGGGCTGATATCCGGTCAGGCGTGCGCAGCCGCCGGAGACAAACAGCATCGTCCAGTACTGGTCATACAGGCACCGGTAAGCCATTCCCGGCAGGTTGTCCATCAGCACCGTCAACTGACGCTCCCGCTGGCGCAGGGCCTGGCGTTGACTGTACTGCAGGCTCAGAAGGGCCCGGTCTTTGGTGAGCTGTCGGTACAACACGAGAAACAGAACCATGCCGGTCACCATCACAAACAGAAAACCTTTCCAGGTCTGTACTCGTGAGAGCGCGCCAGGATCAGGAAACCAGAGCTCTGCCAGGCGATCAGAAAAGGTTATCCAGAGCAGTCCGACCACTAGGTAAATCAGCACCGCCCAAAGAGCTCTGGCCAGCGGGCTATGGCATTTGCCCAGGTGATTGAGCCTGACCTCCTCGGGCCGGTTTGACTCCATGGTTTCTTCCATTCGGCTAACTGACAGGTTATTAATGCAGAAGGTAGCTATTCTGAGACGATGAGTCGAGCCTTTTTCCCGGTCAGAACATGTTACCGTTGGCCACACTTTTTACCGACACTGCCTCTCAGGACCCGACACCAGGAGTAAAACAGTGGATCATGCCAATGATCTGATCCTCATCGGAGCCACCTTGCTATTGGCCCTCGGCGCTCATGCGCTGGGCAAAATTGTTCATTTGCCACGAGTTACCTTGCTGTTGCTGGTCGGGGCTCTGGCCGGCCCTGAGCTACTGGACCTGCTTCCGGAAGGCGCGAACGACAGCTTCAGTCTGATCACTCAGCTGACCCTGGCCATGGTCGGTTTCCTGCTGGGTGAGCGGATGTCCGCCAAGGGACTGAAAGAGGGCAAGGAAGCGCTGATCGTCAGCCTTGCGGTTACCCTCATTACAGCGACGATGGTGATTCTGACTATCTGGGCGGTCACCGGCAATCTCCCCGCAGCCCTGCTACTCGGCGGCATTTCCACCGCCACAGCCCCGGCAGCGACACTCGATGTCATGCGTGAGGCTGGCGCCAATGGTCCCCTCACCCGGCTGGTATTTCAGGTAGTGGCTATTGATGATGCCTGGGGCGCCATGCTGTTCAGTGTCCTGCTGGTCGCAGCCGGCCTGCTGCTTGGCAATGGTGATTTCGAAGGGCCCGGCGCTATGCTGCATGGTGTCGCGGAAGTGGGCGGCTCAGTGATTCTCGGGATAGTCCTGGGGCTGCCGATGGCCTGGCTGACCGGCCGGATCCGTCCGGGCGAGCCCATGTTGCTGGAAGCCGCCGGCTTTGTGTTTGTGGCCGCGGGGCTGGCCAGCTGGCTGGGATTCTCCTACCTGCTCACCTGTATGACTCTGGGCATTGTGGTGGCCAACCAGGCTCGCCACCATGTTCGGCCTTTTCGCTCCATTGAGGGCATCTCCGAGCCTTTCCTGGCGCTGTTCTTCTTTATGGCCGGCTACCAGATGCACTGGGCGGCACTGCCGGCTCTCGGTGCGCTTGGGGTCGCTTATATTGCCGCGCGCATCCTGGGTCGCCTTGCCGGTGGCTATGTGGGGGGTTATCTCGCCGGCTCAACGCCGGAAACGCGCGATCGCATCGGAGCCTGCCTGATGCCCCAGGCCGGTGTAGCGCTGGGCCTGGCACTGGTGGCCACAGAGCGCCTGCCGGAACTTGGTTACATCCTGCCGCTGGTGATCGGCGCCACCGTCGTTTTTGAGCTGATCGGCCCGACACTGACCCTCGTGCAACTGCAAAAAGCCGGCGAAACCGGCAAAGGCTACGAAGAAGATCCCGACGAGGACTGACATCCAGCCAGGCAATAAAAAACCCGGAGGCCGCAATGGCACTCCGGGTTTTCGGGCATCACGCTCAGTGGCCAGGCCACCGGGCGCTTATCCATCGATTACCAACAACGCTTACTCAGCGGCGGCGGCAAACTCGGCGAGAATCTTGTTCAGAGTCTCGCTTGGCTGCATGACCGCACAAACCTTGTCAGTGTCGGCGTAGTAGTAACCACCGATATCAGCCGGTTTGCCCTGAACCACGACCAGCTCTTCCAGAATCTTGTCCTTGTTGCTTTCCAGCTTCTCGGCGAAATTCCTGGCAAAGGATTTCAGATCCTGGTCATCGTCCTGCTCAGCCAGTGCGGCCGCCCAGTGACGTGCCAGATGGAAGTGTGAACCACGGTTATCCAGCTCACCGGCCTTGCGGGACGGAGATTCGTTGTTTTCCAGCAACTGACCAACAGCCGTGTCCAGAGTTTTGCCCAGCAGACGTGCACGTGCGTTGTCGTGCTTCTCACCCAGCTCTTCCAGAGACACCGCAACTGCCAGGAACTCGCCCAGCGAATCCCAGCGCAGGTGGTTTTCTTTAATCAGCTGTTGTACGTGCTTGGGCGCGGAACCGCCAGCACCGGTCTCGTACAGGCCACCACCGTTGAGCAGCGGTACAATGGACAGCATCTTGGCACTGGTGCCCAGTTCCAGGATCGGGAACAGGTCTGTCAGGTAGTCACGCAGTACGTTGCCGGTCACCGAGATGGTGTCTTCACCGCGGATCATGCGGTCCATGGTGTAGTTGATGGCTTCAACCGGCGCCATGATCTGGATATCCAGGCCGTCGGTATCGTGTTCTTTCAGGTAGGCTTCAACCTTCTTGATCAGCTCAGCATCGTGGGCACGCTTGCTGTCCAGCCAGAAGATGGCCGGCATGCCGCTGGAACGGGCACGGTTGACCGCCAGCTTGACCCAGTCACGGACCGGAACGTCTTTGGTCTGGCAGGCGCGCCAGATATCGCCTTCCTCGACCTTGTGCTCCATCAGCACCTTGTCGTCAGCGATAACACGAACGATACCGTCTTCTTTCATCACGAAAGTCTTGTCGTGAGAACCGTACTCTTCAGCCTTCTGGGCCATCAAACCAACGTTGGGAACGGTGCCCATGGTGGTCGGGTCAAACGCACCGTGCTTCTTACAGAAGTCGATGGTTTCCTGATAGATGGTGGCGTAGGAAGTGTCCGGCAGGACGGCCTTGGTGTCGCGCATGCCGCCTTCGCTGTCCCACATCTTACCGGAGCTGCGGATCATCGCCGGCATGGAAGCATCGACAATCACATCGCTGGGCACGTGCAGGTTGGTGATGCCGTTATCGGAATCGACCATGGCAATTTCCGGGCGATCCTTGTAGATCTGGGCCAGGTCCTGCTTGATTTCGTTCTGCTTGTCTTCCGGCAGCTGCTGGATCTTCTCTTCGATGGACGACACACCGTTGTTAACGGTCACGCCGATTTCCTCAAACAGATCGCCGTACTTCTCGAACAGCTCTTTATAGAAGCTCTTGACGGCATAACCGAAGATCACCGGATCGGAGACCTTCATCATGGTGGCCTTCAGGTGCAGGGAGAACATGATGTCGTTCTTCTTGCAGTCTTCAATCTGCTCATCGAAGAACTGCAGCAGGGCCTTTTTGCTCATGAAGGTGCTGTCCAGCACCTCAGCTTCCATCAGCGGCAGCTCGGATTTCAGAACGGTCTGCTCACCCTTGGCGTTTTCGAACACGATCCGCGCGGTGGTGGCCTTGTCCAGAGTGACGGACTGCTCGGCCGAGTAGAAATCACCGCTCTGCATGTGGGCAACGTGAGTTTTTGAGTCTTTGCTCCACTCACCCATGGAATGCGGGTGCTTGCGGGCAAAGGCTTTAACAGCGGCCGGGGCGCGACGGTCAGAGTTGCCTTCACGCAAAACCGGGTTTACCGCACTGCCCAGTACCTTGCCGTAGCGGGCTTTGACTTCTTTCTCTTCGTCAGTGGCCGGTTCTTCTTTGTACTCGGGCAGCTTGTAGCCCTGCGCCTTCAGCTCTTTGATGGCTGCATTGAGCTGTGGCACGGAAGCACTGATGTTAGGCAGTTTGATGATGTTGGCGTTCGGATCTTTGGTGAACTCACCCAGTTGTGCCAGAGCGTCCGGAACCCGCTGGTTTTCTTCCAGGTAGTCAGGGAAGGTGGCCAGAATACGCGCTGCCAGGGAAATATCGCTGGTTTCAAAGTCGATGCCGGCTGGCTTGGCGAAAGTTTCCAGAATCGGAAGCAAAGAGCGGGTCGCGAGGGCGGGGGCCTCGTCGGTCAGAGTGTAAACAATTTTGGTTTTGGAAGTTGTCATTTTCGTCCTCAGGCTAATGGGTGGATTCGGGACGGTCATCGCCAGGCCATCCGCCTTTTGGGCGCTGCGGCCTTTGCCATGACTGATTCAAGAACTTTTGATAGGCCTACTAAGATAGCATTTTTTCGTACATTTTGATTACGATCTTAGTATAAGAACGGACTAAAAGTGGCTGATCGTCGGTTACAGGACGATTAAAGCGGGGGAATTTACGAAACTTTCTTACATTTAGCTTGATGCCGAATTTTGGCGTGCTCCACAGCATGAAATAAGCTTTCCGGAACCACGCCCGCGCCCGTTTTCGGGCGCTTGTGTTCATGAATTGTCGACAAAATCGCGCTCTACGACAACAATCCGGCAGCCGTCAGGCACTCACGAATCTGGTCGAGAGCTTCGGGGTTGGCCAGAGCATCGCGGTTGTCAGCCCTGGTTGAACCATTGATCAGGCGGGCAACGGCAAGCTCCACTTTTTTACCGCTACGGGTGTAAGGGATATCCGAGACCTCAATAATGTACCTGGGAACGTGCCGGGGGCTGGCACCTTCGCGGATCCGGATTCTGAGTTGTTTTTCCAGATCTTCTGTCAGTTTCTGGCCATCAGCAGGCACCACCAGCAGTACGACTTCGACATCGCCCTCAACCTGACGGCCAACCACCAGGCTGTCTCTGACTTCAGGAATGGTTTCTACCTGGCGGTAGATTTCCGCGGTGCCGATTCTCACACCGCCGGGGTTCAGGGTGGCATCCGAGCGGCCATGAATGATGGCGCCGCCGGGTTCAGTGAATTCGATAAAGTCGCCATGGGCCCAGACGCCGGGGAAAGTGCTGAAGTAAGCGTCGTGATAGCGTTCGCCATCCGGGTCGTTCCAGAAGCGCACGGGCATGGAGGGTAATGGCTGACGGCAGACCAGTTCACCGCGGCCTTCCTCGACAGGCTGACCATCTTCATCGTAGGCGACCGCATCAACACCCAGGAAACGGCACTGGATTTCGCCACGACGTACGGGCAGCAACGGTGTTGAGCCCACAAAACAGCCGCAGATATCCGTGCCACCGGCAATGGAACCCAGCAGCACATCGGGAGCGCCATCGCTGTAGACCCAGTCGTAGTCTTCCGGCAAGAGTGGGGAACCGGTGGAGAAGATGACACGCAAATGCCCCTGATCCAGGGTTTTTGCGGGCACGAGCTCTGCCTTCCGGCAGCCGGCGATGAAACGGGCACTGGTCCCGAAGTGAGTGACTTTCTCTTCGGCCACGGTTTCCCACAGGAAGTTCAGGTCCGGATAGCCGGGCGAACCATCCACCGTGATGACGGCAGCGCCGGTCATCAGAGCCGAGGCCTGCCAGTTCCACATCATCCAGCCACAGGTGGTGAAGTACAGGAAGCGGTCTTCCGGGCCGACATCCCCGTGCAGCATCAGTTCCTTGGCGTGATTGACCAACAGGCCCGCCGTGCCATGAACAATGCACTTGGGTTTGCCGGTGGTGCCGGACGAATAGAGGATATACACCGGATGGTCCGGCTCTACCGGCGTAAAAGAGGGGGGCTGCCCCTTCCCGAAATGCAGTGCTTCATCCCAGGTGATTACGCGGTCGCCGGTAATCGGGGCCTGGTCTGGCAGCTGCTGGATGCTGACCACGGTTTTCAGTGACGGCAGACCGGCAATCAATTCCGCAAAGTCTTTCTGCCGGGCAAGTACCTTTCCACCATAACCATAGCCGTTCACCACAATCAGCGCAGTCGGCTCAATCTGGCCGAAGCGGTCATTGATGGCGCCGACGCCGAAGTCCGGTGAAGCCGAGCTCCAGACAGCGCCCATACTGGTGGCCGCCAACATGCCGACCAAGGCTTCGTAGCCGTTGGTAACCACCCCGGCCACCCGATCACCCTTCTCAATACCTTTGCTGCGCAGGAAGGCTTCCAGAGCTCCGGCGTCCGCTTTCAGTTCAGCGTAGGTCTTGCGCAGTACCGGACGGGTTTCGCAGTAGGCCACAACCGCCTCTTTATCGGCATGGTCGCCTTCTGCCAGGCGCAGGAGATTCGCTGCGAAGTTCAGCCGCATGCCCGGAAACCATTCGGCACCCGGCATGTCGCGTTTGCCCAGTATCTTGTCCCCGGGGGTATCGCAGACCAGTCCGCAGTAATCCCAGACCTTCTGCCAGAAGGTGTCCAGCTCGGTGATCGACCATTGATGCAGGGCATGGTAATCCGCAAAGGGACCAAAACCCTGCTGTTCCAGCCAGGCCTTGAAAAGGCCCATGCGGGAGTGCGCAAGGGTGTGCTCCGAAGGCGTCCAGACTACGGGGGATTGTTCGGTATTGTGCATCCGTCTCTCCGTGAAATTACTGCATGTGCCAGCCGTGACTGACCACAATGGATTGTCCGGTCAATGCCGCCGAGGGAAAAGCCGCCAGATGCACCGCAAGTTCAGCAACGTCTTCCAGGGTAGTGAATTGTCCATCAACAGTGTTTTTCAGCATCACTTTGCTGATCACTTCCTCTTCGGAAATACCCAGTTCTTTGGCCTGTTCAGGAATCTGCTTGTCCACCAGCGGTGTCCGGACAAAACCAGGGCAGATGATATTGCTGCGCACCCCATGCTCCGCTCCTTCTTTCGCCACCGCCCGGCACAGCCCCAGCATGCCATGCTTCGCTGCCACGTAAGGCGCCTTCAGCGGAGAGGCTTCCACAGAGTGGACCGACCCCATGTAGAGCATGGTCCCGCCGCCACTGGCATACATCTGCTTCAGAGCAGCACGGGTGACCAGGAATGCACCGTCCAGATGGACACTCATCACCTTGCTCCAGTCAGCAAAGCTGAGTTTGTGCACCGGATCAATATGCTGCACACCGGCATTGGCAAGAGCAATATCAAGGCCGCCCCACTTTTCCATGATAGCGGCAAATCCGCGGTCAACGGCATGCTCGTCGGTCACATCCATCGCCAGGGCCATGGCCGTACCACCAGCCTGTTCGATAGCATCGACTACCTCCCGGGCACTCTCAAGGGTGAGGTCAGCCACGGCAACCCGCGCACCCTCACGGCCATACTGTTCGGCAACGGCCCGGCCAATGCCGCGGCCAGCGCCGGTGATCAGGGCAATCCGGTTTTCCAGACGCATTTTATTTATCTCCTTAGTTGTAAGCGACACCGGGCAGCCAGGTAGCAATCTCTGGTACCAGGAATACAATTGACAGACCCACCAGCTGAATAATGATGAAGGGGATAACACCCTTGTAGATGTCCATGACGTCAATTTCCGGCGGCGCGACACCTTTGATATAGAACAGGGCAAAGCCCACCGGTGGCGTCAGGAAAGACGTCTGCAGGCACATGGCAAAGAGGATGGTGAACCACACCAGGTCAAAACCCAGCGTTTGAACCACCGGTGCCACCAGCGGCAGGATGATGAGGGTGATCTCGACCCAATCCAGGAAGAAGCCAAGCAGGAACACCGCGAACAGAATGGTCAACACCACGCCATAGGGGCCGAATGGCAGCCCCAACAGTGCGTCTTCGATGACCTGATCGCCACCCAGACCCCGCAGCACCACGGAGAATGCCGTCGCACCCAGGAAAATCGCAAAGATGAAGGCAGAGGTACGGGTAGTCTGTTGCAACGATGAGTTGAGTACTTTCAGATTCAGGCGCCTGGCCATCAGGGCCAGTAGCAGAGCGCCCAGGGCACCAACACCGGAAGCTTCCGTAGGCGTGGCAATGCCCCCAAAGATAGAACCAAGTACACCCAGAATCAGCGCGGCCGTAGGCACCACCGCCTTGGCCACTTCCCAGACAATGCTCCAGGATACTTTCAGTGTACCTTCAGGCACCGGCGCAATGTGCGGCTGCAGCATGGGACGGATAATGGCATAGGCCACGTACATGGCACCCAGCATTAAACCGGGAAAGAATGCGCCCATAAACAGATCGCCCACCGAGGCCTCTGGCACGGCCAGCCGGTCTGCCATCAATACCAGCATGATGGATGGGGGAATCAGGATCCCCAGAGTGCCGGTAGCACAGGCAGTGCCTACGGCAAATCCCTTGTCATACTTGTTTTCCATCATCACGGGCAGGGAGAGCATGCCGAGCAGCACCACGGAAGCCCCGATGATGCCGGTGGTGGCTGCCAACAACACGCCAATGACAATGACCGTTACGGCATAGCCCCCGCGAACAGCACCAAACAGTTTCACCATCGCGTTCATCAGCCGCTCGGCGACACCCGACTGATCAAGCATGATGCCCATAAAAATAAACATGGGCAGAGCCACAAGGGTTTCGCTGTTTACAACCTTCCATATTCGCTCGGGCACAAGTCCCATGGAGGAGGGGTAGTCGAACCAGAGATTGGCACCAAAATTTTCAACGGCCACCACACCGACAACCGTCCAGATGACGGCGGTACCACCCAGTACCCAGGCCACCGGAAAACCGGTCATCAACAACGCCCCGAACGTCAGGAACATGCCGATTACAAAAAGGGTTTCAAGCTCCATCAGGACGCATCCTTTTTCTTGTTATTTCCGGATTCGACACGGATTGGCCTCGGAAAACCGAAAAGCAGTGCTGTTACTTTCAACAGGCGGGATAGCGCAGCCAGAATCAGGAGAGCAAACGACAATGCCAGAACGGCCTTGAGAACCCAGCGGTGTGGAAGTCCGGCAGGTGCCGCACTGGTTTCGCCCTGTTGCCAGGAACTGTAGGCGTAGGGAATCATTTCGTAGACCGCCAGCCCGAGAAACGGCAGCAACAGGAAGACCAGGCCGAACAGTTCAACCCAGGCCTGGCCTTTGAGGGACAGGCGTTCATGGAGTACATCCACCCGGACATGATCATCGCTGACCAGCGTGTACCCCAGCCCCAATAACCAGCCAGCACCGGCCAGATGCCACTGGACTTCTTCCAGCATCACAGAACCCGCGCCAAAGGCATAGCGGCCAACCACCGCGTAGATGATCACGCCAGTGACCACAACCCAGAGCCAGGAAGCACTCTTGCCAATCGCGGAAACTAAGCGGTCCACACCCTGACTGAGCCGGGTTGTTGGAAACTCGGTGTGATGATGAATAAACTTGCCGGCGTCGGACACCGATGCCCGCACCTTCTGCGGTGAGTCTTTACCAGACACTGTCATACAACAGTTCCTCGCGCCAAAAGCCGATTGCGAAACAAGAATGGCCCCGAAGGGCCATCCAGACTCGGTCAGAGCACACCGGACATGGGTCCGGGGCTTCAGGATCGACCCGCAGTCTTACAGGTCCGCTGGCAGATAGGCGCGTTCGTCCCACACCTTGTAGGTCTCCAGGAACTCTTTCTGGCTTTCATAGACACGTTTGAAGTCGGCATCCTTGGAAGCTTCCTCTTCCAGCACCTCTTCAGTGACCGCTTTCAGCTCCTTCAGAACCTCGCGGGGGATCTGGTCAGCCTGGACACCTTTCTCCTGGAAACCGGCCAGAACGGCACCGTTCTTGTATTCGCCTTCGGCCAGGCCAAGAGTGGTTGCGGCCGTACAGGCTGCCTCAACCATAGCCTTCTGGGCATCGGTGGTGTCGTTCCACTCGTCCTGGTTGATCAGCATGTACTGGGCGGTGAACTGCTGGTGCCAGCCCGGGAACAGGTTGTATTTGACCACCTGATCAAAACCGAGAATCTGGTCGATGGCAGGCATGGAGAATTCGGTGGCATCAATAGTGCCTTTCTCCAGTGCCTGATAGAGCTCACCACCAGGCATCATGGTGACGGAGGCCCCCAGTTTTTCCAGAACCTTGCCGCCAAGGCCTGCGAAGCGAATCTTCAGACCATCGTAATCTTCCAGTGTTTCGATGGGTTCCGAATACCAGCCGGCGGTTTCCGGGCCGATAATACCGCACAGCTGGGCGTGCACCTCGAAGCCCTTGTTGGCATAGGTTTCCTGCAGCATTTCATGGCCGCCACCGTAGTAGTACCAGCCAATATAGGCCCAGGGCTTCATGCCAAAGGGAACAGCAGCAAACAGGGGAACCGCAGGCACCTTGCCCTGATCGTAACCAATCCAGGTGTAGCCGGCAGATACCTTGCCATCAGAAACAGACTGCAGAATGTCAAACGGCGGTACCAGCTTGCCGGGTTCGTACACGCGAACCTGGATGCTGCCATCGGAAGCGGTGTTGAGGTTGTCGGCAACCCAGGCTGCGGGCGAACCCAGGCCGGGCAGGTTGGTGGCGAAGGCAACCGGCATCTTCCAGCGCAGGTCATCTGCAAAAGCGGAGCCCGAGGTAAGGGCGAGCGCACCGGCGACACCGGTGAGGGCCTTGAGAAGTTTCATTGGCAAGTCTCCTGGTATTGTTATTTTATCCGGCCTGGAGGATTACAACCTGACAGGCCTGGTCTGAATAATAGTCAGACGATGCAGAGACGGACGGAAAGGCAAAATTCGTATTCAGCGATCAGCGTCAGTCTTGTTTTTGTGCATTGTTCTGACGTTTTGCTCGCTGGCCAACGCAGACACTGTGCCAATAAACGTTTTTTACGCTCTATCAAAGAGTTATAGAGATGGAAGGAAACACAAAGGTAAGTAATGTCCGGAATTATGGACACTTTTGCACATATTCTGCCAAGAGCGTCCTGATATCCGGACAAATGTCCGAATATCAGGACATCCTGGCCAGTTTTTCATACAGCACGGAACGGGAAATGCCCAGCAACTTCGCTGCACGAGTCCGGTTTCCCCGGCAGGCAACCAGTGCCTGCTCAATGGCGTCCGCCTCAGCCTCGGCCATCACCCGGGCCAGGGGTCTGGCAGCAGCTAAAGCAACCGGCGCCTGCTGACTCTCGGTTCCCCGGGGCAAGACTTTAAAGATGGCATCGGCATCAAGCAGGTCATCGCCTTCAGCCATGGTTATTGCCCGTTCCAGTACGTTTCTCAGCTCGCGGATATTTCCCGGCCAGTGGTAACTTGCCAGAGCCGCTACGCCGGAGTCGGTAATTTCGCGCCGCTGGTTCTGGCCGTCCCAGATTTCCCCCAGCAGTGCTTCACTAAGAACCCCGAGATCTGCAACCCGCTCACGCAGTGGCGGGATGCAGATTTCCAATACATTCAGGCGATAGTACAGATCCGAGCGGAAACTGCCTTCTGCAATCATGGTTTCCAGGTTCCGGCTGGTTGCAGCGATCACCCGAACATCCACGCTGATCACCCGGTTTGAGCCCAACGCTTCAATTTCGCCTTCCTGCAGAGCCCGTAACAGCTTTGCCTGCATCTGCAGTGGCATATCGCCCACTTCATCCAGAAACAGAGTGCCGCCATTGGCCAACTGAAACTTACCTTCCCTCACCCGCTTGTCCGCACCGGTATAGGCCCCCGGCGCAACGCCGAAAAATTCAGCTTCCAGAAGATTTTCCGGAACGGCAGCAACATTAACACCGACAAACGCTTTTTCAGCTCGGGCAGAGGCCGCATGGATGGCCTGGGCAAGTACCTCCTTGCCGGTACCGGTTTCCCCTAACAGTAAAACCGAGACATCACGTGCCGAGGCCAGGCGGGCACGCCGTTTGACTTCCAGGGCTGCCGGGCTGGCTCCGACAAAGTCCGTCAGGTCGTATCGGGTGCCACGGTCTTTTTTCGCCAACGCCTTGCGGGCTGCGGCAAGGTCCTGATGCAACCGGCGGAACTTTGATACCAGCGGGGTAAGAGGCTGAAGGTCATCATAAAGAACAAAAGCAACCGCACCGACGACTTCCCCGTTTTCGTCATAAAACGGCAGACGAGTAACCACCAGTTGCTGCTGTTGATGCTCCATGATGTCCAGCAACAGCGGCTTGCCGGTCTCAATCACTTCCGGCATGCGGGTATGGGGAATAATCCGGCGAACATCCTGGCCGATGGCGTCGGAGGCATCCGCGATGCCTAGCAATTGCGCATAACTCTGATTGATCCAGGTGATCTGACCGTCTGTATCAACCGAAATCGCGCCGGCACTGGCCTGGTCGAAAATCGGTACCAGGGCCTCAATCAGATCCCGCGTCAGACCCGTTTTGTTATTCTTGTAAAAAAGCTCTGCCATAAAACGCCTGCTGGTGATCGCCAAAGGGTTGAAGGCTTTGCGGATTCAGCCAATACCCGTGAAAGGCAGGACTGTCAGCCCCAGAATGACCGCGATAGCAAGAATAGCAGCCAGCACAGAAACCGGCCTCTGTCGGAAGTGGTACCAGAAACCGGCCTCACCCCGCTCCTGCCTGGCCTCAAAAGCCTCCCGCTGATTCTGCAGACGGTCAGCCTGATACTGTTTCAGCAATGCCCGGGCCCGGGCCGCCTCGTCATCGTCATGAGCCCAGAAGCCGCCCATGCTGATCCCCCAACGACTGGGCGGCGTTTCGTAATAGCGCACCTCGTGTTGTTCGAACAGGGCGCGAATTTCCTCCGCTTCGTCGTCCGGTACGTGTCGCAGATTCATCAGGTGGTGAGGCATGGGGCTTTCCGGCTGGATTCATTGGCATTATTGGCTATATCCTAGCAGCAAAGCTTACTTTACCGGATTCATCCACCAGGATTCTGCATGGCCAACAACTCCCTCCGTCTGCTGCTGGATTTCGATGATCGCACCCAGCGGGACAGGGAACAGCCTCCAGCCTTTCTACATCG
Organism: Pseudomonadota bacterium; assembly: GCA_051751785.1. GTDB lineage: Bacteria > Pseudomonadota > Gammaproteobacteria > Pseudomonadales > Oleiphilaceae > Marinobacter. The sequence goes on along the minus strand of JBNJLG010000001.1, from coordinate 161,645 downwards.
CCGCGACCGCCGCTTTGCACTGGACTGCCAGCAACAGGGGAAAACGCCCGATGCCGGGCAATGGCTGGCTCAAATGGATCGGCTTTCCGGTTCCGGCGGCAATGCAAATCCCGGAACGCGGGAATTGCAGCGCTGGCAGCGTATCAATACCGGGTTCGCGGTAGTCGGCGCTATTTTCGGCATTATCACCATGCTGGGCCTGCTTTTCTATGATGGCGGGCAGCGCATCAATATCACCGTGTTTCTGGCATTTGTGCTGCTGCACCTGTTGCTGGCCCTGGCGACGACCGCACAAGCGCTCATCGGCTGGCAACCCTGGGCTTGGCTGGCCCGGCGCCTGAAACTGGACACACCGAGCCCGACCAAAGCCCGCCTGCAACCAGTGTTCATGGCCCAGGCGGCCCATAACGGAGGCGCCGCATTTGCCGTTACCGGGCTGCTGACATTATTGGCAATGGTGGTGGTACAGGATCTCGCCTTCGGCTGGAGCACCACACTGGACACCGCCAGCGCCAGCTATCATGGCCTGGTCAATGCTATTGCCACGCCCTGGGCCTGGCTCTGGCCAGCGGCATCTCCCTCGCTGGAGCTGGTGGAGGCGACCCGATTTTTCCGGGCCGACCCCGCCACACCGGCAACTGACCCCGCACGCTGGGGGCAATGGTGGCCCTTTGTGACCATGGTCTGGTTTTTCTGGGTGCTGCTGCCAAGACTGACTTTGTGGGCAGCCAGCCAGCTTCTGCTGCAAGGCCAGGCCAGAAAGCTCCTGGCCAGGCATCCGGGCATGCAAGCCCTGCAGTACCGGATGGAAACCCCCACACTGGACACCGGCAGCGGCCACAACGATGCCACCGATCTGCCGGATACCCACACCCGGACCCGTCCGCAAACCATACCGGAAACACCGGTACTGATAGGCTGGGCCGGTGCCGGCGAGGAACCTGCCATGCCGGCTTCACTGCAGACGGAACCCTTTCAACTGCTGAAAGCCGGCGGCCGGGCGTCTCTGGCTGAAGACGAGGCGGTACTGATCCGGGCCGCTAACCAACTGGCAGCACTGGATAGCCCGGAAGCCATTGTGCTCAGCAAAAGCTGGGAGCCGCCCACCGGTGAACTGTACGATTTTCTGACAGCCGCCCATAAAAACTGGCCGGCTGGTGCCCGGATCATTCTTGTGCCCCTGGCCGCACAGCCTGACAAACAACCGGCGGAACATCTGATTCAACCCTGGCTGCGCTTCACCGAGCGGCTGCCGGATGGCTTTGCCACGGTGGCCCTGCCAACGCCGGACGAGCCGGCAGCCGATGCCCTCAGGAGGACGCAGCCATGAACCCGGCACCGGTATTTGCTGTCGTCGGCCACCCCAACAAAGGCAAATCCAGTGTCGTGGCCACCCTGTCTCAGAACGATGCCATTGCCATCGCACTCGAACCGGGCACCACCCGGAAACATCAGGCGTATCCGCTCAGTGTAGATGGCCAGGTTCTTTACACCCTGGTGGACACCCCGGGCTTCCAACGGCCCAGGCGGGTCCTGCAATGGCTGGAAGCCCACAGCGTTTCCGCCTCAGACCGGGCCGAAACCGTTCGGGCTTTCGTGACCCGACACCGGGACGACCCCCGCTTTACGGATGAATGCGAACTGCTCGCGCCTGTCACCGAAGGCGCCGGTATCATTTATGTGGTGGATGGCTCGGTACCCTACAGTGCCGAGCATGAAGCCGAGATGACCATCCTGCGCTGGACCGGCCGACCCAGCCTGGCGCTGATCAACAGCATTGGTAATGACGATCATAGTGACACCTGGCAGGCGGCACTTGGCCAGTTCTTCCAGGTTGTCCGCAAATTCGATGCCGTTCGCGCGCCGTTCGAGCAACATCTGAGTTTATTGCGTGCCTTCGGGCAACTCGAACCGGCCTGGGAGCAACCGCTGACGCAAGCCACACAGTACCTTTCCGAGCAACGGGAGCATCGCCAACACCAGTCGGCACAGCTCATCGCCGGGGCCCTGGAAGACATGATGGCCCGGCAGGAACAAAAATTACTGGCCCCCGGGCAAATCACCGGCAACCGGCAGGCAACACTGCAAGAGCAGCTGAAAGAGCGGTGGTATCGGCATCAACGCCAGAGGGAACTGGCACTTCGCGAAAGCATTGAGCACCTTTATCAGCATCAACACATCCAGCGCCAGGAAGCGGAACTGAAGTGGCACAGCGACCACGATCTGTTCTCTGAGGACAGCCGAAAAACCTGGGGCGTGAGCAAGGGTTACCTGGCCACTGCCGGTTTTGGCGCCGGCGCCGTCAGCGGGGCGGGCATCGACGCTCTCACCCTGGGCTCGTCTTTTGGTGCCGGTGCCCTGATGGGCGGCGTTCTGGGTGCTGCCGGCAGCTACTTTTTCGGTGACAGACTGGCATTCCCGGCGCTGAAAATCGGGCCGCTGAAAGACGGCATGAAAACAGCAACCTTCGGGCCTGTACAGGATCCCCAGTTCGGCTATGTTGTATTAGGGCGAGCGGTAGATCACTGGTGGCACATCAGTCACCGGAACCATGCCGGCCGGGAGCTTCTGGAGCTCGAACCCGCCGACCAGCACTGGCTGGAACAACTGGACAAAACCAGTCGCCGGGAGATCCAGAAAGCCTTTGACCGGTGTCGGAAACGCAAGCCTCTGGGCCATCAGCAACGACAAAATCTGACAATGGCGGTCGAACAGGCCATGGTGGTTTATGACGACTGGCGGTTGAACCGGCACTAATGGCCATGTTTATACTGTAAGGCTATTCCATCACAGAATAAGGAATGCTCATGAAAATTGTACGAGTGAAGGACATCATCGGTACCGAGCGTGAAGTATCAGGCCCGGGCTGGACCAGCCGCCGCATGCTGCTGAAAAAAGACGGCATGGGCTTTTCTTTCCACGAAACCATCATCCCCGCAGGTGCCGAGCTCAATCTCTGGTACAAGCATCACCTGGAAGCGGTGTATTGCGTTGCCGGTAACGGCACGATTACCGACAAGGCCACCGGTGAAACTCACGACATCTCCGATGGCACTTTGTACGCACTGGACAACCATGATCAGCACACCCTGCGTGGCGGCACCGAAGACATGCGCCTGATCTGTACCTTCAATCCACCGGTTACCGGTTCGGAAGTACACGATGCAGACGGCGCCTACCTGCCGGACACCAGCGAAGACTGATTCGCCGGGCTGTGGCATCTACGCAAGCCCCGCTCACACCGCCATCGCCAGCCAGGCTGCTGCCGGTGGCGGTGTTGCTTTGGCTGGCCGGTGTTTATCTGAGAATACCGGTGCTGGTGGCTCCGCCACTGGCTCCCTTTATCAGTGACGAACTGAACCTGACCCAGGCTCTCACCGGCGCACTGACCACCCTCCCCATCTTAATGCTGGCCATTGGCGCCATGCCGGGCTCGCTGGCGATTTCCCGTATCGGCCCAAGGAACACCCTCGCTCTGGCCATGCTGATCATGGTGATCGGCTCCGCTGGCCGGGGCCTGGTGCCCGACACCCTGACTCTGATGATTGCCAGCGCTGTTATGGGTTTTGGCGTTGCCATGATGCAGCCGGCACTACCGGCGTTGCTGCCCCGCTGGCTGGAACCTCACCACCTGGCAATAGGGTCGGCCATTTATATGAACGGCATGCTGATGGGCGAATTCATCGGTGCCGGGATTACCCTGCCGGTGCTCATGCCCTTACTGGACAACAGCTGGCGCGCCACCTTGCTGGTCTGGTCTTTGCCGGCCCTGTTAATCGTAGCGGCGCTGTTCCTTCCGAAACGGGACCTGGCCCGGCCGGCGCGCAAAGCGGCCTGGCTACCGGACTGGAAGAACCCGCTAACGCTGCGAATCGGCCTGTTGCTTGGGCTGTCCGGCTCAATGTTCTTCGGCCTGAACGCTTACATGGGCAATTTGCTGGAGCAGCAGGGCCATTTCGAAAAGCTGGCCGATGCGTTGTTCTGGTATAACTTCGCACAGGTTATCGCGTCGCTGCTGATGCTCAGAATGGCCCGGGTGTGGGTGGGTAAACGCAGTATGATTGCCCTGATGGCCTCGCTGAGCATCATCGGCACAGTCGGCACTCTTGTACTGGAAGGCTGGCCAGCCATTATCAGCGCTACTTTGATGAGCTTCGTGGCAGGCATTCTTCTGATTCTGCTGGTGGCATTACCACCACTGCTGGTGCGTTCAGAAGAAACCGGTCGGCTGTCGGCTGCTACCTTCCTGGTGGGTTATACCCTGGCATTCTCCATACCCATGCTCGGCGGCCTGCTGGCCGACTGGACCGGCGATGTCCGTCATGCCGTCGCCGTTATGGTCGGCTACAGCCTGCTGGTGCTGCCACTGGCTTTTACCCTGGATCTCAAGCGGCGAAGTGAATAACGGCTCAATCATGGGCCCGGTCGACACACTCGTGCCGGAATTCAATCTGAACCGTGGTATGTGCCACCGCATATCGCTCCCTCAGGGTGGTCTTGATATCGGCCAGCGCCCTGTGCTGATCCGCTCCTTCCTCAAGAGTGGCGTGCAGTGACATCAGATGGCGCCCCGGTGTCAGCGACCAGGCATGCACATGGTGAATGTCACGAACACCGGGCAAAGTATCCACCAGCTCCTGTTTGATCTGCGTTATATCCAGCCCTTCCGGCGCCCCTTCCAGCAGGATATGCGCGGATTCCCGCGTCAACTTCCAGGCACTGCGCAGGATAAGCGCAGCCACCAGCAATGACAGCAGCGGGTCAATCGGCATCCATCCGGTAGCCATAATCACCAGCGCGGCAATGATAGCGGCTACCGACCCCAACAGATCTCCCATTACATGCAGAGCGGCACCACGAATATTGAGGTTATCCCGGTCGCCCATGTGCAGAATGGCAAACACCACAACATTCACCCCCAGCCCCAGTGTGGCAATGGTCAGCATGGTACTGCTGACAACCGTTACCGGCTCCAGCAACCGCTGTATGGCTTCCACTGAAATCCAGATCACAATGGCCAGCAGTGTCAGCCCGTTCACAAAGGCAGCAAGAATCTGCACCCGATGGTAACCATAGGTGCGGCGGGTATCGGCTGCACGCCGGCTGATCCGGACAGCAAACCAGGCAAGGGTCAGGGCAGCAGCGTCGGTCAGCATATGGCCGGCATCAGCGAGCAGCGCCAGAGAGCCGGACACTATGCCGCCAACAACCTCTGCCATCATGAACCCGGCAGTCAGAACAATCGCCCAGGCGAGCCGGCGCTGGCTGTCATGCCCGGGATGGTCGTGGTGGTGGTGCGTCATGGCGTATTCCTGTCGGGTTTATTACAAAACTAACAGGTTCGTTGTCGGCAGAAAAATCCCCGTGTTACGGTGGCCACGAATTGACCACTCAGGAGGCAGTTATGTCTGACATTGCCGGAATGGCATCCGCCAACACTCAGATGAACCAGCAGCGTGTTCAGGAGCAGGCGCAGATCGCCGTAATGAAGCAGTCCCGGGATATGGCCCAGCAAGGCGCCATGCAGTTGCTTGAGGGCGTTACTGAAACGTCAGTCGCCACAACCGGCGCAAACCCGTCTGAAAATGTCGGCAGCACGGTGGATGTAAAAGCCTGACCGCTACCCCGGGCACCCGATACACAACAGAAGTTGACCCTTATCATTGTTTGGCGAATATTAAACGATAATAATTCGCACTCACACTTGGTAAGGAGTCAACACCATGAACAAACTGTTTATTGCTACTGCTGCATGCGCTTCCCTGGCATTCGCCGCCCCCACTTTTGCTACCGATGTAGATCACTTTGAAGCGAAAGAATCGAAAACCCTGAAGGAAGCCGTGGCCAACTTTTCCGAGTACAACAACCGACTGGAAGAGGTACTGGCCGGCGATCTTACCCCTCAAGCGATGAACGAAGTACACCAGCTCACCTACACACTGGAAAACGCCCTGGGCAAGATCAGTGAAGAGTTCGAAGAGCTGGCAATAACGCTGGAAGAAGTCCACCTGTCTTCTGAACATATGGAGACCGACAAAGTGCAGGAGCGTGGCACGCAATACCTGAATACCAGCCGTGAAGTCATCAAATAATATCCATAAGCGGATATCATCGCTGCTAACCTGAAAGCAAATTCAACAGTCTGTTGGCAGTGATGATGACATTCTCTCCCCAAGCTCAGCGCATTCTGAATGAACTCCGGCAGGACACCCGGTCTGGTGCCACCCGACTGGCGCTCGACACATTAGGCAGCCTGCAAACCTGGGTTCAACACCATCAGCCCCCCACTGATGAACTGGATAATCTGCTTCAGACACTGGCACAGGCGCGGCCAAGCATGACCGCCATTGGTAGTGCCATGGCAAAGATTCAGGCGCAACTGAGCCAGCCTTCCCGTGCTCCTTACCAGATCATTGCCGATACCCTGGCGGCGCTTGAAAACGCCGGTGACACCATCGCGCAACAGGCCCGCCCGCTGATAAAAGAGGGCAGCACCGTGCTTACCCACAGCGCCAGCTCGGTGGTTATCCGGCTATTTACCGAAATGGCCCGGGCGGGCGATACCTTCTCGGTTATCTGTACCCAGAGCAGTCCCGGCTTGGAAGGCCACGATCTTGCACGGCGGCTGAACGAACTGAAGGTACCCGTCACCCTGATCACCGACGCCCAGATGGGGTTGTTTGTGCCCCGGGCGGACCTGATCGTCACCGGTTGCGACTGCTGGCTGGCCGACCATCACTTCGTGAACAAAAGCGGCACCCTGCTGCTGGCACTGGCCGCGCGGTATTTTGACACGCCATTCTGGGTGCTGGCAGACAGCTTCAGGGACAATGACAAAACCTGTGAGTCCGTGCGCCTGGAAGAAATAGACACCGGGGAAATGAAACCGCCAGAGGGCCGGTTCATCCAGGCCCGGAACATCTATTTCGAAACCATACCGGAAACGCTGATCACCGGCCGTATCAGCGAGCAGGGCGTTTTTTCGTTCCCTGCTGGGCCACAGCTGTAAACGGGTCTTCCGGCCAGGGGTGTTTCGGGTAACGCCCGCGCATGTCCTTGCGGACTTCCGGGTAGGCATTCTTCCAGAAACTGGCGAGATCCGCCGTCACCGCCAGCGGGCGCTGTGCGGGAGAAAGCAGATGAATGACCACAGGCACCCTGCCGCCCGCCACTGTCGGCGTTTCCGTCCAGCCGAACAGGGCCTGCAGTTTGGCGGCCAGTACCGGGCCATTCTCCACGGTGTAATCCAACGTGACTTTCTGGCCGGTGGGAATGCTGAGGGCCCTCGGCGCCAGCTGATCAAGCTGTTGCTGCTGCGGGTAATCCAGCAACGAACTTAACGCCTGCACCAGATCCAGTTTCATCAGATCCGCCCAGCGTTGCATGCCGGCCATAAACGGAGCCAGCCAGGTTTCCAGGCCGTTCAGCAGCGCGCGCGCACTGACATCCGGCCAGTCGCCGGGGAACTGTTCAGCGAGCAACTGTACCCGGGCACGCCACTGGCGGGCGTTGTCCGTCCAGGGCAGGCTGTCCAGCCCTTTGCGACGAACCGCATCCAGCAGGCCTTGCTGAACCAGCGCCGGGTCTATCCGGGAAATAGGGTTTTCAGCCAGCACCAGCGCACCCAGTTTCCGGACTTCCCGCGCAACTACAGTGCCTCGCCTGTCATCCCAGATGGCCTCTTCGGTTTCCTCGATATGACTGGCCAGATCCATTTCAAGATCCGCCAAACCGACCGGAGCAGCCAGATAAATCCGGGCTTCCCGCGCCTTGCCGTCCAGTTCCGCCGCCACCAGCCAGGGCTCGGCCGCCAGCGGGTCGTCGTCGCGCAATAACGCGCCTTTACCATTACTGAGCTGGTAACGGGGCATGTCGCCCGGCCGGCGGCGGGCAATGCGGTCCGGATAGGCTTGTGCCAACACCCGGCCCACGTCGGTTTCCGTGGGCAAGTCGGCGCTCTTCGATTCCCGGCACAAACGTTTCGCGGCTTGGCGGACCGCGTTCAGGCGAGCCGGGTCCACACCCCGGTGCCGACTCTCGCCCCGCAACAGCCGTATTCGCTCATGCAGGTCAGCCCCGGCGCCCGGGCCAAGCAGATCCCGTTCTTCCAGCAGCGCCGCCAGTTCCGCGGCCAACTGGCCAAAACCGGCCTCACGGCCCTTCAACACCATATGAGCCAGGCGAGGGTGCAAGCCAAGATCGCGGGCGGCCTTGCCATGATGAGTAATGGCGCCCTGACCATCCAGCAGATCCAGCCACTGCAACAGAGCAACCGCCTGCTGCCAATGGGCATCTGGCGGGGCGTCAATCCACGCCACCTGGTCCGCAGACCGGGCGCCCCACTGTGCCAGTTCCAGCACCAGGGGCGCCAGATCGGCCTGTTGGATCTCCGGCGGGGTGTAATCCGCCAGCCCGAACTGCTCGGATTCGCTCCACAGCCGGTAACACACCCCGGACTCGATACGCCCCGCGCGGCCTTTGCGCTGCTCTGCCGAGGCTTTCGATACCCGACCGGTCACCAGGCGGGTCATGCCACTGTTGGGATCAAACACCGCCCGGCGCTGCTGGCCGGCATCGATCACCACCCGCACCCCTTCGATAGTCAGACTGGTTTCGGCAATGGCGGTGGCCAGCACAATCTTCCGGGTGCCTTCCGGCGCCGGCGCAATCGCCCGGTCCTGCTCTTCGGCTTTCAGATTGCCGAACAAGGGGGCCAGCAATGCTTCCTCTGGCAAGTTGCCCTGCAACTGCTGCTGCACCCGCCGGATTTCCCCGGCACCCGGTAAAAACACCAGCAGGGAGCCGCTCTGATCACGCAGGGCTTCCTGAATAACCGCCACCACCTGATCCGGCAAACGGGCATTACGGGGCAAGGGCCGGTAAAACACCTCCACCGGAAATGCCCGGCCCTCGCTGGTAATCACCGGCACATCACCCAGTACCCGGGCAATGGGCGCGGTATCCAGCGTGGCGGACATCACCAGCAACCGCAGATCCTCCCGCAACGCCTGCTGGGATTCCCGCACCAGCGCCAGGCCCAGGTCAGCCTGCAGGGAACGCTCATGAAATTCGTCGAACAGCACGGCCGCGTAGTCTTCCAGCATGGGATCGCTCTGAATCAAGCGCGTCAGAATCCCTTCGGTCACCACTTCAATCCGTGTACTGGCAGAGATCTTCGTATCCAGCCGGGTCCGGTAACCCACCGTCTGCCCGGGCACCTCTCCCAGTTGCTTCGCCATATACCGCGCCGCCGAGCGAGCCGCCAACCGCCTCGGCTCCAATATCAGGATCTTGCGGTTGCCCCGCCAAGGCGCATCCAGCAAGGCCAGCGGCACACGGGTGGTCTTGCCCGCGCCCGGTGGCGCCTGCAGCAGGGCGGTGCTGGTTTGTTCCAGCGTCTGTTTTAGCTTCGGGAGGATTTCTTCTATCGGGAGCATTTTGGACTGGATTATTCCGTGAGAAAGCACCGTGGTTAATCAGAGCGGGGTGGTGGGGTATTTTTTCCGCCGGAAATGGATGTCTGAGCGCAGCGAGTTGCATTTCCAAGGAAAAAATACCCCGCCACTCCGATCAAACCCCCACCAATCGCAGTCTGGGGAACTCACTCAGACCGCTGGTGCCAAAGCTCAGGCCGGGGCACAAAGAATGCAAGCACAAGGCCGAACACCAGAGCCCCCACACCAATACCGAATGCGGAAACCAGCGTACCGCCACCGTCCAGCCACTGCTTGGTCAACCACGGCCCGACCATTTGGGTGAAGCCGTACAGTGCCACCATGGCCGCCGACAACCGCGGCCCCTGATGGGGATGCAGGGCCCGGCCGATGCGCTGGGTCAGCAACACGGTACCCAGGAAGGTACCCCCCACCAGCGCCGCGCAAAGTACCAGCCCCACAGCCCCGGGCCAGAGCACCGCAGCCAGCACACCGGCCAGTTGAATGAGAAAGTTCAGCCTCAGTGCCGGCAGGTCACCCATCAGTGCGCCGAGCTTGTTCCATACCCAGGGCGCCGGGATGGTGAACAGCGCGACAATCACCCAGGTGCCATCCAGCAGGGCATGGCCTTCAGGCAATTCCATTTTCGCCAGCAGTGGCAGAAAGGTCATGGGCAGGATATAACCCAGACCAGCGCCGGCGTAGGACAAAAACAGGGGTGCACTGGCACGGTCCACCAGTGGCGTATTCACCACCGCCTTTCCGGACTCGTCATGCTGGCGAACCGGGATCTCCAGTTTGCGCAACTGCATGACGCCCCACCAGGCCAGGGGAATCGACAACAAGGCCGCCGGCCACCAGCGCTCGGCACCTTCCAGCCAGCCCGCCGTGCCGGTTACCAGGCCACTGGATACCAGCAGGCCGGCTCCCACGCCGATATACACCAGCCCGCTGAACGTGGCCCGGTTGCGCAACACCAGCCATTCCAGAATCAGCGCCGGGGCCTGGACAAACACCACGCCATTAGCCACGCCGTTGAGCCAGCGGCTGGCGGAAATGGCCGTCAGGTTATCGGTCTGGGTCACAATCAGTGTGGTAACCACATGGACAGCCAGGAACAGCGGCAGCATGAACCGGATGTGGTCGATCCGGTGCCACTTGATGGCCACCATAGCGCCCATCAGGTAACCCAGATAATTCCAGGTCGCCACGGCAGCCCCATCGGCCGCACTGAACTGGCCGTCAGCGACCAGGTACGGCAATAACGGGGTGTAAATGAACCGGCCAAGAGCGTGCACCACCAGCAGTACAAAAGCGCCGGCAAGCAGAACAGTGAATAGTTGTCTTGGAGACGGAGCGGTCTCTGAAGTCATGGCAGTTACCCGGTTATTGTTGCTTTTGGAAAACCAAGATCCGCCAGTGTATGCAAAGCTAACAATGTTGTCAGTGTGACCTTCGATTGAGGCCGCTCAGCCTTCGGACGCTCTGGGATGATTGGCTCTGGCCCATTGATAGATACGCTCAAAGCCCTTTACCAATTGCTCCGGCTTATGGGGCGGCTGGATAAGCGCCTGCACCTCCGCCTCCGGGTTCAGCAAGGCGAAATGGCCACTGTGATCCACCAGTGTCTGCCCATCCACTTCCCGGTGCTGGAACACCGCACTCAGGCTCTTGGCCAATGCCCGGGTAGTTTCCAGATCGCCGGTCAGGCCATGGAAATTCTCGCCGAAAAAGTTGGTGTAATTGTCCAGCCGCTCGGGCGTATCGTGCTCCGGGTCAGCACTGATCAGCAGGTAATCAGGCTGCGGCAGCTCTGCCGGCAATTGCTCATCAAACTGCCTTAACGAACTCATGGCCAGCGGACAGATATCCGGGCAGTTGGTGTACCCCACGAAAGCAAAGGTCCACCGGCCTTTCAGGTCTTCCCGGGCGACGGTTTCGCCGTTCTCGTTGGTGAGCGAGAATTCCGCCAGGGGCCGGGCTTCTTCATACACGTAGGTGTTGTACTCTGCCAGGTTCGGGGGCGCCTGGACTTCCTCCGCGCCCACCAGGTTTACTTGCCGATAAACCACAAACGCAAAAATACTTGCTACTACCAGCAGCAGGACTACCAGCGTTAATCTCACAGAGCGATTCATTACGACTCCACTCGCATTACTCAGAGGCTGAGAGGAGGCGGGGGATACTTTTCTTCCGGGAAAAACAACTCGCTGCGCTCAGACATCTTTTTCCCTGCACAAAAGTATCCCCCGCCCCCTCCCGGCAGACTGTGTTCGTGTGTTCAGAAGAACACAAAATGGTCCACAAGAAGTACCACAAACAGGGCCATGAGGTAAGTGATGGAGTACTTGAAGGTGTTCAGTGCCACGCGGCGATCATCGCCTCTGAGAAGCCGGACGGCGTACTGCACAAAGCGCAGGCCAAGGGCCAGGGCGCCGATAAGGTAAATTCCGCCGGACATGCCTGTGACAAAAGGTAGCAGGCTGGCAGCCAGCAGCATCAGCGTGTATAGCAGGATGTGGAGCTCGGTGTACCGGTTACCGTGCGTCACCGGCAACATGGGAATACCGGCCTTGGCGTATTCCTCTTTACGGTGAATGGCCAGGGCCCAGAAGTGCGGGGGCGTCCAGGCAAAAATGATCAACACCAGCAACAGGGCGTGGCCTTCGACCTGACCGGTGACGGCCGTCCAGCCCAGCAACGGTGGCATGGCACCGGCCAGGCCGCCGATGGTGATGTTCTGGGGCGTTGCCCGCTTCAGGAAGAGGGTATAAACGCCAGCGTAACCCACCAGTGAGGCCAGCGTGAGCCAGGCCGTCAGCTGGTTCACCATCAGCATCAGGATGGCCATGCCGGCGCAGGCCAGTGCAGCTGCAAACAGGATGGCTTCGAAAGGAGAAATCTTTCCGGTCGCCACAGGCCGTTTACGGGTGCGGGCCATCACTGTGTCGATTTTCTGGTCGACGATGTGATTGATCACCGCCGCCGAGCCAGCCAGAAGGGCGATGCCCAGGTTGCCGAACAACAGGATGTCCCAGTGCGGTACCCCCGGAGCGGCCAGCAGCATGCCGATGACCGAGGTCAGGATCATCAACGCAACCACTTTCGGCTTGGTCAGCTCCAGATAATCCCGCCAGGAAATGGCTTTTGCGGATGTATTCAGAGTACTGCGAGCCGGCAGTGCCTTTGCTTGCTCACTCATGCCGTTACCTCCCGATTAATACCAGTTACTGGGGCGGCTTTTGCCGGCTGACGGACAACCAGCAGGTGATGTCGCCAGATCAGATGAACCACGGCCAGCAGCAGCCCGGCACCCATGGCGTTATGTGCGACCGCGAGGGCCAGGGGAATACTCAGGAACACGCTGGCCAGGCCCAGAGTTATCTGCGCTGCCAGTGCCAGCGCCACCAACTGGATTGCCCTGTCCATACCGCTGTCGCCGCGCCAGCGCCACAATGCCGCCAGCAAGGCCGCGAAATACACCAGAACCACAAGGGCACCGACACGATGGCTGACGTGAATGGCCACCCGGCCATCGGCAGTCAGCTGCCCCCCCAGATAATTCGGCCCCACCTGTTGGGTGATATCAAAGCCATGACGGAAGTCCATGCCTTGGGGCCACCACTGCCCCTGGCAGGTGGGCAAGTCCGTACAGGCCACAGCGGCGTAGTTGGCGGCGGTCCAGGCCCCCAGGGCAATCTGCAGGGTAACCACCAGCAAACCGCCGTATAGCCAGGGCCGCATTCGGGCCAGTGGCCCGACAATCGGTTTTGGTGAAGACTCAGCACCGGCCGCGGCCTGCCGGCGCAATCTCAGTGTCAGCAGTAACAGCAGGCTCAGCGTGGTAAACCCGCCCAGTAAATGCAGGGCCACCACTTGCGGCCAGAGTTTGAGCGTGACCGTCCACATTCCGAATGCCGCCTGCAGAACAACAAAACCGGCGATGAACACCGGAAGCCGGACCGGAACCGCCTTATGGCGGTGGCGTATTGCAGCGCCCGCCAGCCCGAACACCAGTAAACCCAAAGTGCCAGCGGCATAACGATGGATCATCTCCGGCCAGCCCTTGGCCACATCCACCGGAGTTGCGGGGAAGCGGGCATTGGCAATGGCGATGTTGGCGTCGCCCTGCGGTACCGTCAGGAAACCGTAACAACCCGGCCAGTCCGGGCAACCAAGGCCAGCGTGGACCAGCCGTGTCCAGGCCCCCAGCATGATCACCATCACGGCAAGAATGCAGGCAATGGTGGCCCAGAACGCCATTTTCCGGGCTATCAGGCTGGAACATTCATTATCCTGTTGGTTCATGGCGCGCCTCTTTTCTCCCGGTCAGCCAACCTGGGAGAGCTTCAACAGGTGTTTGAGATCTTTCAGCAACTGCTTGCCGGTATGCTCAGGGCCGTAGCGCATCATCACGTTACCGAAAGGATCGACCAGTAAAATGCCGGGCTGGTCACCGGGGTTAAAGCCTTCCGGCCAGGCCGGCCGGCTGCCGGCTGACTGCTGCAGGCGCTCCATCAAGCGGTACTCGTCCTGCCAACGGCTTTCCAGGTCCGCCGGTAGCGAACCCAGCCAGGCAGAACGACTGACCCGGGGCGCATTCTTGCCCAACGCAATATTGACCTGTCGGGAGAGGTACAACAGCCGTTCACAATCTCCGCCACAGCTCTCGGAAGCCACCAGCAGGTGCCACTGAGGGTCAGCCTGGCCGGCGCTGAAACGGTCGGAGAAGGGTTCACCCGCCGCGGTTTCCAGATTCAGTTCCTGTACCGGTACAACCGGCTGTACCAACGTACCTTCGTTGGTATGCTCTGCGGGGTTAAGCCAGCCGGTGTAGTACATAAGCGTGGCCAGAATCATAGGACCAAAGCCCGCCGTGAACAGCAGCAACGCCGTTCTGCGCCCCCGGCGGACCTGGTCGGGGCCGGGCCCTTCTCGATCGGGGCTGGTGTCAGCGGTCATGGTTGTCATCATCGGCACCTGTTGTTGTTTTTCTGTAGCTCGCCAGTACTGTCAATATAGTCAGCGCCACTGCCAGTGCAAACCACTGGGCGGCATAGCCGTAATGGGTTTGCGGGCCCATCACATCCGGCGACCGGTCGGCCCGGAACGCACCCGGCTGGCGGCTACCAGAAAGCTGCACAATCATGCTGGCAGGCCCGAGCACCTCGCCGGCCACGGCTTCGGCAGGCAACGCCTGCACACGCCGGGGCCAGGGACCGCTTGCCGGCTCCGGTTCGGCCAACACCGGCGGCTCAGGATAGGCTGCCAGCCGGCCTTCCAGCGTCACCAGGTCCTCCGGGGTTTCAATTTCCGGCAATCTGTCACGGGTACGCGGAGCCTGTATCCATCCCCGATTAATCACCACTGCCGGCCCGTCCAGAGGTATGAATACCGTCAGCACTTCATAACCCGGCGCACCGTCCCGGGTCCGGTTGTCCAGCAGCCAGGTCTGCTCCCCGTACCAGCCGGTAATGCTGACCGGCTGTCCTGAACGCATGTCGCCGTCGGCCTGTTCCGCCCAGACTCTGCCTTCACTGTGCGTCTGCCAGCTTTCCAGCAGCACGGATTTCTGTTCCGCACGGCTCAGTTGCCAGATGCCAAGGCCAATCAGCAGGGGCAGAAAAAACCCGGTAAACACCAGCAAGCGCCAATCAAACTGCCATTGTCGAGCCATCACCGGAGCCTTGGTTCTGCTTTGCTATAGTAAAGTCATCGTTCGGGGAATGACCTGCCCCATTCAATCTCCCGACAAGGTGACCGGCCATGCTCAAAATCGCCATTGTTGTGCTGCTGCTGGCTGTTATTGTCAGCCTGTTCAGTGGCCTGTTCTTTCTGATTCGCGATGGCGGCAGGACCCGCCGTGTGGTCAACTCCCTGGCCATCCGGGTTACGCTCAGCGTGCTACTCCTGTTACTGGTTCTGGTGTCTCTCTGGACCGGCGATCTGACACTCAATCCGACCCCCTGAAGCCTCCGGCTCAGATGATATAAACGAACACGAACAGCCCCAGCCAGACCACATCGACAAAATGCCAGTACCAGGCAGAGGCCTCAAAACCGAAGTGATTGTCGGCGGTGAAATGCCCTTTCTGGATCCGGAGGAACATGATGATCAGCATCAGGCTGCCCAGTAACACGTGAGCACCGTGAAAACCGGTCAGCATGAAGAAGGTGCTGCCATAAATGCCCGATTGCAGGGTGAGGTCCAGGTCCTGATACGCGTGTACGTACTCCTGAATCTGAAGCGTCAGGAACACCAGTGCCAGAATAATGGTGGCGCCCAGCCAGAGCTTTACCTTCTGGCGGTTACCGGCCTTCAACGCATGGTGAGCCACGGTGACCGTGAACGATGAGGTCACCAGCAGGATGGTATTGATCAACGGCAGCCCCCAGGGGCCGATTACCTCATTCGGGCCGGGATACGCTTCGGGATTGGGGTTATTTACCAACGGCCAACTGGCCTGAAACCCTTCCCAGAGCATGTTGGTACTGCCCTTGTCACCTTCGCCGCCGAGCCAGGGCACCACAAACACCCGCACATAGAACAGGGCGCCAAAGAAGGCGGCAAAAAACATCACTTCCGAAAAAATGAACCAGCTCATGCCCCAGCGGAAAGACCGGTCCATCTGGTCACTGTAAAGCCCGGCCCGGCTCTCGCGAATCACGCTGCCGAACCAGCCGAACAGCATGTAGGCCATAATCAGGGCACCAATCAGGAACATCACCCATGAGCCTGTGGTGCTCTCACCCTGCTTGCCATTGACCATGATGGACGCGACACCGTAAAGGGTCACCCCCAGGCCAACCGTTGCAACGATGGGCCATTTGCTCTGATCCGGAACGTAGTAGCTCTGTTCTTCCGCCATGACTCTCTCCGAAGGCTTGGCCGCTGTCAGGGGATCTGTGACAAACACCCTGCTACGGCGAATGGCTGCTCATACCCGGCCGGGGGTTATTTCACCTCCGGCGGTGTCGAAAAGGTGTGATAGGGCGCCGGCGAGGGCACTGTCCACTCCAGCCCTTCGGCGCCTTCCCAGGGTTTGGCCGGCGCTTTCTCTCCGCCTTTCGCACACTTCACCACGATAAACAGGAACAGCAACTGGGTGGCGCCGAACATGAAGGCACCAATGCTGGACACCATATTGAAATCGGCAAATTGCAGGGCGTAATCCGGAATCCGGCGTGGCATGCCCGCCAGCCCCAGGAAGTGCATGGGGAAGAAGGCCAGGTTCATACCGATAAACGACAACCAGAAGTGGGTCTTACCCAGGGTCTCGTCATACATGTGGCCGGTCCACTTGGGCAGCCAGTAGTAGGCCGCAGCGAAAATACCGAAGATGGCGCCCGGCACCAGTACGTAGTGGAAGTGAGCCACCACAAAGTAGGTGTCGTGGTATTGGAAATCCGCCGGTGCTATTGCCAGCATCAGGCCGGAGAACCCGCCAATGGTGAACAGGATAATAAACGCCACCGCAAACAGCATGGGGGTCTCGAAGCTGAGCGAACCCCGGAACATGGTGGACACCCAGTTAAAGACTTTCACACCGGTGGGTACGGCGATCAGCATGGTGGCGTACATGAAGAACAGCTGCCCGGTCAGCGGAATGCCGACGGTAAACATATGGTGAGCCCACACCACAAAGGAGAGCAGGGCAATGGCGCCCACCGCGTACACCATGGAGGCATAACCGAATAACGGTTTACGCGAGAAAGTGGAGACAATGTGGGAGATCGCACCAAACGCCGGCAGGATCATGATATAGACCTCCGGATGCCCGAAGAACCAGAACACATGCTGGAACAATACCGGATCACCGCCGCCAGAGGCATCAAAGAAGCTGGTGCCGAAGTTGATGTCCATCAGCATCATGGTCACCACACCGGCCAGTACCGGCATCACGGCAATCAACAGGAATGCAGTGATCAGCCAGGTCCAGACGAACAGGGGCATTTTCATCAGTGTCATGCCCGGGGCGCGCAGATTGAGAATGGTGGCGATCACGTTGATGGCGCCCATGATCGAAGACACGCCCATGATATGAATCGCAAAAATAAAGAACGTCGTACTCGGCGGCCCGTAGGTTGTGGATAGCGGGGCGTAGAAGGTCCAGCCGAAATTCGGCCCGCCGCCCTGCATGAACAGGGTGGACACCAGAATCAGAAAGGCACAGGGCAGCAGCCAGAAACTCCAGTTATTCATCCGTGGCAGGGCCATGTCCGGCGCGCCGATCATCAGCGGGATCATCCAGTTGGCCAGGCCGACAAACGCCGGCATTACCGCACCGAACACCATGATCAGCCCGTGCATGGTGGTCATCTGGTTGAAAAATTCGGGCTGGACAATCTGCAGGCCCGGCTGGAAAAGCTCTGCCCGGATCACCATCGCCATGCTGCCACCCAGCAGAAACATGGTGAAGCTGAAGATCAGGTACATGGTCCCGATATCTTTATGATTGGTGGTCAACAGCCAACGGCTGAAGCCTTTGGCCGGGCCGTGGTGATGTTCCTGGCTGTGGGTATCTGCAACCGCACTCATGAAAAACCCCCGTTACCGCCTTGTTCTTATTGGCCGGTGATTGTGTTATCCGGAACTGTTATTCGCTCATGTATTCCATGATTTCCTTCGGCGTAACCATTTCGTCAGTATTGTTGCCCCAGGCGTTACGCTCGTAGGTGATCACCGCCGCCAGCTCCACTTCACTGAGCTGATTGCCAAAGGCCTGCATGGCCGTACCGGAAACGCCGTTGACCACCACATCGATATGAGCCTCCATATCTTCGGTTACGATCGCACTACCCTGGAGTGCCGGGAATGCCGGAGGAGAACCGCTACCATCACCCTGGTGACAGGAGGCACAGGCAGAGGCATACACACTCTCACCGCGCTCCATCAGCTCGTCCATGGTCCAGTCTTTCTCGGTCAACTCACGCTCAAGCTGTGCCTCTTCCTTTTTTTCAGCCACCCAGGCGTTGTATTCCTCTTCCGGCACGGCTTCCACCACAACCGGCATGAAGCCATGGTCTTTCCCGCATAACTCGGTGCACTGGCCACGGTAGATGCCGGGTTCGTCGATGTTGGTCCAGACCTCATTGATAAAGCCCGGAATGGCGTCTTTCTTTATGGCCAGCGCCGGTACCCACCAGGAATGGATCACATCATTGGCGGTGAGCAACAGGCGTACCTTTTTGCCAACGGGCACTTTCATTGGCTTATCCACCTCAAGCAGATAGTTCTCGCCCTTGGCCTGCCGGTTCTCGATCTGGTCCCTGGGAGTGGACATGCTGGAGAAAAAGCTGAACTCTTCGTCGATATACTCGTACTGCCAGCGCCATTGATAGCCAGTGACCTTGATATCGATATCCGCCTCGGTGGTGTCGTACATATCAATCAGCGTGGCGGTAGCCGGTATGGCCATGGCAACCAGAATACCCAGAGGGATAATGGTCCAGAGAATTTCCACCACCGTGTTTTCATGGAAGTTGGCCGGTTTGTGACCTTTGGATTTGCGGTGAGCAATGATGGACCAGAACATCACCCCGAAAACCACCACGCCGATAGCCACACAGATCCAGAGAATGGTCATGTGAAGACTGAAAATCTCGTTGCTGGTGTTGGTTACCCCTGGCGACATGTTCATCGTCCAGTCAGCCAGAGTCACAGCCGGGGTAGTGAGGCCAGCCACCGCAACAATCGGCAGGGCCCGTTTGGTTTGCACGCGCATACTGTGTCTCCACAGAGTGTTATTCTTATCGGATTTGCGTCTTTCCAAAAACGGCATATCAGATTCGAGTATAGACACAGATCAAAAAATGACTAAAAAAGCCGTTAAACCCAATTGAGATAAGCAGATAATTTTGAGGACTAAATCGTCTAGCAGGCTAACGGGCGCAACCGACAGACGCCTGTGGGCCCTCGCCTGGCCGCTGATGCTCACCAACCTGACCGTGCCCTTGCTGGGCCTGGTGGATACCGCCGTGCTTGGCCACCTGGACAGTCCGGAATACCTGGGCGCGGTGGCCGTAGGCGCCAATCTGTTCAGCATTCTGTACTGGACGTTCGGTTTCATGCGCATGGGTACCACCGGTCTGGCTGCCCAGGCCTGGGGCCAGCGCAATGCCTTCGCTCAGGTCGCTCTGTTACTGCGTTCGCTGTTGCTCGCCGTCGGTATCGGTTTGTTGCTGATTGTGTTTCACCAGCCCCTCATTGCGCTGGGCCTGCACCTGATGAACCCGAGCCCGGCGGTGGCTGAGCTGGCGGCTGAATACGCCAGCATTCGTATCTGGAGCGCCCCGGCGGTGCTCTGCCAGTACACCCTGGTGGGCTGGCTGATTGGCACCCAGTTCCCCCGCGGCCCGATGGTGATGCTGATTATCGCCAACGGCATCAACATTGTTCTGGATGTGTTTTTCGTGACGGTACTGGGCTGGAACAGCCGCGGTGTCGCCATGGCTACGGTAATAGCCGAATATGGGGCCACTGCCATCGGGATTGTCATCGTGCTCAGTCGCATGCCCGACGGCCAGCGCCTGACCCGGGAACTGTTCGGGCAACTGGCGGATTACCTGAAAATTCTTCAGGTAAACCGCTACATCATGGTGCGTACCATCGCATTGTTGCTGGTTCTGGCGTTCTTTACCGCCCAGGGGGCCCGCCAGGGCGATACCATTCTGGCCGCCAACGCCGTGCTGATTACCTTCCTGCTGCTGATTTCCAATGCTCTGGATGGCTTTGCCAATGCAGCCGAAGCACTCATTGGTGAAGCGGTGGGCAAGGGCAGCCGGCGGCGGTTCCGGGTTGTGTTCCGAACGGCTCTGCGCTGGTCCCTGTGGGGTGCACTGGCCCTGACTATCGGTTTTGTTCTGGGCGGGCGCTGGCTGATCAGTTTACTGACCGGTATTGAAGAAGTCCGGACCACAGCCTGGCAATACCTGCCCTGGCTTTGGCTACTGCCTTTCGCATCGGTGTGGGGTTTCCTGCTGGACGGTATTTTCATTGGTGCCACCCGCACCCGGGATATGCAGAACACCATGCTGTTTTCAGCGTTGGTAGTATTCCTGCCGGTATGGTGGCTGACCACCGGCTGGGGTAACCACGGCCTCTGGTTTTCACTGATCAGCCTGATGCTTGCCCGGGCCGCCAGCATGGGCTGGCTTAGCTGGCGCTATACCCGTGATGGCAGCTGGTTCAGGCAATCCTGAGACCGGTGGCGGGCTCCACCCGGGGATTTCCCGGCAAGCTTCGGAATCTTGGCTACACTATTAGGCGTAAACGGAACAGCGGCAGAGTTTCCCGGCCCTGTTACCGCAGCTATCAGTGGCCCAGACAGCAAGGAGGCGACTTGCGACCGCAACCTGTTCAGACAACGGCCTCTCCCGAAATGACGCCAGAAGCAGTTCTCGAAATTATTGACCAGGCACGCCGTCAGGAAGCGCGTTCGGGTACGTTTTTCCGGCAGATGAAGGAGACCACCCTTCGGTTGCCGCCGTCGGTAGTGATCAACTGCCGGCAACCGCCCAGCTGCCTGTTCCGTTTCGCCCAGGAATACATTGAAATGGCACCCAGGCTGATTGAGTGCGTGGACGCCTGCGCAATTGAAGCGGGCACCAGAGACCTGTTCCAGCCGTTCATTGATGCCGCCATCCGTTACTTCACCCGGCCTTCGGTATTGCTGCTCCGCTACGACGGGCTGGACGGCCTGCTGATCCGTGCCTATCAGTGCCACCGGTTGATGGAGGAAATGCACGAAAACAACCGCTCCATCCGGGCCAGCGAACTGTTTGATCTTGAGGCCACCCGGGCCAACCTGGTGGTTCATGAAATGATTGGCGAGCCCTTCGCCAATGAACTCGATCAGGCGATCACCATGACCGTTGCCCAGATCGCCGGAACTCCGGATTTCTATAATCTCGACCTGGAACCGTTTATTGATCAGGTCAACAACCGGGCCTGGGACTGGATGCGCAACTACTGGGAAAATCTCCTGGTGCGCAACCACATTCGTATTGCACTCCGTTCCGCTGGCTGACCCCTGTCACTGACTCCTGCGCCATAAACCAGTATTCTTCGCCCTCCGATTCAACATCATGAGGGAGAGAAAGTGCTCGATAATGCGGATCTTGGGAAACTTCTGGTTCGGCTGGCCGTTGGCGGGCTGTTGTTGTTTCACGGCATTGCCAAACTGTTTCACGGCATCGGTTTTATTGAAGGACTGCTGGCCAGTCACAACCTGCCCACCGTGCTTGCCTATGGGGTCTATATTGGCGAAATTCTGGCGCCGCTGATGGTCATTGTCGGTTACCAGACCCGCATTGGTGCGGTGCTCATCGTGATCAACATGATTATCGCCATTGTGCTGGCCCATACCCACGAACTCCTGGCACTCAGCCGCAATGGCGGCCTGGCTCTGGAGCTGCAACTGTTCTTCCTGATCAATGCCCTCGCCGTGATCTTTCTCGGGCCCGGCAAGTACAAGCTCAAGAATTGACCAATCCGCTTTGACTCCGGCAGGCATTTCCTGCAAATTAGCGCGCTTTTCAGCCTGCCGGTGCTCAAAAGGCACCGGTAAACCCATAATTCCTACCCGGAGTTTGCCATGAACGCCGTTGTTGCCGCGGTGCTGATCATGCTCGTGCTGAGCCTGTGCCGCATCCATGTTGTTGTTGCCCTCATTATCGGCGCCATTTCCGGCGGCCTGATTGCCGGCATGTCGCTGGACGCCACCATAGATGCCTTCAACAGCGGCCTGGGCGGCGGGGCCACGGTCGCACTGTCCTACGCCACCCTCGGCGCCTTTGCCGTGGCCATCGGCAAATCCGGCCTTGCGCACGCCCTGGCAGACCGGGCACTGGCCATGGTGGGGCGCCAGGACGACGGCGCTGCCAAAGGTATACGCTTTCTGATCATTGGCCTGCTGATGGCCATTGCCCTGTCTTCCCAGAACATCCTGCCCATTCACATCGCTTTCATCCCGCTGGTGGTGCCGCCGCTGCTGTACGTGATGGCGAAACTGCGCATGGATCGCCGGCTGGTAGCCTGCGTGCTCACCTTCGGCCTGATCACCCCGTACATGTTCCTGCCGGTGGGTTTTGGCGGCATTTACCTGAATGAAATCCTGCTGGCGAATGTGGCAGACAACGGCGTGGATGCCAGCGAGCTCAACGTCATGTCCGCCATGGCGCTGCCGGCGCTGGGTATGCTGCTGGGTGTGCTGGTGGCAATATTCTTCAGCTACCGGGGCACCCGGGACTACGATCTGGAGCCGATTGCCCGGACCGAGCGCACGGATATCCAGTACAACCCGAAAACCCTGGTCATGGCCCTGGTGGCCATTGTGGTGGCCTTCGTGGTCCAGCTCTGGCTGGGCTCGATGGTTCTCGGCGCCCTGGCCGGCTTTGTGCTGTTCAACGTTTCTGGCGTGGTGAAATGGAAAGAGGCCGACGACCTGTTTACCGAAGGCATGAAAATGCTGGCCATGATCGGCTTCATCATGATTACCGCCAACGGCTTTGCCGAAGTCATGCGTGAAACCGGCCACATCGCCAGCCTTGTTGAAAGTTCCGTGGGCGTGATCGGCGACAACAAGCCGCTGGCCGCCATGCTGATGCTGGTGGTGGGCCTGCTGATCACCATGGGCATTGGCTCGTCATTCTCCACCATCCCCATCATCGCCGCCCTGTACGTGCCCCTGGCCCTGCAAATGGGCTTCAGCCCACTGGCCATCGTCGCCCTGGTCGGCACCGCTGGCGCCCTGGGTGATGCCGGCTCACCGGCCTCCGACTCCACCCTCGGCCCGACTGCCGGCCTGAACGTAGACGGCCAGCACAACCACATCTGGGACACCGTGGTGCCCACATTCCTGCACTACAACCTGCCTTTGCTGGCCTTCGGCTGGTTAGCGGCTATGGTGCTTTAAGATTGGGAGTTAACTTTTAGTGGGTAGCCTGCAAAGGAAAGCGGGTGGTGAGGGACTGGTAGGGGGTGTCAAAACGGAAAAGCGTGGTTTTCCTGAATGTTTTGACACCCCCTACCAGTCCCTCACGTTTATCTCTCGTGATAACGCCTGTTAAACGACATTGGCGCTTTTGTTTTCAGGCCAGATATTTCAAGAGTCGGAAATTCAATAGAATCAGTTTGTTAAGCAGACCAAAAGCACCAAAGCGATTTTAGATTAGTCATAAAAAAGGGGTTCGGGGGATAGGGTCCAAAACATTCAGGAAAACCACGCTTTTCCGTTTTGGACCCTATCCCCCGAACCCCGATTCCCGCCAAACAAGCAGACTACAGAGCCAAACTCAGTCGTCGTCAGACCCAGCCTTGAAAAAAACCACCTGCTTGACGGTGTGATCGTCCTCGTTGCCGCGAGTATTCACCCGCGTCTGCAATTCCGGATTCTCCGGCTGCTCCTGCTCAGACAAGGCATCGGTAAACCCGCAGGCCACACACTCGCGCACCTGCTCGTCATTGTCCTTGGTGAACATCATAATCTTGTCCATCTCCGCACAGCGGGGACAGATTGCGCCGGCGATAAAGCGTTTCGGACTCGCCATAACTCTACTCCAGTTCTGATACCCGACTGCCCTGACGACAGCCGGGAATAATTGGCTCAGGCGGCTTCGCCGTCGATCCCGTTTTGCTCCAGCAAGGCATCCACCTGCGGCTCACGGCCCCGGAAGGCCTTGAACAATTCCATGGGCTCCTGCGAACCACCTTTTTCCAGAATGTTATGCAGGAAAGCCTTGCCCGTATCTTCGTCGAAAATGCCTTTTTCCTCGAACAGGGAGAAGGCATCTGCCGCCAGCACTTCCGCCCACTTGTAGCTATAATAGCCCGCGGCGTACCCGCCGGCGAAGATGTGGGCGAAAGAGTTCGGGAAGCGATTGAACGCCGGTGTTTCCACCACGGCGATTTCTTCGCGCACCTTGCGGTGCATATCCAGCGGATTCGTCGGCGCCTCGCTGGTGAATTCCGAATGCAGGCGGAAATCGAACAGCGAGAACTCCAGCTGCCGCACCATACCCATGCCGGCCTGGAAGTTCTTCGCCGCCAGCAGTTTTTCCAGCAGATCTTCCGGCAGCGGCTCGCCGGTCTCGTGGTGGCTGGCGATCAGCGCCAGGGATTCACGGTTCCAGCACCAGTTTTCCAGGAACTGGCTGGGCAGTTCCACCGCGTCCCAGGCCACGCCGTTAATGCCGGACACATCCATGACATCCACCTGGGTAAGCATGTGGTGCAGCCCATGGCCGAACTCGTGGAACAGCGTGGTGACTTCGTCATGGGTCAGCAGTGACGGCTTGCCATCCACTGGCGGAGTGAAGTTACAGGTAAGGAAAGCCACCGGCAGCTGCAACCTGCCGCGCTGGTCGCGCCAGCGTACCCGGCAATCTGCCATCCAGGCACCACCACGCTTGCCCTGGCGGGCGAACAGGTCCAGATAGAACCAGGCCACTGGCTCGCCGTTGCGGCTGATGCAGTAGGCCGTGGCGTCTTCGTGCCAGGTTTCCACCTCCGGCTTTTCCTCGATCTGCACATCGAACAGCTTTTCCGCGACCCGGAACAGGCCCGGTACCACCTTGTTCACCGGGAACCAGGGACGGAGGGTTTCCGGGGAAATGTCATAGCGTTTATGGCTCAGTTTTTCACTGTAGAAACCAATGTCCCAGGCCTGCAGATCGTCCACACCGTATTCGTCTTTGGCAAAGGCCTTCAGCTCGGCAAACTCTCTGTCTGCCTGCGGCTTGGATTTCTCCGCCAACTGGTTCAGAAAGCCCAACACCTCGTCTTCACTGCGGGCCATTTTGGTCGCCAGTGAATACTCCGCGTAGTTCTTGAAACCCAACAGCTGAGACTGGGCATGACGGCGCTTGAGGATTTCGGCCATCACCGGGGTGTTGTCCCAGGTGCCGGCGTCCGGGCCCTGGTCCGAAGCGCGGGTGACAAAGGCTTCGTAAACTTCCCGGCGCAGCTCACGGTTTTCACCGTAGGTCAGTACCGGATAGAAGCTGGGAAAATCCAGGGTGATCACATAGCCGTCCAGCTCTTTCTGCTTCGCCGCCTGTTTTGCGCCATCAATGGCGCTTTCCGGCAGGCCGGCGAGTTCGTTCACATCGGTAATGTGCTTGTACCAGTGCTGGGTGGCATCCAGCACATTATCGCTGAACTTGTTGGACAGCTCCGCCAGCTCCCGGGACAAATCGGCGTATTGCTGCTTTTTGTCGGCAGGCAGATCCACGCCACCCAGATGGAAATCACGCAGGGTATTCTCGACAGATTTGCGCTGAGCCTGGTTCAGATCCTTGAAGTCGTCCCGTGCGGCCAGTTTCTTGTAGGCATTGCACAGGGCTTCGTTCTGACTGACCTCGGTGCTGTACTCGGTCAGTTTCTCCAGGCAACGCTTGTAGACCTGACGCAGGTCGTCGTTGTTCATTACGCCGTTGAGGTGTGAAATCACCGCCCAGGCGCTCTCCAGTTTGTTTTCCATGGCCTGCATGGGCTGCGCCAGAGTGTCCCAGGTGGGCTCGTCCTGTTCGGCGAGTTGGCTGATCTTCATACGGTTTTCGCTGAGAATCTGGTCGATCGCCGTTTCCATGTGTTCGGTACGGACGTGGTCGAACTTCGGCAGCAGGTCGTCAGTCAGCAATGGGTTGTTCATAAAGGCCCTTCTCAGCTGTTCGTGTTTGAGGTAATTTCAGGCAACTCCAATGTTGAGGGAGCCGTTGGGAGGAGGCCTTTCCAAAAATTTGCGGAGCCAGGGATGGCGGAGCAGAAGCGCCATCAGGGATGTGCCGCAGGAGCGTTTTTTGGAAAGGCCTCCTCCCAACGACTCCTTCCCCCCAAATTGATGCCAGTCAAAAGGTATACATAATGGCGAATGTACGAACACACAAGGGTATCACACCACAATTTGGCGAAAGTTCCTGGGTTGATGACAGCGCCGTGGTTATTGGTGACGTGGTGACCGGCGAAGATTGCTCGGTGTGGCCGATGACGGTGATTCGCGGAGACATGCACAAGATCCGCATTGGCAGCCGCTGCAGCATCCAGGACGGCTCGGTGCTGCACATTACCCACGCCAGCGACT
Organism: Pseudomonadota bacterium; assembly: GCA_051751785.1. Taxonomy (GTDB): domain Bacteria; phylum Pseudomonadota; class Gammaproteobacteria; order Pseudomonadales; family Oleiphilaceae; genus Marinobacter. Next base: position 135,131 of record JBNJLG010000001.1, on the reverse strand, counting down.
ACAACCCCGGCGGCTGGCCGCTGATTATTGGTGACGACGTTACCGTCGGCCACAAGGCACTGCTGCACGGATGCACTATCGGCAGTCGCGTGCTCGTGGGCATGGGTTGCACCGTGATGGACGGCGCCGTGGTGGAAGATGATGTGATTATCGCCGCCGGCACACTGGTACCACCGGGCAAGCGTCTGGAATCCGGTCATCTGTACGTGGGCTCACCCTGCAAACAGGCCCGAGAGCTGACCGACAAGGAAAAAACCTTCTTTACTTACACTGCGGCCAACTACGTCAAACTGAAGAATGAATACCTGAACGGTCAGTAACAGACGCCTCCTGATTCAGATCAAATTCTGATCAGCAGTCCTTGAAAATACTCCGGGTGGACCTACATTCGTGAATAGCAGAAGTTCACGGATACCATCCGGCTGGCATCGCCGGCATGGAGCTGTTCCGCGAGCGAAGCTGAACGAAAATCTCAGATTCGTAATCGTTAAAGGAGGAGTTCCCTATGAGCAACATTACCCGTTGGAATCCGATCAATGAACTCGACGACCTGATGAGCCGTTACAATCGCATGCTCGGCCTGTCCCGGAGCAATGGCGAAGGCGAAGGCAGAGACCTGTTCAGTCGCAGCGACTGGGCACCGGCGGTGGACATCAAGGAAACACCGGAGGCTTTCACCGTGGAAGCCGAGCTGCCGGGCATGTCCAAAGACGATGTGAAAGTAACCGTGCAGGATGGCGTGCTGACCATTCAGGGCGAACGCAAACACGAGGAAGAAACAGACGACAAGAAGCACCACCGTATCGAGCGGATCTACGGCAGCTTCCTGCGTCGCTTTACCCTGCCGGACAACGTCGATGAGAACAGCGTGAAGGCCAACTTCAAGGATGGTCTGTTGAAGCTGAACATCCAGAAGGCCGAGCCTAAAGAGCCGAAGGCCATTGAGGTGGAAGTCGAGTAATAATTTACACCTCCGGACCTGTCAGGCAGTGAGTCGGATTTCCCGGCCACTGCCTTTTTATTATGTATTTCCAGAGTGATTCTGACCTAGCCGTCAGGGAAGAATCTCTATCGGCAGATCCCGTGTTGGTGCCTCTTCATCACACTCGGGGTTGCGAATGGAAATTTCCACGCGGCGGTTCAACGCCCGGTTCTCCTCGGAATCATTCGGTGCCAGCGGGCTGGTCTCGGCACGGCCTGCGGCTACTACGCGGTCCGCCGGAATATCCCGGTTCAGGACCAGTTCATGGACCACCGATACGGCCCTTGCGGCAGACAGGTCCCAGTTTGAACGGTAACGGCTGCTGGAAATGGGGCGGTCATCGGTATGCCCGGACACGACAACATCCCCGGTGCAGTTACCCACCACTTCGACCACCCGCTCAATGATGGGAATCATCTCCGGCTTGATAGTGGCATCACCGGAGCCGAACGTGGCTTCCTCGGAGAACCGGATGACGACCTGGTCTTTATCGTAATTCACATGCAGAGCATCTGACGCCACTTCCGCTTCAAGCTCACGAATCAGGCGACTGGCCAGATCAAGCACACCGCCGGGAATCTGGGCGGTTTCCGAAGAGTCCGTACGTTCGTCGATAAATTCCGGTTGTTCCTGCAGGGATTCGGTGGGTTCCGGCAGCGAGACCGCGTCTGACTCCACCTCGCTGACCGGCGAACCACCAACATCTTCGCCGATCACATTGTCGGAACCCAGAGCAAGCGCCATGGAGTTGGCCATGGAGCGGTATTTGTTGATGTCCATCTCGGCAAAAGACAACAGCAGGATAAAAAAGGTCAGCAACAGCGTGGCCAGATCCGCAAAGGTGACGATCCAGTCCGGGTTGCCTTTTTTCTGTTTCCTCTTTTTAAATGGCCGCGTCGACTGCAAACCTCAGGCCTCCGGCTGTTCGTCCAGCTTGGTACGCTGTTCGGGTGACACGTAGGAGGACAGAATTTCTGTCATTACCCTCGGATTTTCACCGCGCATGATGCTCTTGATGGAGGTGATAATCAGCATCTGGTTTCGGGCGTCGTCTTCACCCTTGAGCTGCAGCTTTTCGGCCAGGGGCAGGGCGATCAGCTGGGCGATGAAGGAGCCGTAGAGCGTGGTCAACAGGGCAATGGCCATGGCCGGGCCGATGGTGGAAGGGTCATCCAGGGTTTTCAGCATCTGCACCAGACCTACCAGGGTACCGAGCATGCCGATGGCAGGCGAAGATTCACCAATACCCCGGAACACTCTCTCGGCCAGTTCGTAGCGGTCAGCGGTCTGTTCGCTTTCCTGAAGCAGTGCTTCTTCCACCAGTTCCGGGGGGTGGCCGTCGACACACAGGTTGATGGCTTTTTGCAGGAATTCATCGTCCGTTTCGTGGTTTTCCAGACCCAGTAGGCCCTCTTTACGAACCACCCGGGCCAATACCGCCACTTCCCGGATCAACTCGGCCGGCCGGGGCAACCTGTCAGTAAACGCAGCCCTGAAAGCCAGCTTGAACGAGCTTGCCACCGAGGCCATCCGGAACTTGATCAGGGTAACCGCAAATGTTCCCCCCACCACGATGGCCAGGCCTGGAAGATTCAGAAAGGTCGCCACCGTGGCGTCCGCCAGCATGGCAAGCAAAACAATCAGAATCCCGGCCAGTAACCCGACAAGCGTGAGAATATCCATGGACAACCCTTTTCAGCAGGCCCGCAGAAGGCCTCAGTCAGTTCTTAGTTCTTCAATAACCGAAGCAGTGTCCGGCCGGACACCCCGCCAGACATAAAACGATTCCGCAGCCTGCTCTACCAGCATGCCCAGGCCATCGAAAACCCGGCGGGCATTATTATCAAGCGCCCACTGATTGAAGGTGGTGGTCTGCAGGGAATACATCATGTCATACACCACGGTATCGGGCCCGATAATTCCCGGAGAAACCGGCGGCAGATCACCCTTCAGGCTGGCGCTGGTGCCGTTGATCACCAGATCAAAAGCGGCTTCCGCCTCACTGAAGCCGCAGGCGGACAGCTCTGTAATACCGGCGTCCGGAGCAAACAACCGGACAAGCGCTTCCGCTTTGGCCACCGTGCGGTTGGCAATAGTCACGCTGACCGGTTGCTCTGCCAGAATCGGGCCCAGTACACCACGTACCGCACCACCGGCACCAAGAACCAGAATACGGGCACCCTCCGGAGCAACACCGTGGTTGTTGAACAGGTCCCGGACAATACCCACACCATCTGTGTTATCGGCCACCAGCGCCTGATCTTTATCCAGATACAGTGTGTTGGCAGCGCCGGCTTTTTCGGCGCGGGTGGTGCGATGCTCGGCCATCGTCCATGCCTGTTCCTTGAAGGGCACGGTTACATTCAGGCCTTTTCCGCCCCGCTCGAAAAACTGCCGGACCGTGCCATGGAAGTCATCCAGCGGCGCCTGAATGGCCGTGTACTCAACCGGCTCACCGGTCTGGCTGGCAAACAGGCTGTGAATGCGTGGTGACTTGCTGTGGCTGATCGGGTGGCCGATTACCGCGTAAAGGTCGTTATGCATACTCGTCCTCCAGCCAGTTACGGGTGGTCAGAAAGTGTTCTGTTAACCGCGCTTCTTCACTTCCCGGTTCCGGCTGGCGGTCATAATCCCAGCGCACCAGTGGTGGCAGGGACATCAGGATAGACTCGGTGCGGCCTCCGGATTGCAGGCCAAAAAGGGTGCCCCGGTCATACACCAGATTGAACTCGACATACCGGCCGCGGCGATAGAGCTGGAACTCCCGCTCACGCTCACCCCAGTCATGGTCCATGCGCCGGCGCACAATCGGTTCATAGGCTTCAACATAACTGTCGCCCACCGCCCGCATGAAGGCAAAGTCCCGGTCAAAATCACCGGTATTGTGGTCGTCAAAGAACAGGCCGCCCACACCGCGCGGCTCCTGCCGGTGTTTCAGGTAGAAATAGTCATCGCACCATTGCTTGAAACGGGGGTAAACATCATCCCCGAACGGTGCACAGGCATCCCGGGCAGTCTGGTGCCAGTGCACGCAGTCTTCATCAAAACCGTAATAAGGGGTCAGATCGTAACCACCACCAAACCAGTACACCGGCTCACTGTCTTTGGGGGTCGCAATGAAAAAGCGCACGTTGGCGTGAGACGTCGGCACATAAGGGTTTTCGGGATGAATCACCAGCGAAACGCCCATAGCCTGCCAGGGCGCACCAGCCAGGTGAGGGCGATGGGCGGTGGCGGAAGCCGGCATGGTGTCGCCCATCACATGGGAAAAATTCACGCCGCCTTTCTCGAACACGTCACCGTCCGTGATTACCCGGCTGATACCACCCCCGCCTTCCGGACGCTGCCAGCTGTCACGGATGAACGACGCCTTGCCATCCACTGCGGCCAGTCGCTGACAGATGGTTTCCTGAAGATCCAGAAGATACGCTTTGACAGCTTCGGTATCCGGCTGCTTTGACATGAAGACTCCTAACGAAATTGTTTTCCGGTGACGATATCAATAATGCGGCTGGGCTTGCGATTACCACCAAGGGCTCCGGGTACGATGCGATCCAGCTGGTTACCGAAATAACGGTGAACCTGCCAGATATTCCGCGCCGGCTGGCGCCCGGCCGGATTGCAGGAGGTGGACACCAGAGGCATGCCGGCGGCATCGCACAAGGCACGTACCACCGGATGGTCGCTGACCCTGACCGCAATGGAGGAATGCTTGCCCCGCACCCACTCCGGAATCTGCCGGTTTACATCCGGCAGCAGGCAGGTCACCGGTCCGGGCCAGTACCCGGTGGCTTCCTGTTGCAGATTGTCCGGCAAGGGATCAAGCAGAAAGCGCACCTGTTCAATGGAGGAGGCAACCAGAATCATGCCTTTTTCCATGGGGCGCTGCTTGAGTTCGAGAATACGCTCGACGGCTTCCTGATCCCACGGATCGCAGCCCAGCCCCCAGACCGCTTCGGTGGGGTAGGCAATCACACCACCGCCATGCAGGGTCCGGCGGGCACAATGCAGCTGCCATGAGCTCAGAGGAGATTTCGCCAACATAACGCGTTGCACACACCTTCAGGATTCTTGACAGGATGCACGGCTCAGGCGATTTTCAGATAGCCTCCGGGCGCAGAATTCACCAGCCCCTGGAGTTCGAGCAATAACAGGGATTGCATAAGTTGATCTGCTGGCAGTCCGGTCGCCTGGCTCAGTGCATCGGTAGATTGGGGATCATACCCCAAAGCCTCGAATACCGCGATTTCACGATGGTCCAGTCCGGCCAGGTCAGGAAGGGACGACACCGGTTCACCACTGGCATCCGGCGCCTGCAGAGTCCACCAGGTTCCCAGCTCTTCAAGGACATCATCGGCTGTCTCAACCAACCTGGCACCCTGACGAATCAGTTGATGACAACCGCGTGCCACCGGGCTGTGTACCGAACCGGGAATGGCAAACACTTCCCGGCCCTGTTCCAGAGCGAGCCTCGCGGTAATCAGCGAACCACTTTTTACACCCGCCTCAACCACCAGCACACCCCGGCTCAGGCCGCTGATGATGCGATTTCTTTTCGGGAAAAAAGCAGCCCGGGCCTGGGTGCCTGGCGGATGCTCGGAAACAATCAGGCCGTTTTCGATCACCCGGTGCGCCAGTTTCCGGTGTTGTGCCGGGTACAGGCGATCCAGACCGCAGCCAATCACCGCCAGGGTCGGGAAACCAGCGTCCAGGGCCCCGGCATGGGCGGCACCATCAATACCCAGTGCAAGGCCACTGGATACCAGCAAACCACGATTACTCAGCTCCGCCGCAAAGCGCCGGGCATGATCAAGACCGGCACGGGTAGCATTCCGGCTCCCCACAATGCCGACCTGATCCTGAATCAACAAAGCCGTGTTGCCCAGCCCGTACAGCAGCAACGGGGCATCGTGAATATGTTTGAGCGCTTCCGGATAGTGTTCATGGCCCTGGCCAATCAGGGCAATGTTCTGACGCTGACACTCCGCAAGAATCTGCAGCGCTTGTCGCACCACCGGTTGCCCGGTGTCTTCCGATTGCCAGGCAAGAATGGCTTCACCGGCTTCGTGGCCCACACCCATGGCCCGCAATGTAGCCGGATTCATGGCCAGAATGTCGGTCAGTTGATCGGTATTGGCAGCAACGCGTTCACGAATTCTGAGGCCAAACCGGGGAAGGAGGGAGAGCAGCAGCCACTGCGCCGCCATTGACGACGGCAAAGCTTGTTCCGACATGTTTCATCCTTGAAAAACACCGGCCGGGCGTCATTGCCCGGCCATCCACGGGTAGGGTCTACCAGGCTCAGGGATTGGTTACCTTATCCCCCACCGCGAGCGAACGGGTAGCCTGAAGAACCAGACCATAGCTCATTTTGTCATAGGCCTGAAAAACCATCAGCAAACCGGCACGCTCGGAAGGCAGCTCAATGGTTTCATTGGTGACCGGGTCGCGCACCATGTTGCCGCTCTTGAGCACCGCCAGAACGTCGCCCGGCTCTACACCTTCACGCTCACCACGGTTGATCGCCACCACATCATACTGGCCGATCTGGTTGACACCGCCATCCACGGCAATCATCTCGCCCTCAATCTGCTCGTCCGGAGCGCTGGGCACAAAATTCGTGGTCAGCCGGCGGTCTTCACTGGTTAACAGGCGGTCACTAATGCGCACCTCTTCGCTGGAACTGGTGAGCTCCAGCGTGAGTACGTCGCCATTCTCCGCGGTGATGTTACCCCGGGCAATACTGCGAGCCTCCAGCCCCAGAAATTCTCCGGTTTCCGGATCTATAAATTCCTTGCTGCGACGGAAGATTCCCACGCGATCAGCCGGCTTCTCGCCCCGGGCATATATCCGGTCACCGGCACCGGTGATAATGCGACCGTCTTCACCTTCAAGCACGTAAGGCGCATTATTGATTTCCGAAGGACTGACGATGCGCGTTTCAGTCAGGAAACTGGCGATCGCATCCAGGGGAATCGCAGGGATCGGCGTATCAATGGCTTCGGACCGCACTTTCGGTGACAGTTTCACGACGCCACTGGTGGCAACCTTGGTAATTCTGGGCTCGCCATCGATATAAACCAGCGCCAGTTGATCACCGGGGTAAATAAGGTGTGGATTGGCAACCTGCGGGTTCACGTGCCAGATTTCCGGCCAGTACCAGGGGTTATCCAGAAAGCGCGCCGAAATGTCCCACAAGGTATCTCCCTTGACGACAGTGTAACGCTCGGGGTGATCAGACCGCAGCTCCGGTTGTGCCTGGGCCCAGGAAGCAAACAGCAGCGCCGATGCTGCCAGAGCGTACAACAGTTTCCTCATTGTCCATGTCCTTGATCGCGAACTTGATTTAAAGCCTGAAACGTTACTATAGAAGAACTCTCAGGCTTTGTGTTGTTATCTTTTATCGCCATGCAGGATTGTGCAAGCGTTTCGAAAGTTTTTGGCTATCGACTGATCAGTTTGTACTCAATCGCTGATTTGTCGGATAATACCCCTTAAAGAGACATTGTGCGCTGCACCCTGTCAAATTTCGGAGATCGAGTTCACGCATCCGAAAGCCGGAGCAGCCTCACAAACACAGGTCAGACGAAAAGAGCCCTATGATACGAGAGATTCTTGAATACCCGGACCCACGGCTTCGCACCATTGCCAAGCCCGTCGGCGAGGTAACAGACGACATCCGTACGCTGATCGACGACATGTTCGAGACCATGTACGATGCCAACGGCATTGGCCTGGCCGCCACACAGGTGGATGTGCACAAACAGATCATCGTGATGGACCTGTCCGACGACAAGAGCGAACCGAGAGTGTTCATCAACCCGAAAGTGGACGTTCTGGACGGCGATCTGGAAGCCATGCAGGAAGGTTGCCTGTCGGTTCCCGGCTTCTATGAAGATGTAAAACGCATCGAGCACTGCCGGATCACCGCCAGAGATCGCAACGGCGAAGAATATGAACTGGAAGCGGAAGGGCTGCTGGCTGTGTGTATCCAGCACGAGATGGATCACCTGAACGGCAAGCTGTTTGTCGATTACCTGAGCCAGCTCAAGCGTAACCGCATTCGCAAGAAGCTGGAAAAGCTGCACAAGCAGAGCGCCTGACAGGCCCTGCCACTCAAACGGATTTCAGGACCGGGTTGCGACCCGGTCTTTTCGTATTCAACGCCACAGCCAACAGAGACAACAGCACCGTGCGAATCGTTTTTGCCGGAACCCCGGATTTTGCCGCCACCGCCCTCAAAGCCCTGCTGAAAGCCGGCCATGACATCGTCGGCGTTTACAGTCAGCCGGACCGCCCCGCCGGTCGGGGCCGTAAACTGGTGCCCGGCCCGGTCAAGCAGGTCGCACTGGATGCCGGTATTCCGGTGTTTCAGCCGCTGAGCCTGAAATCAGAAGACGCGCAACGGGAACTGGCGGCGCTGCAACCGGACGTGATGATCGTCGCCGCCTACGGTCTGATCCTGCCCAAAGCGGTGCTGGACATCCCCACCCATGGCTGCCTGAACATCCACGCCTCACTGTTACCCCGATGGCGCGGTGCTGCCCCGATTCATCGCGCTATCGCCGCCGGCGACACGCAGACCGGCATCACCATCATGCAGATGGACGAAGGCCTGGATACCGGCGACATGTTGCTGAAAGTCACCACCCCGGTTCATTCCGACGACACCGGCGGCAGCCTGCACGACCGTCTGGCCGATCTGGGCGGCGAGGCCATTGTCGAGGCCCTGAACCAGCTCGCAACGGGCGAACTGAGCCCCGAGCCGCAGAACGACAACGAAGCCTGCTACGCCCACAAGCTCTCGAAAGAGGAAGGGCATATCGACTGGCAGCGCAGTGCTGCAGACATTGAGCGCCTGGTTCGCGCGTTCAACCCCTGGCCCGGCACGTTCACCGACCTGGGCGACCAGCGCATCCGTATTCACATGGCCCAGGCCCTGAGTAAAGACAGCGACAAAACGCCGGGAACCGTACTCAACCGAGACCGCGATGGCATCGACATCGCCTGTGGTTCCGGCGTTCTGCGAGTCACCCGGATACAGCTCCCGGGCACACGGGCCCAGAGCGTTAATGACCTGATCAACGGCGGCAAGCCGGTGCTTATGCCCGAACAGGAGCTTCACTGATCATGGCCCAGCAAGCCCTGCCCCTGCGGGCCATTGCCGCCAACGTACTGCTGGCAGTGGAAAACGGCCAGTCGCTGTCTCAATGCCTGCCACCCGCGTTGAGCCAGTTGCCGCCGGAACAGCGGCCGCAATTGCAGGCGATCTGTTACGGCAGCTGTCGCTGGTTTCACCGGCTGGATGGCGAACTCAAGGGGCGTCTGAAAAAGCCCCTGCGTAAACCCGACCGGGTCGTTCATCAACTGATGCTGGTGGCCTTGTTCCAGCTGCGGTTCAGCGAGCAGGCCACGTACGCCGTCCTGAATGAAACCGTGGAAGCCTGCCGCGCCCTGGACAAGCCGCATCTGACCGGTCTGGTCAACGGCGTGCTGCGAGCCGCCGAGAGGGAAGGCGCACCGGGGCCGGCCGATGACAGCAGCCGTTTCAGCCACCCCGAATGGATGGTGGAAAAGCTTCGCCACAACTGGCCGGAAGACTGGCAGGCCATCCTGGAAGCCAACAATCAACAGGCGCCGATGACTCTGCGAGTCAATGCCCGCCGTTTCAGCCGGGATGAATATCTGGACCTGCTGAAGGAAGCCGGCATCGGAGCCCGGGCCACCCGCTTCGCCCCTTTCGGCATTCAGCTTGAACAACCCGTGCCGGTAGACCGGCTGCCGTGGTTTGCCGATGGCGCTGCCAGCGTTCAGGATGAAGCCGCCCAGCTGTGCACCACCTTGCTGGACCTCCAGCCCGGCCAACGGGTGCTGGATGCCTGCGCCGCTCCTGGCGGCAAAACCTGCGCTATCCTTGAAAGCGAGCCACAGCTGGCCGAGGTGGTGGCCATTGATGAATCTGCCGAACGCCTGCCGCGAATCGAGGAAAACCTGGAGCGCCTGGATCTCACGGCAACCCTGCAGCAGGCCGATGCCGCCGACACCGGACACTGGTGGGATGGCACTGTCTTTGACCGCATTCTGCTGGACGTACCCTGCAGCGCCACCGGCGTAATCCGCCGGCATCCGGACATCAAGCTGCTGCGGCGGGAATCCGACATAGTGCCCCTGGCCGGCATACAGCTTGGGCTCCTGGAAGCCATGTGGAATATCCTGGCGCCCGGTGGCCGGCTGGTGTACGCCACCTGCTCAGTGTTCCCCCAGGAGAACCACCGTATAATCCAGCGGTTCATGAAGCAGCAGACGCAGGCAAAGCTGATTGAGCTTGATGTAGAATGGGGCCGGGATATGACCACAGGCCGGCAACTACTGCCAGACCCGGATAACCACGACGGCTTTTTCTATGCCGTATTGGAGAGACCTGAAACATGAAAATTCTGATTCTCGGGGCCGGCCAGGTAGGCGGAAGCCTGGCAGAAAACCTGGCCAACGAAGCCAACGACATCACCGTCGTGGACAGCGACAGTGTTCGCCTTCGGGAACTTCAGGATCGGCTGGATATCCGCACCGTCCATGGCCCGGCCTCTTACCCCACCATCCTGGTTGAGGCCGGCGCGGAAGACGCAGACATGGTCATCGCCGTCACCAACAGCGATGAAACCAACATGGTGGCCTGCCAGGTCAGTAAACTGCTGTACAAGACCCCGACTACCATCTGTCGGGTCCGGGCCGGCGCCTATCTGGCAAAACCAGAACTGTTCTATGACCGGGAAGCCGCCACCGAACCGGACAAGCTCCGGGGCTTTCCCATCGACGTATCGATCAGCCCCGAACACCTGGTTACCAAGCACATCACCCGGCTGATCGAGTACCCCGGCACACTGCAGGTTCTGGAATTTTCCAAAGGCCAGGTCCGGCTTGTGGCCATCCGCGCCACCAAAGGCGGTCCGCTGGTAGGCCATGAACTGTCTTACCTGCGCACGCATATGCCCAGAATCGACACCCGGGTGGCGGCCATCTTCCGCAAAGACCGCGCGATCATGCCCCAGGGCGACACCATGATCGAAGACGGCGACGAGATCTTCTTCATCGCCGACGCCGATCATATCCGCTCGGTCATGAGTGAATTGCAACCGCTGGCCAAGCCCTACAAGCGCATCTTTATCTGTGGCGGTGGCAACATTGGCTTCCGGCTTGCCAGCTCGCTGGAAAACCGTTTTCAGGTCAAAATCCTGGAACGCGATCACGACCGCTGCGTGATGCTCTCCGAGCGCCTGAACAAAACCATCGTGCTGGAAGGCAACGCCGCCAACAAAGACATCCTGCTGGAAGAGAACATTGAGAGCACCGATGTGTTCTGCGCGGTCACCAATGATGACGAGGCCAACATCATGGCCTCGTTGCTGGCCAAGCGACTGGGCGCCCGCAAGGTGCTTACGCTGATCAACAACCCCGATTACGTCGACCTGATTCAGGGCGGCGATATCGATGTCGCCATCTCGCCTCAGCAGACCACCATCGGCAGCCTGCTCACTCACGTGCGCCGGGGCGACGTGGTCAACGTTCACTCACTGCGCAGAGGCGCGGCGGAAGCCATTGAGGCCGTCGCCCACGGGGATCACCGTTCATCCAAGGTGGTTGGCAAACGGCTGGATGAAATCCATCTGCCGCCGGGCACTACCATCGGGGCCATTGTCCGGCACCACGAAGTGCTCATTGCCCACGATCATATCCGGGTGCAGCCAGATGACCACGTCATCCTGTTCCTGGTGGATAAATCCCGCATCCGGGAGGTGGAAAAACTGTTCCAGGTGGGCCTCACCTTCTTCTGATTGACCCCAGACAAAACAACAGCCTGGCTGGCACTTAGAAATACCTCGCCAGCCGGCGTATAATGCGCGTTTTCATTTTTCGGGGCGTCCTGTAATGCGGGGCGCCACACACAGACTGACCAGCAGGCAAACGTCGTGACAGACAAGGCAACCAACAACTCCGCGCCGGATCTCCAGACCTTCCAGGGTCTGATTCTGGCACTGCAGAATTTCTGGGCGCAGCACGGCTGCGTGGTTCTCCAGCCCCTGGACATGGAAGTGGGCGCCGGTACCTTTCACCCGGCCACGTTCCTGCGTTCCATCGGTCCGGAAACCTGGAACTCCGCCTACGTTCAGCCCAGCCGCCGCCCCACAGACGGCCGCTACGGCGAAAACCCGAACCGCCTGCAGCACTATTACCAGTTCCAGGTGGTGCTGAAGCCGTCACCGGACAATATCCAGGAGCTGTACCTGGATTCGTTGCGATCCCTGGGCCTGGACCCACTCGTACACGACATCCGCTTTGTTGAAGACAACTGGGAATCCCCGACCCTCGGCGCCTGGGGCCTGGGCTGGGAAATCTGGCTGAACGGCATGGAAGTGACCCAGTTCACCTACTTCCAGCAGGTGGGCGGCCTGGAATGCTACCCGGTCACCGGCGAGCTGACCTACGGCCTTGAGCGCATCGCCATGTACCTGCAGGGTGTCGACAGCGTCTACGATCTGGTCTGGACCAACGGGCCGGATGGCGTGGTTACTTACGGTGATGTCTTCCACCAGCAGGAAGTGGAGATGTCCACCTACAACTTCGAACAGGCCGACACCGAGTTCCTGTTCCACAGCTTCGACGTCCACGAGCGCGAAAGCGCCCGCCTGATCGAAGCCGGCCTGCCGCTGCCTGCCTACGAGCAGGTACTCAAGGCCTCCCACACTTTCAACCTGCTGGATGCCCGCCACGCGATCTCGGTCACCGAACGCCAGCGCTTCATCCTGCGCGTACGTACCCTGGCCCGCTCCGTGGCACAGGCCTACTTTGACAGCCGCCGCAAGCTTGGCTTCCCGATGGCACCCGAGGCCTTGCGCCAGGAAGTGCTGGCCGCCGCAGACGCAGCGGATGCCAAGGCCAACAGTAAAAAGGGCAAGAAAGCCAAAAAGGCACAGCAGGAACAGGGGAACGCATAACCATGGCTACACAGGATTTTCTGGTCGAACTGGGTACCGAGGAACTGCCTCCGAAAGCCCTCAAACCACTGTCTGATGCCTTCACCAGGGGGATTGCCAAAGGCCTGGAAGACGCCGGCCTGGATTTCGGCACGGTAGAAGCCTTCGCGGCGCCGCGTCGACTCGCGGTGCGTATCCGCGATCTGTCCGATGCCCAGCCGGACAAGCCGGTGGAAAAGCGTGGCCCGGCAGTAAAAGCCGCCTTTGACGATGCCGGCAACCCCACCCGGGCGCTGACCGGTTTCGCCAACTCTCTGGGCATTACCCCGGACCAGCTGGACACCCTGGAAACCGACAAGGGGTCCTGGGTGGTTTACCGCACCGTGGAGCAGGGCAAGCCAACCGTGGAACTGCTGCCGGAGCTGGTAGACCAGTCGCTTGCCGCTCTGCCCATTCCCAAGCGCATGCGCTGGGGCGCTCACCGCACCGAATTCGTACGCCCGGTTCACTGGCTGATCATGCTGTACGGCAACAAGGTGATCGACACACCGATCATGAACCTGACGCCCGGCAACAAAACCCGAGGCCACCGTTTCCACTGCCCGAAAGAACTGATCGTGCCCACCCCGGCCGATTATGAAGTCGTGCTCAAGCAGGAAGGCTACGTGTTGGCCGATTTTGCAGAGCGCCGGGAACAGATTCGCGCCGGTGTCGAAGAGCTGGCCAGAACCGAAGCCAATGGCCAGGCCGTGATCGATGAAGACCTGCTGGACGAAGTCACCGCGTTGAACGAGTGGCCGGTACCCCTGATGGGACGCTTCGAAAAGCGTTTCCTGGAGGTTCCCGCCGAAGCGCTGATTTCTTCCATGAAGGAACACCAGAAATACTTCCATGTGGTCGACAGCAACAACCAGATGCTGCCGCTGTTCATTACCGTGGCCAACCTGGAAAGCAAGGATCCATCGCAGGTCATTTCCGGTAACGAGAAAGTCATTCGTCCACGCCTGGCCGATGCCGCTTTCTTCTACGAAACCGACCGCAAGACCCGGTTGGAAGACCGTATCGAAGCCCTCAAGCCCATCGTGTTCCAGGACAAGCTGGGCAGCCTGCACGACAAGTCGGTACGGGTCGCGGCGCTGGCAAAGAAAATTGCCGAAGCCATCGACAGCGATCCGGCCCTGGCCGAGCGTGCCGCCATGCTCGCCAAGACCGACCTGGTTACCGAAATGGTGCTCGAGTTCACGGACCTGCAAGGCATCATGGGGCAGTACTACGCCGCCGACGATGGCGAACATGCCGATGTTGCCAAAGCCCTGAACGAGCAGTACATGCCACGCTTTGCCGGCGATAGCCTGCCCACCACGCTGACCGGCTGTGCCGTCGCCATTGCCGACCGGATCGACTCCCTGGTGGGCCTGTTCGGTATCAACCAGCCGCCGTCCGGTACCCGTGACCCGTTCGCCCTGCGCCGTGCGTCTCTGGGTGTGCTGCGCATCATCATCGAACAGAAACTGCCGCTGGATCTGCAGACCCTGTGCGAATGGGCGGAAGAGAACTTCACTGTGCTGACCGAGCAGAACACCGCCAGCACGGTTGTGGACTACATGCTTGAGCGCTTCCGCGCCCATTACGACGAGCAGGGCATCAGCGCCGAGGTTTACCTGGCGGTACATGCCCGCCGTCCGACACGCCCACTGGATTTCGACCGCCGCGTGAAAGCTGTGGAAGCCTTCCGCCAGCTGCCGGAAGCCCTGGCCCTGGCCGGCGCCAACAAGCGGGTATCCAACATCCTGGACAAACAGGGTGGCGACAGCATTGGCGAAACCGTGGATAACGCCTTGCTGCAGGACTCCGCGGAAAAGGCGCTGGCCGAGCAAGTGGAGGAACAGGCCCGGAAGGTATTGCCTCTGTTCGAGCAGGGCGATTACGCCAGCGCCCTGAGCTCACTGGCGAGCCTGCGCAAGCCGGTAGACACCTTCTTTGACGAAGTGATGGTGATGGCCGACGACGAAGCCGTACGGAACAATCGCCTGGCTCTGCTCAACCGCTTGCGCAACCTGTTCCTGCGAGTGGCGGACATTTCCCTGCTGCCCACTGCGGGCTGACAGGGGCTCTGCCCAAGAGCATCAACAAATCCCCAGGGAAGGGGGTAGCAATAAACGGCCGAATCCGTATAATACCGGCCGTTGATCGGCGTGTGGCGCAGCTTGGTAGCGCACTTCGTTCGGGACGAAGGGGTCGCAGGTTCGAATCCTGCCACGCCGACCATTTCCTTCCCGCTTTCTGCTTTCTCTCCCCTGACATCACACCGAAAGGTGTCGCCGGAACAATACCAGCGCAAAAGAGAAGAATACGGCCCCGATGGCGATCAGCGCCAGCATCTGTGGCCAAACCACCTCAATCCCCGCACCACGATACAGAATCGCCTGCGCCATACTCACGAAGTGCGTGGTAGGTGCTGCCAGCATGATGTTCTGCACCAGCTCGGGCATACTTTCCCGCGGGGTAATGCCACCAGAGAGCAGTTGAAGGGGCAGGATCGTGAGGATCAGCAGCAAACCAAACTGAGGCATGGTCCGGGCCACGGTGCCAATCAGGATACCGATGGCGGTGGTGGAGAACAGGTGAATCAGGGCACCGAGCAGGAACAGCCAGACCGAGCCGGCAACCGGGACATTGAGCCACCCCTGAATCACCAGCGTGATGGACATGGAAGCCACCAGCAACACCACCAGGCCGTTGGCCCACACTTTCGACGCCATGATCTCGAAGGGCCGCAGTGGCATCACCATCAGGTGCTCGACGGTACCGTGCTCCCGCTCACGAATCAGTGCCGCACCGGTCAGAATGATGCTGATCAGGGTTACCTGCGTGATCAGCTCCATGACGCCGCCAAACCAGGTGCCATCCAGGTTCGGATTGAAACTGGCCCGGGTTACCAGGGTTACCGGCAGGTCCATTCCGGAACTCCCCGGCTGCAGGAATTCCGCCACTTCGGTCATGGCAAAGCGTTCAACATAATTTGTTCCAATAAAGGCCTGGCTCATGCGGGTGGCGTCAATATTCAGCTGCAGGCTCACCTGCCGCCCCTGGCGAACACGGCGCTCAAACCCTTCCGGAATCACCAGGGCAAAGGTGTGGCTGCCCTGGTCGAGCAGTTCATCAATCTGGTCATAACGCACGATGTCCGGCGGCAGAAACCATGGCTGTTGCAGGGAGTTGATCACCCGGCCCGAGAGCACGGTGTTGTCTTCATCCACCACGGCAATGGGAGCATTGTGCAGCTCCATGGAGCCAGCAGAGCCGGCGGTGTAGATCATCAGCGTGAAGGCCAACAGAACAAACACCATCAGAACCTTGTCCTGCCACAGACTACGCAGCTCCTTGACGCCCAGGTGCCAGATGTTACTTAACGATTCCATGGTCAGCGCCCCTGTTTCCGGAGTAGCACCACTGCCATCAGCGTCAGCACCGGTATGAACGCGGCGAGTGCGAGAAAGGCTCCCTGCATATCCGCCAGGCTCAGGCCTTTGGTAAAGACGCCCCGACTGATCTGCAGGAACCAGGTAGCAGGCCAGAACGGGCCTATCAGTGCACCGGCACCACTCAACGACGAAACCGGTTCCGTAAGGCCGGAAAACTGCACGGTAGGCAGAATGGTCAGAATGGCGGTCGCTGCCAAAGCGGCAAT
This sequence comes from Pseudomonadota bacterium, assembly GCA_051751785.1. GTDB lineage: Bacteria > Pseudomonadota > Gammaproteobacteria > Pseudomonadales > Oleiphilaceae > Marinobacter. The sequence continues at coordinate 118,486 of JBNJLG010000001.1, read as the reverse complement.
CTGGGTGGAAGCGAAGGTAGACATCACCTGACCCAGTGCCGTAGTCGCGGTAACGAACAGCAACGCCCCCAGGGTGAGGGTCAGCAGCCCGCCTTTGACCGGTACATCAAAAACATACACCGCCAGCAGTACCAGGCTGACATAACTCACCATGCTGAACGCGATATAGGGCAACTGTTTACCGAGCAGGAACTCCAGGCGGGTAACCGGGGTTACATACAGATTGGTAATGGAGCCCAGCTCTTTCTCCCGGACAATCCCCAGAGCCATCAGAATAGCCGGTATGAAAATCAGCAGAATCGGAATCACCGCCGGCACCATGGCGTCCAGGCTCCGGAAATCCTGGTTGTAGCGGTAGCGATCTTCCAGCGCCACCAGGCTCAGGGTCGGCGTTTCCCCCAGGGTACGCTGAGCCAGTTCACCCAGATAGCTGATGTGCAGCCCCTGCACATAACCAAGAATGGTTTCACCCCGGAACGGCATGGCCCCGTCTACCCATACCGCAACCTCTGTACTCCGACCTCTTTTCAGATCCTTGCCGAAGCCTGCAGGAATCTCGATGGCCAGACTGAGTTCACCTGAGCGCATTCGCTGTTCCAATGCGTCCATCCTGTGAAGGGGCGGCTGTTCCAGAAAATACCGGGAGCCGGCAAACGCATTCACATAATCCCGGCTTTGTGGCGTCTGATCCCGATCCAATACCGCGAACGACAGATCCTCCACGTCCAGAGTAATGCCATACCCCAGAATCAACATCAGCAGCGCGGAGCCGATAAACGCGAACGCCATGCGGATGGGATCCCGCAGCAGTTCCCGGGCTTCGCGCCGGCCATAGGCCCAGAGCCGTCGCACGCTGAACGGTTTATGGCGACCGGAATGTTCTTTACCGGCATTCAGCACCGTGCCATCGGCGCGGGTTTCCGGTTCTTTATCGACCGCTTCCAGAGTTTTCATGAAAGCGCCTTCCAGGCTGTCGGTGCCTGTCTGTGCCGCCAACCGTTCCGGACTGTCGCAGGCCAGCACTTCGCCGGCGTGCATCAGCGAAATACGATCACAGCGCTCACCTTCGTTCATGAAATGGGTGGAAATAAAGATGGTCACCCCATCCTGCCGGGACAGCCGCATCAGCAATTGCCAGAACCGGTTCCGGGCGCCGGGATCCACACCCGAGGTGGGCTCATCCAGAATCAGCAATTCCGGCTCATGCACCACCGCAACCGCCAGGGAAAGCCGTTGGCGAACACCCAGAGGCAGGGCGCCGGAACGCTGGTCGAGCACGTCTTCCAGGTCGAACTCCCGGGTGAGGGTACGGATGCGATCAGTGATTGCTGCATCGGGCAGGTGGAACAGGCGGGCGTGCAACTCCAGATTCTGGCGTACGGTCAGTTCGCCGTACAGGGAAAACGACTGAGACATGTAACCCACCTTGCGGCGGGTGGCCAGATCTTTGGCATCCAGCGGCTCACCGAACAATCTCACTTCACCCTCGGTGGGAGTAAGCAGGCCCGTGAGCATTTTCATGGTGGTGGTTTTACCGCAACCATTGGAACCCAGAAAGCCGAAAATCTCTCCTCTGGGAATATCGAAGCTCACATCCTTAACGGCGGTAAAGCTGCCAAACTTCAAGGTAAGGTTGTGGGCTTCAATGGCGAGCGTGCCCGGCCCTTGTTCAGACGGTTGCCCGGCGCCCTGGCTGTGGTTAGCGGCCGTTGTTCCCGGCTCCTGGGCCTGACGGCTTTCCGGTAGCAGAGCAATAAAGGCGTCGTCCAGGTTGTCTGTCCCGGTTTCCCGGCGCAGATCCGAGGGCGATCCAGAGGCAAGTACCTGACCGGCATCCATGGCCACCAGCCAGTCATAGCGCTCGGCTTCTTCCATATAGGCGGTGGCGACCAGCACGCTCATTCCGCCACTCTGCTGACGAATGGTATCAATCAGGTCCCAGAATCGCCGGCGTGACAATGGATCTACGCCGGTGGTGGGTTCATCCAGAATCAGCAGATCCGGGTTGTGGATAAGTGCGCAACACAGCCCCAGCTTCTGCTTCATGCCACCGGACAATTTGCCGGCCGGGCGGTCCCGGAATTCCAGCAGACCGGTAGCATCAAGAAGTCGGTCAATCTGCTCTCTGCGGGAGGCACCGGTAAGGCCGAACAGATCGGCGAAAAAGCCGATGTTTTCGTGCACTGTCAGTGCGTGATAGAGATTACCGCCCAGCCCCTGGGGCATGTAGGCAATACGAGGCGCCACCTGATTACGGAACCGCTGGCTGGCCATATCGCCACCCAGCACCTGAAGGCTGCCCCGTTGTAACTCCCGGGCGCCGGCGATCAGCCCCAGCAAGGTGGATTTCCCCACGCCGTCCGGGCCAATCAGGCCCACCATACAGCCGGCAGGAAACTCCAGAGCGATATCAGACAACGCAGAAGTTTCCCCGTAGCTGTGGCTGATTCCATCCAGCCGGGCCACGGTCTCAGTCATTGGGCAGACTCACCTGCAGGTTTTCCGGCCACGGCTGGTTTTCTTCCAGCCGCACATAGGCTTCACCGGGAACACCGGTTTTCACCCGATCCCGGTAGGCCTTGAGCAAATCCGGGTTGATGCGGATGCGCACCCGGAACATCAGCTTCTCGCGCTCGCTGCGGGTCTCCACCGATTTCGGCGTAAACTGGGCTTCTGCAGCCACAAAGCTGACTTCCGCAGGCACTACGTAATCGGGCAGAGCATCCAGAATAATGCGGGCGTCAGAGCCAACCCGAACACGGCCAGCCTGGGAGGTAGGCAGAAAGATGGTCATATAAACATCGGTGACATCAAGCACCGTGGCCACTTTACCGCCAGCAGCCAGTACTTCGCCGGGCTCGGCAAGGCGATAAAGCACCCTGCCACCTACCGGCGTGCTGAGCTGGCTATCATCAATGTTGGTCTGAATCTGGCGGATAGCAGCCCGTGCAGCCTCAATACCGGCCTGAGCGGAAGCCACCTGGACCCGTGCGGCCTGCAGTGCAGCATCCGCGGTCTCGGCTGCGGTGCGCGTGCGGTCCAGCTGTTCCCGGGAAGCGTGGCCACGGTCCACCAGGGTTTCAATTCTGGCAAGCTCGCCGCGGGCATAACGTTGCTCGCTTTCGCGCTGGGCCACAACAGCTTCGGCAAGCAACCGGGCCTGTTCCGCCTGGTGCAGGCTGGCTTCCGCAGCAGCCAGTCTCGCGCTGAGTTCGTCGGTGTCCATCACTGCCAGCAACTGGCCAGCTTCCACCATATCCCCCTCCCTGACCGAAAAAGATTCCAGGCGGCCGGAGATGCGGGTGGCAACATCCACTTCTGTCGCCTCGATACGGCCATTACCTGAAGCAACATGCTCCGGCAGGTTTTCCTTATCGGGCATCAAAGCCCATATTGCAGCGCCAGCAATCAGAATAACTGCCAGAACCAGAAACCGTTTAAAGCCAGCTTGAAAGCGTTGCCCGGACATAGTTCATCCTTGAAAACAGGTGGGTTGAAACCCGGAGGAGAGTATTACCAAAAAGTATGACAACCGGGCTGTCAGGAATCAAGTTAGCTTCCAATCTTCTTCTTGAATTCTGCCCCCCCCTTTGGCGGGTCAGTAGTGTTACCCACACTCGTTACAGATCCGTTATTGCTTCAACGAGAATACTTGTTATGTGCTACTCTGAATGGCTCAAAACCCGAAAAAAAAAGCGACATCAACTCATCAACAATAGCTTAACCATGGAGGCGGCTGTGGCTGATGAACCTATCTTTCCCGAGCAGAATCATCTGCTGGCAGCGTTGCCAGGCTCGGCTAAAAAACGGATTTTCCCGAAACTCAAACTGGTTGAACTGAGCCTGGGTGATGTCATTCACGAATCCGGTCAGACCATCGATTTTGTCTATCTACCCACTAACAGCATTATTTCCATGCTGTACGTCATGGTCAGCGGCGCCTCGGCCGAAATTTCGGTAGTCGGTAACGAAGGTATCGCCGGCATTGCGGTGTTCATGGGCGGAGAAAGCACCCCGACCCGGACCGTTGTGCAAAGCAAGGGTTACGCTTACCGGATGCCCGCATCCGAACTCAGGCATGAATTCGACAACCACGGCGATGTCCGGGTGCTGCTGCTGCGCTACACCCAGGCGCTGATCACCCAGATGTCGCAGACAGCGGTTTGTAACCGTCACCACACGATTGACCAGCAGTTGTGTCGCTGGCTTCTATTATCATTGGATCGCCTGTCAAGTAACCGGTTAACGATGACCCAGGAGCTTATTGCCAACATGCTGGGTGTGCGCCGTGAAGGTGTCACTGAAGCGGCCGGCAAGCTGCAGAAACTGGGGGTTATCGACTATCATCGGGGCCAGATCACCGTGAATGACCGGCCAAAACTCGAAGAGCTCTCCTGTGAGTGCTACGCCGTGGTCAAACGGGAAACTGATCGTCTTAAATCCGGTCAGTCCATTCATTAGGGAAGCGCTACACGCAGGCGTCAACACCTGCTGTTCCACGACCTCCGGGTGGCGTAAACTCAACAGATATAATTCATGCAAACGCCGGATTTTCCGGGCGTATCGGGAGACACTATGGCCGGCAAACCGAAGTATCCGAATGCCGAAATCCATGACCGGCTTCGCCGCAGCGCCGAAAACCTGATCGACAAGGGCGTCGAGCTGCCGAACCATGGCGGCAGCCTCAGTGTGGATGCATTGCAATTGCTCTATCAGAAGGCCAACACGCCCGACTCCGCAGCCGATGCCCTCAAGTTGCTCCATGAACTGCAGACCTATCAGGTCGAACTTGATCTGCTGTATGAACAGCTGCAGAGCAACGAACAGGAAATGACAGAGGAACTGGCCCATTACCGGTCGCTCTACGAGCAGGCTCCCGTTGCCTACCTGATTGTCGCCAATGACGGTGAGATTATTGAAAGTAATCAGGCTGCCGGAGTGTTTTTCGGAGTGCCTTCGACGGCACTGATCGGCAGGGCAATGGCATCGCTTCTGGCATCCGGTCAGGAAAATACGCTGAGCACTCTGATCAGACAATCCCGGGAACAGTCGCAGGATGCCGTAACAGGTTCCGTCACGCTCCCGGATCAACGGTGCCTGACCATTAATACAAGGTCCGCAGCCGACGGTAACAGCGTTCAGATGGTACTGACGGAAACCAGCGAATCCTCCGTACTCTCCGCCAGTTCCTGATGCGTATCGTCGGTATTGGCGCCTCTGCCGGCGGCCTGGCCCCCCTTGAGGACTTCTTTCGCAATACGCCATGCGATACCGGCATGGCATTCCTGGTGGTACAGCATCTGGACCCGACCCAGAAGGCCCTGTTACCACAGCTGCTGCAACGCTGCACCGACATGCCGGTGCAGGAAGCGCGGCAGAATATGCCCATTCAGCCGGATTCCGTCTACGTCATTCCGCCGAACCGGGAACTGCGGGTCGTAGACAATACTGTGAAACTCGATCAACCCGCGGAACCCCGCGGGTTACGCCTGCCCATCAATGTGCTCTTTTCCTCCCTCGCCAGTGCCCAGAACGAGCAGGCCATAGCCGTTGTGCTCTCGGGCATGGGGTCTGATGGCACTCTGGGCCTGCAGGCCATCAAGGCCACCGGAGGCCTCTCGGTGGTGCAATCCCCGGAGTCGGCCCAGTTCGATGCCATGCCGAAAAGCGCCATCGCCGCCGATTGCGCGGATATCGTGGCGCCTGCGGCGGAATTACCAGCTCAGATACTGGCATACGTCCGACGTGTTCCCGAGCCGGATGCAGCTTCTGAGCATCATCATCCGGCGCACACCTCGTTAACCCGGCTGGACCCGGTTCTCCAGCTGCTAAGGGATCACACCGGGCACGACTTTTCCCTGTACAAGCCCACGACCCTGAACCGACGCATTGAACGCCGCATGGCGATCCATGGAATTTCCGAGCTGGCCGATTACATCCGCTTTCTGACTGACAGCAGCCAGGAAGTTCAGTTATTGTTCCGGGAACTGCTGATTGGCGTCACCCAGTTTTTCCGCGACCCCGAAACCTGGGAATACCTGATCGAAAACGGCCTGCCGGAGCTGCTTTCCAGCCTCCCACCGGATCAGCATACCCTGCGCGCCTGGGTGGTGGGCTGTTCCACCGGGGAGGAGGCCTATTCACTGGCCATTGCTTTCAGCGAAGCGCTGGATAACCTTGAGCCCGGCAGGGAGCTGGATCTGCAGATATTTGCCTCCGACATCAGCCCCGAAGCCATTACTCTGGCCCGCAGAGGGCAGTACCCCCTGAGTATCGAAGAGTCTGTGTCCGGGGCCCGGTTATCGCGCTTTTTCACCAGGCACGATAACTATTACCAGATACGGCCTTCGATACGGGACAAGGTATTGTTTGCCCGGCACGATGTGATTCTCGATTCACCGTTCACCAAGCTGGATCTGATCGCCTGCCGCAACCTGCTGATTTATTTCGATCTGACACTGCAACGCCGGATCCTGCCCCTGTTCCATTACAGCCTGCGCCCGAACGGATTATTACTGCTGGGCAGCTCGGAAACCGTGGGCCGGCTGAGCCATCTGTTCGAGCCGCTGAAGCCGAAACTGCGCCTTTACCGGAGCAAATCCTATCAATCCGCCCGCCACTCGGAGTTCCTGTTAGAATCGTTTCCTCCGATGTCCAATCTGCCCAAGGAGCAACCCGTGCCATCCAACCCGGTTCCGCCTCAGGAGACCATCAACAATCTGCAGTCTGCGGCCGACCATGTGTTATTGCAGGTTTATGCTCCGGCCGCGGTGGTGCTTAATTCCGAGGCCGATATCGTTTATATCAGCGGACGTACCGGCAAGTATCTGGAACCGGCTGCAGGAAAGGCCAACTGGAATATCCATGCCATGGCCCGCGAGGGGTTACGGGAGCCACTGTATACGGCGCTGAATCAGGCAGCAGCGCAATCTGAACCGGTGGAGCTTAACGGGCTGGAGGTTCAGACCGGCTCCGGCAAGCTGGCCGTCGACGTAACGCTTCAGACTTTCAGCAAACCCGAGGCGCTGAAAGGGATGACCATGGTGGTGTTCCGCGAGACACCCACTCCGATGTCGTTCCCGCGCCGCAAACCAGCCCCGGCTGCCAACGCCAGCGATGCGGCACTGATCCAGCAGTATCAGCAGGAAATTGAACGCCTGAAACAACAGGCGAAACAGTCCCGAGAGGAATTGCAGGCCTCCAATGAAGAGCTCCAATCCACGAACGAAGAGTTACAGTCGGCCAACGAGGAACTGACAACCTCGAAAGAAGAAATGCAGTCGATGAACGAGGAACTGCAGACCATCAATACCGAACTGCAAACCAAGCTGGACGATCTCTCCCTCGCCCAGAGTGACATGCAGAATGTGCTCAACAGCATCGAAATTGCAGTTCTTTTTCTGGATCAGGAGCTCAATGTGCGGCGCTACACGGAGCGGGCTTCCACCATTATCAGCCTGCGTGAAAGCGACATTGGTCGCCCGCTCAGCGACCTGACCACCACCCTCCAGTACCCGGACCTGCAGGAAGATGCGCGCCACACACTGGACACCCTTGCGGCCAGTGAAAAACAGATTGTCACCAGCGACGGCCGCTGGTTTTCGGTCAGAATCATGCCCTATCGCAGGCTGGATAACGTCATTGATGGCGTTGCGATAACCCTGGTGGATATCACTGAAACCAAAAACCTGGAATCCTCATTACGGGAAAAACCCCGGACGTGACAGCGGGTCACATTCGGGGTTTTCCGGGATCACTGAATAGCTCTCTGGAAGCTATTTCAGTTCCATATCGTTCTTGACGGATTTAACGCCCTTCACACTACGGGCCACACTGACAGCGGTATCGATATCAGAGCGCGAGTTCACGAAGCCTGACAGCTGCACAACGCCTTTATAGGTCTCGACATTGATTTCCGAGCTTTTCAGGGTTGATTCATTGAAAATCGCAGCTTTGACCTTGGAAGTGATCACCGTATCGTCAATGTATTCACCCGTGCCAGAACTGGACTCTGTAGAAGCACACCCGACGAATAAAGCCACCAGCATCGCAACCGCGAGCATCGGGGCTAACCGCATTATCCGTTCCATATTGTATTCTCCGTTTACTGCCAACATCACATAACCTGCGACCCAAGTGGGCCGTGCCTCGGCAGTTGACTGACCGGGCACACCCCCAGAGTAAAGGGGTGCCGGTTTCCGGTCTGTTCGATGGCCCACAGACGAAGCATCAGGCAACCCACCAGCCGGGCAGAAGCCGGGTAATGGCAGGCTGCAGAAACCGGTCATCAATCAGCCAGATCACACCCTCGTCGTCTGGCGTGCGGATGACCCGCCCGGCAGCCTGAGCCACTTTCTGCAGGCCGGGGATCAGGTAGGTGTAGTTGTAGCCCTCGCCAAAGCGCTGGTGCAGCCGACCCTTGAGAATTTCATGCCAGGGGTCGAAGGGTGGCAGGCCCAGGGTGGCGACAAAAGCGCCGATCAACTGATCACCGGGCAGGTCAATGCCTTCGCTGAACACCCCGCCCAGAACCGCAAAAGCGACACTGCCTTCGGGTTTCCGGAATTCCGCCAGAAATTCCCGGCGTTGCTCCGGGCTCATGCCCGGTTGCTGCGAACGCTGGGGAATGTCCGGCGCCTGATCCGCAAGAGTCTCACTGACTTCCCGGGCGTATTTGAAGCTGCTGAAAAACGCCAGGTAGTGGCCAGGCCGTTCCCGATACTGGCTGGCAATCAGCTCGGCAATGGGCTGGAGTGAGCCCGGCCGGTGCACCTGGCGGGTGCTGATGCCGGGGGTGAACTTCACCTGCAGCTGTTCGGCGGTGAACGGGCTGGGCAGGGAGGTAAACCGGGCATCCTCCGGCAGACCCAGCAAATCCCGGTAGTAGACCCCGGGGCTGAGCGTGGCGGAGAACAGCAGCACGGATTGCGCCGCCGCAAAGCGGTCTTTCAGGAAATCAGCCGGAATCAGGTTCTGGATGGTTACGCTGGCGCGGCCCCGCCCACTGCGCTGGAACTCGCACAGCGAGTGGTCGCCAAACGTGTCCGCCAGCTTCATGAAGGCCACGCTTTCGAACATCACCTCCTGCAGGGCCAGGTCCGGCGGGTGGTCGGCCAGATAATCGGTGATGGTGGAGACCATTCCCTGAAGGGCTCCGAGCAACTGGGCGGGCAGGCTTTCCAGAAACACCGGCTGATCGTTGTCTGTGCCCTGATCCCGGATCAGGCTTTGCCAGGCGCGGGCGGTGCGGTCCAGCGCCGACTTCACGGGTTTGGGTGCGGTTTTCCTGACCTTCAAGAGCCGCTGCTGCTCCAGGCGCACCGAATACATGCCCCGGCCCCGGTCCACCAGGTTGTGGGCTTCGTCCACCAGCACGCTGGTTTTCCAGTTGTTCTGGCGAATCAGGCCATGGAGCAAGGCAGACTGGTCGAACATCCGGTTCACGTCGCCGATCACCAGATCGCTCCAGCGGGCCATTTCCTGGGCCAGAAAATAGGGACAGATATCGTGACCGGCCGCGATCGTCGCCAATGTTTCCTGTTTCAGGGTGCCTTTAACCTGAGCGGCTTCCGCGCGGGCCTCCGGCAGCCGATCGAAAAAGCCTTTGGCCAGCGGGCAGGAATCGCCGTGGCAGGCCTTGTCCGGGTGTTCGCAGGCGTCGTCTTTCGAGACCAATTCCAGGGTGCGCAAAGGCCAGGGTTGAAGTTCGTCCTGTGCTGAACGCAATTTATCCACCGCATCCAGTGCCAGCTGTCGGGCGGTGTTGCGGCAGGTGAGGTAGAACAGCCGGTCCTGTTTTGCCGCCGGCATCGCCATCAGGGCCGGGAACAGGGTGCCCAGGGTTTTGCCCAGGCCGGTGGGGGCTTCCAGCAGCAGGGTGCCGGACTTCATGGAATTCTTGTAGACGGTTTCCGCCAGCTGCCGTTGCCGGGGGCGAAAGTCCGGGAAGGGAAACATCAGATTCGAGAGCAGCGCGTCCCGCTGTTCCCGGTGATGGTCTTCCTGTTCGGCCCAGGCTTTGTAGAGGCCGCACAGGGTTTCCAGCTCCTGCCACAGTTCATCGGCAGTTGCGGCTTCCACCACCGCCGTTTCCTTGTCCTTGCCGGTGTCGTAGTAGATCAGCGCCAGTTCCAGCTTTTTGCGGCTTTCCTGCCGGCATAACAAGGCGCCATAGGCGCGTAGTTGGGCCCGGTGCAGGGCGCGCTGGTGAGGGCGTATACGGGCCAGATCTCCCCGGTGGGTCTTGATTTCCTCCAGCCGGCCCTGGTGCGGGTTGTAGCCATCGGCACGACCGGATAGCTTAAGTCCCAGGCAGTTCCCGGTCAGTGGGTATTCACTTTTGTAGCCGTGCCCGCGGCGGTTCTGGATGGCCTGATGGCCGGCAATGCCCTCCTCGCTACTGGGCGCCGGGGTATAGCGGAAATCCAGGTCGCCATGGCGGGCGGCGAATTCGCACAGGGTACGGACGGCAACGTTCATCCGGGCACCTCGGGGTCCTGCCAACGCACATAGCAGACACTGGCCGGAATGCCTTGATGGGCAAAAAACGCCAGCCAGCGGCGCTGGTGGTCCTGCAACCGGTCGCCGGGGCCTTTCACTTCGATCATTTCGTAGCGCTGTTCCGGCACGTCGGCACCGGGCAAAAACCGGATCAGGTCCGGGAAGCCGCTGCGGTGTTCTTTCAGGTTGTTCAACAGCCGCCGGAACAACGCATCCAGGTGGTTCACCGGAATACAATCCATGGCCAGGCCCAGCAACTCTTCAGACACCACTGGCCAGATCACGAAGGGATTGGCGATGGCCTGTTTTTCCCGGAAGGTTTCAAGAATTCGCGCCCGATAGCGGCCATCTTCGAGCAAGGCAAAACACTGATCGAAATCCTTCTGCCGCCGGCGCACGAAATCTTCCCGGGTCAGATCGGCCGGGCCAATGTGGAAAGGGTGGAAGAAGGCACCAGGAATGGGCTTGAAGATCACCGGCCAGCACAGCAACCCGAACAGGGCGTTGATCAGGGTGTTCTCCACATAAAATACCGGGGCATCCTCTGTCGTCAGATGTTGTAACGCCGCCAGCTCCACACTGCCGACGGCGGGTTGGGGCAGCGTGACCGTGAATTCCCGGACCTCCGGTGCCGGCTCTGCGGCAGGTCTCGGCTCGCCGACCTTCGGTGCCAGCCGTTTAAGAAGGCGGGCCAGACCCTGGGCTTCGGAATCACTCAACTCACCGGTTTGCCACTGGCAGGCAATGTCCCAGGCCTGACCAAACCGTTTCATTCGTTCCAGCAGCCGCAGCTGTTTCAACCGGGCTTCCCGGTGATGACTGTCGGCAAGCACCTGTACCGCCAGCTCTTTATCACCCTGCCGTTCAGCCTGCTTGCCCAGTTCCAGCAGCAGGCGGTCCCGGCGACTGGCGAGCCACGGGTTATCCACAGGTCCTGGCACGCTTTGCCAGACCCCGGCCGCCGGTTCGCCATTGTCGAGTCGCTCCCGGCAGTGGTGCATCTGCAAATAACAATCCACGTCCGCCCGCTGGTGAAAAGCACGGGATTCGGGCGTGAAAGGTACCGGTTCGAATTGCTGTATGCCCAGTTCCACCAGCACGAAATCGGTCCAGCTCTGGCGCAGGTTGCCAAAGAACATCAGACGGATGCGGTCAAACAGGGCCATGTCCTGAAGGCGCACCACAGTGAGGGCGTCACCCAGAGCACTATTACCCAGAACACTCTGGCCCAGCCAGGCCCCCAGGGGGCGCGGCTCCGGAAACGCCTCGGTCAGCTGTTCGCGCATCTGCGCCTTGCCCAGGGTTTTCGGCTGGCCCTGTTGCTGCAGCCATGGGCCAAATACCGGTCGCAATTCACCAAGGGTAAACAGCCTGAACACATCCTCCAGCGCCAGTTCCGGGTCATTATCCAGCCAGCCATCCTGCTGCAGAACGGCCAACGCCTCGGTCTCCGGTTCGGGCAACTCCGGATAGCGCAGCTTGTCGGCCCGGAACAATTCGCCGGTTCGCATTACCATTCGGGTCAACAGTGCCCGCGCGGCCACAGGCAACCCACGGAAATCCGCCAGCCTGGTGCGCTCCACTTCGGTCAACAAATCCCCGTGGTGATCCGCCACCCAGGCCACCAGGGTGTCCATGTTTTTTAGGTAGTACAGCGGATTCTCAAGATCTGCCGTTTTCGGATACGACTGCTCTTGTCGCATGAAAGGAATGCCCTGACTAACGAATCACAGACGGGTTTACGGTAACCTGTACCCAGACCCACTTTTCCGGAAGCAAGATAACACTGGTATGCCTGAAACCAACAGTATCGAACCCGGCTTTCACGCCATCCACGCCAATCACCTGGAAGACCTGCGACGTGCCGTGGTGTACATCTGCCGGCAGAATCCCATGCCGCCGCTGCAGAGCGAAACCTTTCTGGTGCAGAGTAACGGCATTGCCCAGTGGCTGAAGCTGGCGCTGGCGGAGAAACGCACCGACGATGGCGTGGAAGGCGGTCTGGGCATTGCCGCCGGCATGGATTTCCTGTTCCCGGCTCGCTTTATCTGGCAGGCCTACCGGGCGGTACTGCCGGATGGAGAGGTGCCGGAGCAGTCGCCATTCGACAAGCGCCGGCTGGTGTGGCGGCTGTACCGGCTGCTGCCGGAACTGGTGGGGCAGGATGACGCCTTCACCCCGCTGGCCCGGTTTCTGGACGGCACCGACCCGGAGTTGCGTAATTTCCAGCTGGCCGAGAAAGTGGCGGACCTGTTCGACCAGTACCAGGTGTTCCGCGCCGACTGGCTGGCCGCCTGGGAGCAGGGCAAGGATGTGATCATTACCGCCCGGGGCGAAGAAAACGCCCTGGACCCGGAAACCCGCTGGCAGCCGCTGCTCTGGCGCAAGCTGGTGGAAGACGTGGGCGACGCCGCGCATACCAGCCGCTCGCAAATCCACACCCGCTTTATGGAACAGGGCCAGCGGGTTTCTACACCGGCCAACCCGGGCCGCCTGCCCAAACGCATTGTGGTTTTCGGTGTGTCGTCCTTGCCCCGGCAGGCTCTGGAAGCCCTGTATGTGCTCAGCCGCTTCAGCCAGGTGGTGCTCTGTGTACACAACCCCAGCCAGTTCTACTGGGCGGACATCATCAGCGACCGGGAACTGCTGAAAGCCGAACGCAAGCGGGGTGCGGCCCATCCGGTGCTCTCGCAGATTGACGATCCGGATCAGTTGCACCAGCACGCCAACCCGCTGCTGGCGGCCTGGGGCAAGCAGGGGCGGGACTATATCCGCCTGCTGGATGAGTTCGACAATCCGGAGGAATATCGCGACAGCTTTCGCACGCCGGACCAGAAGATCGACATTTTCTCCGAACACGGTGCCGGTGAAGCGCCTTGCCTGCTGCACGAATTGCAGAACGATATCCACAACCTGACACCGCTGCAGGAAATCCGCGAGCAGGCCCGCCAGCTGGATCTGACTCACGACCATTCCCTGGTGTTCCACGATGCCCACGGCCCCCAGCGGGAAGTGGAAATCCTGCACGACCAGCTGCTGGCGGCGTTCAACGCCGATCCCAACCTGCGGCCCCGGGATGTGATCGTGATGGTGCCGGACATCAACGTGTACGCACCCCACATTCAGGCGGTGTTCGGCCGTTACCAGCCCGGCCGAAAGCGACACATTCCCTTCACCATTTCCGACCAGGGCCAGCGCCATCACGAGCCGGTGCTGATTGCCCTGGAAACCCTGATGTCGCTGCCCCGCAGCCGTTTCGGTGTCAGTGAAATTCTCAGCCTTCTTGAAGTACCCGGCATCCGCGACCGCTTTGGCATCGGCGAAGACGAAATCCCCCTGGCACGGCGCTGGGTGGAAGGTGCCAACATCCGCTGGGGCCTGCACGGCCAGCATCGTGAAAGCCTGGATTTACCGGCGGAGCTGGAACGCAACACCTGGCAGTCCGGCCTGCGGGCCATGTTATTGGGTTACGGCATGGGTGAGGACGAACCCTGGGGTGGCGTGGAGCCTTATGGCGAAATCGGTGGCCTGCAAGCCAGCCTGGCCGGTCGCCTCAGTGAATTTGTGCATCAGTTAGAAACCCTGTGGCAGGCACTGCAGACCACACGCACACCGGGCGACTGGGAAACCCTGTTCTCGGAGATGCTCGGGCAGTTTTTCCTCAAGGTGGAAGGCAACGACCTGTTGCTGCTCAACCGTTTTCGCCGCCAGCTGGAGCAGTGGCTGGAGGACTCCCTCGCCGCGGGCCTTGAGGAGCAGAAGCTGCCCCTGAACATCGTCAAGGATGTACTGCTTGAAGGCCTGGACGAAGGCGGCCTGAACCAGCGCTTCCTGGCCGGCAAGGTCAACTTCGCGACTCTGATGCCGATGCGGGCCATACCCTTCCGCAAGGTGTGCCTGCTGGGCATGAACGATGGCGACTACCCCCGCTCCCGGCCACCGGTGGATTTCGACCTGATGGCACGGGATTACCGGCCGGGGGATCGCTCCCGCCGGGAGGACGACCGTTACCTGTTCCTTGAAGCCCTGTTGTCGGCCCGGGAACAGCTGTACATCAGCTGGGTGGGCCGCAGCATCAAGGACGATTCCGAACGGCCACCGTCAGTACTGGTGGGCCAGCTTCAGGACCATCTCGACAGCTTGTGGAAGCTGGCCGGTGATCCGGAAACACCGGTCACCAAAGCCCTGACCACCCAGCATCCTCTGCAACCCTTCAGCCGGGCCTACTTCCCGAAAGCCAATGGCACGGGCGAAGGCGGAGATGACCGTGAGCAGGATTCGCCGAAGCCGCTGGCTCAGGTACTTCAGGCCCGCAACCTGTTCACCTACGAACGGGAATGGCGCAGTGCCCATGGAGTCGAAACGGCCGAACCAGCACAGGAAGCCCTGGCGTACCAGCCACCGGAAGAACCCATCAGCCTGAACGATCTGGCCGGCTTCCTGAAAAAGCCCATCGACATCTTCTATCAGCGCCGCCTGCAGGTGCGCTTTGAGGATGTGGAAGACGAAGACACCGACAACGAAAACTTCGACCTGAACGGCCTGGACCGCTGGCGCCTGGACAACGAACTGATTCAGGAAGGCCTGCTGAAAGCCGGCTCTGAAGACGAGCTGCACGAACGGCTGGAAACCACCCTCGACCGCATGGCCCGCCGGGGCGACCTGGGCATGGGGGTAACCGAACACCGCCTGCGCTCGGAGCTGTCCGGACGTTTACCGGATCTGTTTGAGCGTTACCAGGGCGCGTTGGCGCAATGGCCGGAAGCCGTGGCCGAGCCCCTGCCGTTCGACTACCGGTTTGAAAACCCGCTGGGTTCGGTGGAGGTGGTGGACCTGATCGATGGCCTGCGCTGCAACCATGAAGGCCAGTTGTGCCGGCTGGTGGTGGCCCGTTCCGGCCTGCTGAGTGGCTCTGGTTACAGCAAGAAAGTGCGCTACGCCAACCTGATGCGGGACTGGGTGATGCACCTGGCCGGCCAGGTCAGCGGCCAACCCTTTGAAACCCTGATTCTGGGCAAGGAAGAAGGCCGCAAGTTCCGCTTACTGCCCATGGACAAACTGGCCGCGCAAAGCCACCTCGAGGCCATTATCGGGCAATGGATGGCAGCCACCACCCGGGCCCTGCCGCTGCATTGCGAAGCCGGTTTTGCCTGGGTCACCAGCTACTACCAGAGCAGGAAATACCTGGGCGATCACGAACGCGCCATCAGCGAAGCCGAGCAAAGCTACAACACCGCGCTGGAGCGGGATGTCGGCTACCTGCGGGCAGCCTGGGAAAGCCCGGAGCTGCTGATGGCCAGTGGCGAATTTGAATCCCTGTTGCACGACCTCTACGTGCCCCTGTGGGAAGCGGAGCAGGGCAAGTCCGCAGCCGAGCAGATCGGGAGCATGGAATGACTGAGCAGATGAATAACCATAATCCCAACCTCGACCCGTTAGCACTGCCCCTGAACGGCAGCGCCCTGATCGAAGCCAGTGCCGGCACCGGCAAAACCTTCACCATCGCCATTTTGTATGTGCGCCTGGTGCTGGGTCACGGCCAGAGGGAAGACAGCCCGCTGCAGGACCTGCTGCCACCGGATCTGCTGGTGGTCACCTTCACCGAAGCGGCCACCAAGGAATTGCGGGAACGCATCCGCACCCGGCTGACCCAGGCCGCCGAGGTGTTTTCCGATGCCCCCGACGACACCGATCCGCCGGCGGAAACCGCGCTGATCTACCAGCTGCGCAACGAAAGCTATCCCGATCCCGCTACCTGGCCGCAATGCCGCAAGAAGCTGCTGCTGGCCGCCGAATGGATGGACGAAGCCGCCGTGTCCACCATCCACAGCTTCTGCAACCGCATGCTCAGCGAGCATGCCTTCGACAGCGGTAGCCTGTTCAAGCTCACCCTGGAAACCGACCAGAGCGAACTGCTGGACGAAGTCGCCCGGGATTACTGGCGTACCTTCGTGTATCCATTGCCGCCGGCGCTGATGGACGAAGCTCTGAGCCACTGGAAAACGCCGGGGGATCTTCGCAAGGCCGTGCGCAACCTGATCGATGACCCACAAAGCCTGGGCACGCCGCCCGCCAGCGTTCACCAGGCCATCAACCAGGTGGTGAGCCAGCGCCTGGAACAATCGCAGGCACTGAAAAGCCGTCCCTGGGCACAATGGCGGGAGGAAGTCACCGACCTGCTGAACGAGCTGAACAAAAGCAAACGGCTGCACGGCGGCAGCAAGAACGCCATGCTCAAGGTATGGGATTTACTGCTCCAGTGGGCGGAATCCGATGACCTGCTGCCTGAGAAGCTGGACAGTGCCGCCGGCTTCAAGAACCAGACCCCCGAAGGCCTGGACAGCATCCTGAAAGGCGATGAACCCGCTCCTCACCATGCGGCTTTCGACGCCATCGAAGCGCTGATGGCGTTTGGCCAGAACCAGCCCAGCGCCAAATCCGACATCCTGCGCCACGCCAGCCACTGGATGGCCGAACGGCTGGAATCGGAAAAACAGAAACGCTCGGAAATGGGCTTTGACGACCTGCTCACCCGCCTGGACGAAGCCCTGCACGGCGCCCGGGGTGACCAGTTGGCGGCCACCATCCGCCGTCAGTTCCCGGTCGCGCTGATCGACGAATTCCAGGACACCGACCCGGTGCAGTACCGAATCTTCGACCGGATCTATAACGTGGCAGGCCACGACGCGGACACCTGCCTGCTGATGATTGGTGACCCGAAGCAGGCCATCTACGGCTTCCGGGGCGCGGATATCCACACCTATCTGCAGGCCCGCCTGGGTGTCAGGGAGCGCACCTACACCCTGGGCCGAAACTTCCGTTCCGCCAGACCCATGGTGGCGGCGGTGAACCGGGTGTTTGAACACAGCGACCAGCACAGCCAGAACGGCGCCTTCCTGTTCGGCAAAGGCGACAGCTCACCGCTACCGTTCCAGGGCGTCGACGCCAACGGTACCAAACGCCTGTGGTCCGTGGAGGACCAGCTGCAGCCAAGCCTGGTGTTCTGGACCCACGAGTCCGGAGAAGAGGGCAAAGACGGTAAACCCAAAGGCCTGGCCAAAGGCACCGCCACAGCCGATGTCGCCGAAACCTGTGCCAGCGAGATCGCCCGGCTGCTGACTCTGGGTCAGGCGGGAAAAGCCGGTTTTGCATTGCCGGCCCCCCCCACAGACCTGGAACCGGTGAGTCCCAAGGACATCGCCATTCTGGTCAACAACCGCAACGAAGCCGGTGCGGTACGGGATGCTCTGGGCCGGCGGCGCATCAAGAGCGTGTTCCTGTCGGACCGGGATTCGGTACTGACCTCCCAGGAAGCCAGAGAAATGCTGTGCTGGCTGCGGGCCTTTGCCGAGCCCCGGCAACTGGCCTATATTCGCGCGGCCCTGGCCACGCCCACCCTGGGCCAGTCCTGGCAGGCCCTGAACCAATTGCTCACCGATGAGCTGGCCCTGGAGCGGGAAATCGAACGGTTCATGGGTTATCAACAGCAATGGCAGAGCCAGGGCGTGCTGCCCATGCTGCGCAGCTTCCTGATGGATTTCGAAGTGCCCGGCCGGTTGCTGCAACGGGCTGATGGTGAACGCCGGCTCACCGACATTCTGCACATCGCCGAACTGCTGCAGCAGGACAGCCTGCAACTGGACGGCGAACATGCCCTGGTGCACCACTTCACCCAGATACTGCGCGCGGCAGACGAAGAAGATGAACACCGCACTCTGCGCCTGGAAAGCGACGCCGGGCTGGTGAAGGTGATCACCGTGCACAAATCCAAGGGTCTGGAATACCCGCTGGTGTTCCTGCCGTTCGGCACCGCCTACCGCTCCCAGAGCGAAAAGCAGGCCTTCGTGCGCTACCACGATGACCACGGCAAACTCGTCACCGTCTTCGATCCGAACGCCGACGACGTGGCCAGAGCCGACCAGGAGCGGCTGGGGGAAGACATCCGCAAGCTCTACGTGGCCCTGACCCGGGCCCGGTTTGCCACCTGGGTGGGCGCGGCCGCCCTCGATAACTGGCAGCAGAGCGGTCTGGGTTACCTGATTGCCGGCAACGCAGACAGCCAGATCAGCGATTGCCTGGGCAAACTGGCGGAAGGCCGAACAGAAATTGCCATCACGCCACTGCCGGAAGCCAGCGACACCCGATACACCGAACAGGCCCCGGAAGCCCTGGGCCCGGCGTTAAAGTCGACCCGGGCGGCCAGGGAGGACTGGTGGATTGCCAGTTACTCGTCCATCGAATACACCAACATGGCCGGCACCGGCATCAAATTCACCGGCGAAGTGGAAGACGCCCAGATCCAGAACCTGCTGGAAGAAAGCGCCCAGGAAGAGGGTGAAGAAACGCCCGAGGTGCCGGACCATCGCAATCACCACAACTTCCCCAAGGGCGCCGGCCCCGGCACGTTCCTGCACGAACTGCTGGAATGGTGCAGCCAGCAGGGCTTGCAGCGGGTTGTGGATAACCCGGCCATGCTCCGGGAACAGCTCAGCCGCCGGTGCGGCACCCGGGGCTGGGGCGACTGGGTGGAACCGCTGAAACACTGGTTGCTGGCGCTAATCACCCGGCCACTGCAACTGCAGCGCTCCGGCCCTGAAAACGTCAGCCTGGTCGACCTGGCCACCCTGCGCCCGGAACTGGAATTCTGGTTTGAAAGCCGCAACGTCAGTATCGGCACACTGGACAGCCTGGTCACCCAACACACACTCAATGGCGCCGACCGGCCGCAAGTGGAGCCAAACCGCTTCAACGGCATGCTCAAGGGCTTTATCGATCTGGTGTTCGAACACAACGGGCAGTATTACGTGCTGGACTACAAATCCAATACCCTGGGCGCGGACGACAGCGCCTACACCGATCAGGCCATGGGTAACGCCATTCTCGATAAACGCTACGACCTGCAATACGTGCTCTATTTGCTCGCCCTTCACCGATTGCTGAAAGCCCGGCTGCCGGGTTACGACTATGACCAGCACATCGGCGGCGCCGTGTACCTGTTCCTGCGGGGGGTGAATGCCGGCACCGGCGGGGCCTTTACCGATAAACCACCGCGAGCGTTGATAGAAAAACTCGACGCCCTGTTTGATGGCGAACCGGTAACCGGGGAGGTGGCCGCATGAGCCGTAACCGCACTCAGCAATCCGAAAACCAGATTGCTCTGGATCTGGGAGATAGCACCCCAGCCACCGCTCCGGTGCCTGAACCGACCACCCGGACTGTGGATAACGCCGGTTTGCTGGCCAGCCTGGAGCAGACCGACGCCTTGCTGCAGCAATGGCAACAGGCGGAATGGATACGGCCACTGGATGTCGGCTTTGCCCGGCTGATCCGGGAACTGTCGGAAGAGCAGGGCGAACGCCCGGGCCCACTGATTCTGCTGCTGGCCGCGCTGACCTCTCATCAGGTGGGCCGGGGCCATGTCTGTATTGACCTGGCCAATCTGCTGGCCGATGCCGGCAACACCCTGTCGCTGCCGCCGGAAGACCCGGTTCGCGAAAACCTCACCGAATCCGAAGTGGCGGAACTGAGCCATCTGAAACCCGGCGACCTGCTGGCACGGATAACCCTGACCGACTGCCAGGCCGTCTTAAACGGCTCTCTCGCCGTAAGTGATGGTTCACTGACTTCGCCCCTGGTATTGAACGATACCCGGCTGTACCTGCGCCGGTTCTGGCGCTATGAACAGCGCATCGCCGAGGGCATCCTGCAGCGCCTGGCCCTGCCGTCACCACTGACCGACCCGGAATCCGCCCAGGCCCGAACCCTGTCCGAAGCCCTTGGCCACCTGTTCCAGTCCCCGGAACCGGTGGATTACCAGAAACTCGCCTGCGCTCTGGCCGCCCGGAACCATTTTTCGGTGATTACCGGCGGCCCCGGCACCGGCAAGACCACCACCGTGGTGAACCTGCTGGCGGCGCTGCAGGCAGTCGCGGGGGAATCGCCGGAAAGGGCCGGGCGCAAATACCGCATTCGTCTGGCGGCGCCTACCGGCAAGGCGGCCGCCCGCCTGAACGAATCCATCGGCGGCGCCGTCAGCCGCCTGCCACTGGCACAATTGCCGGGTAACGTTCAGCTCGACGACATTCCCACCAAGGTCACCACCCTGCATCGCCTGCTGGGCAGCCGGCCGGACACCCGCAGGTTCCGCCATAACCGGGACAACCCGTTGCTGGTGGATATTCTGGTGATCGACGAGGCCTCCATGGTGGATGTCGACCTGATGGCCTCGGTGTTCGACGCCCTGCCCGCAAGCGCCCAGCTGATCCTGCTGGGCGACAAGGACCAGCTGGCCTCCGTGGACGCCGGCGCGGTACTCGGCGAATTGTGCCAGCGGGCTCTGCAGGCCCACTACACCCCGGACACCGCGCAATGGCTGGAAGCCATCACCGGCGCCGAGGTGCCTGACGCACTGGTCGATTCCGAAGGTCAGCCCATGGACCAGGCCGTGGCCATGCTGCGCAAGAGTTACCGGTTCCGGCAGGACAGTGGTATCCGGGCGCTGGCCGAGGCGGTGAACAGCAATGCGCTGGACAGCGCCATATTGCAGCAGAGTCGCGACGCAGCGTTTGAGGATGTGATCTGGCTGAACGGCCACACGTCCAAGCCAGACATGGAAGCAACGCTGGAGCAGATCTGCAGGCACGCGATTACCGGCACACCGGAGGCGTTTTGCAATGGCGGACAGGGCCGGGTAGTGAATAACCGTGAATTACCGCCCCCGGTCGGTTATCGCCATTACCTGGAGCTGATGCACAATCACGATCTGAATGCAGACAGCGTCCGGGAAGACTGGGATGCCCTGGCGATCCGGATTCTGGAAGCATTCAACGATTTCCAGATGCTCTGCGCTTTGCGCAAAGGTCCCTGGGGCGTGGAAGGCCTGAACGACCGCATTGCCCGGCAGCTTCTGGCGGAAAAACGGATTCCCAGAGCGGAAGGCTGGTACGCCGGCCGACCGGTGCTGGTCACCGGCAATGACTACAACCTGGGCCTGATGAACGGGGACATCGGCATTACCTTCAGTGTGCCCTGGGACAAGACCGGCTCCGGTGACCCCAAGGACACCCTGCGTGTTGCCTTCCCCAGCGGCGACAGTACCGGCGGCATCCGCTGGATTTCTCCCAGCCGGCTGCAGCAGCTGGAAACCGTGTATGCCATGACTGTGCACAAGTCCCAGGGTTCGGAGTTCAACCACACCTGCCTGGTATTGCCGGACAGGCTCAGCCCGGTGCTGACCAAAGAGCTGGTCTACACCGGCATCACCCGGGCGAAAAACTGGTTCAGCCTGATTACCGGGGATGCCCGGGTGTTCAAGGACAGCGTGGGGCAGCAGGTGGTTCGGGCTTCGGGGTTGGCGCTTCGTTTAGGCGCCAATGAGTGATGCTTCAAGAGGTTAGACGATGGATTCCAGGCAAAGATATTGACCATTTCCCACTTGGGCCCTGCCATCAGACAGATGTCTCCAATATCCGGTAAGTTGCCAGCTAAAAGCGTATCGGAGCACGGCATAACGGAATTGTTCCACTTGTGGCAAAATGCCGGCGTTGTTTCATAAAACAAGGATGTGTCATGAAGCCATTGATTGCTGTTGCTTTTGTTTGCTCGTTTGCCCTGAGCGCCTGCACCCAGAGTGTTGCAGAACCCGATAACCAGCAGGCTGTGGATGCGCTGCTCAAGAAAACCCAGGGCCACCTGGTGTATGTGGAGGGTGGCAGCTTTGAGATGGGGGATTTCGGGCCGAAAGATCCCAAAGGTGACTATTTGCCTTGGAGTGTTGAGCAGGACGACAAACACCTCCACAAGGTCACGTTAGACGGCTACTACATCATGGATCGTCAGGTGTCCTATGCGGACTATGACATCTACACAGACGCCACGGGGCAGCCCCTAATCAACACCGATAACAGTAGTAGCCACACTCGCGCCCCGGATGTGCCGGCAGGCGTGGACTGGTACCAGGCCCAGGATTACTGCCAGTGGCTGGCGGAGCAAAGCGGACGACCGTTTGCACTTCCAACCGAAGCCCAATGGGAATACGCTGCCCGAAGCCGCGGGAAAATGATGCCTTATGCTACAGACGATGGTTTTCTGAGAGCTGGTGAAAACTATCCGACTCGGGAAGAGCGACAAAAAATGACGCCGGAGCACGATTCCCACTCACCCTACCCTGTTGCAAAGAAGTATCCACCCAACCCATTGGGCATCTATCAGATGGGACTTAATGGATATGAGTGGGTTAGCGATTGGTATGGGGAAGATTATTACGAACATTCACCGGAACATAACCCACAAGGACCCGGAACCGGAACGCTAAAGGTGCGCAGAGGAGGCTCAACGGGAGAAAGTTTCCTCGGGCTGGTTACTGTCATCCGAACGCCTTATAACCCTGACCTTACTCTGATGTTACCCGAGAGTGCTTCGAAACATATGGAGCGATATAAAGGGATGAAGGAGTCTCATAAGGTAAATACAGCCCGGTGTGTAATCAATCAAACCCGCTAGAAACCATGGCTACGAATGACATCAGGTGATTTGTGCTCTTTCTGGCTCTATCATGCACTCGGTAGGGTTGAAACAGGGACGATCAAAGCCTGAAGCGGTGTCATCCTGAGCCAGATAGTCCTCCATATCATTACGAACGATAGGAGTGCCTTTGGACGCCCTAGGGCGCAACTGTTGGTAAAAGCGTTCCAGGCTGCCATCAAAATCCGTGTAAAACCAGGAGATAACCGGGATGTTGACTTCCCCTACATCAAGAAACGCCTGAACCTGCTCTTTACCTTCTTCCTTGCTGATGATCGGATCGCCGATTGTCGGAATGACCCGTTGCATTACGTTATCGAACTCAGCCTGTGACTGTACCCAGGTAAAGATCCGCATGACCGCTATTTTCCGGGCACTCATGGCCCCGTGTTTCCAGGACGCGCGATCAAGAGGGTTCCACTTGTCGTTTCGCGGATCAAAGCGGTCGGCAAGACCAAACTGAATCAACTGGTAGATCAACTGCCCTTTGGTATCCGGAGAGGTGTACTTCAGAATATCAGGGTTGCTGCTAATCCGGTTGGCCAGTTGGGTGCGCTTGTTTTCGGCCTCCAGTTCAGACCCGATGTCTTTCCATGTGGACGTGGCGAAATCACTTATATTGTCCACAGTATCAAGCATATGTGTTCTCAAATCATCCCCAAGCTGAATCGCCAAAGACAGCATGTTTGATAACGCCTCAAATGCCTCCTCATCAATAAAGTCCAGCCGCTTGTAGTCGATGTTCTTGAGCTGGTAGGCCACCCATTGGGCAAATTCCCAGATCAAACCAGCGTCTACTTCCAATACCAGCTTGCCTTTGGGACCCACTCCGAAACAAAAGGCAGCTTTCGCCAGAATGCGGAATTTGCCATTCCGATAAGATATGTTGAGCGTAGCTTCCGCTCCCAGGCCAGCTTGACCCGCTACTGCCGGCGCAATCTTCGCAAAAGGCGCAAACTCGTCGGTTTCCGGGCTTTTCCACTCCACCTGGCCGGCCACTGTGACTTCCACTTCGCCACCAACAAAAGCTTTTAGTTCCGTTCCCTGGCTCGAGTCGGCTTTGGACATGTCCACGACCTGTTGCCCTGGAACGCCCCCTTCGCGGGCAGAGCCGGGGATGCCTTTGGCTTTGGCACCCTGGCCCGTAAACTGTGCCTCGAGGTTCAGCTCAACGGCAACGCTGGCACCCAGGCTGCCGGCGACGCTCAGCAGGGTATGGCTGCGCAGCATGCCAAGGTTAACGCCGGCAAAGGCCATCATGTAGCCACCGGCAGGTTCATAGCAGTCGATGGTGCCTCTGGCCTGGGCCAGCATGAGCTCGGCGTGGCCACTGGCCTTGATGGAGGCCTTGCCCTGAAAGGGATTGAACTCACCACTGAGGCCGCTGGCACCGTAGCCCCAGCGCATCAATTGGGCTTCGGTGCTCAGATCGACCCTCAGGCTGCCGGCCTCGTGGGCCTCTCCGACTTGATAACGGTGGGCCCGGTGCAGGCTTTCATTCAGGCGCTTGCTCCACTGGAACAATTCCTTGCTTTGATCTTCGAGTTTTAGCCAGTCGTCAAACCAGGGGATATCGGTTTTGATGGTGGTATTTTTCTCGATGTCGGTCAGTTGTTTTTTTAGCTTGTTCCAGTCCAGCCGCCCATCTGTGATCACGCTGTCACCAGCGGCCATTGGGGTCGTGTTTTCGAGTTTGGGTCGGTATCGGCGGCACCCGTCGGGAATAGCATTTAACCGGGCATACGCCATCCGAAAACCATTGGTGCTGGCATGAGTGCCCCGGCGCTGGATGGGGATGAGTTCCACGATAGGGTTGGATGGGTCATGAGCGCCGGTAACGGGCGCCAGCACTCCCCGCAGTTTTTCGTTGGCGCTGTCCAATGCACCCTGGGCAACCCAAATTTTTCTTTCCAGGGCCTCTGGGCTGTCGGACTTTTCGATCAGGGCTCGCTCGTCGGGATTGAAGTAATTCGCCTGTTTTACCTGTATGTAGGCGTCCTGGCAGGATTTCAGATTCTCGATAGCGTTTTGCTGCCCCTCAACGACGGCTTCAAGCAATCGCATTTCCTGGAGCATGGCGGGCATATGCTGTTTGGGAACCGCGAGCAGCGTATCCTGGCCCACCATGTAAAAAAGCAGGTCTGCGGGCTCGATGAACACATCCTGCCCCTTGGCACGCCGCTTTGTTGTGGTTTGTCCATGAGCTTGTGTGGTCATCAGGCATCCTCTCCTGCTGTGTCATCCAGAGGATCGAGTGATGTGACACTCAGATTCTGTGGTTGACGAGTCATTATCTTCTGGGTCCTTCCTTCTCCATCACAGCGTCCGGTAATGACCTCACCTTCGGCCGTTTCGATCCGGTATCCGGCATAACGAAGGGGCTCATCCGTGTGTTTATCCCTGAGCGTGAAGAACTCTTCGCAGAGCCCCTTTGCATTGGCTATCTCTTGCGTTCGGGTCAGATCGGCCGGCCCATCAAAGCTCTTCATGGCCCCTTTGACCTCCACCTTGCCCGGCGCATGAAGCTCAATATTGCCGTCCTTGATCCGCACGTAGGCCCCGCCGCTGACCAGCAGGATTTCTTTGGCGGCGGCCAGGTCGATTTTCTGGTCGCTGGAGGTAACGTTGATGTTTTTGCGGGCCGTGGCCTCGAGGTTGTCGGACTGCGCCTGCATCTGCACCTTGCCGCGGGCGCCCACCAGGCGATGGGGCATCAGGGGGGCTCCGGCCATTTCCAGTGTCAGCAGTCGGCGAGACTGGAATAGGTGCGTATTGAAGATTTCAGAGAGAGAAAAGGGGGGTGTTCCTGGTGCTTCCATGACCGGCATCCATCCATTGGATAATATTGAAAACAGGCAGCCTCCCATGGCCGCCTTTTAATAATCGTGAGGCTATCCCACATCGTTACCAACTTCAATATCACTCCGTCTGCATTACTGCGCTCAAGTGACTGATGCAATGATGGCATTGCATCACCGAGGACTTGGGGACTCGCGCAATAAGAGGTCATTATAAAAGTGAGCCCACTCAGATTCTTAGCTCTCATCCTCGTGGTTCTGCCGTGCCCAAAGATTGGCGTAGTGCCCACCAGCGGCCAATAGCTGGTTATGGCTACCACTTTCCACAATACGGCCACCATCCATCACCAGAATGGTGTCGGCATCGCGGATGGTAGACAGGCGGTGGGCGATCACCAGGGTAGTACGCTGGCGGCTGACTTCCTTGAGCGCTCCCAGAATCGCCTGTTCGGAAAGAGAATCCAGAGAAGATGTGGCCTCGTCCAGAATCAGCAACGGCGGGTTCTTCAAAATTACCCGGGCGATGGCCACCCGTTGTTTTTCCCCGCCGGACAGTTTCAGTCCACGTTCGCCCACTTTGGTGTCGTAACCCTCCGGCAGGCTGTGGATAAAGTGTTCCAGATGCGCCATTCGCGCGGCCCGGTAGACTTCATCCTCGGTGGCCTCCGGCCGGCCATAGGCCAGGTTCCGGTACAGGGTATCGTTGAACAGCACGGTATCCTGGGGCACCACGCCGATTGCCGAGCGCAGGCTGTCCTGGGTCACGTCGCGGATATCCTGGCCATCGATTCGAATTGCCCCGTTATCCACGTCATAAAAACGGAACAGCAGGCGGGCGAGGGTAGACTTGCCGGCACCACTGGCACCCACCACTGCCACCTTGTGGCCCGCCGGGATGGTGAAATTCACGTCCTGCAGAATTGGCCGGTCCGGGCGGTAGGCAAAGTGGATGTGTTCAAAACGAATCTCACCGTTATCCACAACCAGATCGGTGGCCTCCGGTGCATCCTGAATGGCCGGCTCGTCCCCCAGCAGTTTGAACAGGCGCTCGACATTCACCAGTGCCTGGCGGATTTCCCGGTAAACAAAACCCAGGGCATTCAGGGGAATGAACAATTGCAGCAGGTAGGCGTTGATCATGGTGAAGTCGCCCAGCGTGATGTCACCGGCGGCGACTTCCCGAACGGCCATGGCCATAATCACGATCATCGCCAGACCAATGATCAGCGCCTGGCCCGAGTTCAGGGCCGCCAGTGACAAGCGGTTTTTCAGGCGGGCCTGTTCCCAGTCATCCAGATCGACGTCGTATAATTGCGCCTCATAGCGTTCATTGTTGAAGTATTTGACGGTTTCATAATTAAGCAGACTGTCTATGGCCCGCGAGTTGGACTGGTTGTCCCGGGCATTGGCCTCCCGAACAAATTTGGTACGCCACTCGGTGGTTTTGATGGAAAAAACCACATAAACCACCACGGCCACCAGGATGGCCACGACATACCCCACGTTGAACGCCACAAACAGAATGCCGGCGACCATCAGGATTTCCAGAAGGGTGGGCACGATATTGAACAGGGTGAAACGCAGCAGGAAACTGATGCCGTTGGTGCCCCGCTCGATATCCCGGGCCAGACCGCCGGTTTTGCGGTCGAGATGGAAGGCCAGTTCCCGGTTATGAAGATGCTCGAAGATCCGCAACGACACCCGCCGCATGGCCCGCTCAGCGACCCGTGCAAACACCGCATCCCGCAACTCGCTGAACAGTGTGGCGCCAAAGCGCAGTGAACCGTAGGCCACCACCAGAATCACCGGGATCCACAGCAGCATGTCTTCACTGCCGGTCTGGTCCAGATAGTCCACAATGTATTTCAGGGCGATCGGCGTGGCGACCGTAGCCAGCTTCGCCAACACCAGAAAGCCCAGGGCCAGTACCACCCGGCCCCGGAACTCGGCCAGATAGGGCCAGAGACCGGAGATTATTTTCCAATCGGGTTTATGGTCAGCGGGGTAGTCGTTGTCGGCGTAGGCGCGCACTTGGTCTTCCTTTGGCTTCGGAGTCGTCGAGCGCACGAGGTGGGGTTGCTCTGCCAGGACACGCTGTAAATACATCCCTGTACGCTCGACAAAAGCCATCCCTGGCTTTTGACGGTCCTGGCAGAGCAACCCCAACCCCGCACGCTCTTGCGTAGCTGTATGATAGGTCTTATTACGAGTACAAACCGTATGGTTGCCGGAGTTTACAACAGCCGGTATCGAGGAGGCACATCATTAACACCCGTCACCGCAAAGCCCTGCAACTGGTTGTTGAATTTATCAGCCCTTACCGCCGAGCCGTGGCCGGCGCTCTGGTGGCGCTGGTTTTCACGGCCGGAATTACCCTGAGCCTCGGGCAGGGTCTGCGTATTCTGGTGGATCAGGGATTGGCCACCGAGTCCCCGGAGAATCTGGCCAAGGCCATCGGCCTGTTCTTCGTGCTGGTGCTGGGGCTCGCATTCGGCTCGTTCGCCCGGTTCTATCTGGTGTCCTGGATCGGGGAGCGGGTGGTGGCCGATGTCCGCAAGAAGGTCTTCAACCATCTGATTGACCTGCATCCCGGCTTCTTCGAGAAGAACCGGGCGCTGGAGATCCAGTCGCGGTTCACCGCCGACACTACCGTCCTGCAATCCGTGATTGGCTCCACGGTGTCGATTGCCCTGCGTAACGCCCTGATGCTGGTCGGGGGCTTGTTGCTGTTGTTCATCACCAACGCCAAGCTGGCCAGTATTATCCTGCTGGGTTTCCCCCTGGTGATCGCGCCGATTCTGTTCTTCGGGCGCCGCGTGCGGCAGCTGTCGCGTCTGAGCCAGGACCGGGTCGCGGATGTTGGCAGTTATGTGGGTGAGAATCTTACGCAGATCAAAACCGTTCAGGCCTTTAACCATCAGCCCCATGACCGGCGCTTTTTCGCCGAAGTTTCCGAGAAGGCCTTCGACATCGCCCGGCAACGCATCCGGCAACGGGCGTGGCTGACCACTCTGGTTATTTCTCTGGTGATGGGCGCCGTGGGCATCGTGATCTGGATTGGCGGGCTGGATGTGATTGAGGGCCGGATCACCCCGGGTGAACTGGCCGCATTTGTGTTCTACAGCCTGCTGGTGGGCGTGGCCGCAGGGGCGATCAGTGAGGTGATTGGTGAATTGCAGCGGGCGGCGGGTTCGGCGGCGCGGCTGTTCGAGCTGCTGCAAACCGAACCGGAATTCGTTCGGGAGAATACCGGAAAAGCGCTTCCGGAACCCGTCAAAGGGGAAATCCGCATTGAGCATCTGAGCTTCAGCTACCCCGGGCGAACGGAACAGCCGGCACTCTCGGATTTTTCGCTGACGGTAAAAGCCGGTGAAACCCTGGCGCTGGTTGGCCCGTCCGGTGCCGGCAAGTCGACGCTGTTTGACCTGCTGCTGCATTTCTACCAGCCGGGCGAGGGCAGGATCCTGATTGATGGAATGGATACAGCGGAGCTGTCTCTGCAATCCCTGCGCCGGTGTTTTGCCCTGGTGCCCCAGAATCCCGCGTTGTTTCATGGCACGGTGGCGGACAACATCCGTTACGCCCGGCCCGGGGCCAGCCAGGCCGATGTGGAACAGGCTGCGCGGGTTGCCCACGCTCACGACTTTATCCACAGCCTGCCAAAGGGCTATGAGACGCCCCTCGGCGATGCCGGCCTCGGCCTGTCCGGCGGGCAGAAGCAACGCCTGGCCATTGCCCGGGCGTTGCTGGCCGACGCGCCTGTACTACTGCTGGACGAAGCCACCAGTGCCCTGGATGCCGAAAGTGAAAACCTTATCCAGCAGGCCATGCCGGCTCTTACCGCCGCCCGCACTACGCTGGTCATTGCCCACCGCCTGGCAACCGTCAGAGATGCTGATCGTATTGCGGTAATGGACCAGGGTTGCCTGCTGGCCGTTGGTACCCACGAGCAACTCATGCATGAAAACGGTCTCTATCAACGACTGGCAAAACTTCAGTTTCGGGGCGACACGGCATGATACCGCCAACAGGGGGTTTGTTTCCTGGCACCGGACTACCTACACTGTATAGGTAACTTTAGAACGTGAACCCAGGGAGAATGAAATAGTGAGCAATAAAGAATTGCAGGCACTCAAAGAACGTTATGTGGCAGCCGGTGCGGCCAGCCCGAATGAACAGTTTGCTGACCATGCGCTGAATGCGGAACTCTGGGACGCCGATGGCAAGCGCATGATCGACTTCGCCGGTGGTATCGGTGTATTGAACATTGGTCATCGTCACCCGAAAGTGGTTGAGGCGGTTAAGGCCCAGTTGGACAAGGTGATGCACACCTGCCAGACCGTTATGCCCTATGAAGGCTATGTGAAGCTCGCACAGAAGCTGGCTGAAGTGGTGCCGGTTAAAGGCGATGCCAAGGTAATGCTGGCCAACTCCGGTGCGGAAGCGCTGGAAAACGCGCTCAAGATCGCACGGGCTGCGACCGGCAAGACCAACGCCATCTGTTTCACTGGTGGTTATCACGGCCGTACCTTCATGACCATGGCCATGAACGGCAAAGCAGCGCCTTATCAGAATGATTTCGGTCCGATGCCGGGCATGGTTTATCGCGCGCCTTATCCGGTGCCTTACCACGGTGTCAGTGAGGAAGAAGCCCTGCGTGGCCTGCAGATGGCCATGAAGGCTGACTCTCCGGCCGGCGACACCGCGGCTATCGTTATCGAACCAGTGCTGGGCGAGGGCGGTTTTTACGCCGCTTCCACCGAATTCCTGCAGAAGATCCGCAAGATCTGTGACGACAACGACATCATGATGATCGTTGACGAAGTACAGAGCGGCTTCGGTCGTACCGGCAAGATGTTTGCTATTGAGCACAGCGGCGTTCAGCCGGACATCATGACCATGGCCAAGTCGATGGCCGACGGCATGCCGATTTCCGCCATTGTCGGTACCGACAAGGTAATGGATTCCTCTGGCCCCAACTCTCTGGGCGGCACCTACACCGGCAGCCCGACTGCCTGTGCGGCGGCTCTGGCTGTGTTCGATGTGTTCAAGGAAGAAGATATCCTTGGCAAGAGCCAGCGTCTGGGTGAGAAACTTCATGAACGCTTCAGCCAGTGGGAAGACCAGTTCGAGCATGTTGCCAACGCCCGTAACCTCGGCGCCATGGCCGCGTTTGAACTGGTAGAAAGCAAAGACTCCCACACGCCCAAGCCGGAACTGGCCGCGGCCATTACCAAGAAGGCCAAGGAAAAGGGTCTGATCCTGCTCAGCTGTGGTCTGTTCGGCAACACTGTCCGCTTCCTGATGCCCGTCACTATTGAAGACGAAGTGCTGGAAGAAGGCCTGAAGATTGTCGAAGAAAGCCTGAAAGAAGTCGGCGCGTGATATAAGCCGGGCTTCACCAGGATCGCGAAAGGCGGCGTAATCATCGTATACTGTTCCGGTTAACCCGGAACCCGATGGTTTCGCCGCCTTTTGTTTTTATCAGGTATTTGCATGACTTCTGATTCCCCATCGAACACCACTCCGGAACATCAACCCCGTCCCTGGATTGACCTGCTGGTCAGCATCATCATTCCTTCCGTTATCCTGATGAAATTCAGTGGTGATGAGCATCTTGGTAGTGTGAATGCGTTGATTATCGGCCTGGCCTTTCCTCTTGGCTGGGGTCTGTTCGAGCTGATTCGCTACCACAAGAAGAATTTTATCGCCCTGCTGGGCCTGATCAGTGTCGGGCTGACCGGGGGTATTGGCCTGCTGGAGCTTGATGCCGGGTGGCTGGCCATCAAGGAAGCTGCTGTGCCGGCGGTAATTGGCCTGGCGGTACTGATTTCCACCCGTACCAGATACCCGCTGGTACGAACCCTGCTGTACAACCCGAATGTCCTGGATGTGGATAAGATCCACGCCTCACTGGAAGAGCGCGGTGGTGTGGAAGAATTTGAGGGTCGGCTACTGAATGCCAGTTACTTCTTCGCCGGCACCTTCCTGTTTTCCTCAATCATGAACTTCATTCTCGCGAAATGGATTGTCGTCAGCCCCTCCGGCACCGAAGCCTTCAACGAAGAGCTGGGCCGGATGACGCTGGTGAGCTATCCGATGATTGCCATTCCGTCGATGGTGATGATGATGCTGATCTTCTATTACCTGTGGCGCACCATTCGCCGTCTGACGGGCCATACCCTGGAAGAAGTGATGGCTCCGCATCTGGTTGAAAAAGAAAAGGAAAAGCAGCGCAAGAAGGAAGAGTCTTAAGTTTTCAGCTCGCTATGAGTGGCAAGAGAGGGGTAGGCTTTTCAAAAACCGTGCGGAGCCAGGGGTGAAGAGCGAATAGCTCTTCACGGGCTGGCCAAGGATGGCCTGCCCTGGACCTGCAGCGCGACGCAGGAGCAATAAGCGCTGAAGGGCGGAGCTCGAGCGGTACAGGGATGTATTTACAGCGTGTTTTTGAAAAGCCTACCCCTCTCTTGCCACGGAGTTAGAACAAAAAAAACGGTGGTTCCTCCCGGAGACCACCGTTTTTTTATGCCTGAAATCCGCTTAAATCAGATATCCAGGTTACTCACTTCCAGGGCATTGCTCTGGATAAAGTTACGCCGTGGCTCCACATCGTCGCCCATCAGGGTGGTGAAGATCTGGTCGGCCGCAATGGCGTCCTCGATAGTAACCTTCATCATCCGGCGGGTTTCCGGATCCATGGTGGTTTCCCACAGCTGCTCAGGGTTCATCTCACCCAGACCCTTGTAACGCTGAATGTTCAGGCCACGCTGTGCTTCCTTCATCAACCAGCCCAGCGCACCTTCAAACGACAGAATCGTTTGCTTGCGCTCGCCACGCTGGATGTAGGCGCCTTCTTCCACCAGACCGTCCAGAGTTTCGCCCAACCGGGCAATGGACTTGTAGGAAGACGACTCGAAGAAATCATGACCGAACACATGCTCATACGGAATACCGTGCACATAGATCGTGACCATGGGCAGGTAAAGGTGCCGTTCTTCATCACGAGTCACAGAGAAGCTGTATTTGGTACCCGTGCGGGTATCCAGCTCGAGACCTTCGCCCAGACGGGCAACCCAGCGGGCCACCGGCTCTTCTTCTTTCAGCTGCTCGGGCGTCAGGGTGGTGTTGTCGATCATCTGCCTCAACACCATGGCCGGATAGGCCCGGGACAGACGATCAATCATCGCCATCACCGCCTGGTAGTCTTTCACCATGGTTTCCAGAGCGGAATCCTTGATGGCCGGTGCATCGGCATTCACAAACAACTGAGCGCCTTCCAGGGCGGTCTGAGTGAGATAGGCCTCTTTCGCCTTCTCATCCTTCAGGTACTGCTCCTGCTTGCCACGCTTGACCTTGTAAAGCGGTGGCATGGCAATGAAGACATGACCACGCTCGATAATTTCCCGCATCTGGCGGAACAGGAAGGTCAGCAGCAGGGTGCGGATGTGGGAACCATCCACATCGGCGTCCGTCATGATGATGATGGAATGGTAGCGCAGCTTTTCCGGGTTGAATTCTTCGCGGCCAATGCCACAACCCAGGGCAGTAATCAGCGTGCCCACTTCCACCGATGACAGCATCTTGTCAAAACGGGCCTTCTCTACGTTCAGGATCTTACCTTTCAGCGGCAGGATGGCCTGGGTCTTGCGGTCACGACCCTGCTTGGCACTACCGCCCGCAGAATCACCCTCCACAATGAACAGTTCAGACAGGGCCGGATCTTTTTCCTGACAATCCGCCAGCTTACCGGGCAGACCGGCAATATCCAGAGCGCCTTTACGACGGGTCATGTCGCGGGCTTTACGGGCAGCTTCCCGGGCACGGGCCGCTTCGATCATCTTGTTGACGATCAGCTTGGCTTCGTTGGGTTGCTCCTGCAGGTAGTCGGCAAAGTTCTGATACAGATCCTGCTCGACAGCCGTTTTCACTTCCGATGACACCAGCTTGTCTTTGGTCTGGGAAGAGAACTTCGGGTCCGGTACTTTCACCGAAATAATGGCGGTCAGACCTTCCCGGGCGTCGTCACCGGAGGTGTGTACCTTGGCTTTTTTGCCGATACCTTCGTGTTCAATGTAGGTATTCAGTGAACGGGTCAGAGCCGCGCGGAAGCCCGCCAGGTGCGTACCGCCATCCCGCTGGGGAATGTTATTGGTGAAGCAGTAGATATTTTCCTGGAAGGCATCGTTCCACTGCATGGCGATTTCCACAGCAATGCCGTCGTCACGCTGGTGGTCGAAGTAAAACACCCGGTTAATCGGTGTTTTATTGGCGTTCAGATGCTCAACGAATGCGTGCAGACCGCCTTCGTACTCAAACACTTCTTCCTTGCCGCTGCGCTCGTCGGTCAGGCGAATGCGAACCCCTTTGTTGAGGAACGCAAGCTCACGCAACCGCTTGGCAAGAATGTCGTAATGGAATTCGATATGGGTGAAGGTTTCCGGCGACGGAATAAAGTGAACCTTGGTACCCGACGCTTCGGTTTCACCAACCGCCACCAGGGGAGAATTCGGCACCCCGTGCGTGTAGGTCTGCTCATACACTTTGCCATCGCGGCGGATGGTCAGGGTCAGGGTAGAGGAGAGTGCGTTAACAACAGACACACCCACACCGTGGAGACCACCGGATACCTTGTAGGAGTTGTCGTCGAACTTACCACCGGCGTGCAGCACCGTCATGATAACTTCAGCGGCGGAGACACCTTCTTCCTCGTGCAGATCCACCGGAATGCCGCGCCCGTTATCTTTAACGGTAACGGATTCGTCCGGGTGAATAATGATCCCGATTTCCGAGCAGTGGCCTGCCAGAGCCTCATCGATGGAGTTATCCACCAACTCAAAGACCATGTGGTGCAGGCCGGTACCGTCATCGGTGTCGCCGATGTACATACCCGGACGTTTCCGCACCGCATCCAGTCCTTTGAGGACTTTGATACTGGAGGAATTGTAGTTCGATTCACTCATTAAAGAGACTCCTGAGGGTGATCCCCGGTTTTTTCTTCCGTCAATTTGCCATGTTCCACGTGGAACATTCTGTATTCTGGTGCTTCGCCATCCGCCCACAGCACATCCGGCTCCGGGTGTTCGATGGACGTAATAAATACCTGACAACGCAAAGCCTGTAACTTCCGGGCCAGCATCATCCGGTGTCGGACATCCAGTTCGGCGTTAATATCGTCAAGCAGGAAGGTGACCTGTTTTCCAACATCACTCAACACCTTGCCCTGGGCAATCTTCATCAGAATGACCAGCGTTTTCTGTTGTCCGCGGGAGAATGTCTCAGCCACCGGCCGCCCTCCCAGTTTCAATCGGAGGTCGGCCCGGTTGGGGCCATACAATGTGTGGCCCATGCGGAACTCCTGTTCACGGTGTCCCTGCAAAACCTCGGTCAACGGCTTCGAACGATCCCAGCCGGGATAAAACTCCAGCTTCAGGCCGTCCGTCCAGCCTGCGTTCAGCTCTTCAAGAACCTGATCGAACGCCTCTTTGAACTGTCGGAACACAGCCGCTCTGGCATCGCTGAGCTTTTCAGCCAGCGCCCCGTACTGAGCATCCCATACCCGTAAAAGCGATTCGTCCAGTTTACCATTTCTGAGCGTTTTATTCCGCTGCGATGTCACTCTCTGGCATTGCTGCCACAACGACGAAAACGAAGGTTCCACGTGGAACACTAACCAGTCGAGAAACTGCCGCCGCTTACCAGGGCCGCCAGCAACGATATCGAAAACACCGGGGTCAATGACCGATACCGGCATATGCATGGCCAGTAATGACAGATTACGAACCGGTTCACCATCGACACGAAGCAAGGTTTCCTTCAGTGCAATATCACGGGAGATACCCAGCCGGTGAGCCATACCTTTTTTATGCCCGGATTCATCCGCCGGCGACTTGCCCAACCCCTGATCCAGGGCGCCAAACACGGTGAGCTTCTGCTGGCCGTGAGCCACCACGGCCTGATGTCGCGTTACCCGGAAAGACCGCCCAAGACCAAGATAGCCAATGGCTTCCAGTACGCTGCTTTTGCCACTGCCATTGGCACCATAAATCAGATTGAAAGAAGGGGAGAAGGTGATCGCATCCGGCGCCAGGTTCCGGAAGTGTTGTGTCTGAAGTTTGACTAGCGCCATAAAAAGAAAGGTCTCAATGCATCAGCTTCAATCGCTCGTCCATAAACATATCCATTTCCGGTGCCAGGATATGCACATAACGATCGAAGTAAAGAAACTGTTTCAGCAGCAGTGCAAATTCCCGTGGAAAATGAAGGCCGTGTTTTTCACCAACACGAACCATGTCTAACATCAGGTCATTCACTTCGTCTTCCGCCCGGGACACGTCAGATTCTGAGTTCCCTGGAGCACTATCAAACTGTTGATAAAGGCGGCGAAGATCGTCGGATAGCGCTTTGACGCTGACATTACTCCGGGTAACGCCAATTCGGGTCATCGCCTCAGCCATGCCGTCAAAATTGCCCACCATGACGGCTGAGACAAAATCCCGCACGGCGGTCCAGAGTTCCGGACGGATGCGGCCAACAATACCGAAGTCGATAAAACCTACCCGGCCATCGTCCAGAACCATCAGATTTCCGGCGTGTAGATCGGCGTGAAAAAACTCACATTGGGTAAGGCTGGTAAACCAGGTATTCATGGCATTGATCAGCGTACGTTCCGGATCATCCGTCACCTTACGAATACTTTCGAGGTCCGTCAGTGACACACCGTGGAATTGCTCCATGGTGAGCACACGCCGACTGCTGTACTGCTCGTACACTTCAGGAACGATAACATCCTGGTTATGGGTATTTTCCAGAAACCGGCGAAAGGTTCTGAGGTTTTCGGCTTCTTTGATGAAATCACACTCTTCCATCATCGATTGCTGAATCTCGCCCACGATACCGGAAATCGACGCCCAGGACAGTTTCGGAGCCAGGGTGTCTATTACCCGTGCAGAGATGTACAGGAAGTTGAGGTCCGTACTCAGCGTGGTCTCAACATCCGGCTTCTGTACCTTGATCACCACTTCCTCACCGCTCAGCAGCCGCGCTGAGTGCACCTGCGCGATGGACGCAGAGGCCAGGGCCACCGGCTCAATATGGCTGAAGACCTCTTCCACAGGCCGCCCGAGCTCATCGGCAATAATCTTGTGGATAACCTCGAAAGGCAGCGCCGGCGTCTGGTCCAGGCAGTGCTGAAACTCTTCAACGTAGGCTTTCGGAAAGAAGGTAGGTGAACTGGCAATAAACTGGCCCAGTTTTATGTACGTAGCCCCCAGCCGCTCAAAGGTCTGCCGCAACAGCCTGGGAGCAGGGGGGCGATCGCCACGGAGCCAGTCAAAGCCGGTACGCCCCAGCACCGACAGGGTCTGACCCACGCGCAAAGCACCCTTGATGCCTTTTGCTACGGTAACCATTGGTTCTCCGTGGCGACGTCCATGACATTACAACCGCATGGGCATAACAACATACAGGCAACTGGTGTCCGTTTCGGACTCGATCAGGGCACTGCTGTTGGGGTTGGAAAGGGTGATTTTCACCTGGTCATCGTCCAGCGCGTTCATCACATCCACCAGATACCCGACGTTAAAACCGATCTGCAGGGATTCGCCTTCGTAATCCACAGGCAGGGCATCTTCCGCCTGCTCCTGATCCGGGTTGTTGGCAAACACCTGCAATTGTCCTGAAGACAGGTTCAGCCTTACCCCGCGAATGTTCTCATGAGACAGGATGCCGGCGCGTTGCAGTGTGTGCTTGAGCGTGGAGCGATCAGCCATCACGATCTTGTCACCACCGCGGGGGATAACCCGGTTGTAGTCCGGGAACTTGCCTTCAATCAGTTTGGAGGTGAAGGTGTAGCTACCAACCGTGGCACGCAGATGATTGTCACCAATCACCAGGGTAACCGGCGCTTCTACATCATCCAGCAACCGGGCCAGCTCCAGCACACCTTTGCGCGGCACAATCACCTGGCGCAGCTCCGGGCAACCGGTTTCCATATCCAGGTGGGACATCGCCAGGCGATGGCCATCTGTCGCGACTGTGCGTACATGGCCGCTGTCGACCTCCAGCAGCAGGCCATTCAGATAATACCGTACATCCTGCTGCGCCATGGCAAACGCCGTGGCATCGAACATATGCTCCAGGTCTTTCTGCGGCAGCTCGAGCCGGAAACTTTCCGCTTCGTCTTCGACATTGGGAAAATGCTCTGCCGGCAATGTAGCAAGCGTGAAATGGGAGTTGCCTGCGTGAACATGCAACCGGTCACCTTCCAGGGCAATATCAATCGGCGCCGAATCACTCACGGCCCGACAGATATCCGCCAGTTTCCGGGCTGGTACGGTGATCCGCCCCGGCTGGTCGACATGCACCGGTGTAACCCGGGCCACCAGCTCCACTTCCATATTGGTACCGGTCAGAGTCAGCGTATTGTCTTCTGCTTCAAGCAACACGTTCGACAGAACCGGCATGGTCTGTTTCTTTTCCACCACGCCGGCAATGCTTTGCAGCGGGGTGAGCAGGGATTCACGGCTGATTGTCAGTTTCATGGCACTCGGTTTCTGTTATCGGAAGTGAATGTTCAGCAACCACCAGAGGATTGTCAGGTAGTCAGCAATCTCATGAAGTTCTGATAGTCCTCGCGGATACCAGGATCAGTCTCCTGTAGCTCCACGATTTTCTTGCAGGCATGCAGGACCGTCGTATGGTCCCGGCCACCAAAAGCATCGCCAATTTCAGGAAGGCTGTGATTGGTCAGCTCCTTTGCCAGCGACATGGCTACCTGTCTCGGTCGGGTAACCGTACGGGTCCGACGCTTGGACAGCAGGTCCGACACTTTAATCTTGTAATACTCCGCCACCGTGCGCTGAATGTTGTCGATGCTGACCTGCTTTTCATGCAGTGCCAACAAATCTTTCAGGCTTTCCCGGATAAACGGCGGGGTAATTTCCGAACCGGTGAAGTGAGCATTCGCTATCACCAGACGCAGCGCCCCTTCCAGTTCACGAACGTTTGACCGGATTTTCTGAGCGATAAAAAACGCCGCTTCACTGCTGAGTTTTACGTTCGCCTGCTCTGCTTTTTTCATCAGAATCGCGACCCGGGTTTCCAGCTCGGGAGGCTCAACCATGACCGTCAGCCCCCAACCAAAACGGGATTTCAGGCGCTCTTCCATATCGACAATTTCTTTCGGGAAACGGTCGCAGGTAACGATGACCTGCTGGCCACCTTCGAGCAAGGCGTTAAACGTGTGGAAAAACTCTTCCTGGGATCGTTCCTTGCGGGCAAAGAACTGGATATCGTCGATCAACAGGGCATCGACTGACCGGTAGTAGCGCTTGAATTCATTTATGGCATTCAGCTGCAGCGCTTTGACCATATCAGCCACAAACCGTTCGGAGCGCAGATACGCCACTTTCGCACCCGGATTACGCCGGACAATCTCATTGCCGATCGCATGCATCAGGTGGGTTTTACCCAGACCGACACCGCCGTAGAGAAACAGTGGATTGTAGGCACCACCCGGGTTTTCGGCCACCTGCATGGAGGCCGCGCGGGCCAGCTGGTTCGATTTACCTTCCACAAAGGTTTCAAACGTAAAGCTCTCGTTCAGAAAGCTCCGGTGCTTGATATCGCCTTCAACCTGAACTTCCCGGCGTTGACTGCCCGGACGCGGAGACGCATGAACATTGGACGACTGCGCTGCCGGTACTGTCGCGGCCACGCTTCTTTCTTCTTCGGTCACCGTCCGGCCGGTTTCATCCGCCACATTACCGCTGGGTTGCTTATCCACCGAGCGCACCACCGGTTCGCTTTCCCGGGGTGCCGATCCAACTTTCATGACCACACGCGGCGACTGTCCGCCGTTCAGGTCTTTCAACACTTCTTCTATGCGGCGCAGGTACTTCTGGTTGACCCAGTCCATGACAAAGCGATTCGGCGCGAACAGCATCAACTGCCCTTCCCTGAGCTCAGACTGAAGGGGTCTCAACCAGGTATTAAACTGTTGAGCGGGAAATTCATCCCTGAGTACTTCAAGACATTGATGCCACATAGTATTAGGCAAACCCGCCTGCTCCTGAAAACCAACTGCTCATACGCCCGCAGATACAGATCTGCCTGGCGCTGAAGATAGCCCCGGATTCTACCCTGTGACGCAGGCCAGTAAAAGGCCGCCAATCAGCTTAATGAACAGCTTGTGGAAACATTTTATTTTACTTTTCAATTTGTTGTAGACATATCAACAGCCTTGTGTACAGAAAAATGAGGTAAAAAACTTATTCACAGCACACTGTGTATACACGGCCCTCAACCCTGTGTGAAACCTTTGTACCGAACCATGAACAACTCACGCTTTTCCTGATCAGTCGATTTATGCACATTCCCTGCCTGCGTTGTCCACAGAGCTCATGGCCATCCCTCAAGACCCTTATCAATAGCGTAATTTCTTGTTTTTACGGTACAAAAAGCACTTACCCACAGAATATGGCCTGCCTAATAACAGTAATAAATAATCTTTTAAAGAATTTAAAAAAGACTTATAGATTCTGTTATTCATCGGCCTGCCAGCCCCGGGCAGCAGAAAAGCCAATCCCGGCAACCATAATCATTGAACTTGCCCCGGGATTTGACTAGAATGCCGCTCCTGTTTTGGCTGTCTGTTTTTCAGCCAATAACGAAAGTCCATTGACGAATTTGTGAGAACTTCACCATGAAAAGAACATTTCAACCGAGCGTCCTGAAGCGCAAGCGTGTTCACGGTTTCCGTGCCCGTATGGCAACTGCAAACGGTCGCAAGGTAATCTCCCGTCGTCGTGCCAAAGGTCGCGCACGTCTGTCTGCGTAACTCCGGGATTACCTCATGAAGACTTTGGGGTTTCCGAAATCTCACAGGCTTCTGAAGCCTTCGGATTACAGCAAAGTCTTTGATGACGTAGCTCTGAAAGTTCCGCACAGGAATTTTCTGATCCTGGCGACACCGAATGATCGGGGTCACGCCAGGATCGGTCTGATCTTCTCGAAGAAGAATCTGCGACTGGCGGTCCAGCGAAACCGGATAAAACGTCAAGTCAGAGAAACTTTCAGGCTCCAGCAGGATTTGCCCTCACTGGATATTATCGTTCTTGGACGCCAGGGACTGACCCAGTTGGACAACACTGCCGTGCGGTCATCATTGAATGACCTCTGGCGTCGAGTGAAAAAAAAGCACCGCCAGGCCCTGTCTGAAGATTCAGACGCAAAATCTCGAGGTGAGAGTTAATGCGTCAAATTCTGCTCCTGCCCATCCGGTTCTACCAGTACGCCATCAGTCCGATGATGGCCAGCCATTGCCGACACCACCCTACGTGTTCACAATACGCCATTGAGGCCATCCAGCACCATGGTGCTCTCAAGGGAAGTTACCTGGCAGGTGCCCGTCTTCTGAGATGCCATCCCTGGGCTGAAGGCGGTTATGATCCGGTACCGGGAACAGAATCGTCTGTACAGGCTAGCCAGAAACAGGCCAGCGACCAGACCGAAAGCCTCCATTCCACTACTCAGACCAGACACTAAGTTTATGGATATCAAACGCATCGTTTTGTTTGCCGGTCTTGCGATTGTCAGTTATCTGATGGTCCTTGCCTGGAACGAGGACTACCATCAGTCAGCCACAGAGCAGGTCGCTCAGACGGAAAGTGCTGACAACGGCAATGGCGCAACCGACGAAATGGTGTTGCCTGAAAGCAATTCTGCTTCGGCTGGTGATGATGAGTTCTCCACACCGGAAACCGGTGGAGTCAGTGCATCTGCAGATGCCGGTGACAGAAACATTTCTGATCGCTATATCACCGTCAAAACTGATGTCTATGAGCTCACCATTGACCGCGTGGGTGGTAACCTGGTTTCCAGCTCCCTGCTTCAGCACGACAAAGAGCTCAACAGTGAGCAACCTCTGAAGCTTCTGACCAATACCTCCAACCGCACCTATCTGCTTGAAAGCGGGCTGATCGGACAGGATGGTCCGGATGGCAGTAGCTCCAGCCGGGCTCCGGTTTTCTCGGCAGAAGCCGGTGAATATACCCTGGAAGAAGGCGAGAACGAGCTCCGGATAGACCTGAACTACACCACCGAAGATGGCGTTAACATCACCAAACGCTACCAGTTGGCCCGGGACAGCTATGAAATCGATGTTCGTTACCTGATTGAAAACACCTCCGAGAATGCCTGGCAAGCCAACTTCACCGGCAAAATCGTTCGTGATCAGGCTCCGGACCCCACCTCCCAGGCCAGTATGGGTATTAAAGCCTATCTCGGGATGGTGGTCAGCACACCGGAAGATCCCTACGAGAAATACGATTTCGATGACCTCACTGAAGAGCGTATTAACCAACAGGTCACCAATGGCTGGCTGGCTTTTCTGCAGCACTACTTCCTGACTGCATGGATTCCCGAGCAGGACCAACCTGCTCAGTTCCAGACTACCCGCAGAGATCAGCTGCATGTCATGGGCTTTGTTTATCCGGCAACGACGGTAGCACCTGGTGATACTGCAGAGGTTGGTGCCACCGCCTATGTTGGTCCCAAGATCATTGATCGCCTCGAAGGCCTCGCCCCCAATCTCGACCGTACTGTTGATTTCGGCTGGCTGTTCTTCATCTCCCTGCCATTGTTCTACGTTCTGCAGTGGTTCCATGGTCTTGTGGGCAACTGGGGTGTATCCATCATCCTGCTGACGGTTGTGGTCAAACTGGTTTTCTTCCACCTGTCGGCTACCAGTTACCGGTCAATGGCCAAGATGCGGGCTGCTGCGCCACACCTGACGCGCCTGAAAGAGCTTTATGGCGATGACCGCCAGCGCATGTCCCAGGAAATGATGGCCCTGTACAAGCGGGAGAAAATCAATCCGCTGGGTGGCTGTCTGCCTATTCTGGTCCAGATGCCGGTGTTTATTTCGCTGTACTGGGTATTGTTTGAAAGTGTCCAGTTGCGCCATGCGCCGTTCATGCTGTGGATAAATGACCTGTCCCAGATGGATCCGTATTTCATTCTGCCGATCCTGATGGGCGCCAGCATGTTTATCCAGATGCAGCTGAACCCCACGCCGCCAGATCCCATGCAGGCGAAACTGATGAAGGCGATGCCGCTGGTATTTACCGTCTTCTTCCTGTGGTTCCCGGCGGGTCTGGTACTGTACTGGCTGACCAACAACGTTCTGTCGATTGCTCAGCAGTGGTACATTACCCGCAAGATCGAAAAGGAAACGGCGGACAAGAAATACTGAGTTACGGGTATTTCTGACCGGACAAAGGCTCCCTTGCGGAGCCTTTGTTGTTTTTATCCAGGAATGAAAACCATGCAGCCAACAACTGACACCATTGCCGCCATAGCCACAGCCCCCGGCCAGGCCGGTGTAGGGATTGTCCGGGTATCCGGCCCGAGAGCGGCAGTCATTGCCGAGCAGATGCTGGGGTTTATACCCAGGCCTCGCTACGCCCATTACGGGCCGTTCAAAGACAGCAATGGTGGCCTGATTGACGAAGGTCTCGGGCTGTATTTTCCCAATCCGCATTCATTCACCGGTGAGGATGTTTTCGAACTCCAGGGCCATGGCGGCACCATCATTCTGGATATGCTGCTTCGGGAAGTCTGCAGTCTGGGTGCGCGCCTGGCCCGGCCTGGTGAATTCTCCGAAAGAGCCTTCCTTAACGACAAACTGGACCTGGCCCAGGCCGAAGCCATTGCGGATCTGATTGAAAGCAGTTCCGAACAGGCGGCCCGTTGTGCGGTGCGCTCCATGCAGGGTGTTTTCTCACGGCGGATCGAAGCGTTGGTGGAGGCCGTCACTCACCTGCGGATTTACGTGGAAGCAGCGATCGATTTTCCGGAAGAGGAAATCGATTTTCTGGCCGACGGCAAAGTGGCTGAAGACCTCGCCGTGCTGCTGGAGCAAGTGACCACCATTCTGGCCGAAGCCCAGCAGGGCACCATCATGCGGGATGGCATGAAAGTGGTGATCGCCGGCAGGCCTAACGCCGGCAAATCCTCCCTGCTGAATGCACTGGCAGGCCGGGAAGCTGCGATTGTAACCGCCATTGAAGGCACCACCCGGGACGTTCTGCGTGAACATATCCACATCGATGGCATGCCCCTGCACATCATCGACACGGCCGGTCTGCGCGACAGCTCGGACGAAGTCGAACAGATTGGTATTTCCCGGGCGTGGGAGGAAATCCGTCAGGCCGATCGCATTCTGCTGATGGTGGATGCCACGACAACCGATAAAACCGAGCCCCACGAAATCTGGCCCGACTTTATCGACCAGCTTCCGGCCAATGCCCCGGTGACGGTGATTCGCAACAAAGTGGATCTTTCCGGCGAGATTGTGGGCATCAGTGCCGAGTCCGAACAGAGTGCACCCGTGATACGCCTGGCAGCGAAAGGTTCTGAAGGCCTGGAAGTGCTGCGGGACCACCTGAAGCAGTGTATGGGGTTTGTCACCACCACCGAAGGTGGCTTTCTGGCCCGGCGCCGGCACCTGGATGCCCTGGAACGGGCCCGGGATTCACTGTTGCAGGGGCAGGGTCAGCTTGAAGGCTTCGGCGCCGGGGAACTACTGGCCGAGGACCTGCGTGCGGCACAGGATTCACTGGGTGAAATTACCGGGCAGCTGACCCCGGATGAACTGTTGGGGAAAATTTTCAGTTCGTTCTGCATCGGGAAGTAAGTCTTCTCATGCACGATAACTGACCAACCGCACCTTCTTCGCACCAATGGCGGGCACCCGTCCGTCGTCCAACCTTTTCCCTTTTCCGTCCACAACAAGGCTTTGACTGTAATATCAAAGCCTTGGCTTCTGTGGCACAGACCTTGATTGTTATAGAACCACGCAGCGAGACGTCGGTTCCTGTAACCACCATCAAAGCGCGACAATCTGACAAATGGTCGACTAGGGTTCCGGCCTGCCTCTCCCGAACAAGAGAACGCAGGTGACTGGTCCGAGAGTTGACGGCCTTTTCCAAGGCTACACGGCGGGACAAAAGCCCGGGAGG
Organism: Pseudomonadota bacterium; assembly: GCA_051751785.1. Taxonomy (GTDB): domain Bacteria; phylum Pseudomonadota; class Gammaproteobacteria; order Pseudomonadales; family Oleiphilaceae; genus Marinobacter. Next base: position 73,647 of record JBNJLG010000001.1, on the reverse strand, counting down.
ATCGTTCAGTTACTGACGCCTCTCGTTTTTTTGAAACGCCCTAGCCAGGAGGAAACGGCCATGTTGCCCACAGCAGCCCCCCTCTACGACGATCTGATTCCCGGCGGATCCCACTGGTCTTTTATCATGCGCCGCGGCCACGTGCTGCGCCTGATTGACGAAACCGGCGGTGCCAACGTCGGCATGCTGATGTACAACCCCGAGAACCCGCTCGAGCGGTACAACATGCCGGACACCCTGAAGAACCAGCACACCTTCAAGCTCACCCAGGGCCATGTGCTGCTCTCGGATATGGGCCGGGTGTTTGCCTCCATCATTCGTGACGACATGGGCTGGCACGATACTGTCAGCGGCACCTGCAATGCTGACCTGGTAGAGCAGCGTTGGGGCAAAAAGACCTATCAGGAAGCCCACAACCATTACCACCGCAACGGTTTTACCAGCTTTCTGAATGAACTGGCCAAGTACGGTCTGGGCAAGAAAGACCTGACTGCCAACCTGAACTGGTTCAGCAAGGTGCAAACCGATGACGACGGCAATATGGCACTCGCCGGCGATTCCTCTTTCGCCGGAGCCACCGTTGATCTGCGTTTCGAGATGGACACCATCGTGGTGCTGCATACCTGCCCACACCCGATGAACACGGCCAGCGAATACCCCAGCCACCCCGTGCGCTATCAGCTCTTCAGGGCGGACCCCGTGACCGATGCCGACCCCTGCAAGATCTCGTCACCGGAGGCCACCCGGGCCTTCGCGAATACCGCTCTTTACCACCTGTTCCAGTAACGGAGGCCGGACATGATCAAGCAAAGCGCATTGAAACCCGAAAACGCCGCCTTCCGCGAAACCGTTCCCGCAGGCGAGTATTTCCTGAAAGTGGTGAAGGCCGGTGAAACCATCCGCATCCTGGACCTGGAAGGCAACCAGGCCGCCGACACCCTGTTCTACAACGCCTACAATCCCACCGAGCGCTACAGCGCCGTGGACACCATCCGCGAGCAGGGCAATGTGTATCTGACCGCCGGCTCAAAGCTGATGTCCTCGGAAAACAACGAGATGCTGGAAATCACCGCCGACACCTGCGGCCGTCACGACACCCTGGGTGGCGCCTGCGCGGCGGAGAGCAACACCACCCGCTATGCACTGGAAAAGAAATGCATGCACGCCTGCCGCGACAGCTGGCTGGTGGCGGTTACCGAACACGAAGAGCTGGGTATGACCAAACGGGACATTACCCACAACATCAACTTCTTCATGAACGTACCGGTGACCGCGGACGGCGGCCTGACCTTCGAAGACGGCATTTCCGATGCCGGCAAGTATGTCGAGCTGAAAGCGGCGATGGATGTACTGGTGATGATTTCCAACTGCCCGCAGTTGAACAACCCCTGTAATGGCTGGAATCCAACACCAATCGAGGTGCTGGTATGGAACTGAACGGCAGGTTCGAGAAGGTCCTGATTGCCAATCGGGGTGCCATTGCGTGTCGGGTGATCCGTACCCTGCGCGCCATGGGGATTACCTCGGTGGTGGTTTATGCCGAGGCGGATGCAGATTCCCTGCATGTGCGACAGGCTGATGAGTCCTGGTCGTTGGGTGAAGGCTCGGCCGCCGCCACTTATCTGGATCAGGACAAACTGTTTGAAGTTATCCACAAGAGCGGCGCCAACGCCATCCACCCCGGCTACGGTTTTCTCAGCGAGAATGCCGATTTTGCCCGGCGCTGCGACGCCGAGGGCGTGGTCTTTCTCGGGCCCACACCCGAACAGATGGAACAGTTTGGTCTCAAGCACACCGCCCGGGCTCTGGCCGAAGAGGCTGGTGTGCCCCTGTTGCCCGGCACCGGCTTGCTGACCGGTCTGGATGAAGCCTTGCGGGCCGCCAAAGACATTGGTTACCCGGTGATGCTGAAAAGTACCGCCGGTGGCGGCGGCATCGGCATGTCCCGCTGTTACAGCGCCGGGGATCTGAGCAAGAGCTTCGATTCGGTACAGCGCCTGAGCCAGAACAACTTCAGCAACGATGGCGTCTTTCTCGAGAAATTTGTGGAACACGCGCGCCACATCGAGGTGCAATTGTTTGGTGACGGCAAAGGGCAGGTTGTTGCTCTGGGAGAACGGGACTGTTCCGCCCAGCGCCGGAACCAGAAGGTGATCGAAGAAGCGCCCGCACCGGGCCTGACTGACGACGTGCGTACCCGCATGCAGGCCACCGCCCGCCAGTTGGGCGAAAGCATTGCCTACCGCAGCGCCGGCACCGTGGAGTATATCTATGACCCGGACACCACCGAGTTCTACTTTCTGGAAGTGAACACCCGCTTACAGGTGGAACACGGTGTCACCGAGCAGGTTTACGGTGTGGATCTGGTGCGTTGGATGGTGGAGCTGGGTGCGGGCAACCTGCCGGACCTGGCAGAGCTCAGTGGTGATCTGAAGCCTTCCGGACATGCCATTCAGGCACGGATCTACGCCGAAGATCCCAACAAGGATTTCCAGCCCGGTGCCGGTCTGCTGACCAACGTGGCGTGGCCAACCGGGGATAACCTGAGGATTGATACCTGGATCCAGCCGGGTACCGAGATCTCCCCCCTGTTCGATCCGATGATGGCCAAAGTGATCGTCCATGAACAGGACCGGGAAACAGCCCGTCAGCGATTGATCCGGGCGCTGGATGACAGTCAGCTATACGGTATAGAAACCAATCTGGAATACGTGCGTCAGGTTCTGGACGACCCGCGTTTTGTCGAGGGCCGACTGTTTACCCGAACCCTCAACGAATTCGATTATCAGCCTGCCACGGTAGATGTCATCAGTGGCGGCACCCTGACCACCATTCAGGATTACCCAGGCCGGATCGGTTACTGGGAAATCGGTGTACCACCGTCGGGCCCTTTCGACAGCTATTCGTTCCGGCTTGGTAACCGCATGCTGGGCAATCCGGAGGAAGCGCCGGGTCTGGAAATTACCCTCAAGGGGCCAGTGCTCAGCTTCAATCGGGCTACCCGGATCGTGCTTGCCGGCGCACCACTGGAGGCAACGCTTGACGACCAGCCGGTAAATTTCTGGCAGGTGATTGATGTGCCCGCCGGAGCCACTTTGAAACTGGGCGCCACCACTGGCGACGGTGCCCGGGCCTATATCCTTTTCAGTGGCGGACTGGACTGCCCGGAGTACCTTACCTCCTGCAGCACGTTTACCCTGGGGCAGTTTGGTGGTCACTGTGGTCGTGCCTTGCGGGCCGGGGATGTACTGGCGCTGAACGATGTCAAACCCGTGGCTACCGCCACGCTGCCAAACGAGCTCAAGCCAACCATCGGGAAAACCTGGAACCTCCACGTGACCTATGGCCCCCACGGGGCGCCGGACTATTTCACCGGCGAGGATATCGACACCTTCTTCACCAGCGAGTGGGAGATTCACTACAACTCCAGCCGCACCGGTGTTCGCCTGATCGGCCCGAAACCGGAATGGGCCCGCAGTGATGGCGGCGAAGCGGGCATGCACCCCTCCAATATCCACGACAACGCCTACGCCGTGGGTACGGTGGATTTCACCGGCGACATGCCCGTGATTCTCGGGCCGGACGGCCCCAGTCTGGGTGGTTTTGTCTGCCCGGTAACGGTCATCAGTGCCGATCTGTGGAAACTGGGGCAGCTCAAGGCAGGCGACAAGGTTCAGTTTGTTCCGGTGAGCCAGAACCAGGCAGTGGCGCTTCGTGAGGCACTGGATGAATCGGTGGCCACATTGACGGCAGCCACCGCGCACATCACGCCCATCAAACCGGAAACCCCGATTCTGGATTCGCTCAGCAACAGCGAACATGAAACCGGCGTGGTCTACCGGGCGGCGGGTGACAACTACGTGCTGGTGGAATACGGCCCCATGGAACTGGATATCCGCCTGCGCTTCCGCGCCCACGCCCTGATGCTGTGGCTGAGGGAACAGAACCACGACGCCATTCTTGAACTGACACCGGGTATCCGCTCCCTGCAGGTGCATTACGACAGCCAGAAACTGAACCAGCGCACCCTGCTGGACCTGCTGATCAGCGCTGAAAAGGAACTGGAGAAGCAGCCGGAATGGGATGTGCCGGCGCGCATTGTGCACCTGCCCCTGTCCTGGGATGACGAGGCCTGCCAGACCGCCATTGCCAAATACATGCAGTCGGTGCGCAAGGACGCCCCCTGGTGCCCGAGCAACCTGGAGTTCATTCGCCGCATTAACGGGCTGGACAGCATAGATGACGTGAAAAAGACCGTGTTCGATGCGAGCTACCTGGTGATGGGCCTGGGTGACGTCTACCTCGGCGCTCCGGTAGCTACCCCGTTGGATCCGCGCCACCGGCTGGTGACCACCAAGTACAACCCGGCCCGCACCTGGACGGCGGAAAACTCCGTGGGCATCGGCGGCGCCTACCTGTGCATCTACGGCATGGAAGGCCCCGGCGGCTATCAGTTTGTCGGCCGTACCCTGCAGATGTGGAACCGCTACCGCACCACCGACTTCTTCGAGCCCGGTAAACCCTGGTTGCTGCGATTCTTCGACCAGGTGCGCTTCTACGAAGTCAGTGCCGAAGAACTGCAGCAGATCCGCCGGGACTTCCCCAATGGCGATTACCCCATCCGCGTGGAGGAAACCCGCTTCAACCTGAAGGACTACGAACAGTTTCTGGCCGACAACAACGACGGAATCCAGAGCTTTACCGACAAACGCAAGCAGGCCTTCGACGAAGAACTGCAGCGGTGGATCGAGTCCGGCCAGATCAATTTCAGTTCCGAAGCACCCCTTGAGGACACCGGTGAGGATGATATCGCCGATCTTCCGGCAGGCCAGCACGCGGTGGAAAGCCAGGTTGCGGGCAACGTCTGGGAATGCCTGGTGAAACCCGGCGACGTCATCGAGGCTCAGCGCCCGGTCGCCGTGGTGGAATCCATGAAAATGGAAATCGAATTGCTCAGTCCGGTGGCGGGCAAAGTTATTGAGGTCCGCCGGGAAGCCGGCCAGGCAGTCGCGCCGGGAACGCCGGTGGTGATTATCGAAGAACCATCAACCTGACACCAACAACAACGACCATAGCCATTATCAAACGGGCCAGGCCCGAGGAGAGAAGCCATGAAAACACGTAACCTGAGCAAACCCCTGGTCGCCGGTGTGCTGGCGGCTGCCCTGTCTCCCGCAGCAATGGCGGAGGAAAAGGATTCATTCAGCATCGCCTGGACCATCTACGCCGGCTGGGTGCCGTGGCAGTATGCCGAGGACAGCGGCATCATGAAAAAGTGGGCTGACAAGTACGATATCGAAGTGGATATCGTGCAGGTGAATGACTACATCGAGTCTATCAACCAGTACACCGCTGGCCAGTTTGACGGTGTGGTGGCCACCAGCATGGACGGTCTGTCGATTCCCGCAGCCTCCGGCCTGGATACCACCGCACTGATCGTTGGCGACTATTCCAATGGTAACGATGGCCTGGTGTCTAAAGACGCCACTTCCATTGAAGAGCTGGAAGGCGAGACGGTTCACCTGGTGGAACTGTCGGTGTCTCATTATCTGCTGGCCCGGGCTCTGGAGAGCGTTGGCCTGTCCGAGCGCGACCTTGGGGTGGTGAACATTTCCGATGCCGACCTGGTCTCGGCCTTCCAAACCGACGACGTCCGCCACGTGGCGACCTGGAACCCGTTGCTGACAGAAGTGGCGAACTATCCCGGCGCGACCCCTCTGTTCGATTCCAGCCAGATTCCGGGCCATATCAAGGATCTGACCCTGGTAGACACAGAGACTCTGGAAGACAATCCTGCCCTGGGCAAAGCTTTGGTTGGAGCCTGGTACGAAACCATGAGCATCCTGGAATCCGACAGCGAGGAAGGCCAGGAAGCCCGGGCTCAACTGGGTGAACTGTCCGGAACTGACCAGGCTGGCTATGAAGCTCAGCTCGCAGGCATGAAGATGTTCTGGGAGCCGCAGATGTCGGTAGAATTCATCAACAGCGAACAGGCCTTCGAGGCCATGGACAGCGTTCGTCAGTTCTCCTTCGACAAGGGACTGTTGGGGCAGGGCGCCATGAGTCCGGACTTTGTCGGCATCGAGTTCCCGGATGGCACCATCATGGGCGATTCCGGCAATGTGAAACTTCGTTTCAACGATGACTACATGCAGATGGCGGCAGACGAAGAAATCTGACCCATGCACTGCTTGTTTCGTTGAGAACCCGAGGGCACGATAGTCGTGCCCTTTTTTTCTTTAAAACAGAGAAAACCGTTAATGCGTCGAACCAAGGAAGAGGCTGAAAAAACCCGACAGACCGTTCTGGAAGCGGCATTGACACTGTTCAGCCGGGATGGCTATTCACTCACAACCCTGAGCCGGATCGCCAGGGAAGCGGGCTGCAGCCGTGGGCCAATTTACTGGCATTTTCAGAACAAGGATGACTTGTACGAAGCAGTGCTCGCCTATTCCCAGGAACCGTTGGAGGCGCTGGTCGCCGAATGCGCCGCTATGCGAGAGACACCGATTGAGGCTATGGACCGGTTTATCGAGCAATGGCTGGGGTTGCTGGCAAATAACAGGCAATACCGGCAATCGTTCGAAATCCTGCTGAACAAAACAGAACTGACCGACGCCATGAGCCGGACGCTGAAACGGGAGCGGGCACTGACGATGTCGATTATCGGGTTGTTCCGGGATCTGGTGGGGCAGGCGGCAGATCGCGGTCTGATCACCACGAAGGAAGATTCGGAGGACCTGGGTCTGCTGAGTTATACCTATCTTATGGGTATCACCCAGACCTGGCTGTTTGCGCCTGAACTGTTTTCACTGAAACAGGAAACGCCGTTTTTCCAGCGGCAGTTCTGGGCAATGCTCGGGAAACAATAACGAGAGAAAACGCTGTTCACTTTTTCAGGCAACGCCGAAGTAGCGCTGTCGGGTGGGGCTGTCCTCAGGGGATGTCGAAAACAGGGATGTTTTCGTCAAGCTTACATGGACGTATTAACAGCGTGCCCCTGAGGACAGCCCCACCTGACCGCGCGGTCAGGGCAGGACTCCTGAAAACTATCAGAACATCTTCAGATAACGCTCAACCTCCCACTCGGATACATGGTTGTGATAGCTTTCCCACTCTCCTTTCTTGTATTCCACAAAGCTGTTGAACATGGCCTCGCCAAACACCTCCCGGGCCAGCGGATCTGCTTCAAACGCCTCAACGGCCTCGCCCAGATTGCGGGGCAGATACTCGATACCCTGCTCGGCAACTTCCACATCACTGTAGTTGTACATGTTCTCATGGTGTGGGGCGCCGGCATCCAGGCCCTCACGAATACCTTCCAGGCCGGCCGCCAGAATCAGCGCACTGCCGAGATAAGGGTTGCAGGCAATATCCGCGGCCCGGCATTCAATACGCCCGCCCACGCCGGGAATGCGGATCATGTTGGTGCGGTTGTTGGAGCCGTAACACATGAACACCGGCGCCCAGGTGGAGCCTGACATGCTGCCCTGACGCACCAGCCGCTTGTAGCTGTTGACGGTGGGCGCGATGACGGCACTGATGGCGGCACCGTGTTTCAGCACGCCCGCCGTAAAGTGATAGGCGAGCTTGCTGATGCCGCAACCGTGCAGGTCGTCATCCTTGGGTTCGAACAGATTCTCACCGGTTTTGATGTCCGCCAGAGACATATTGTAGTGGGCGCCACTACCGGTGCGGTCGGAGAAGGGCTTGGGCATGAAGCTGGCGAAGGCGCCGTGCTTGCGGGCGATTTCATTGGCCATCATGCGGAAGAACACCAGGCGGTCGGCCATGGTCAGGCCATCGGCGTACCGGAAGTCGGTTTCGAACTGGCCGTTGGCATCTTCGTGGTCAAAAGAATACACGTCCCAACCCAGTTCATTCATGGCATCCACCAACTCGTCCACGATCGGCAGGTTGTCCATGAGTGAACGGGGATCGTAGCAGGGCTTGCCCAGAGTATCGCGGTCGCTCAGCGGGGCAAAGCCACCATCCCCGGTGTCACGAAACAGGAAGAACTCGGTTTCGATGCCCAGATTGAAGCGGTAACCCATATTCGCGGCCGCATCCAGCTGGCGCCGGAAGATATTGCGGGAGCAGGCCTCGAAGGGCTGGCCGTTCAGGTACAGATTACCGGGGAACCATGCCAACTGGCGGTTCCACGGGCAAACTGCCACACCGTCGGCGTCCGGCATCGCGGCCACTTCGTCATCGGAAATATCCTGGGGTACGCCATCCAGGGCAGCGCCGGTATAGAGCTCGGAGCCTTCCATCATCTGGCCCAGGTGGGCAACAGGTACAAACTTGCCCTTGGTAATGCCATGGATATCCACATAGCTGGCGATGGCGTATTTGACGCCCGCATCTGCGAGTTTCTGTTTCAGGGCCTGGGTATTGGTCAGGTCAGTCATGGTGTTTCCTCTGTTCAGCCGCGAAAACGCGGGCATTCGGTTTGTGTACTGGCACGTTTCTTTCTTTAATCCAGTCATTCAACTTACATGCCAGCATGTATGTAAAAGGGAAAACGTTCAGTTTGAAAAACCGGTACCTGACCTGACAGAGAGTAAAAAATGACTGGCTTACAATGGCTTGAAAAAGATTTTGAAGCGGGAGACTTACCGCTCTCCTGTGGCAAAACACTGCGATCGGCTCGCCTTCACTACCATCAGATCGGGACACTCAATGCACCAAAAGACAACCTGATCCTGCTGCCCACGTACTATGGCGGTGCAGCTGCCGGTAACCATCCCTGGGTTGGTGGCGACAGCCCCCTTGATCCAGACAAATATTGCATCGTGATTCCCTCCCTGCTTGGCGCAGGAGAGTCCTCATCGCCTTCAAACACGCCTGGAGAACAGGCAGGGCCCGGGTTTCCCGCTATTAGTCTTTACGACAATGTGATGCTGCAGAAACGGCTGGTGGACGAGGTATTTGGTGGCGCCCGCATTGCCCTGGTTATGGGCTGGTCAATGGGCGGCATGCAGGCGCTGCAGTGGGGCTGCCTGTTTCCGGACAGGGTGGCTGGCGTATTGGCGGTATGTGCAACCGCCCGTTGCCATACTCATAACCAGGTCTTCCTGGAAGGAGTAAAAGCGGCCCTGACCTGTGACCAGGAATATCGGGACGGGCACTACCTGACACCGCCAGTGCGGGGCCTGAAAGCCTTTGCCCGCGTCTATGCCGGCTGGGCCTATTCCCAGGCGTTCTTTCGCCACCAGCTTTATCAACAACTGGGATTTTCCACCCCGGAAGAACTTCTGACGTTCTGGGAACAGGATCATCTTCAGCAGGATGCCAACGATCTTCTGGCGTTGCTGGCCAGCTGGCAAACCGGTGATATCAGTGACAATCCCGTTTTTCGTGGCAACTATCGTGAAGCTCTGGGTCGGCTGACCATGCCTGCTGTGTTGATGCCGGCCAGCACGGATCTGTATTTCACCGTGACCGATGCCCGTGATGATGCTGCCAGCATGCCCGGAGCCCGCCTTCAGCCGCTGATGTCGGATTATGGCCACGTGGCGGGCGGCCCCGGGCGTGATCCCGGCTCCCATGAACGGATACTGGCGGCGGCCGCAGGATTGCTGGAGCAGCGTGCGTGGGTATGAGGCAGAAAACGGAGGCACGCACCACTCAGGTGCATGGAATGGGTCCGGCAGATCGAATAACACCCGCCCGGCCGCCCGGAACCCGGTCTGGCACAGTGTCTGCAGGGAAACTACCTGTCAGGCCCGCGTTGTGGGTCGTTGGCGAAGACTCATATCCGTTCACAGCAACACCGCATGTTGTGCGGCCAGGCAAACGGACAAAATGGGTGACTAGGGTTCCGGTCCGGCGGCGAACGACTTTGCTCCGGATGGCTGGTCCGAGAGTCACCGACCTCTGGCAGAGGTTACACGGCGGGACAAAAGCCCGGGAGATTGGATTGCACACGATTCCATTGCCGTGTTCTGTGACCAGAGGAGAATTATCATGCGATTGATCAACCGCATTCCCGGCCGGCTTTCCGCCACCGCGCTTGGTGTGCTTCCTTTCCTTATCCTGTTGTTGATCTACGGATTGGCCTCGCAGCAGCGACTGGCCGAAAATCCCAATGACAAACTATTGCCCGGCCTGGAACAGATGACCGCCGCCGTTGACCGGATGGCTTTCCAGGAAGACCGGCGCACTGGTGATTACCTGATGCTGGTCGATACCGTCGCCAGCCTGGAGCGCCTGGGTATGGGGATAGGTATAGCCGCCGTGATGGCGCTGGTGGTGGGCCTGGTTAACGGTATTCTGCCGCTGGTGCGCGCCAATCTGGCCCCCCTGGTGTCGACACTGTCCATGGTGCCGCCCCTGGCCATCCTGCCCATTCTGTTCATCGTCTTTGGTCTGGGTGAGTTGTCCAAGGTGATGCTGATCGTTATCGGCACGGCACCTATCATGATGCGGGATGTGGCTCAGCGCGTGCGTGAACTGCCAACCGAGCAGCTGATCAAGGTCCAGACTCTGGGTGCCAACAGCTGGCAGGTGGTTACCCGAATGGCGCTGCCTCAGGTACTGCCCAGGCTGATCGATGCGGTTCGTCTGAGCCTGGGACCGGCCTGGTTGTTCCTGATCGCGGCCGAGGCCATCGCTTCCACCGAGGGCCTGGGCTACCGGATCTTTCTGGTTCGCCGCTATCTCGCCATGGATGTGATTCTGCCCTACGTTATCTGGATTACCGTCCTTGCCATTGTCATCGACCAGTGCCTGCGCCTTGCCAATCGCAGGCTATTCCCCTGGTACAACGCCGGAGGCCACTGATGAGTTTTATCAGCGTCAATAAACTGTGGAAGGAGTACGGTGACCAGGTCGTACTTGAGAACCTGAACCTGGAGATAAACGAGGGCGAGTTCTGCACCCTGGTGGGCGCATCAGGCTGTGGCAAGTCTACCTTCCTGAAACTGTTGCTGGGCCAGGAAACCCTGACCCGGGGCGAGCTTTTGCTGGAAGGAGAGACGTTTCCGGCGGAACCTGACCGTAACCGGGGCATTGTGTTCCAGCGTTACTCGGTGTTTCCGCATCTGACGGTCCGGCAGAATGTACTGATGGGTCTGGAGCTTGAACAGAAACCGGTGTTGGGAAAACTCTTCGGCAAGGCGCGTAAAGAGGCGCTGGCCAGGGTGGACGAGATGCTGGAGTCTGTTGGCCTGACGGCCTCGGCCGACAAATGGCCTCATGAGTTGTCCGGTGGTATGCAGCAGCGCCTTGCCATTGCCCAGTCGCTGATCATGCGGCCCAGGGTTCTCCTGCTGGATGAACCTTTCGGAGCGCTCGACCCGGGAATCCGGAAAGACATGCACGAGCTTCTGCTCAAGCTGTGGCGAGAGATCGGTATCACCATTTTCATGGTGACCCACGACCTGCAGGAAGGCTTCTTCCTGGGTACCCGTTTACTGGTTTTCGACAAGACACGTAACGATCCACACGCTCCGGGTGCCTACGGGGCCACCATCACTTACGATTTGCCCATTGGTAACACTGACGAGAAGCTGCTGCGGGATATTGATCAATCAGTCGCCAATACCGCCCGGCATCAGGACACCTGACCGGAGTGTTTAAAATTGTAACCAGTTGCTCCTGAAGACATATTTTTGCTGGCTATTCTGTGATCCGTTGGTATCTTGTGTATTAAATTTTTGAAATTTACTTACGCAAGCCGGACGTACTGCCATGAGTAACAAGCAGCCCTCGGATATGGACCAGAGCATCGACCACACCCATCAGGATCAGAACAGGGGGGCTGAAAACACCTCAGCCGTGGCTTCAGAAGCCAGAGTCGTGAGGAAGGCTGCTACCAGCAGTCCGTCAAAGGCCAAATCGGGGAGTAGCTCCCCCCGCAAGTCTTCAAAGACATCCGCCGCGAAATCAGCAGACAGTCAGGCGCCGGACTCGTATATGTATTTTACAGAAAGGGACCTGGATCAGATTCTGTCGAATCTTGACCACCTTCGCGAGTCCGTGTTCCCCCGGGTGTTCACCGACAGTCAGAAAGAGGAAGGCAAGCAGCAGTTCTTTCCGTCAGTCTGTCTGATCGGCCTGGGTCGTTGTGGCTCCAATATTGCCCTGGATGTGGCTGAACTGGTGCACAGTGCCCGTGCCTATTACCTGCAGGAGCTGGATAACGAAGAACGTCGCACCCGGGAGAAAGAAATCGGCCCGATGCGCTGGATTCGAAAAAGCCTGAACCTGCCGACGTCCAACACCGTAAAGCCGGTATTCCTGATTGAACCCATGGTGATGCTGGGGGATCTGGACAAAGACATCGAGGGGCGTATCCGTTTCTCCCGCCGGGCGGATGAGAGTACCTTCCTGGAAGACTACAACAAGATGAAAATCATGGACCTGTCCGAGGTTCATGCCGGTGGTGCCGGTAACGCACCGATCCTGGGTCAGTATCTGGCGCGGATCATTCTGAACAAGGACACCGACCACTTCTCCAACGAAGACTGGAAATTTATCCACAGCTATCTGATCGATTCCTGTGGCATCAAGGCCAACCAGTCCCGCCTGTATTTCTACATTTTCAGTGCCGGTGGTGGTACCGGTTCCGGTATGGCTTCCGAGTTTGGCCTGGCGCAGCAGTACTCCTACATGCGCAAGACCTTTGATCCCAAACTGGAAGACCGGGAACTGGAAAACCGCGATCACTCATTTGTCTTTGAGCCGATTTTCACCAGCGGTATCTGCATCCTGCCTAACATCCAGGATAACCGGGTGGAAATGTCCGAAGCCCTGCACATCAACGCCGGCCGTCTGCTGTGCAAGTATCTGGCGGAAGAGTGGGATTTCTCCTACAACTTCGACGCGGACGAAACCCGCGATGCCGACATGATGCACCGCATCCGGCCGTGGAACGCCATGATGCTGATTTCCAACGACATCATGCGCTACGCCGAGCAGCAGGACGAAGGCAAGATCCGTGATGTCGACGTGAATGCCATGGAGAAGTACGCCAACCAGTACATCTCCCAGCAGATCTTCAACATTCTTACCGCCCAGGCAGTGACCACGGATTACGACGAAGACTACTTCCGCCGCGCCGGTGTGGATATCGGCGAGACCATCCGTCTGGACGCCAACGACCTGTTCATGAGCCTGGCCGGGCCGGTTGCCGTGGCCTATGCGGAATCCGTTGTGCCCACTGATGCCCATGCCACCGAGATCCGCAGCATCAACGAGGATTCGCGACTCGACATCGACGACCTGTTCTTCCGGTCCATCGACCTGCCGCATTTCAACAAGGTGACCGAGGCTATCGAGGGTGTGAGCCTGTTGCCGATTGAAGCCTCCCGTTATCGGCAGGCGCTGAAGCAGTATAAAGAGTCGAACTACGACGCCACGCACCTCAAGGACCTGCATTTCTTCAAGAACTGCTCATCCATTGTCTCCATCGTGTCGTTGCCGAAAGACTACAAGCTGTCCTACATGGACCTGAACCGTCTGAAGACCCACCTGAACGCACTGTTCCCCAATACCACCCTGAAGCGCTATGCGCTGGTCATCGGTGCCTCGGCCAACCTGTCGCTGACCACCCTGGTGGTGAAGAGTCCGTGCCTGAGCGACGACTTCCTGACCCTGATCCTGGCCTATATCAAACGCTGTTTCGCCAACGACCAGACCCGCTATGACGAGAGTCTGGACGAGGCCATGCTGGACTTCATCCGTTCGCCGGAGCTGGATGAGGAACTGGTGGACAGCATGCTCAACGAATTCGAGAACCCGGCCAAGATCCTGGATACCAACTGGTACGCCATCAAGCCCATGTATGAGAAGAAATACCGGGAGATGTGCCACGATCAGAACAACTTTGTGTCTATCAATGACCTTCGCCTGAGCCGGGGCAACGTCAAGAAAGCCATCAAGTACCTGAGGGAAATCTATCGTCACCGTATCAGCAAGACCCGGATGATCAGTCTGAACGGGGAAGAGGGCGGCAGTTCCGGGCTGACACTGTCCGGCGATCAATAACCTCGCCGGATAGCCCAACAAAAAAAGGGGGAAGCCTGAAAGCTTCCCCCTTTTTTATTGAATAGCAGACCATACTCACCCGGTTTTGCGCAGATCCGGCGAGTCGATCGGCACCAGAGCCTCGGTATTTTTGCGGTTGCCCAGAAATTCCGGCCGGGGCCGGTTACCACAAAACGGCTGCTCCAGCTGGTTTTCCACACTGTTGTAAACGAAGAACAGGTTGCTGCGTGGCCAGGGCGACATATTGGCGTTGGAGCCGTGCATCACGTTGCAATCGAAGATGATCAGCGAGCCGGCGCCACCGGTGGCGGCCTCAATACCATTTTCGGAAATCATCCGGTCCAGGTCTTTTTCACTGGGCACACCCAGTTCCTGTTTTTTCAGTGATGACTGATAGTTGTCTTCCGGCGTGCGCCCGACACAGGGGAACCAGGTTTTATGGGTGCCGGGTACCAGCATCAGCGGGCCGTTGAACGGGTTGTTGTCGGTCAGTGAAATGGAAAAGCTCACCGCCCGCATCCGTGGCATACCGTCCTCTGCATGCCAGGTTTCAAAATCCGAATGCCAGTTGAAACCTTTACCGTGGAAACCGGGTTTGTAATTGATGCGGGACTGATGGATGTACACGTCACTGCCCAGTAACTGACGCACCATGTCCAGGATGCGGCGGTCACGGGTCAGCCGGTCGAACCGGTCAGACAGTTCGTGAATGCCGAATATGGAGCGAATCTCCGGCTTGCCCGGCTCGGTGATGGTGCCTTCTGATCGCAGAATGCTGTCGTCGTCTTCATAGGCACGCAGATCATCCCGGAAGCGCTGCACGGCTTCTTTATCCAGGAAGTCGTTGAACACCAGAAAACCATTGCGCTCATATTGCGCCAGTTCGGTTTCACTCAGAGGACCGTCAGCGCGGTCTTTACCCTGGCTGTGGATAACCGGGTCTTTGCGCTCAAAGTTTTCAACAGGGCGTTCCAGGCGTGTCGGATAAAAGTCGTCAGTACGAGTATTCATCGTCGAACCTCCTTCTTTTATTCGCAATGTCAGATCGCACGGGCTAGCCGGCACCAGAGGGGCTGCCCGAAAATTTCCTCATGTCAGGTGATTGTTGAAGGGAGATGTATGCATAGCCTATGGGCTGCAATCGGAATTTCAAGGCCTCTCGTATAACAGCCATTGGCCGTTCGCGCGGTAAACCTGTTTCAAGGAGTGTAAAAGTCATGCAAAACCCGGTTATTTCCTGTTTTCGCGGTGGCCTGTGGCGGTCTGGCCTTATATTGTTAGTGCTGGCAATGGTGTCCGGGTGTGCCGGGCCATCATTGGACGATTACAGCGACAAGCGGCCGGCACTGGTGCCCGAGGAGTTCTTTACCGGCGAACTTTCTGCCCGGGGTGTGGTCAAGAATTTTTCTGGCAAGGTTATTCGTACGTTTGATGCCGATATCACCGCCACCTGGGACGAAGACGGGGTGGGCACGCTTGATGAAGTGTTCCGCTTCGACGATGGCGAAGTCCAGACCCGTGTATGGACACTGACGCCAGAGGATGGTGCCTATCACGCCACGGCCGGTGATGTTGTTGAACCCGGAACCATGCGCTGGCGGGGCAATGCCATACACATGAACTATGTGCTCCGGGTGCCTTATGGCGATGATACGATCAACGTCCGGATGGATGACTGGATGTATCTGACGACACCAGACACGCTTATCAATGAGACCACCATGAGCAAATGGGGCGTAGACGTTGGTGAAGTGGTGCTGGTGATACAAAAAAACTGATTGCGGGGTCGCTCCGCAGAACTGATTTCAGGAAGGTTGCCTGTACCCATGTGGAAGCAATGGCTGATTGCGTTGGTGTTGATTGGAGCGGCTGCTGTTGGCGCCTGGGTTTATCAGGGCATGGCACCGGAAGATACCGGTGAAGGTGAGGGTGAAAGCGAACCCCGTACAGTCAACGTTCAGTCGCCCCGGATGGAGCAGGTACGTGATGAGGTAAGGGCAGTCGCCACGTTGCGGGCACTGAATTCCGTGGAAGTAACAACGGAAGTCAGTGGTCGGGTGGTAGAGCTGAACCTGGCGCCGGGCCAGCGGGTGGAGCAGGGCGAGCTACTGGTGCGACTTGATGACCGCCAGGCCCGCGCCGATCTTGCCGTTATTGAAGCGCAACTGGCCGATGCCCGCCGGCAACTGACCCGGGCGCAGAGTCTGCGCTCCAACAACAGCATTTCCCAGTCACAGGTGGATGAGTTGCGAACCGCGGTCGACGTGGCCCGGGCTCAGCAGCAAGCCGCCAGAGTAAGACTCGAAAACCATCGGATTGAAGCTCCCTTCTCCGGCATTGTCGGGTTGTCTGATATCAGTGTGGGTGCCTATCTGCAGTCAGGCACCGCCATTACCACGCTCGATACCACCGACCAGATGGAAATGAGCTTTGCCGTTCCCGAACGGTTTATCGGACAGGTGACCGCCGGGCAGATGGTTCTGGCGACGTCTCCCGCCTTTCCCGAAGAAACCTTTGAAGGCGAACTGGTGGAACTGGCCTCCCGTATCAGTGAACTCAGCCGAACACTGACCGTTCGCGCCCTGATCGACAACGCTGATGGCCGTCTGCGCCCCGGCCAGTTCATGTCGGCGTCATTGACCTTGCAGGAGCGCGAAGGGCTGGTCGTTCCGGAACAGGCGGTGATGATCCGGGGTGATGAGAAGTATGTGTTTGTGGCCGACGACGGCACCGCCAGACGGGTGTCGGTCACCACCGGTTCGCGGATGCCGGGCCGGGTGGAGGTTGTTGATGGCCTGAGCCTGGACGACCAGGTGATCGTGACCGGTCAGGACCGTTTGAGCTCCGGCGACCGCATTCGCGCGACCGAATCCGACAACGCCATTCCGGATAACCGCTTTACCGACCCGGCGGAGTCCTGATCCATGGTGCTGTCTGATCTTTCCATCAAGCGCCCGGTCTTTGCCACGGTTCTCAGTTTGCTCGTGGTGGTTTTCGGCATCGCGGCGCTGCTGGGCCTGCCGGTGCGGGAATACCCGGATATCGATCCGCCGGTTGTGTCTATTTCCACCGACTACACCGGCGCTGCTGCCGAAGTGGTGGATACCCAGATTACCCAGGTTATCGAAGGTGCCATCAGCGGCGTTGAAGGCATACGCTCCATCGAATCGTCCACCGAGCAGGGCGAATCCCGCACCAGTATCGAGTTCAATACCTCCCGGGATGTGGATATCGCCGCCAATGATGTCCGTGATGCGGTTTCCCGGGTAAGCAACCAGCTGCCTGACGAAGCCGACCCACCCGTTGTACGCAAGGCCGATTCCGACGCCCGGCCGATGATGTGGATAACGTTGCTCAGCGATGTCTGGGATGCGGCCGAACTCAGTGACTACGCCGACCGGGTATTGGCCGACCGGCTTTCGGTGCTGGATGGCGTGGCGGATGTCCGGATTGGTGGCGAGCGCCGGTATGCCATTCGGGTGTGGCTGGACCGTACCCGCCTGGCGGCCAGGGATATCACCGTGGCGGAAGTGGAACAGGCGCTCCGGTCTAATAACGTGGAGCTTCCCGCCGGGTCCGTGGATTCCTCCACCCGTAACTTCACGGTGCGCGCCGAAGGTCGCTTATCCACCGTGGAAGAGTTCCGGGAACTGGTGATTCGCCGGGACGGCAATGACCTGCTCCGGCTCGGGGAGGTTGCCAACGTTCAGCTTGGTGTGGAATCCGATGTCGGCCGGCTACGCGCCAGTGGTCAGACGGCCATTGGCATGGGGGTCATTCGCCAGTCGAAGGCCAACACCGTCGCCGTGTCTGACGGGGTGCGGGCGGAACTGGAGAAAATCCGGGCGACCCTGCCGCCGGAAGTCAGCATCGCCGAAAGCTACGATGAATCCATTTTTATCCGTGCTTCCATCAAGGAAGTGCTGATCACCCTGGCCATTGCGGTATCGCTGGTGATTCTGGTGATCTTCCTGTTTCTGCGTTCCTGGCGCGCGACGCTGATCCCGGCGGTGACCATTCCGGTGGCGGTGATCGGGGCGTTTATCGGCCTGGGCTTTCTCGGCTTCTCCATCAACGTGCTGACACTGCTGGCGATCATTCTTGCGATTGGCTTGGTGGTGGACGATGCCATCGTCATGCTGGAAAACATCCAGCGCCGGATCGACGCCGGTGAACCCCCGTTGCTGGCCGCATACCGGGGTGCGAAACAGGTTTCCTTCGCGATTATTGCCACCACCCTGACGCTGATTGCCGTGTTTGTGCCCATTTCCTTTATGGGCGGTAATGTCGGGCGTCTGTTTGCCGAATTCGGCTTTACCCTGGCCGCGGCTGTTGTTTTCTCCAGTCTGGTGGCGCTTACCCTGGCGCCGATGCTGTGTTCCAAGTGGCTGCGCCACAGCCCCGAGCCTGAAAAGGAAGAGGGCCATCGGCTCTGGGCGTTCAGCGAGAAAGTACTCAATGGCCTGACCAATGCCTACCAGAAAGCACTGACGTTCTCTCTCAATCAGCCGGGCCTGTTGCTGGGCATTGGCGTTGCCGGGCTGATTGTTGCCGTGGTCATCTTCCCGCGCCTTCCTCAGGAACTGGCGCCCACGGAAGATCGTGGCGTTATCATCATGCCCGCCAATGCGCCCCGTGGCGCCACGGTGGAATACACCGATCATTTTGTGAAGCAGGCAGAAGAGCAACTACTGCCCTATCTGGATGAAGGCATTGCCCAGCGTTTTCTTTCCATCGTCGGTTTCCGGAACGAGGAAGATAATGCCTTTATGATCATGGGGCTGGTGCCCTGGGAACAGCGGGACATCAAGCAGCAGCAGGTCGCCAGTGATATCCGCGACAAACTGGCGGACATTTCCGGTATCAAGATCAGTGTGATTAACCCGCCTGGTCTGGGTCAGCGGGGCTTCAGCCAGCCGGTGGAGTTTGTGGTGGCCGGACCGGATTACGACTCGGTGCAGGCCTGGAGCGAAGAAATTGTTTCCCGGGCGAAAGAAAACCCCAGCCTGCTGAATGTGGATACCGATTTTGAACTGACCCGGCCCGAACTGCGCCTGAGTATTGACCGGGATCGCGCCGCCGATCTGGACATTACCGTGGAAGATGTGGGGCTGACACTGCAGACCATGTTGGCCTCACGGCAGGTCACCACCTATCTGGACCGTGGCCGGGAATACGACGTTATTATTCAGGCCAACGATGCTGACCGGGCCACACCGGGCGACATGGAACAGATTTTCCTGCGCCCAAGAGAGGGGGGTGAGCTCATTCCCCTGAAAGCCCTGGTATCCGTGGAAGAAATCGGTGCCAATCCGGACCTTCGACGGATTGACCGACTGCCTGCCGTGGTCATCAGCGCCAATCTCGAGGAAGGTTATGATCTGGGCTCTGCGCTGGATTACCTGAACAACCTGGCTGTGGATAACCTGCCACCGGAGGCGCGGTTGAGTTACCAGGGACTGTCCCGGGAGTTTCAGGATTCCTCTGCGGCCATCTATGTCACGTTCGGGCTGGCGTTCGTCATTGTATTCCTGGTGCTGGCGGCCCAGTTTGAAAGCTGGATTCACCCGTTGATCATTATGTTGTCGGTACCGCTGGCGGTTACTGGCGCGCTGATTGCCCTGGCCTGGTCGGGCATCAGTCTGAATATCTACAGTCAGATCGGCATCATCATGTTGTTAGGCCTGATGGCTAAGAACGGTATCCTGATTGTGGAATTCGCCAACCAGTTGCGCGATAAAGGCTATAACGTCAGAGAGGCGATTCTGAAAGGGGCAACCCTGCGTTTCCGGCCGGTACTGATGACCACCATCTCAACCGTGTTTGGTGCCGTACCGCTGGTTATAGCAACCGGCGCCGGAGCCGAAAGCCGGGCGGCCATTGGTATGGTGATTCTGGGTGGGCTGATCTTCGCCACCACCCTGACCCTGTTCATCATTCCGGTGCTGTATAACCTGCTTGCCCGGTTTGCCAAATCATCCAACGCGGTAGAGAAGGAGCTGGATCAGCTGGACAAAGACTACAGATGAAAAAGCACTGCCTTGAGCTTGTGGATAATTACAGGGAAAACTTACGGATAACCTTTGGAAGAATTAACAAATAAATAATAAAAACAGAGCCTTGTGGCATTTTAAAACCTTCATAAATCACATCAGTGTTGTGGATAAATGTTTTGAAAACTTTTGTGAACAACATGTGACAAGCGCCTGAAAACCCGTGAGTTTTGGCTTTCTCCAATTATTGGTTAAAATTTGCACATTCCGACTGCAATTTCCCGGGTGAGGCGTTATACTCGCCGCCCTGTTTTTTATCCCCCGATTTCCGAGGTGAAGAGTGGATTTCCCGACCCGTTTCGATGTCATTGTCATTGGTGGTGGCCATGCCGGTACCGAAGCCGCGCTGGCGGCGGCGCGCATGGGTTCGCAGACCCTGCTGCTGACCCACAACATTGAAACCCTGGGGCAGATGTCCTGTAACCCGGCCATTGGTGGCATCGGCAAGAGCCACCTGGTGAAAGAAATCGACGCCCTGGGCGGCGCCATGGCGCACGCCACTGATCATGCGGGTATTCAATTCCGGGTATTGAACAGCCGTAAGGGCCCGGCCGTGCGTGCGACCCGTGCCCAGGCCGACCGCGTTCTGTACAAGGCCGCCATTCGCCATACCCTGGAAAATCAGCCCAATCTGACCCTGTTCCAGCAGGCCGCTGACGACCTGATTGTGGAGAACGATCAGGTCACCGGCGTGGTCTCCCAGACCGGTATCCGTTTCAACGCCAAAACCGTGGTATTGACCACCGGTACCTTCCTGGGCGGAGTTATCCACATCGGCATGCAGAATCATTCCGGTGGCCGTGCCGGCGATGCGCCCGCGAATGCGCTGGCTCAGCGATTACGGGAATTGCCCTTCAACGTGGGTCGCCTGAAAACCGGCACACCGCCGCGTATCGATGCCCGGTCTGTGGATTTCTCTGCGATGCAGGAGCAGTGGGGTGATAACCCGACCCCGGTGATGTCATTTGTGGGCAGCCGTGACCAGCATCCGGAGCAGGTGTGCTGTTACGTCACCCGCACCACCGAAGAAACCCACGACATCATCCGCAGCGGCTTTGACCGTTCGCCGATGTTTGGCGGCAACATTGAGGGCGTGGGCCCGCGTTACTGCCCGTCTATTGAAGACAAGGTGAACCGCTTTGCCGACAAGGATTCACACCAGATTTTTGTGGAGCCGGAAGGGCTGACCACCAACGAACTCTACCCGAATGGTATTTCCACCAGCCTGCCGTTTGATATCCAGCTGGCGGCGGTGCGCTCCATTCCCGGTTTCGAGAACGCCCACATTACCCGGCCGGGTTACGCCATCGAATACGATTACCTGAACCCACAGGACCTGCGCCATACCCTGGAGACCAAGTTTATCCAGGGCTTGTATTTCGCCGGCCAGATCAACGGCACCACCGGTTACGAAGAAGCTGGCGCCCAGGGCCTGCTGGCGGGCATCAACGCCTCCTTGCGTGCCCAGGAAAAAGCCGAGTGGTACCCGCGCCGTGATGAAGCCTATCTGGGCGTGCTGGTGGATGACCTGATCACCATGGGTACCAAAGAGCCGTACCGCATGTTCACAAGCCGTGCGGAATATCGCCTGATCCTGCGCGAAGACAACGCCGATCTGCGCCTGACCGAAACCGGTCGCAGGCTGGGCCTGGTAGACGATGATCGCTGGCAGAAATTCAGTGATAAATGTGAAGGCATTACCAAAGAGCGCAGCCGCCTGGAAGGCACCCGTATTCATCCGAACACAGAGGCCGGCGAGCGCGCCAATCAGTACCTGAAGCAGCCCATGACCCGGGATCACACGCTGGCGGAGCTGCTGCGCCGTCCGGAAGTCGTCTACGATCACATTGCCGACATCGGCGCCGAGCGGGCGCCGGATCCGAACGTGGCGGACCAGGTCGAAATCGAGATCAAATACGAGGGGTATATCTCTCGCCAGGCCGATGAAATCGAGCGCCTGCGCAAGAACGAGAACACCGCCCTGCCGATTGATCTGGATTACGACGTCATCGGTGGCCTGTCCAACGAGATCAAGCAGAAGCTCAAAGAGGTGCGGCCGGAAACCGTGGCCCAGGCCTCCCGGATTCAGGGTGTGACTCCAGCGGCGGTGAGCCAGGTTCTGGTGCACCTGAAAAAACGGGATCTGCTGCGCAAGCAGAGTGCCTGATATGAGTCATCCACAGTGGCAGCGCCAGCTCGACGAAGGGCTGGCCGGAATGGAGCTTTCTTTGAACCAGAGCCAGCAACAACAGTTGCTGGCTTTTCTGGCTCTGTTGAATAAATGGAACAAGGCCTACAACCTCACCGCCGTGCGTGACGAGCAGGTGATGGTGTCGCGCCAGCTGCTGGACAGCCTCAGCATACTGCCCTGGATAACCACCGACCACTTGCTGGATGTCGGTGCCGGTGGCGGCCTGCCGGGTATCCCCCTGGCCATTGTGTTTCCCGACAGGCATTTCACGCTGCTCGACAGCAACGGCAAGAAAACCCGTTTCCTGAATCAGTGTGTACTGGAACTGGGCCTGAAGAACGTGGATGTTATCCACGGCCGGGCGGAAGACTGCATGCCCGATCAGCCGTTCACCCAGATCAGCAGCCGGGCCTTTACCGCCCTGGAGAATCTGGTGAGCTGGTGCGGCCAGCTATTGGCAAATGATGGCGAGTTCCTTGCCATGAAAGGCCAGTATCCGGATGATGAAGTGTCTGCCCTTCCGGAAGACTGGCAGGTAAAATCCAGTCATTCCCTGAAGGTTCCCGGTGCTGACGGCGAACGGCATTTGCTGGTCGTCGCCCGTGCCGGACATTCCCGGTAATCCGCAACAAGGAGGCAAAGCATGGCGCGCGTGATTGCAGTGACCAATCAGAAAGGCGGTGTGGGTAAAACCACCACCTGCGTCAATCTTGCTGCGTCTCTGGCTGCCACCAAGCGCCGGGTTCTGCTGGTCGACATGGACCCTCAGGGCAACGCCACCATGGGCAGCGGTGTGGATAAAAATTCCCTGGAGGTGTCCGGTTATGATGTCCTGACCAAACGCTCGACACCGGCGGAAGTCATTGTTCACGCCGAAGCCTCCGGTTTTGATCTGCTGCCCGCCAATGGCGATCTCACCGCAGCGGAAGTGGAGCTGATGAATGAGATCGGGCGTGAGCACCGGTTGCGGCTGATGCTGAATCAGATTCGCGAGAACTACGAATACATCCTGATCGACTGCCCGCCATCACTGAACCTGTTAACCGTCAACGCCCTCTCGGCCGCGGACTCGGTTCTGATACCCATGCAGTGTGAATACTACGCACTGGAAGGTCTGGCGGCATTGATGAATACCGTGGAACAGATAAAGGAAACGGTGAACCCGGATCTGGAGATCGAGGGTATCCTGCGTACCATGTATGATCCGCGCAACAGCCTGACACTCGATGTTTCCGGTCAGCTCAGCGAGTACTTCGGCGACAAGGTCTACCGGGCCGTCATTCCGCGCAATGTACGCCTGGCCGAAGCACCCAGTTATGGTGTGCCGGCCTTGAAGTACGACCGGGTTTCGAAGGGCGCAGTGGCTTATCTGGCCCTGGCCGGAGAAATGGTTCGCCGGCACGGATCAAAAAAGACATCCGCCGCCGTTGCGGTGTAACATCACTCGCCTGCAGGCGAACCAGGCATCCATTATTTCAACAGGAAGAATGACAGACACCATGGCGGCGAAGAAACGAGGTTTGGGTGAACGGGGGCTCGGAGCATTGCTGCAGGGCTCGAAAGTCGACCTTGACCAGAAAACCACCAGTCACGATGGCGAGCTCCGGGAAATCCCCATCGACCTTATTCAGCGTGGTCGTTATCAGCCGCGTCGCGACATGGACCCGGCTGCTCTTCAGGAGCTGGCCGATTCCATTCGTCAGCAGGGTGTTATGCAGCCGGTGGTGGTTCGCCCTGTGGCCGAAGGCCGCTTTGAGCTGATTGCCGGCGAGCGCCGCTGGCGCGCGACCCAACTGGCCGAGCTCGACAGCATCCCGGCCATCATCCGGGAAGTGCCGGACGATGCCGCCATCGCCATGGCCTTGATCGAAAACATCCAGCGGGAGAACCTCAACCCGGTAGAAGAAGCCTTTGCGCTTCAGCGCCTGCAGGATGAATTCGGTCTGACCCAGAGCCAGGTGGCCGAAGCGGTGGGTAAATCCCGCACGACCATTACCAACCTGTTGCGCCTGATCAGCCTCAGCGAAGATGTGCGAACCATGCTCGAACATGGCGATCTGGAAATGGGCCATGGCCGGGCGATGCTCACCCTGCCGCCGGAACAGCAGATGCAGGTGGCCAGACAGGTGGTGGCCAAATCCCTGTCAGTGCGCCAGACCGAAGCGCTGGTTCGCCGACTGCAGCAGGAAAAACCGGGAGAGGCGAAAGCGGAAAAGACCGCGGTTGACCCGAATATCCGGGCACTTCAGGATGACCTTTCGGAGCGTCTGGGCGCTCGGGTTGCCATCGCCCACGGCAAGCGCGGCAAAGGCAAGCTGGTGATTGAATACAGCTCACTGGATGAACTGGACGGTATTCTGAACCATATTCAGTAGACTCTGGAATGAATTGAAAACTCATCCTAAAGTCCTGTACGCACAATAAAACACCAGATGTGGTTGCGGTTTTACGGGGTCAGCACAACTTGTGTAAAAAAATGAACAATCACGTACCGGGGCCGTTTGTTTCGGGCTCGCTTTTGAAATCGATTGTATTGAACACCCTTCGGTAAACACATATAATTCCGCGCGCTTGATCCAACAGCAGGTGACATGACTCGTTATCGCAAAGCCATCACATACGTGCCATTAAAGCAGTGGCTCACAATAGAGATGGCAGCATTGGTCGTAATGAGCCTGCTGTGGTGGTTACTGGTAAGCCGTTTGGCTGGTTATTCCGCATTTGTTGGCGGTCTTATCTTTGTCATACCAAACGCTTACTTTGCACATCGCACCTATCGTTATCAGGGTGCGCGCCAGATGAGTCTGGCAGTCAGTAATATTTTCAGGGCTGAGAGCATCAAGCTCGCCCTTACCGCAGTTTTTTTTGCGGCCGTTTTCACTTTAATGGAGCCAGTACACGTACCGGCTCTGTTATTCACTTTTGCTGTGATGGTTGTGATGGGCACCGCCTTGCGCTGGCTCATCCGGCCGCGACCACAGCGATGACTGGACGAGAGCAGTATGGCAGCTGATACCCCAGTAGAGTATATAAAACACCACCTTACCAACCTTACCTACGGCAAGCTCCCGGAAGGCTATGAGCGCGCTGACGGCACGGTGACCCAGGAGTCCACCTGGACTATGGCAAGCACCGCGCAGGAAGCTGCGGACATGGGCTTCATGGCGGTTCATGTGGACACCATGGGCTGGTCAATTGCCATGGGTCTTGTTTTCCTCGGCCTGTTCCGTTTTGTTGCCAAGCGTGCAACCGATGGAACGCCGGGTGGCCTGCAGAACATGGTCGAAATGACCCTCGAGTTCATTCAGGGCATCGTTCGCGATACCTTCCACGGAAGGAACCCGCTGATTGCCCCGCTGGCCCTGACGATTTTCGTCTGGATCTTCCTGATGAACTCCCTGAAGCTGATTCCGGTCGATTATATCCCGACCGTGGCGCATGCTCTGGGTCTGGAATACTTCAAGATTGTACCTACCACCGATCCCAATGGTACCTTCGGTATTTCAATCGGCGTGTTCCTGCTGATTATCTTTTACAGCTTCAAGGTCAAGGGTGTTAGTGGTTTCTCCAAGGAGTTGTCCATGAACCCGTTCAACCACTGGGCTCTGATTCCGTTCAACCTGGTGCTTGAGATACTGCAGCTGGTGGTCAAGCCGGTCAGTCTGGCACTGCGTTTGTTCGGTAACATGTACGCCGGTGAAGTGGTATTCATCCTGATTGCGCTGTTGCCGCTGTGGATCCAGTGGACCCTGAACGTTCCCTGGGCTATCTTCCACATCCTTGTGATAACGCTGCAGGCCTTTATCTTTACAACGCTGACTGTGGTTTACCTCAGCGCAGCGCACGAAGATCACTAATAACAACCCTTTAATACACTAAACCCTTAACTATCTGAAAAACTGAGGAGTCTTCAATGGAAATGGTATTTATCGCAGCTGCGCTTATCATCGGTCTGGGTGCTCTGGGCGCCGGTATCGGCTTCGGTCTGCTGGGCGGCAAGCTGCTCGAATCCACAGCACGTCAGCCAGAAATGGCTAACCAGCTGCAAACCAAAGCCTTCATCATGGCCGGCCTGCTCGACGCAGTACCCATGATCGGTGTTGGTATCGCGATGTACCTGATCTTCGTTGTTGCTGGTTAATCAAACCGTGAGACGTGGGCGCTGACCATTGCAGCGCCCGACTTTCCGGACACCAGGACGCAACGAATAGCAAGAGGTATATTGCCGTGAATATAAACCTTACGTTGATAGGGCAATCGATTGCCTTCGCTATTTTCGTCTGGTTCTGCGTCAAATATGTATGGCCGCCGATTACGGCAGCCATGGAAGCGCGCCAGAAGAAAATTGCTGATGGCCTTTCTGCCGCCGATCGGGCTTCACTCGATCTGGAGCTAGCGCAGGAAAAGGCCTCAAAGGAAATGCAGAAGGCAAAAGAAGAATCTGCAGCCCTGATTGACCAGGCGAACAAGCGTGCCGCCCAGATCGTCGAAGCCTCCAAGGACGACGCTCGTAAGGAAGGCGAGAAGCTGATCGAGCAAGCCAGGGCGGAAATTCAACAGGAGCGTGTTCAGGCTCGCGACGCACTGAGAGCAGAAGTGGCAACACTGGCTGTTGCAGGCGCCGAGAAGATCCTGGAAACCTCTGTAGACGCCAAAGCTCACAGCGAGATGCTGGAAAAGCTGGCCGCAGAACTCTAAAAGAGGGTCATCATGGCAGAACTCACAACGTTAGCCCGACCCTATGCGAAAGCCGTCTTTGCTGCCGCCGAAGACCAGAACGCTATTGATCTCTGGGATCAGGCACTGGCTTTTGCAGCACAGGTTGCGGCTGACCAACAGGTAAAGAACATCCTGGCCAACCCCGGCCTCTCTGAGCAGCGTAAGGCGGAACTCTTCGTCGATTGTTTTGAAGAGCCGCTGCCGGAAGCACTCAGAAATTTCCTGTCGATTCTTGCTGAAAACAAGCGTCTGGCACTGTTGCCGGCAATTTCTGCTCTGTTCCGTCTGTACCGCGCGGACCTCGAGAAGTCCGTAAGCCTGACAATCGATACTGCTTTCGAGCTGTCTGCCGAGGAACAGCAGAAACTCATCGGCGCGTTGTCCAAAAAGCTGGAGCGCAAGGTTGAGCTTGAAGCCACCGTGGATCAGTCTCTGATTGGTGGTGTGGTAGTACGCACAGGCGACCTGGTTATCGACGCTTCAGTCCGTGGCAAATTGGCCAAAATGGCCAAGGCACTGGGCTCCTGATTTCAGCACAAGGTTTGAGGATAAAGGCATGCAGCAACTGAATCCATCCGAGATCAGTGACATCATCAAGAAGAGAATCGAGAAACTCGACATCTCTTCCGAAGCTAAAAACGAAGGTACTATCCTGTCGGTTTCCGACGGTATCGTACTGATCCACGGTCTTGCCGACGTTATGTACGGCGAGATGATCGAATTTGCCAACGGCACTTACGGCATGGCGCTGAACCTGGAGCGTGATTCTGTTGGTGCGGTAGTACTGGGCGACTACGAAGATCTGGCCGAAGGCCAGAAAGTACGTTGTACCGGTCGCATCCTGGAAGTGCCGGTTGGTCGTGAACTGCTGGGCCGTGTTGTAGACGGTCTGGGCAACCCGATCGACGCCAAGGGCGAGCTGGGTAACACCGAGACTTCCCCGATCGAGAAGGTAGCGCCTGGCGTTATCGCTCGTCAGTCTGTCGATGAGCCGGTTCAGACCGGTCTGAAGCCGATCGACACCATGGTGCCAATCGGTCGTGGTCAGCGTGAGCTGATCATCGGTGACCGTCAGATCGGTAAGACCGCTGTCGCCATCGACGCGATCATTAACCAGAAGAACACCGGCATCAAGTGTATCTACGTTGCCATTGGTCAGAAGCAGTCTTCTATTGCGGCAGTTGTACGTAAGCTGGAAGAGCACGGCGCGATGGATCACACCATCATCGTGGCAGCCGGCGCTGCTGATCCTGCGTCCATGCAGTACCTGGCTCCGTATGCCGGTACCTCCATGGGTGAATTCTTCCGTGACCGCGGTGAAGACGCTCTGATTGTATACGATGACCTGTCCAAACAGGCCGTAGCGTATCGTCAGATCTCCCTGCTGCTGCGTCGTCCGCCGGGCCGTGAAGCCTTCCCGGGTGATGTATTCTACCTGCACTCCCGTCTGCTGGAGCGTGCATCCCGGATCAACGCCGATGAAGTTGAAAAGCTGACCAACGGCGAAGTGAAAGGCAAAACCGGTTCCCTGACCGCTCTGCCGATCATCGAAACCCAGGCTGGTGACGTTTCCGCATTCGTTCCGACCAACGTGATCTCGATCACCGATGGTCAGATCTTCCTGGAAACCAACCTGTTCAACTCCGGTATCCGTCCGGCGATGAACGCGGGTGTTTCGGTATCACGGGTAGGTGGTTCCGCACAGACCAAGATCATGAAGAAGCTCGGCGGTAACATCCGTCTGGCCCTGGCCCAGTATCGGGAACTGGCGGCATTCGCCCAGTTCGCTTCTGATCTCGACGAAGCAACCCGTAAGCAGCTGGAGCACGGTCAGCGGGTTACCGAGCTGATGAAGCAGAACCAGTACAGCCCAATGACCGTTGCCGAAATGGGCACGGTACTGTTCGCAGCGAACGAAGGCTTCCTGGACGATGTTGACGTAGACAAGGTTGTGCCCTTTGAAGCACAGCTGCTGGACTGGATGCGCTCTGAGCAGAAAGAACTGCTGGATCAGATCGGTCCTGAAGGTAAGTACAACGACGACATTACCGCTGGCCTGAAAGCTGCTCTGGAAAAATTCAAGACCACTCAGAGCTGGTAAATCCAACGGGTCCGCCATGTGCGGGCCCGATGGTGCATGTGAGTGTCTAACTTGAAAAGGCAGTGACTTATGGCCGTCGGAAAAGAAATACGTAATCAGATCGGAAGCATCAAGAGCACGCAGAAAATCACCTCCGCCATGGAAATGGTGGCGGCAAGTAAAATGCGTAAAGCTCAGGAACGTATGCAGGCGACACGTCCATACGCTGAAAAGATGCGCCAGGTAATCGGACATATTGCCAAGTCCAACAAGGATTACCGTCATCCGTTCATGCAGGAACGCGAGGTAAACCGGGTAGGCTACATTGTGGTCTCCTCGGATCGCGGCCTTTGTGGTGGCCTGAACACAAACACGTTCAAGGTGCTCATAAGGGAAATGCGTGGATGGAAAGAAAAAGGTGTTGAGACCGATATCTGCGCCATTGGCCAGAAGGCTTCCTCGTTTTTCCGCAGCTACGGCGGAAAAGTGGTGGCAGCGACAACCCACCTGGGCGACAGCCCGAGTGCGGAAACGCTGATCGGCAGTGTCAAGGTGATGCTGGATTCGTTCGAGGAAGGCAAGATTGACCGCCTGTACCTGGTAAGCAACGAATTCGTTAACACCATGACCCAGTCCCCTAAGGCGGAACAACTGTTGCCATTGCCTGAAGGCGATGAAGAGGAAGAAATCGGTCACCAGTGGGATTACATTTACGAGCCGGATTCGCGTCCGATTCTTGACGGGCTGATGCCACGTTATATCGAGTCCCAAGTGTATCAGGGTGTGGTAGAGAATCTGGCCTGTGAGCAGGCTGCGCGGATGATTGCCATGAAGAGCGCCACCGATAACGCTGGTGAAATCATCGACGAGCTGCAGTTGGTTTATAACAAAGCTCGTCAGGCGGCGATCACCCAAGAGATTTCGGAAATTGTGAGCGGCGCGGCATCCGTTTAATAGCGCTCACACCTACTGGTTTTATTGACTACTAGATAACGAGGAACCGAGCATGAGTAGCGGACACATCGTTCAGATCATTGGCGCGGTTATCGACGTGGAATTTCCACGTGACTCCGTGCCAGGCGTTTATGACGCACTGCTGCTTGAAGGTGGCGAAACAACTCTGGAAGTTCAGCAACAGCTGGGCGACGGCGTTGTTCGTACTATCGCCATGGGCAGCACCGAAGGCCTCAAGCGTGGCCTGAAAGCAGAAAATACCGGCAAGCCGATCTCCGTACCGGTTGGTACCCAGACTCTGGGCCGGATCATGGACGTTCTGGGTCGTCCCATCGACGAACAGGGCGAAATCGGCGAAGACGAGCGTTGGGCCATCCACCGCAAAGCGCCGGGCTATGCCGACCAGGCAGCCTCTGCTGACCTGCTGGAAACCGGTATCAAGGTTATCGACCTGGTATGCCCGTTTGCCAAGGGTGGTAAAGTTGGCCTGTTCGGTGGTGCCGGTGTTGGCAAGACCGTAAA
The DNA here is from genome assembly GCA_051751785.1 of Pseudomonadota bacterium. Classification (GTDB taxonomy): domain Bacteria; phylum Pseudomonadota; class Gammaproteobacteria; order Pseudomonadales; family Oleiphilaceae; genus Marinobacter. The sequence continues at coordinate 43,136 of JBNJLG010000001.1, read as the reverse complement.
CATGATGGAGCTGATCAACAACATCGCGAAAGAGCACTCCGGTCTCTCTGTATTCGCCGGTGTTGGTGAGCGTACCCGTGAAGGTAACGACTTCTACTACGAAATGAAGGACTCCAACGTTCTTGATAAAGTAGCGATGGTTTACGGCCAGATGAACGAGCCTCCCGGAAACCGTCTGCGTGTGGCCCTGACCGGTCTCACCATGGCCGAGAAGTTCCGTGACGAAGGTCGTGACGTACTGTTGTTCGTAGACAACATCTACCGTTACACCCTGGCCGGTACCGAGGTATCTGCACTGCTGGGTCGTATGCCTTCAGCGGTAGGTTACCAGCCGACTCTGGCCCAGGAAATGGGTGAGCTGCAGGAGCGTATTACCTCCACCAAGGCCGGCTCTATCACGTCTATCCAGGCGGTATACGTACCGGCGGATGACTTGACTGACCCGTCTCCGGCAACCACCTTCTCGCACCTTGACGCTACCGTGGTACTGAGCCGTGACATCGCCTCCAAGGGTATCTACCCGGCGATCGATCCGCTTGACTCCACTTCTCGTCAGCTCGATCCGCTGGTGATTGGTGAGCAGCACTACAACGTGGCCCGTGGTGTTCAGAACGTTCTGCAGCGTTACAAAGAACTGAAAGACATCATCGCGATCCTGGGTATGGACGAACTGTCAGAAGAAGACAAGCTGACCGTTTCCCGCGCCCGTAAGATCGAGCGTTTCCTGTCTCAGCCGTTCCACGTTGCTGAAGTATTCACCGGCGCTCCCGGTAAGTACGTGTCTCTGAAAGAGACCATCAGCAGCTTCGAAGGCATCCTCAATGGCGAGTATGACGATATGCCGGAACAGGCATTCTATATGTGCGGCACCATCGAGGAAGCAATTGAGAAGGCTAAGGCAATGAAAGAGAAAGAAGGTAAATAAAACCTTCTCTCTTTCTGACGCAAGAGGCGTAAGATATGGCTATGACCGTACATTGTGACGTCGTAAGTGCCGAAGAGAAAATCTACTCCGGGCTGGTAGAGATGCTGATCGCTACCGGTACCGAGGGTGAGCTTGGCATCCAGCTTGGCCACGCTCCGCTTCTGACCGAGCTCAAGCCCGGTTCAGTGCGGATCATCAAGCAGGGCGGCGAGGAAGAAATTCTGTACGTTTCAGGTGGTTACCTGGAAATACAGCCAAACCTCGTTACCCTGATGGCCGACACTGCGGTTCGTGCGAAAGACGTCGACGAAGCCGCAGCACTGGAAGCCCAGAAAGAAGCCGAGAAGGCACTGGCGAACAAAACAGGCGAGTTTGAATACTCCCGGGCCGCCGCCGAGCTGGCAGAAGCCGCCGCTCAGCTGCGTACCATCCAGAAACTGCGCAAGAACCTGCGATAAGCAGGGCTTGTATCGGTGCCCGGAGTGGCCTGATTATAAACCGCATCCGCAGGTGGAGGGTTTTCTGTTTCCGAAAGGAAACAGTAACGCCTTCACCGGGGCGCGGTTTTTTTATTTCTAACCAAACAAAAATCTGGAGCATGAAGCGCCATGAGCCCTTTACACGTAGTGATCCTGGCGGCTGGCCAGGGGTCAAGGATGAAATCCGCACTGCCCAAGGTACTGCATCCGGTCGCCGGAAAGCCGATGTTGCACCATGTTGTTGAAACAGCGAAACAGCTGGGCGCGGAGAAAATTCACACGGTGATTGGTCATGGAGCTGAACAGGTTCAGGCGTCGCTGCAGGACGAGTCGGTGAACTGGGTCATGCAGACCGAACAGCTGGGTACCGGCCATGCTGTCGCTCAGGCGTTGCCGGATCTGCCGGACGATGCCCGGGTTCTGGTGCTCTATGGCGATGTTCCGTTGACCGCAAAAAACACGCTGGATGCGATGATTGCGGACCTCGACGAAAGCAATCTGGCGCTGCTGACGGTAGACATGGACAATCCCCACGGCTACGGCCGGATTGTCCGCAACGCTGCAGACCAGGTGCAGGCGATTGTTGAGCAGAAAGATGCCAGCGCCGAGCAGCAGGCCATACACGAAGTAAACACCGGTATCCTGGCGGTCTGTGCAAAACACCTGAAAAACTGGTTACCCACCCTTTCCAACAGTAACGCCCAGGGCGAATACTACCTCACAGACATTATTGCCATGTCCGTGGATCATGGCCTTTCTGTGACGGTATCCCAGCCGTTGAATCCGTTTGAGGTACAGGGTGTGAATAACCGTCTGCAACTGGCGGAGCTGGAACGCTGGTACCAACGCCAGCAGGCCGAGCGACTGATGACCGAAGGTGCCAGCCTGGCGGACCCGGCACGGCTGGATGTACGCGGTGAAGTGACCATCGGCAACGACCTGTGGATAGATGTGAACGTGGTGTTCGAGGGCAAGGTGAATCTGGGCAGCAATGTCACCATCGGCCCGGGTTGCGTGATCAAAGATACCACCATTGCCGATGGTGCCGAGATCAAAGCCCACAGCGTGGTTGAAGGTGCCGTCGTAGGCGCTAATGCCCAGATTGGCCCCTTCGCCCGCCTGCGCCCGGGCACCGAGCTGGCCGCCAACACCAAGGTTGGCAACTTTGTGGAAACCAAAAAAGCGGTCGTGGGCGAGGGCAGCAAGATCAACCACCTGAGCTACGTGGGCGATACCTTGATGGGTCGTAACGTGAATGTGGGTGCAGGCACCATCACCTGTAACTATGATGGGGTGAACAAACACCAGACCGTAATGGGCGACGGCGTATTCGTCGGTTCCAATACCGCATTGGTTGCCCCGGTCACGCTGGGCGAAGATGCCACCATCGGTGCCGGTTCCACCATCACCCGGGATGTGGCCGACAAAGAGCTTGCGATTGCCCGTGGCAAACAGCGCAATATTGACGGCTGGGAACGACCCAAGAAAACGTAAAGACCGATCAACGAACAGGTGAAGACAGTATGTGTGGGATTGTAGGAGCGGTATCTGAACGGGATGTTCAGGGGATTTTGCTGGAGGGGCTGCGTCGCCTGGAATACCGCGGTTACGACTCCGCTGGCATGGCCGTACTCAACGGTGGCAACCAGGCTCAGCGCGCCCGGGAAGTTGGCAAGGTAGCGGCTCTGGCCGATGCCATCGAAGCCAACCCCCTGAGCGGCCACCTGGGTATTGCACATACCCGCTGGGCCACCCATGGCGAACCGTCCCAACTCAACGCTCACCCGCACATGTCCGGCGAGCGCCTGGCCATTGTTCACAACGGCATTATCGAGAACTACCAGGAACTGCGTGACGAACTGAAGGCCGAAGGTTTCGAGTTCACCTCACAGACCGACACCGAAGTGGTCGCCCACCTGATCGAACAGAATTACCGTGAGCACGGCAGCCTGTACGATGCCGTAAAAACGGCCATTCTCCGCCTGCGCGGTGCCTACGCCCTGGCCGTTGTGCACGCAGACGAGCCGGACCACATGGTGGTGTGTCGCGAAGGCAGCCCCCTGGTTGTGGGCGTGGGCATTGGTGAAAACTTTATTGCCTCGGACCAACTGGCCCTGATGCCGGTTACCGACCGCTTCATGTTTCTGGAAGAAGGCGATATCGCCGACATCCGTAAAGACAGCGTCGAGATTCACGACCGTGAAGGCACACCGGTTGAACGCCCCATTACCCGCTTCGAACATGGTGCGGATTCCGCCGAAAAAGGCGAATACCGACACTTCATGCTCAAGGAAATCTACGAGCAGCCCAAAGTCATCAAAGCCACCATGGAAGGGCGCATCACCAACACTCGCGTACTCGAACAGGCACTGGGTACCGAAGCCGCCAACCTGCTGGACAACGTACGCCATGTACAGATCATCGCCTGTGGCACGTCCTACCACGCTGGCATGGTGGCCCGTTACTGGATAGAAGAACTGGCCGGCGTACCCTGCTCCGTGGAAGTCGCCTCCGAGTTCCGCTACCGCAAGCACGTGATTCAGCCGGACACCCTGTTCCTGTGTATTTCCCAGTCCGGTGAAACGGCCGACACGCTCGCCGCCCTGCGCCAGGCCAAGAAAGCCGGCTTCCGTGCGGCCCTGGCCATCTGCAACGTGCCCGGCAGCTCCCTGGTACGTGAATCCGATCTGGTGATCATGACCCAGGCCGGCCCGGAGATTGGTGTGGCCTCCACCAAAGCCTTCACCACGCAGCTCACGGCCTTGTTGATCTTCACCCTGGCCCTGGCGCGCCATAATGGCCTGAGTGAAGAAAAAGAAGCCGAAATCGTTAAAGCCATTCACCTGGTGCCCGGCCAGGTCAGCGATGTGCTGGCCCTGGATGCCGAAATCCAGGAAATGTCCAAGGCCTTCATGGACAAATTCCACAGCCTGTTCCTGGGCCGCGGCTCCCAGTTCCCGGTAGCGATGGAAGGCGCGCTCAAGCTCAAGGAAATCTCCTACATCCACGCCGAAGCCTACCCGGCCGGCGAGCTCAAGCACGGCCCGTTGGCACTGGTGGACAGCGACATGCCCGTGGTTACCGTTGCGCCGAACAACGCTCTGGTGGAAAAGCTCAAATCCAACCTGGAAGAAGTCCGCGCCCGGGGCGGCGAACTGTTTGTCTTTGCTGACAGGTCCGCCAATGTGAAGGCAGAAGAGGGCGTGCACGTGATGCAACTACCGCCCGTGCACGAAATCACCGCACCCATCGTCTACACCGTACCGCTGCAACTGTTGTCTTATCACGTAGCGGTACTGAAGGGCACGGATGTGGATCAGCCGCGGAACCTGGCGAAGAGTGTGACGGTGGAGTGAAGGCTACTGTTGCCTGGCCATTAGAAGACCGACATATAGCAGCAGGTGATGATCACACGGCACGTCAGGAATCGAATCTGAGGTCTTTGTCTCTGCAGTTCGGCCTGATAAAGCGCTCGGTCTGCCAGGGCCAGTAAAGCTACCAGTCGGCCAGCTTGCCCATAGAGTTAGTTGGAAGTGCGTCGCCAAAGGTGAAAGAGACTGGCCTTTTTGCGGCTGGCCAGTCATTAATTGTCGCATCAAGGCTCTCTGTCACTGTTTCGCGTGCCAGGTTGTTCGGTACCACAAATGCTTTGAGTCGCACCTGCCCATCCCCAGCCCGCGCCGGTCTTACGGAACAGGACTCTACTTCCGGGAGCGCTTCAAGCTCCCGAGCAACCTCCGACGGGCTTATATTGATACCGCCAATTGAGATCTGATCATCGTGTCTTCCGGCTAACGTGAAGCGAAAAGCTTCCTGCCACACCACGCGATCAGGCAAACCAGTTTCACGGTGATGCGAGTCTGCTGAGACCAGTGAATCTGCTGTATTTTTTTGCCAGTGTGGCAGCAGGGTGAAGGGTTTCGCCGAATGAAAACGTGTGGCTACGCCACCGGTTTCCGAACTGCCATAGATTTCCATGACTCCGGTGAGATCACTGTCTTCAAGCTGAGCAGCGGTATCACCAGGCAAGGGTGCCGTTGAGCTAACCCCCAATACGTTGGGTGGCCAGTTATGGCGGGCTTTGGCGAGGTAAGCCCAGCGTGGCGGCACGGTAACCACTACATCGCCTTCGCGCAAAGGCGGCAGTGTTTTCTTGGCAATGCAAACGTCTAACCCGTTGAGGGCTGGATACGCTACTCCCAACATAAATCCATATAGATGGTGCAGGGGCAACCAGGCCACAACACGCTTAGGAACGATGCGCTCATTAATTCGCAGCTGTAACGCTCGTGCCTCGGCGTCTATATCTTCCCAAAGATGGTGACATTCTTTGGGCTCACCTGTGCTGCCGGACGTTCGGAAAACCAGGCCTGACGTATGTACAATTGCATCGCTGACAAGCTGCGACCATGCCTCCAGGCTTCCATCTATCAGCAACCGATCTTCCACACCCGTTTCGTGCAGGCAGAAAAATTCCGCCACACTGGAGGCGAGATAAAGACTCTCCAGCGAGTCAACCGCGGGAGAGTCGGGCAGAGATGAGACAGAGACGCCCCGATAGGCACTTAGCTCTGCCTGTAAAAGCGAGCGCAGTACTGACGTAATCAGTGACGGCTGCATCCACGTTGCCACTCTGTACCCTCCATTTTACGGCTTCATAAAACCAGGAATCATTTAGAGTCTTTTAACAAAAATCCAGTAGCTATCGCCGGAAAGTGCCTTCTTCATATGCACCTTCACTTTCGTCGGCTTCATTTGATAATCGAACACGTACTCAAACATCGCATTGAGGTTGTCGTTTTTTACACCCTCCCTGAAGCGGCCTTCAAATTCCTTGCCCTGGGTGCATGGCGCCACGTCTTTAAAGAAATTTTTGCCAATCACGCTTTTCGGATCACGTCCTGTGATGCCCCCTTCCGCGGCATTGTATTGCATTATTCTGCCATTTTTATCCAACTGAATAGCGCCAAAGGCAAGCTCATCCAGCTTTTTCTCGTCCATTTTTGCCAGGCTGTTTTCAATATCTGAACTACCGAACTTTACAATTTCCATACTTATTTCCTTCTGACAATTATCTGGATTTCAATAACTTGAGAATCATCAGCGATCATGCCGGCCGGGGGGGGAACCCTTACTGCAAAAGCGAGTGATTCACAGCAATCAGGGCTCTCAGCCAACCAGAAATATATATCGCCAGTTAATACATACGATGCCCCCAAAAATTGGATCTTGTAGTGGTCAATTAATTCCGGACAAGCCCCAATGCCCAAACCGGTACATGTTATTGCTATATTTTTTTGGGAGTGAAAAAATGGGTCCATCCGGGAAGGGCCTGTTTGAATCAATTCAGGTCCGCCAGCTGGTGTCCGAAGTGAAAGCCCCCCCCCTCACACAATACGGTGCTACATATTCCCGATGCCTGAAGTTACTAAAGCCCCTTTATGACAAACAGCAAGAATGAATCGAAGTGCCTCAGGGAGCGTTTGGGCGAATTTCATTATCTATTGGAAGGCGGCGACGACCTTTGTGGCATTGTTGACGCCAATTATCGCTATTTGTGGGTCAACCAGGCGTACACGGAACGCTACGGGCGACCGCACGAGGAAATCGAGGGACGCACTGTCCCGGAGGTGGTTGGCGAGGACTATTTCAGGCAGACCGTAAAACCCCGGATTGATCGTTGCTTTGCCGGAGAAGCCCAGCGCTATGAAACTGAGAGGCACTGTCCTGGACTCGGATGGCGCAAACTCTTGGTGCGCTACTACCCGATCGATGCGCCCGATAAGCCGGAACGCCTGCTCGGCGCGGTCATTACCGACGTGACCGAAATTCGCGAGCGCGACCAGGAACTGCGCAAGCTGGCCCACATTACGGAACAAAGCCCCGGCCCGGTTGCGGTTACTGATCTTCAAGGTCGCATCGAGTACGTCAACCCCGCATTCGAGCGAATCTCGGGGTACAGTCGTGAGGAGCTTCTGGGCGACACGCCAGCGCGTATCCAGGGGGGGCATACACCGAATGCTGCCTATCGAGACTTGTGGGAAACGATCGCTGCCGGGAAGGTCTGGACCGGTGAACTCCAGAACCGTCGCAAGGACGGAACCCCCTACTGGGAATCCGAAGTCATTTCGCCGCTCAAAGACGAGACCGGGCGAATCACCAATTATGTCGCTATCAAGCAGGATATCACTGCGCTCAAGGAAGCCGAGCAGGAGCTCAGTCGAATAGCTTTCTACGATCCGCTGACAGGCCTCAATACACGCATCGGCTTCATACGACGGCTGGAGTATCGTATTGACCAGCACGGCTGGCCAGTTTCGGGAGCTTTGGCAACGTTTAACATTGCCGGCCTGCGTGATATCAATGATGCCTATGGCCACGAGGTTGGTGATTCGTTGTTGGCTGAATTTGGTCGACGGCTGTCTGAACAGCCAGGCGAGCAGGTTCTGGCCGGTCGTATCGGCGGCGACGAGTTCACCCTGTTTCTTCTGCCAGCTCATGACGAGGGGCTAGAGCCATATTTGAACCGGTTGGCTGATTCGTTGTCTGTTCCGTTCGAGATTGCCGGCGTCAATGTCGAGATCGAATTCCGGCTCGGCTATACACGGTTTGGTAAGCGCAAGCGTCCCATTGAAGACTTGTTGCGTGAGTCGGAACGGGCGTTGTCACTGCATCGTCAGAACTCGTCGGTACCCTGGGTCGCCTACAGTAACCGGATTCAAAGGGAAACTGAGAAACGAATTGAGTTGACCCGCGAGCTGCGCGCCGCGGTCGCTGAGGAGCAGTTTGAGCTGCATTTCCAGCCCAAGGTGGATCTGGCGACCGGTACACTCATTGCCTGCGAAGCACTCATTCGCTGGAATCACCCTGTACGGGGGTTGATCTCACCGGGGGATTTCATTCCCATCGCTGAGCAAAGCCAGCTGATCGGACCGATCGGCGACTGGGTTTTGCGTCGGGCCTGTCAGCACCTGCGCGACTGGCGGGATGCCGGGCTGCAGCCTGTGCGCGTGGCTGTGAATGTGTCCGTGGTTCAGTTTCAGAAGGGTGATTTCGCGGACCGGGTACGGTCCGTCCTCGATCAATCCGGGGTGGCACCAGAAGAACTGGCGCTGGAAGTCACTGAAAGTGTGTTTGAACATGAATCGGAAGTTTTGCAGACCCAGATGAAGCAGCTGCGAGACATGGGTGTATGGTTGTCGCTGGATGATTTTGGCACCGGCTATTCATCGCTACTGTACTTGCAACGCTACCCCTTTGACGAGATCAAGATCGACCAGGGCTTCATATTCAGTCTTCTGGAAGATCCCTTTTGCCGCAACATCGTCGAAACGGTACTGATCCTGGCCAAGGCATTGAACGCAGAAATCATAGCAGAGGGCATAGAATCCGCCGCGGTGAGTGAGGCCCTTCTGGCAATGGGCTGCCGCTCCGGACAAGGCTTTTTCTACAGCATGCCGCTGGAAGCAGAAGACTTTGAATGGTTGCTGGAGCAACGCAGCAAACTTCCACTCGCAACAAGCCATAGCCATTAGAAAGACGTGAAAAATGAACGACCAAGAGACGAAACTGCAAAAGCGTAAAACCGGCATTGTCGGTCTGGACAATGTCACCGGGGGTGGTTTGCCATCTGGTCAGGCGACGCTGGTACTTGGCCAGGCTGCGGCGGGCAAGACGGTCCTGGGCCTGCAAGTATTGGCCCGCGCCATTGAACGCGACGAGGGTGGCGTGTTCGTAACGTTTGAGGAGTCCCCGGCGCAGGTGAAGCGTGATGCGGCCTCGTTCTCCTGGGGAGCTCATCTCCAGGACTCCGATCGCTGGCAATTGATCGACGCTCGCCCGCGCTTCGATACCGAGGCAGCGGGCGAATTCGATATCGAGGGCCTGCTGAGCATCGTTGGGGCATCCGTTGCAAAGACGCGCGCGACCTGGATTGTGTTTGATGGCATTGACCAGCTATTGCAGTACCAGCCGGATCCACGAGTCGCCATCGATCAGGTGCGCCGGATCAACGAATACTGCGAAGACAATGGGTGGACCCTTCTGCTCAGTGGCAAGGCTACCGGCGACAGCATGGCACCGGCCCATCTGGAGGGCATTGAGTTTCTGCTCTCCGCGACTCTGGTGCTGTCCGCACGGATGGTTAACCAGCAGCTGAACCGTTCGCTGCGCATCGCCAAGCTCCGGGGTTCCGGGCATGTAGCAGACGAGCTGCCGATGATCATGGACGACGAGGGTATCCAGCTCCCCTACAACGAGCACCTACCCGTTGATGAGGTGGTAGCGAGCAATGAACGGCTCAGCACCGGCATCAATCGCCTGGACAAGCTGCTTGACGGTGGTATCTACCGGGGATCGAGCCTGTTGATTTCCGGCCGGCCCGGTACCGCCAAAAGTACCCTTGCAGGCAGTTTTGCCGAGGCCGCCGCCCGGCGCGGCGAGCGCACATTGTATGTAAGCTTTGATGAAATGGAAGCGCCATATGTGCGTAATCTGGCCTCAGTCGGAGTTGAATTGCGTGGTCCGATTGAGGCGGGGCTGGTAAAGTTCGAGGATCTGTCCGCCTACGCCTTGCGGGTGACGGAACACTTCCTGGTTCTGCGACGCCTGCTTGACTTATTCGACCCTCATTGCCTGGTCATCGACCCTGTCTCTGCGCTGCTTAAGGCCAGTGGCACTGAAGGCGCGAACATAGCAACCGAGCATCTAATAGATATGGTGCGGCGCCGGGGTATAACCACCGTACTCACATCCTTGAGCGGTGTAGACGATCCCGAGGGTGAGGCCACTCTGGGCCAGGTCTCGACCCTCGCTGACAGCTGGATTGTACTCGACTACAACGTGCGCGGCGGCGAACGCAACCGCTCGTTGTCGATTGTGAAATCCCGGGGTTCAGCCCACTCGAATCAGGAGCGGGAACTGCTGCTCTCGAATAAGGGCGTCGACCTTGCTGATGTCTACGAGCACGGCTCTGAGGTACTGATGGGCACGGCGCGCGCGGCCAGAGAGCGTGAGGATGCTGCTGCCAAGCGCCGCCGGCAACTGGAGCACAAACAGCGTCGGCTGGACATTGAGCGGCGGATGGAGCAGGTTGAGCGGGAACGCCAGGCCCTGGCAGCAGAGCTGGAACTGGAGAAAGAAGAGTCGGCTGAAACGGATCATCTGGAACGCATTCAACGCCAACAGATAAAACAGCGGCGTGATCCGGAGCAGGAAAACCCGCCTGAGCACGCCGCCAGCGATGAAGGAGAACAGTCATGAGCGCTATCCAGCAGTCTGGCGAGGCTGCGTTGCCACTATTGATGCTCTTCGTGACAGGCTCAGCGCCGCGCTCCCAACGTGCTCGGGCCAACATTGCTCACATGCTTGAACGCCTCAGTTGCCAAAACATTCAACCTTACGAGATTGACTTGCTGGAGCAGCCTGAACAAGGCATCAAACACTCGGTGTTTGCCACACCTTCCTTGCTGAAGGTTAGCCCGACCGGCGAGGTCTCTGTGCTCTATGGGGACCTCTCAGAGGAAGACCGACTTCGTCGTTTTCTATCCGATTTAGATTCTGACCTCTAGACAATGGTTGTTGATAGTATCCGCGACTGCTCAGAGTATCCGGATAGCCTGGCAGGAACGCTTTGTGGATGTCTTTGTGACCGCATCCTAATTACCAGCGGTAACTGATACTCCCGACCACGCTCCGTTCGGCACCGTAGTAACACCAGTAGTCGCAGCTGGCCACATACTCCCGGTCTGCCACATTGGTGACGTTCAGCTGGGCTCGCCAGCCGGGCGCAAAGGCATACTGGGCCATCAAGTCGAAGACGGTGTAGGAAGGCACCTCAATATCGTCATCCCTGGTTTCACCGACAAAGCGGGCACCCGCGCCTACTCTCAGGCCCGGCGCCAGATCGGTGAAGCTGTAGTCCAGCCATGCCGAAGCCTGGTGACGGGGGATTAGCGGGGCCTGGGTCTCTTCGCTGTTGGCATCGTCCTTCACCGTGGCATCGCTGTAGGTATAGGCTGCGGTGAGTTCCAACTGGTTAGTGAGATAGCTCACACTCTCAAGTTCAAAGCCTTCGGTAGTGCGTTCAGAGTCCTGAGCCTGAACACCTCCGCTCAGCGAAGTGCCCAGAGAGTTCTCCTCGTCAATCCGGTAGATTGCAGCGGTTACGTAGCCGTCCAGATTCCGGGGAGCGATCTTGACACCGAGTTCAAGCTGCTCGCCAGAGCGCGGATCATAAAGATCTCCACTGCCGTCAGTGCTGGCGATGGGTTCGAACGATTCGGTGTAGGACAGGTAGGGGGAGACGCCATTGGGCGCCAGGTACATCACGCCCCCGGACAGGGAAACCTGGTCGTTATCCGCCCCTTCCTGCGTACCTGCAGTCAGGTTACTGTTTTCCAGTTCCGCCTGGTCATAGCGGGCACCCGCCAGGAACACCCACTGATCATCAAGGCGCAACTGGTGCTGGAGGTAGTAGCCGGTCTGTTGCTTGTCGATTTCCCGTGCAACCAGATCGGCTGGATCGATCGGTGTGAAATTGCCGTACTGTGGGTCGAACAGGTCAATTGGGGCGCCGAAAACCTCGCTTCCGTTGTCTTCGATGCCTTTGTTGTTCAGATCCTGATAGTCGATCCCGAACAGCAAGGTGTTCTCGGTACGCTCTGTAAACCATGTACCCACCAGCCGGTTATCGATCGTCCAGCTCTCGCTTTCACCATCCCGATACACCAGATAGCGCTGACCTTCCCTTGCTCCGGTGGTAAAAAAGATAAAACTGCTGCGAAGGAAAAGGTCCAGTTCGCTATAACGGAAGTCCTGCTCGAAACGCCAGACGTCGTTGATCTGGTGGCTCAGGGCATAGCCAATGGACGACTGGGTGCGCTCGTTGGTGTCGTAATCCGGCTCACTGTAGTTGGTGGAGGGATCCACTTTACCGTAAGGCGTTCCCTGTATCGTGCCGTAGTCCAGCTTGAACGGGTTGGTGGGGATGGCGTCGTCTTTCTGGAAGCTGGAAAGCAAAGTAAGGCTGGTCTGGTCGGAAATATCCCAGGTCAGGCTGGGCGCCACGTAATAGCGCTCGTTCTCGGTGAAGTCCAGATCACCTTCCTGATAGCGGTAAAGGCCCACCAGGCGATAGCTGAGGTCATCGCTTTCGCCAACAGGGCCGGTGGTATCAATACCCAACTGGCGGTGCTCATTGGTACCGGCCTGAATATCTATCTGGCCCTGGGCGGTGTCGCTGGGGCGTTTACTGATGGCATTGACGACCCCGCCTGGAGGCGCCTCACCGTAGAGGATAGAGGCCGGGCCTTTGAGCAGTTCGACGCGCTCAAGCCCAAAAGGCTCTACCAGCCACTCGTAGAAACCGGTCCGGTAGACGCGAAGGCCGTCCTGGTAGGTGGCCTGGTCGAAGCCGCGCACTTTAAGCCAGTCGGTGTCGTTATCATCACCGAATTGGCCGGAAACAACACCTGCCCGGTAACGGAAGGTTTCGTCCAGAGACCGCACGTTTTGTTCCTGGAGCTCTTCCTCGCTGACGACAGACGCCGGTCTGGGGGTTTCCACCAGCGGTGTCTCAACCTTGAGCGCGGTGGCAGATACAACCAGAGCGTTCAGGTTGGTTGTGCCTTCTTCCTGTGCGAGTGCCTGCATCGGCGAGGCTGCAATGCCTATGGTCAGGGCCAGCCGTACAGACCGTGACAGCTGATGTGAATCCATAAAGGGGAGCATGAATGTAACCCTCAAAAGTGTGCGGTTTCGACGGCACGCAGCCATCCGGGCGAAATCAGCCCGAATAATATTCTTTACTAAAAAGTAATGCAAACGATTAACATTTATGGTTTATTAAAGGTTATAGCCGGATAGCCTTTCGGACCAGAAGTGCGGTGGAGGCAACTTATGCAAGCCCGGGCCGGGTCTGAAGAATTACGCGAGTTCAGAATTCAGGATTTCCTGGAATTTGGTGAACATTACGGAATTGACTACCGCTTTGCTGACATCGCTGAAGACCGGCAAGCGGCCATTGCCCGCGGCTGCATCAAAGAAATAACCTTACCTTCCGGCTTGCGCTTCACCCATTCCGAGCTGCACATCTTCCAACAGTACGAATCGGTTTCCCTGGGCCATGCCCCCTTGTTGATCGTCATTGTGCTGGAGGGCTGTATTCATCTGTCTGTTGGAGCGGTGAGGCGGGAATTACAGGGCGGTATGGCTGCAAGCCTGCGGCTCTGCCCGGAGTATGCTCTGAATGTCGTGCAACCTTCCGATCAAAAACTGAAAACGCTGACATTAGTCTGGGACCCGGGTTGTTCAGCCGGTGCAGGAACGGAACACCCGACGGTGCGTCAGCTATTGCATCGCATTCACCGGCCGATGCTGTCCTGGCCGGTGCCTTCAGAGCTGTTCCAAAGCATTGAGCCAAGCCTTGATCTGGCCATGCCGGAGCTTCGGAAAAATCTGGTTCTTGAAGGTCTGGCGCTGCAACTGCTTGCTTTCGGCCTGCCTGAACATGAAGACAGCCAGCCCCGAAAACTCTTGTCTGGTCGTGAACAGAAACGCCTTGAATCTGTGCGTCAATTATTGGAGTTTGCGCCAGCAGAACACTATTCGCTTGAAGACCTGGCAGAGCGTGCCGCCATGAGCAGCAGTAGTTTACGCACGAAATTCCGTGCGACTTACGGCGTCACGATATTCGATTATTTGCGACGCTGCCGGCTCGAACTGGGGCGCAGCTACCTGGAGCGTGGCTATTCAGTGCAACAGGCAGCCCACTGTACCGGTTATCGACATGCGACCAATTTTGCTACCGCCTTCCGTCGGCACTTTGGTGTCACCCCTCGACAGAAGGCCTGATTTCGCAGAAGTCTGTCATTTCGGATAGAAAGTCTGTCATCACGCATACCTCAGCATGGACCTAAAAGCGAATAATTCGCATTAACTAATCAGGATTCCAATGAGGTTCTTCGATGTTTCAACACTCCAGACTATCACTGGCTGTCGCGTTTTCTCTTTCCGGAATTGCCGGTCTTCCGTTTGCTTCAGCTCAGGCAGCCGACGGGCCGACAACTCTTGAGGCGCTGAATGTAAGTGCCGTCAGGGGAGCCACCAAGACCGAAACGCCGGTCATGGAAACCCCGCAGACGGTCAACGTCATCAATAACGAAGACTGGCAGGAAAAAGGTGCCGAATCGGTGCAACGAGCGGCTAACTATACGCCGGGGGTTGGTACCAACCAGGTGGGGTCGTCCAATCGCTACGATTACCTGATCCTGCGCGGTTTTTCCGGGGGCAGCATCAATAATACCTATCTTGATGGTTTGCGGGTCATGAACGATGGGGGAGGTTACAGCTCCTTTGCTATTGATCCGTGGTTTCTCGAGCAGATCGAGATCGTCAAGGGCCCTACCTCTGTGCTTTACGGGCAGAGCTCCCCGGGTGGCATCGTAGCCCTGACCAGCAAGCGGCCCGAATCTGAGGCTGGTGGTGAAATACGCGCCACCGTCGGCAACAACGCCCAGCGCGGCTTTGCCTTCGACCTGACGGGGCCGGTGGGAGAGGACCGCCGGGTAGCGTATCGCCTGACCGGCAAAATATCGGAAGCCGATGCACAACAGGATCATGTTGAAGAAGAGCGTCAAGCGATAGCTCCGTCCCTGACCTGGGATATTACCGACCATACCTCCCTGACTCTGCTGGCCTATCTGCAAAAAGATCCGGAGGGCGGCTATCACAGCGGTTTACCTTATGAGGGTACGGTTGAATCCCGCAATGGCCAGAAGATCGACAACACCTTTTTTGAAGGTGAGCCAGACTACGATGAATTCAGTCGTGATATGGCGATGGCGGGGTATGACCTCGAGCATGAATTCAGTCCGGCCTGGACGGCACGGCAGAAACTTCGCTATCTGGAGTCTGACGTAACGCTCAAACAGGTGTATTCCTATGGCTGGGCCAACGACACCGAGCTCACCCGCTATTACTCCGGCGGCGAGGAAGAGATGGAGGCGGTAACGGTCGACAACCAGTTGGAAGGGACCCTTTTCACCGGAGAGGCTGAGCATCGTGTTCTGGTGGGCCTTGATTACCAGCAACGTGAAAACGATGTGGAATGGCCGTCGGGCGCATTTCCGGCCATTGATGCCTTTAACCCGGTTTACGGCGCGGAACCCACCGCAATGTATGCACCGGAAAGAAACCGGCGCAAACAGAAACAGACAGGCTTTTACCTGCAAGACCAGATTGCCCTTGGTGGCTGGCACCTGAGCCTTGGTGGCCGGCACGACAGGGTGGATATTGAGAACACCAACCGTGACACCGGTGCAACGGATGAACTGGACGAAACCCGGTTTACCGGTCGGGCCGGCCTGCTGTACCAGTTCGATAATGGCGTGGCTCCTTACCTGTCTTATTCCACGTCCTTTTCTCCGAATACCTTTACTGATGAAAATGGCGACCTGCTCGATCCGAGCACCGGCAAACAGATTGAAACCGGCCTGAAATATCAGCCCGTTGGCACAGAAAACCTGTATACCCTGTCGCTGTTCCGGATCAACCAGGAAGACCTGGCCACCAAGGTCCCGAATGAAAACTTCTACCGGGCCATCGGTGAACTCCAGTCCCAGGGGGTAGAGCTGGAAGCCAAAACCCGGTTGACCGACAACCTGAATATTCAGGCCGGTTATGCCTATACAGATGTGACGTTCGAAAAGGCCGAAGCCTACCGGGAAGGCAATCAGGCCAGTCAGTCTCCCGAGCACCAGTTGACGCTATGGACCGGGTATCGGTTTGATCGGGGAATTCTGGACGGCGCCCGCGCCGGCCTTGGCGTGCGCCACGTTCGCGACATGCAGGCGGATGATGCCAACACCAAAGAAGTTCCAGACTATACCCTCGTAGACATGGCTCTGGCTTACAATTTCGCCCGCCAGGGTATGCCTGGCGTGACTGCGCAACTCAACGTAAACAACCTGCTCGACAAGGAATACGTAGCGTCCTGTTACAACAGCACAGACTACTGCTATTTCGGTGCCGAGAGGGATGTGAAGGCCACGGTGTCCTATCAGTTCTGATACCCGGACATGACCGCACGGATGCGGTCACCGCTAACCTCCTCCCCGAACCAACAGATAAACCACCGCAACCGCCAACACTGCCGAGAGACTCTGCCAGAATCTCAGTGGGTGGCGCTCTATCAGCGGTGGCCGGGCTTTGTTGAGGTAGGCGCTGTTGGGGTGGCGCAGATCGTGGATGAATTCCGATAGTTCCTGATAACGCTTGTAGGGGTTGGGGTGCAGGGCGTGCCTGAGGGTTTCGTCCACCCAGGCAGGCGCCAGTGGTTCCTCGCGCAGCAGTGAGCGATAGCGCAGCTTATGTTGCTGGGCCGGAGTGCGGCATTTGGCCGTGTTGGTGCCGTATGGGAACTCGCCTGACAACAGGTGATAGGCGAGTACCGCGAGCGAATAAAGATCCGAGTTCTGGCTGCCGGCTTCCCCCATGAAGTACTCCGGGGCCGTGTAGAGCGCGGTGCCAAGAATCTCGGTGTCGGGCTCAACAATGGCGGATTCGGTAATGCCCGCCACCCGGGCCGAGCCCAGGTCAATCAGCTTTACCGTGCCGGAATCGTCAATCATCACGTTTTCCGGGCGCAGATCCTGGTGCAGAATTTCCGCCCGGTGCAGCGCCTGCAGGCCACGGCCAATCTGCTCAATAATGCCGCGTACGGTTTCCAGATCCGGCTTTGGGTTGTCGGTCATCCACTGGCGCAGGGTCTGGCCTTCGATGACTTCCGTCACGGTATAAAGGTAATTGCGCTGGCGGTTACTCGGGCCGGGGCGGATTACGTGGGCACTGTTGACCCGCCGGGCAATCCATTCCTCCATCAGCAGCCGTTCGAGGTAGGCGGGATCACCGCCCAGATCGATGGACGGTGTTTTGATGACCACCTGTTCACCGCTTTCGTTGTCTGTCGCCAGGTAGATATGGCTGCGGCTGCTGGCGTGCAGCTGTCGGCTGATGGTGTAACCGTCGAAGTTGTCCCGCGCCTGCAAAGTGGGAGGCAATGGTAGCTCATCCACCTGCTTCTGCAGATGCGCGCCGCGCTCTGGCAGCTGGTCAACCCGCACCAGTTGCACCGTAAGGTTGTCGTCGCTACCGGCTTCCAGCGCCGCCCGGGCCAACCATTCGGCGTGCAGGTCCAGGTTGGTGGCATCAATACCACTGTCGCGATTGACCAGGTTGATAATCTGCTCACTGCGGAGCACTTCGTGCACGCCGTCAGTGGTGAGCAGAAACCGGTCACCCGGTTGCAGGGCCAGGGTCAGGTAGTCGATATCAATCTGCGGCCCGGCGCCGAAGGCACGGCTCAGATAGCTCTGTTGTTCACCGTACCAGACGCGATGGTCGTGAGTGAGCTGTTCCAGGGCGCCATCACGCAACCGGTAAACCCGGGAATCCCCGGCGTGCAGAATGTGCGCCTGGCCACCCTTGAGCACCAGCGCACTGAGGGTGCAGACATACCCCTTGTCCATGTCACTGCGAAAGGGGCTCTGCCGGGTCTGGGAATGCAGCCAGGAGTTGGTGGCCGTCAGTACCTGCCGGGCGGCGTGTTGCACACTCCAGGCTTCAGAGGTGCAGAAATAGTCGTCAAGAAAGCTCTTCACCGCTGTTTCACTGGCAATCTGGCTGACAGTGCTGGTACTGATTCCGTCGGCGACTGCGAAGGCGGCACCCTTGAGACTCAGTTGCGGTTCGCCCGGTATCCGGCAGCCGTAACAGTCCTGGTTCTGTGCCTTGCGGCCGGCTTCAGAATACTGGCCGACGCTGAGAGAAAGAGAGTTGCGGGTCATGGTAGTGGATGCTTGCACAAAAAGTCCCGGCCTGAAATCAGGCCGGGACAGGGCGGATTAGGTCAGGGCAGGCTTGGAAACCCTGGAAAGGTCACGCTTCGGCTGGGTGCGAATATGCGTGGTGTAGAGGGTCAGGCCGGTAAAGGCCAGGCCGCCCACCAGGTTGCCCAACACCGTAGGAACTTCATTCCAGAGCATGTAATCCATTACCGAGAAGTTGCCGCCCATGATGATGCTGAACGGGAACAGGAACATGTTGACCACTGAGTGTTCGAAGCCCATGAAGAAAAACAGCATGATCGGCATCCACATTGCCAGCACCTTGCCGCCTACATTGGTGGAGATCATCGCGCCAACCACGCCCATGGAAACCATCCAGTTACACAGCATGCCGCGCATGAAAATGGTCAGCCAGCCGGCCAGGCCATACTCGGAATAGCCCAGGGTACGGGATTCGCCAATGCCTATTACCTTTTCGGCAATGTCGCCGCCATCGGTATTGAAGCCCATGGTGAAGACCCAGGACATCATAAATGCCACGAGCAGGGCACCGGCCAGGTTACCCAGGAACACCAGCCCCCAGTTACGCAGGATTTGAGCCGGTGATACGCCCGGGCGCTTGTCCAGCAGTGCCAGTGGCGTAAGCATGAACACCCCGGTCAATAGATCAAAGCCCATCAGGTAGAGCATGCAGAAACCGACCGGAAACAGAACCGCGCCGAGCAGGAAAGAACCGGTTTGTACCGCCACGGTAATGGCGAACACCGCAGCCAAAGCCAGAATGGCACCGGCCATCACAGCCCGGATCAACGTGTCGCGGGTACCCATGTGAATCTTTGCTTCACCGGCATCCACCATTTTGGTGACGAACTCGGAAGGGATTAAGTAAGACATACTTTTCACCTCAATTAATATTGAAAATGCTTGCGCTGGGCGAAGGCCGGCGAGTTTTTCAGAGCACAAAAAAACGGCGCCCACACCTTCCCTGATTGCTCAGGTGAGTGTTGGACGCCGTTATCCAGTACTGCTCGAATTGTCGCAGGCCGCCTTGGCCCGATTGGTGATGGGGCTGATGCGAAACCAGTGCCATCTTTCTAAAAACGGCATTAAATCGCGGTTAAACAAAGTGTTAAAAACATTTTCAGGAATTGCCCCGGTATTTCAGCGTGCGTCTCTGTGGTGCGGTTTCGGGCCTTATGCACTGCAATAAAGCCTGTTTCGAGGTGGTCGGGCCCTTGATAAAGGCCCGGACAGCGGCATTACCCGTGGAACGGAACTTGCTGCTCCAGCAAAGGCGGTTCTATCCCGGCTTCGCCTTCAGGAGTGCAAATAACAATGAGCTTTCAGGTGCCTGGTCAGGCGACCGAACAATTTCTGCTCGCGGCAAAACACGCAGAAATCCATACCCTGGAACAGCTGGCGGCCAGCTGTGAGGTGGTCATGGCGGTCAGCGCCCTGATTCACCAGCTACAGCGTGAACGGGGTATTTCCAACATCTACCTCGCTTCAAAAGGCCAGCACTTCAGCGAACAGCGGTTGGAGCAGGTCAGGCAAAGCCTCTCCAGTGAACAGAACCTGCGAGGCCTGCTGAACTCGCATTATCTCGACGCAAAAAAACCGGAAGGCAGCCTGCGTCTGCTCAATAGTATTGCGTTTGTCCTGCAGGGTCTGGATAACCTGGCCGCCCTTCGCGCCCAGGTGGACCACCGCAAAATCAGCGCGCTGGAATCCACCCGCGCCTTCTGCCGCCTGATTGCCGGCCTGCTATCCGTGGTATTCGAGGCGGCGGACATCGCCAGCGATCCGGCCGTTACAAGAGTGCTGGTTGCGCTGTTCAACCTGATGCAGGGAAAAGAATATGCCGGGCAGGAACGGGCCTGGGCAGCCATTGGGTTCGCGGCAGGGCGTTTTGATCCGGAGTTATGCGATAGGCTCGGCCATCTGCAGGAAGCACAGCAGCGCAGCTTTGAAGTATTCACCGAATTCTCTTCGGATGAGCTGTGTCAGCAATGGCAGGCGCTTGAAGACAGCAAGGTCACCGCAGAACTGAACCAACTGCGTGAGATGATTCGCCGGCTCTGCCAGGGCGAGCCGATAGCGCCGGAGCTGAGCGAAATCTGGTATGACCTGGCCACCCGCCGCATTGACCAGATGCGGCTGCTGGAAAACGCCCTGGCCGACACCTTGAGATACGTGGGCCAACAGCGAATCACACAGGCCCGTAACGACCTGAACGCCCACCGCAAACGCCTGGAAGCGCTTGCCACCATCGATGCCCCGACCTCGTCACCGTTAACCATGCTTTTTGATCCGGAGGCTCCGGGTTTGTACGGCGCCGATGCCGTGGCACTGGTGCCTTCAGAGCGTGCCGCGCCGCCGGACCTGGCCCGGTCTGTTTATGACCTGGTGCGCGGGCAGGCCGAGCACATAAAGCAAATGGGTGATGAGCTGGATGAAGCCAGGCGGGCACTGACGGACCGTAAACAGATCGAGCGCGCCAAGGGCTTGTTGATGCACAACCTGAAACTGACCGAAGAGCAGGCCTTCAGGCGTATGCAGAAACGGGCAATGGAACAGAACACACGCCTTGCCGAGGTGGCAGAAAGCCTGATTGAGGCGGCAGAACAGGTGAAGGAACAGGCACGGCGCGACAAGCGAGCGAAAAGCCGGTGAGCTGCGTTTTAATGGTGCAAACAGCCTGATAACGCCTGCTGTTGGTGCGATATTTCGCGAGACGAAACGGTGGTCCTGCTGGCCGAAACCATCCTTAGTGACTGAATATAAAACGACTTTTTGTATGTTGGTATATCTCCTGCCTTAGTCCCCCGTAACAATATGACTGCACCACCCATTGATGAGGTGTTGTGCAACGGAACGGACAACGGCGTCCACCGCGACCTGCTTTATTTTGCAGGCACGCAGTGGGCGCCGTTTTTTTTGGTCTTCAGAAAGGCGAGGACAGATTATGAATTCTGCAAATCCGGTTCAGCATTACCCCGACCACAGCGCCGCTACCCGCGTGGTGGTTGTGGGTAACGGTATGGTAGGCCATCAGTTTATCGACAGCCTGCTGGCCTCCGAAGCCGACCAACAGTTTGAAGTGGTTACCTTCAGCGAGGAGCCCCGGGTTGCGTACGACCGCATGCACCTGACTGACTTCTTCCAGACCCGCAGCGCCGATCCGCTGGCGATGACCACGCTGGAAACCTATCAGGGCCAGGGCATTACCACTTACCTGGATGACAAGGTAGTGAGCATTGATCGGGAGGCCTGCACCGTCACCTCTGCGAAAGGGCATACCGTCAGCTACGACAAACTGGTGCTGGCGACCGGTTCTTACCCTTTTGTGCCCCCGATTGAAGGCAAAGACCGCGACAACTGCTTTGTCTACCGCACCATCGAAGATCTGGAAGCAATTACCGCAGCGGCGGAAAACGGTGCCAGGGTGGGCGCCGTTGTCGGCGGTGGTCTGCTCGGCCTGGAAGCGGCCAAAGCAGTGCAGGATCTGGGCCTGGAAGCCCATGTGGTGGAATTTGCCCCGCGCCTGATGGCCGTACAGGTGGACGACGGCGGCGGCAGGCTGCTGAAAGAGAAAATTGAGGCACTCGGCGTTGGCGTGCACCTTTCCAAGGCTACCAGCCGTATCGTGGCCGGTGAGTCCTGCCAGCACAAAATGGAATTCGCCGACGGCGAAGCGCTGGAAACCGACCTCATCATCTTCTCGGCCGGCATTCGTCCTCAGGATGAACTGGCTCACAGCAGCGATCTGAAGGTCGGCGAGCGCGGCGGCATCGTCATCAACAACGAGTGCCAGACCTCCGACAAGAATATCTACGCCATCGGCGAATGTGCCTTGTGGAATGGTCGCACCTTTGGCTTGGTCGCCCCGGGTTACGCCATGGCCAAAGTGGCCGCCAGCCACATCGCCGGTGGCGAAGACTGCCTGACGTTCGATGGCGCCGACATGAGCACCAAACTCAAGCTGATGGGAGTGGATGTGGCCTCCATCGGCGACGCCCAGGGCGTAACCCCGGGCGCGCGTGCCTACAACTATTTCAACCAGCCCGAAGAAGTCTACAAGAAGCTGGTGGTCAGCGAAGACAACCAGCGGCTGCTGGGCGCGGTGCTGGTCGGTGATGCCGAAGACTACGGCACCCTGCTGCAGTACATGCTCAATGAAATTCAGCTGCCGGAATTCCCCGAAGGGTTGATACTGCCCAATCATGGCGACGCCCAGCCCGGCCTCGGGGTGGGTGCACTGCCCGATACCGCGCAGATCTGTTCCTGTCATGACGTGTCCAAAGGTGTGGTTCGCGATGCCGTGGTGGCGGGCTGCTGTTCGGTGGGCGATGTGAAGGGCTACACCGCCGCGGGCACCGGCTGTGGTGGTTGTGTGCCGCTGCTGACCAATCTGGTCAATCACGAACTCGAAGAACTTGGCATCGAGGTGAGCAAGGACTTGTGTGAGCACTTCGCCCACACCCGCCAGGAGCTGTACCACCTGATCCGGGTGGGTGAGATCAAGAGCTTTGCCGAGCTGCTCGACAAACACGGCAAAGGGCACGGCTGTGAAATCTGCAAACCGGTGGTGGGCTCGATTCTGGCCAGCTGCTGGAACGAATACGTGCTGAAAGACGAGCATATCGGCCTGCAGGACACCAACGACATCTATCTCGGCAATATGCAGAAAGACGGCACCTACTCCGTGGTGCCCCGTATCGCCGGTGGCGAAATTACGCCAGACAAGCTGATCGTGCTCGGGGAAGTTGCCCAGGAGTATGGCCTTTACACCAAGATCACCGGCGGCCAGCGAGTCGACCTGTTCGGCGCCCAGCTGCATCAGTTACCGGACATCTGGCGCACGCTGGTGAACGCCGGATTTGAAACCGGCCACGCCTACGGCAAGTCGCTGCGCACGGTGAAATCCTGTGTCGGCAACACCTGGTGTCGCTTCGGGGTGGATGATTCCGTTGGCCTCGCCATAGAGATCGAGAACCGTTACAAGGGCCTTCGCGCACCCCACAAGATAAAATTCGCGGTATCCGGCTGTACCCGCGAGTGTGCCGAGGCGCAATCCAAGGACTTCGGCGTGATCGCGACCGAAAAAGGCTGGAACCTGTATATCTGCGGCAATGGCGGCATGAAGCCACGCCACGGCGACCTGTTCGCCACCGATCTCGACAAAGAGACCCTGATACGCACGGTGGACCGGTTGCTGATGTTCTACATCCGAACCGCCGACCGCCTGCAACGCACCTCAGTGTGGATGGACAATCTCGAAGGCGGGCTGGATTACCTCAAAGAGGTGATTTTCGAAGACAGTCTCGGTATTTGCGATGAACTGGAGGCTGAGATGGAGCTCAACGTCGAAAACTACCAGTGCGAATGGGCAACCACCCTGGAAGACCCGGAAAAGCTCAAGCGTTTCAGCCACTTCATCAACTCCGATGCAACCGATGACAACCTGGCGTTTGTTAAAGAGCGCGATCAGATCCGTCCGGCCCGCGAAGGGGAAAAAGACAACCTGATCGCCAAGGCGAGCTAACGCGTTTCATTACAGGAGCAGAACCATGACTGAACAAACCGGGGCTGAGCACTGGATCCCCGTCTGTGAACTGAGCGACATCGCCCCCGATACCGGTGTTTGCGTACTGGTAAAGGGGCAGCAGGTGGCGGTTTTTCGGCAGGCACGCACAGACCGCCTGTTCGCCATCGGCAATTTCGACCCGGTGGGCAAGGCGAATGTGTTATCCCGTGGCCTTCTGGCACAATTGGGGGAAGCAATTACGGTCGCTTCCCCATTGTATAAACAGCATTACTGCCTGAGTTCGGGGACCTGTCTGGAAGATGAGGCCCTCAAAGTGCCGGTGTTCCCGGTGCGTATCAGTGAAGGCAAGGTGGAGGTGGCGGCGTCTCAGCACTAGGGCTCAGGCCCTCAAGGAGCTAACGCTATGAAACAATGCCTCACGGTTATGGCCTTCGTCCTCGTTCTGGCAGGCTGCACCGGCACGCCAGACGGCATCGAACCGGTAACCGGTTTCGACAAAGACCGCTACCTGGGCACCTGGTACGAAATCGCCCGCCTGGACCACTCCTTCGAAGAAGGCCTGAGCCAGGTAACGGCGGAATACACCGAGAACGACGACGGCAGCATCAAGGTCATCAACCGTGGCTATAACAAAGCAGAAGACGAATGGCAGGAAGCCGACGGCCGGGCGGTGTTCGTGGGCGAAAGTGACGAAGGCCACCTGAAAGTCTCGTTCTTCGGCCCGTTCTATGCTTCCTACGTCGTGTTCAGCCTGGATGAGGACTACTCAACAGCCTACATCACCGGCTACAACCGGGATTACCTGTGGCTCATGGCCAGAACCCCGGAAGTGAGCGAGCAGACGCTTGAGCAGTTCAAAGCCCGTGCTAAGGCAAAAGGGTTTGATCTCGAGGAGCTGATTATTGTGAATCAAACTAGCAACCTACCTTAATTTTAGCTATTATACGCCCGCACCGGGCGATACCGCCCAGCATCTTTTTTCCGCTCCAGCGTCGCGCCCGCGACCTTCAGCCATTGCCCGATGCACATATATCAAGGAAAGCTGCGGCCTTTCGCCGCATACTGCTCCGGCAATCGTCTTCAGAAAGAATGGTGCAATGGCCAATACTCTCATCTCCGGCTTTACCAGTAATTTTCTCGGCAGGGCTCCGGCCTGGTACAAAAAGGTAATCCTGCTCTTTTTGCTAGCCAATCCCATCGTTATGTATGTATTCGGCCCCGGCGTTGCAGGCTGGCTGTTGATTGCCGAGTTCATTTTTACCCTGGCGATGGCGCTTAAATGCTACCCCCTGCTGCCGGGTGGTTTGCTGGCGGTGGAAGCACTGCTGATTGGCCTCACCTCCGCAGATGCCGTGTACGCCGAAGTGCTGACCAACTTCCCGGTCATCCTGCTGCTGATGTTCATGGTGGCAGGCATCTATTTCATGAAAGAGCTGCTGCTGGTGACCTTCACCCAGATACTGGTGGGCGTGCGT
Source organism: Pseudomonadota bacterium (assembly GCA_051751785.1). GTDB lineage: Bacteria > Pseudomonadota > Gammaproteobacteria > Pseudomonadales > Oleiphilaceae > Marinobacter. Next base: position 17,865 of record JBNJLG010000001.1, on the reverse strand, counting down.
TCGAAATCTGCGCTGTCGCTGCTGTTCTGTGGTGCTGCTGCCGTTTTATCGGCATTTCTCGATGCCTTGACGGTCACCGCCGTAATCATCAGCGTGGCGGTGGGTTTCTTCTCGGTTTACCACAAGGTGGCCTCCGGCAAGGGCTATCAGCAGAAAGACCACAACGCCAACAGCGATGACGATGTCATTGAACTGCACCGGGAAGACCTGGAAGACTTTCGTGCTTTCCTGCGCAGCTTGCTGATGCACGGCGCCATCGGTACGGCGCTCGGGGGCGTGGCCACCATGGTTGGTGAGCCGCAAAACCTGCTGATCGCGAAAGTGGTTGGCTGGGATTTTGTGGGCTTTTTCATGCACATGGCGCCGATCAGCCTGCCGGTTCTGGTGGCCGGCCTGTGCACCTGCTGGGCCCTGGAAAAGCTGCGCTGGTTCGGTTACGGCGGCCGCTTGCCCAAGCCCGTCCGCCGGGTGCTGGAAGAATTTGCGGAAAACGAACGCGCCCGGCGCACCAAATCAGACCAGGCTGCACTCTGGGTACAGGCGGCCGCCGCTGTCATCCTGGTTTGTGGGCTGGCGTTTCACATTGCCGAAGTCGGGTTGATCGGCCTGCTGGTGATTATTCTGGTTACCTCGTTCACCGGCATCACAGACGAAGGGCAGATCGGCAAAGCCTTCCAGGAATCCCTGCCTTTCACCTCCCTGTTGGTGGTCTTCTTTGCCGTGGTGGCGGTGATCCATGAACAGCACCTGTTCAAGCCGATTATTGAGTACGTGCTCAGCCTGCCAGAAGGCCAGCAGCCCGGCATGTTCTTCATCGCCAACGGCCTGTTGTCGATGATCAGCGACAACGTCTTCGTGGCAACGGTGTACATCAGCGAAGTGAAACAGGCTCTGGACGCCGGTGCCATCAGCTATGAACACTTCCAGACCCTCGCAGTAGCCATCAACACCGGCACCAACCTGCCCAGCGTGGCCACCCCCAACGGCCAGGCCGCCTTCCTGTTCCTGCTGACCTCTGCCATCGCGCCGCTGGTGCGCCTGTCCTACGGAAAAATGGTGATTATGGCGTTGCCGTACACCGTGGTGATGGGGGGCGTAGGGCTGTTTATGGTGAACTACGCCTTCTGAAGCAATCTTCTGCCAGAGGCTTGTCTCTGGCAGTTTGTCTCTATATAGTGAATTAATCCTTGGTCAACTACCATATATTGTGATCAACCACTGATCACCTTGTTTAAATGGTAGTCGGGAATCCGGTGAGAATCCGGAACTGACGCGCAGCGGTATTGGGGAACGAGCGTGGCATAAAGACACTGGCACCAGCCGGGAAGTCGCCACGCAAGGCCGAACCACACGGTTCACGCCCCTGAGTCCGAAGACCTGCCAGGGAATATAACTGCACCTTCGCGACTCAGGGTGAGCAGACCGGTATTTCCCTGTCCGTTTTCGGGCCAGGTGTGCCCCTGCGTACGCGAAGGTGAAAGGAATCAACGCGTATTCAGGAGAAACCCGATGTCTGCCGCTCACACCCAAACCGAAGCCCTCCAGGTCATCAAACGCAACGGCACCCTCGTTGGCTTTGACCCGTCAAAAATCGCCGTAGCCGTCACCAAAGCCTTTCTGGCCGTGGAAGGCGACAAAGCCGCCGGTTCTGCCCGCATCAACAACGCCGTTCAGCAAGTAACCGGACAGGTCATTCAGGCCATCAGCCGCCGCCTGCAAGCTGGCGGCAAAGTGCATATCGAAGACATTCAAGACCAGGTGGAACTGGCCCTGATGCGGGCGGAAGAACAGAAAGTGGCCCGCGCCTACGTGCTGTACCGGGAAGACCACGCCCGCCGGCGCGCCATCGAAGACCCGGTGGAAGCCCACCCGCACCTGACCGTGAAAAAAGCCACCGGCGAGATCGCCCCGCTGGACCTGGGCCTGATGAAACTCCAGGTAGAGCAGGCCGCCACCGGCCTCGAAGGCATCGACGGCGACTCCCTGGTTGAAGACGCCATCACCAACCTCTACGACGGCATCGCCGAGGAAGACGTGCTTTCTGCCCTGGTAATGACCGCCCGGGGCCGTATAGAAATGGAGCCGGACTACAGCGCCGTCACCGCGCGCTTACTGCTGGAACAGCTGCGTCTGGAAAATGCCCAGGCGCTGGACCTACCCCGGGATCTGCCGCTGGCGGAGGTTTATCCACAGGCACTGAAAGCGTTTATTGCTGCCGGCATCCGTTACGAACTGCTGGACGAAGCCATGGCTGCCTTCGACCTGGAACAACTGGCCAGCGCCCTGAAACCGGAGCGCGACTTCCAGTTCGGCTTCCTCGGCCTGCAGACCCTGTACGACCGCTATTTCCTGAACTGGAACAAAGCCCGTCTGGAACTGCCGCAGGTATTCTTCATGCGCGTCGCCATGGGCCTCGCCCTGCGTGAAGACGATCCCAACGCCCGCGCCATCGAGTTCTATAACCTGCTGTCCAGTTTCGACTACATGGCCAGCACGCCGACACTGTTCAACAGCGGCACCCGCCATTCCCAGCTGTCTTCCTGCTACCTGACCACCGTGCAGGACGACCTGGAAGGCATCTACGGCGCCATTCGCGACAACGCCATGCTCTCCAAATGGGCCGGCGGCCTGGGCAACGACTGGACCCCGGTACGGGCACTGGGCTCCCACATCAAAGGCACCAACGGCGAAAGCCAGGGCGTGGTTCCGTTTTTGAAAGTGGTGAACGACACCGCCGTGGCTGTAAACCAGGGCGGCAAACGCAAAGGCGCGGTGTGCGCCTACCTGGAAAGCTGGCACCTGGACATCGAAGAATTCCTGGAACTGCGCAAAAACACCGGCGACGAACGCCGCCGCACCCACGACATGAACACCGCCAACTGGGTACCGGATTTGCTGATCGAACGCATGCGCGAAGACGGCGAATGGACCCTGTTCTCCCCCAGCGACGCGCCAGACCTGCACGACCTGTACGGCAACGCTTTCCGGGAACGCTACGAGCATTACGAAGCGCTGGCGGAGCAGGGCGAAATCACCCTGTTCAAGAAAATCTCCGCCAAACAGCTCTGGCGCAAAATGCTCACCGTGCTGTTTGAAACCGGCCACCCGTGGATCACCTTCAAAGACCCCTGCAACCTGCGCTCGCCCCAGCAGCACCAGGGCGTGGTCCACAGCTCCAACCTGTGTACCGAAATCACCCTCAACACCAGCAGTGATGAAATAGCCGTGTGCAACCTGGGCTCCGTGAACCTGGCCGCCCACATCCACAACGGCGAGCTGGACGTGCAGCGCCTGGAACGCACCGTAAACACCGCCGTGCGAATGCTCGATAACGTCATCGACATCAACTACTACGCCGTGCCCCAGGCGAAAAACTCCAACCTCAAACACCGCCCCGTGGGCCTCGGCATCATGGGCTTCCAGGACGCCCTCTACCAACTCGGCATGCCCTACACCAGCCCGGAAGCGGTGGAATTCGCCGACGTAGCCATGGAACAACTCAGCTACTTCGCCATCCGCGCCTCCGCCACCCTGGCCGGCGAACGCGGCGCCTACGAAACCTACGAAGGCTCCCTCTGGCAGCAGGGCATATTGCCCATCGACTCTCTCAGCCTGCTGAAAGAAAACCGCCGGGAAGGGGATTTTTCCATCAACACCAACGCCAGCCTGGACTGGGCCCCGGTGCGTGAGCTCATCGCCAAAAACGGCATGCGCAACAGCAACCTGATGGCCATCGCCCCCACCGCCACCATCTCCAACATCATCGGCGTGTCGCAATCCATCGAACCGGCGTACCAGAACCTGTTCGTGAAATCGAACCTCTCCGGCGAATTCACCGTGGTGAACCCCTCACTGGTACGCGACCTCAAAGCCGAAGGCCTGTGGGACAACGTCATGGTCAACGACCTGAAATACTTCGACGGCAGCGTGCAACAGATCGACCGCATCCCGGACGAACTCAAAGCAAGATACGCCACCGCCTTCGAAATCGACCCCCAATGGCTGGTGGAAGCCGCCGCAAGACGCCAGAAATGGCTCGACCAGGCCCAGAGCCTCAACCTCTACATGGCCGAACCCAACGGCAAAAAGCTCGACGCCCTGTACCAACTGGCCTGGGAACGCGGCCTGAAAACCACCTACTACCTGCGCTCCCTGGGCGCCACCGGCGCCGAAAAAACCGCCCCGGTCGCTGCCCCACAGCCGCAGGTGTGTTCCATCGATGAGCCTGATTGCGAGGCCTGTCAGTAACCACTGACAAACCGGAAAGAACCAGAGAGCACCAAGAGCGATAACGCCAAAGTTGAGAGAACCGGGCTGGTCTGGCCTCCCAAAAATGTCTGTAGCCAAGGATGGCTACAGCCAAGCTCCCCAAGGACGGGTTCACGAGCGGTTTTTGGGAGGCCAGAGCAGACCGGTTCCTCCACCAATACGAACAGGCTACAGAATCAAAGGAGAAACCCCATGCTCAACTGGGACGACGAACCAAAAGCAACACCGCAAGCCACTCCGGAAGGCCCCGCCCCGGTCAACGTAGACGACAAACGCGTCATCAACGGCGAAACCGACATCAACCAGCTGGCACCGTTCAAATACCCATGGGCCTGGGAATACTTCATGAACGCCAACAAAAACCACTGGACCCCACTCGACGTCAACATGGCCCAGGACGTCCACGACTACCACCACCGCCTCAACCCGGCCGAAAAACACGTATACGAAAACGTCCTGGCCTACCTCACCACCTCCGACATCCTCGCCATGCGCAACATCGGCCTGGCCGTCATGGAAAAAATGAGCGCCCCGGAACTGCAGATCTACCAGGCCCGCCAGGTATACGAAGAAGCCATGCACACCTGGGCCTACCAGCACTGCATCGAAACCCTCAACCTCGACCAGAGCGAAATCTACAACCGCTACCGCGTAGTGCCCGCCATCAACGGCAAAATCCAGATGGCCAACCGCCGGCTCGACGCCGCCATGCGCTCAGACCTGAACCTGCGCAACCGCGACGACCTGCACGAATTCGTCATGTCGTACCTGTTCTTCGCCGCCGTGTTTGAAGGCGCCTGGTTCTACAACGGCTTCAGCCCCATCTTCGCCCTGCAGCGCCGTGGCCTCATGCGCGGCACCGGCGAACAGCTGCAATACATACTGCGCGACGAAGCCATGCACTTCTCCTTTGGCCTGAAAGTGGTCAACCAGATCCTGGAAGAAGAAAACATCACCCTCGACCCCAAAGCCGTGCGCGACATGTGGGACGAATCCGAAGCCAAGGAAACTGCCTACGCCAACTACATCCTGCGTGACCCCATTCTGGGCTACTCGGCCGACTACCACACCGAGCAGTTCCGCTTCGTGGCCAACCGCAGGGCCAGAACAGTAGGGCTGGAAGAGCCGTTCCCCGGCGCGAAAAACGTCTCGCCCTGGCTGGACGAACAGGCCACCCTGCGTAAAGAGAAGAACTTCTTCGAAACCCGGGTGATCGAGTACCAGACCGGCACTCAGTTGGAGTGGTAAACCTGCCGCGCCCCGTCGCCTTGCTTCCTTATTGACCGGAGGCGAGGCGACCGGCTGGGTCGTACCAGTATTCAGAAGGAATCTGGTGAAGGGGGTTTTCCGGAATATCCAGCCAGATCAGCTTGCGTTCCGACAGACGCCCCTGGTCCAGAGCGGTACGGATCTGAGGGTGCGACCGGAAGTTTTCGATAAAGGCGCCGTTGCGATAGGCGTTTTCCAGCCCCTCCAGCAGTATGTCGTGAAGGTCGCGGCGATCACGGGCGACATACAGAAAGTAGTCATAGCGCATGGCCAGGGCAACGTCCGGTAGTATCGACAACTGCTCGCGCCCCGGCTTCTCCAGCTCTGTAAACACCTCCTGTAACCCCCGGTGCAGAACATCAAAGCGCTCGTACTGGAGCATGGGCCACAGATTCCGATAAACGCTGGTATCCAGCGTAAGCCCGCTCTGAGACATCATCTGATTTTCAGGCCAGTGAATACCGCTTCCGATGCGCAGCTGCTGCAGGTCTTCCAGGTTTTTTATCCCGTTGAGCTCGTCCACACGCCCGGATTTTGCAACCAACAGCCGGAAGCCCAGCAGGCCCCGAGTCATCGGAATGTCCACCTGAAGCAGCTGTTGCTCCCTTTCTGCGCTGTAACCGCTGAAGAACACATTGATGGGGGCGGAATCATGCCGAAGGATGGCGAAAATCCGGTTCTGCGGCATTTCCGCCATGGGAACCACTTGCAGCTCATGTTCGCCCGGGGCGTTGGCAAGAGCCAGGCGGATCACCGATAGCTCGTAATCAACTATCTCGGCGTAACCATGAAGAAGACCAACCCGAAAAGTGGCGGAATGGGCCTGAGGAACTTGTCCGAGGAAGAACAGGCAGAGAAACCCTGAGAGTAGTCGAAAGATCATCACGATCTCCGGCAAAGAACATTCCGTATCGCTGAAATAAGCGGCGGTTATGAATTCATTATAGACAGTTCCGGTTATCCGGCAAAAACTGCCCGGGCAGGGTCGGTTGCACGCCCCCCGGGCGAGGCCATCGATGGCGGGAGGTGTTGCGGGTTTCTTCCTGTGGTAAAAAGACCGCTCAGTTTCCGTCGTATTGGTACCCCATGCCCAAACAGTTCTACCGCCGGGGCCCGGACCACAGAGCCGGTGCCCCGGTGACATTCCTGGACGTTCGCCGCCGTTTCCAGTTCCGCTCCGTGGAAATCGGCCGCTGGGTGACTGAACCGGAAAAACAGCGCAGCGCTGCGTTGTTTTACGATGCCCTGTGCGACCTGATGACCATCCTCGGCGGCACCGAAAGCCTGATCTCTCTGCGAGGCACCCTGGCCCTGCAATATGGCATCGGCGGCCGGCCCGGTGTGAGTGCCCACTACACCCCGGCCACCCGCAGCTTTGCCCTGGCCAAAAACGCCGGCCCTGGCAGCATTGCCCATGAATGGTTTCACGCCTTTGATCACTACATCGCCGACAAGTTATTCACAGGCACCGGCAAGGGCGATTTCGGCTCCAAACTCTGGCTCACTCGGGAAGATCCCATCGCCCACCCACTGAACGAGCGATTGCAGGCCTGCTACCGGGCCGTACTGCTGGACTCCACCGGCAACCAGCCCAGCGAGCTGTTCCGGACTTCCGCCAAAGCAGACAAAGCCGCCGGCGTGTATTACTTCAGCCAACCGGAAGAACTCTGCGCCCGCGCCTTCGAAGCCTTCGTGCAGGATGCCACCTGCAAAAACGCCTTCCTGGTGCGAGGCACCAAAGAAACCGACGAAGCGAAACTGGGGCTATATCCAAAAGGAGAGGAACGCGCCCGGATCAACCGGGCGCTTGGCGCCTATTTTCAGGCGCTGGGAGGGGCATTGCGGCGAAGCGGAATTTAGTTGGTGTTCTCTTCGTAGCTGTCTTCCATGGAATCGCCAGCTTCTTCCGCGTCTTCAGCAATTTCGTCACCGGCTTCTTCTGCGCTTTCGCCGATTTCCTCACCCGCTTCTTCAGCACCTTCTTCCATCTCGCCCAGGGCGCCTTCGTCCTGGCCGGTGGCTTCTTCATACGTCTCTTCTGTCGCGTTGCCAGCCTCTTCCAGCTGTTCTTCCGCATCTTCGGCAGCCTGATCAAGAGCTGATTCGTCTTCTTCCTCAGAGCCGCAGGCGGCCAGGCCCAGAGTCAAAACTATAAGTAATGCGCTGAGAGTCAACTTGTTCATAATTAGCCTCATTTTCGTCAAAAAGTAGGCTTACTACGATAAAACGGACTTTTGCGGCACACAATTACCTGCCAATTACCCTTTGGTTAAGCCGTGCAGCGCCCCGGGGCAGCGGAGTTATACGAACCCGGGCGCAAAAGCGCTGGGAAATGTTGATAACCTTCTGATAAGGTTGAGAACAGGAAAGGATTCGGGCGGAACTATACGCCCACAAACGCGAGCAGGGGTGGCTCAAAACTGGGCGCATAACTCCTGCGGTAGCCGTGGTGGATTGGGGTTAGGTGCTTGTTTCCCTTCAAGAATGCCCTTCTGATTCTCCCCGGAAAATTCTGGAATTATGCGAATGCGTGAAAGGCGAACGTGTTCGTTGAATAACGCTGTTAGCTTCTTTAGGAGTTGCAATGGACCAGGAGCTTCGAGAGCTATTTGATCTGCGCTGGAAAGATCGGGACAGAGTTCTTGGGCAGGAGTTTCTCCGAGTCAAAGAAGGAATGAATGCTAGGGGCGTATTGAGCTCAAGCATGACAATTCAAGGTGCCCACAAGGCCATGACTAAGGAGTTTGAGTCTGATAGACAACTAATCTTGGATACGATCATTGATTTTATTGGTAAGACCCACCGGCCTACCTCCATATCGGTGTTCCAGGATATTGCTCAGACTGAACTGGCTAGTAGAAAGTCCGCACTAGAGAGTCAGTTTTCGTCGGGATTCAAAAATATTTTGTCTGGGTTGCAGAATTCATCAATGGTTGCCCCGTTTGTTAATTTGAATGAGGTGTTCCCTCTGGCTCAGAAGGAGTTGTCCATTGGATTAAGCAATGCTGTAAGTGCTTACAATAGTTCATTTGGAAGCAACTTGACTGATCAGCTAAGGAACCGATTTTTAAATCACCCAATAATCGCGGTTGCGATTCTTTCTGTTGCGGGTGCCAGCTTTATTCTTGGCCTGTCAAAAATGCTCGGGCTTGTCAATTTTGGTCATTAAAGCTAACAATCACAGTCACGGCGACGTCTACTACATTGCAGCTTCGCCTTCATTTCGTAGCCGCGCGTGCTGAGCGGCGTTATGCCTTTATAAGGAGTGAAAATTGAACAAAGTAGTATATATCTCAACTTACGGAAAACCGGTTGGCAAAGATGTCGCGAAAAAGGTTGCTACTGGCGAGACAAAAAAAGGACTCTTTGGTGGCGAAAAAGAAATCACCAAAAAAGTAACCGAGTGGGAGCAAACAGGGTATTCAAGTTGCCTCATGGATGGAGAGCGCTTATCTCAAGATATACAAAAGGCAGTCAACGAACTTAATAACGAAGGGTATGAAGTGGTAGCTGTTACCCCCGTAATATCCGGTAATTTTAACTATGACTATAAAACAACAGGCTCTGGTCATAATGGTGATTCCGGTTATGGCTACGGTTATGGTTACAGCTATACCGAAGGTGTGACTATCATCGCAAAAAAAATGGCATAACAAGTACGGTCAAGGGACGCTCCTGACTTCGCGCCCCTGCCGCTGGAGTTATGTGGGTTCTCAGTCGTGAAATATAAGAACATCTATTCGGCTATTCACAATTTCGGCCATAGTTTCACGAGCCTGATGAACTATGTTGACGGTGGCTATGTTATTGACGAGCTGGCGAATATCCACAGGCAAGGTTATGACATTGAAGTCGACTGGCTAATCCGTCGGTTCGTACCTGAGAACATGGCGTCATCACGGATCAATAAGTCGATAGGCTACTGGGCTGACTCTTTGCCCAAACATATGGCATCACACAGCGTTGATCTGGAAAGCATCAAATCGCTTCATTTCGTTTGGCCCGCTGGCCAGAGGAAGTTCATGCTTGCGGTTGATGACCGGGAGAAGGAATACAAGATCTATGTCAACGAGATCAAGTAGACCACATAACCAGGCCGTGCACCGGATGCCAAAACTTCCGCTTCGCTCCAGTTTTGTCACCGGTGACAGCGAGCGTTAGGTGAGGAGAGGGAAGTATGCAAAAAGTCGGCGCTTTCGCAATTATCCTAGACGCGGATGATCGCGTCCTGCTCTGCCACAGAACCGACATGGATGCTTGGAACTTGCCCGGTGGAACGGTTGAGCCTATGGAGGCGCCATGGGACGCTGCAAGAAGGGAGGTATCTGAAGAAGTGGGTCTCGAGGTTGAGGTTGAGACGCTTCTAGGCGTGTACGCCATCCCAAGCACCGAAACCATTGCTTTTACTTTTCTGTGTGTACACGCTGGGGGATGCATCCGCTTAAGCGATGAAGCTGACGACATCCAGTGGTTTCACCAGAATGACCTTCCTGCCACTACCTTGCCTAGGCACGCCGAGCGTATCGCAGACCTGAGAAACAATTGCATCAAGGCCAGTCTGCGTGTTCAGGCCTAACCAGGCGCATCAGTTCGTGCCCTTCGGGCACAGGACGCTCGCAAGCTCGCGCCTCTGTGCGCAACGTTAAGTGCTACCAAACATCTAATTAAGAGCAAAAATGAAAGAATATGAAACGATAGAAGAATTTGTTGATTCATTTGAATTTGAAAACGTCGTTTACGAAAAGAAAGGCAATCATGATCATATACATACTTTAATGCCACTAATTTCAAATGATTTTATTTATGCTCTACAAGCTAGCGAACGAATTAACGTAAAAAATATTATTCATTTAGTGTTTAGTTCTTTTGATCATAATGGTGATTTTAACTTAGATAACTTCATTGAAAACTATGATCAAGACTATGATGAAAATGACTACTCTGTAAGCAAAGAATATTTAATGAGCGATTACATTGCAGCCTCTATTGTTGGAGTATCTAAAGATTTTTCAAGAGTAATGCAGGAGGTCAAGGCTGATAAAGCCAATCATATTAGCTATATTACAATGGGAAGACTGACTTCTACTTTTCAATCAGCTGCAATACTTATAAAAAATGGATTTTACTATGAAACTAAATGTTTATATCGTGTAATACTTGAGCAGATAGCATATTCATTTCAATGCAGCAAAGCTAATGACGAAAATATTGATAAGCTAAAACCACAATCTAGTATAGCTGAGCTTAAGAAAATATTTTCAAGTGCAGGGATTCTCAATGGGTTGTTTTCACAATTCATTCATCATAACAAAAAGATATGGAGTGAGTTTATAGATAATGAAAGCTATATAATTTCCCGTTCAGGCTCTCGCTCAAAAGATAATGTTGTTTTTTTGGCTCTTTTGGCGGAGATGTATCTATTAGTTGTATATGATATCTACAAGCGATTAAGATGCGATGAACTAGATGAATTGTTTCATGTTAATATAATTGTCAATATTGATGTAATCGGGAAAGTAAAAGAACATTTCAAACAGAAATTCGATATAGAACCTGAAAGCACTTAACAAGTGGTTCCAGATGACGCCGCAAGCGGCGCACCTAAACCAAGCGTCATGTTCACAGGAGAGCAAATTTTGAGCTATTGGTTTGCCTATAGGGTTCATCAAAAAGGAATTGACCTTAATCCAGGGACTCCTATTTTAGAGGGGCCTTTTGACTCTCATGGATCGGCCAAACAAGTGAAGGAATCGATTCACGGCTCAGACATGCAGAAAACGTCTATTTTCCTTGCAGATAGTAAGGAAAAAGCGGAGGAGCAATTAGCCCGTGAAACCTGGATGGTTTGAGAATATCGGGGAACTGCTACATTGAGTTTTCTCGGGGTCAATCAGGCCCTTATAAGGCCGGCCAAAGACTACTGAGTTCAAACGTGTTTTTGTAATGGGGTTCAATAAGTGAAGAAGTTTACTACCTTAGTTCTTTGCCTACTGTTAGGCACCGTGGTAGCTGTTTTAGCCTCGTTTGTCCCCGAGCTTTTCCAAGAATTCATGGCTATAGCTAACACTGGAGCGAGATTTGGAGTGGCCGGATGGGCAGTCTTCTTTTACATCGGCGTTTTGGCTACAGTCGCATTTCTCGCTGGTCATGGATTTAGGATTTTGAACAAAAAGGTCGCTAGTATGACTGAAGAGTTTTTTAGGTTTCTTGATTGACGCTGATGCCCAGAAAACATAACCAGTAGCGCAAGCGGACCGGTTTTCCGGCGCGGTTGCGCCTCCAAACCGGCCGCTTCGCATGGCGTTAGTTGCTTAAGGCAAGCTATTCGGCTATCTCGCAGGATTTAGCAAGTTCACATGTCTATTTTGGGAATTGATCAGATTTTATGAAAAGTATCAACTTGTTGTCTCTTTCTCAGGCGCATGATTCATTAGATTCTGACGAGTACAAATCGTTTAGAGAGCATTACGAGATAGACATTGAAGATGATGAGCTAGATGATGTGAAAATTCTGATAAATGAAATGCTCTCAGTTCTATCATTTGTCAACATTTTCAATGATTTCTATGTGGGCTACAAAATACAACACATAAGTAAAGAGTTCGACTTACTCCGCTTTGGGTCAAATTACATAGTAAATATTGAGGTCAAAAATAAGAGCACTGAAGAAAAGATAAAAAAACAGCTAACGCGAAACAGGTATTACCTTCACCACATTAACAAAGTAATCCATAACTATTGCTTTGTTTCTACGAGCAAAACTTTATACCAACTGGGGGCGTCGGGTGATGTCGAAATCGTAACATTAGAATCACTTGTCCAAATGTTGACTGGTCAAAACTTGATTAAGCTCGATAGCCCTGATGTTCTTTTCAATCCTTCTGACTATCTGGTGTCTCCTTTTAATTCAACGACAAAGTTTCTCGCTGGGCAGTATTTTCTTACCGGACAGCAAGAGAGTATAAAAAGTAAAATCGTTAAAAATATTTCGGGTTCCTCACCTTCGTTTGTTTCATTAACTGGAGGAGCAGGTACAGGAAAAACTTTGTTGACCTACGATATTGTAAAGTCTCTAAAGCCAACTATGCAGACAATAGTTGTCCATTGTGGGCAGCTTAATGAAGGCCACCAAAAGCTTATTAATTCAGGATGGAACATTGTCTCTATAAGAGACTTTAGGAGTTATGATTTGACTAGTGTCGGTCTAGTCGTTGTCGATGAAACACAACGAATACGGCCAAATCAATTCGATAATTTGGTTTTAGAGGCATCATCAAAAAATACGCATTGTATTTTTTCATACGACAGGCAACAAACTTTATCAAGATCGGAATCACGTACGAACATTGAAGCAAAGATCGATGCCATTGGTGGTGCGTACAGGTATAGCTTGTCGGATAAAATAAGAACAAACAAAGAAATTGCGAACTTTATTAAGGTTTTGTTCGATAATAAGAGAAATAATATCACTGTATCTAATTGTGGGAATATTGACTTCGATTATTTTACAGATTCCTCAAATGTCAAAAATTATATTTCCCTAATAAGTGGTGAGGGTTGGGAGGTTCTTAGGTTGACGCCCTCTCAATACAGTAATGAACATCATGAGTCATACTCGCAGCTTTTTAGTAAAAATTCACACCGGGTCATTGGCCAAGAATTTGATAATGTTGCCGTTGTAATAGATCAATACTTTTCGTATGGAGCAGATGGAAAGCTGATTTATAACTCCCAAACATACTATGATTCAGTGAAAATGCTATTTCAAAACATTACAAGGACAAGGAAAAAACTAAAATTGATAATAATCGGAAATAGACAGATATTAAACAGATGCTTGTCAGTTATGAGATAAGCCCCTACTAAGGCAACTAACAAGGCGCTGCTGTCGGACAAGTTTTCCGCTGCGCTCCAAACTTGCCGCAGAGCGCGGCGTTAACGCGCAACAACGTAGCCTAACGTTGAATGAATCGGGGTGCTGATACTATGGAGATTTCGATCGCATGGACTACGATACTGAAGATAATTGCTACGGGTGCTCTGGTGTACGTTATTGTTCCAGCACTTTTGGTTTTGCGCGATGCGCTTCTTTGGTGGGTGCTAGAAAGGTCTCTAGTTAATTCAACTTTGGAAAAAGCGATTATCGATAGAAGCAACGTGCTGCGGTTATTAAAGGGCGAGCTTAGTTTGGCTGAGACTATAGTGGGGTCGGGAGATGATATAGAGTTCTACTTGGATGACAAGAGAGTCAGTTGGGATGAATTCGAGAAATATTCGAGTCGTAGAGATAGCGTGATCAACAGGCTTCAACGTGCAGAAGCATTGATTGTAAGAAGAAAGAAGATAATTGATTGGTTTATATCTCATTACAAATTGACTTCGATGTCAAATCCAATTCCAGAAATAGAGCCAAGCACAAAGGAATACTTGAAGCGCCTGTCAGTAGAGCAGAATGGTTAACAATTTGCTGCATCCAGACGGCAATTGCGCTTCGCTACACTGCCGCTGGCGAGCAAGGCGTTAGATTCTTGAGGAGTATGTTTTGCAGCACGAACAATCCCTTGCCGATAACTTTAATTCGTTTATGGAGAGGAAGGCCGTAGAGTTCGGCTGCCGATTTCACTCATTTTCATTGGACGGGCAAGATCGCGACGCAGGCGCAGACTACGTGCTTACAGACGTAGATCGATTTGCAATTGTTGAATTTAAGTATTCAGACAAGAATCTCATTAGTGAGAAACATAAACCTCGAAGGCTAAAACTATGTAAAGGCCTTGCCAAAAACGAAAAGATGCGGAATTTGCATGATAAGTGCCATTTCATATCCTGGACTGAGGGTAAAGAGTTGTCTGTTAAAGCTAACATTTACCGAAAGGAAGTCTGTAATAAGATGATTTTTGGCAATGACTGCGGCTTGATCGTCAACTCTCCCGAGTTTGACGCGCGTATCGGAACTGGCAAGTTTGCAGACGATTTTTTTGGTAGCGAGTCTAGGGCCAGCCTTACACGAAGAAAGTTTGAGGCATATGTTGCTTGGGTATTAAAGGAAACGAGCGGATCGCAGAGGTCAACGCTTGAGCTGATAGCATTTAACCCAAAATCGATGGACTTGGCTCTGGTTCGGCTTGAGTCGATAGAAGCCGCACAGAACTGGGTTCGGGAGCACTATTCGCCCCCGAGACAGGGAATTGGCTATCCATAACTCTAACCAGTGACTGTGGTGTCAATTCCATAAATTAAGCCATTTCACCCCGCCATGATTCCTGGTTTTTGATCATGGTATTGAGCACCACAATCATCTTTCTCATGCAGGCGATGAGGGCGACTTTCGGGATCTTTCCCTGGGCCTTCAGACGTTCATAAAAGCGTTTGAACACTGGGTTGCATTGGATGGATGAGAGCATGGCCATGAACATCACGGTGCGGACTCTGTGGCGGCCACCTCGTATCCTTCGTTTGCCATTGAGCTTGCCACTGTCTCGGTTGATGGGAGCTACGCCGACGAGCGCCGCAATCTCCTTGCGGTTCAGCGAACCGAGCTCCGGAAGTTCACTCAGGAAGGTGTAAGCGAGGACCTTTCCGACACCTGGCACGCTGGTCATGATCTCCATTTTGGTGCGCCATTGATCGACCTTGGCAACTTCCTGCTCAATCTGCCGGGTAACCGTTTCAATCTGGTTCTGGAGCATTCGGAGCATGCTTTTTATCGACCGGTGAAGGGACTTTGGCAGGATCTGGAGACGGTTTTTCTCCATGGTGGACATTTCCAGGAGCTGAGAGCGCCTAACCAGTAAATCCTTAATCTTCTGGGAGGTTTTGTCGGGAATAGGCTTGAACTCAGGTTTCAGTGTGGCGGTATATTGCGCGATGACCTGGGCATCAATCCGGTCGGTTTTGGCGAGCACGCCAATGGCCTGAGCGTAGCGTCGGACGCTGATGGGATTGACGACGATGATCGGTAAATCGGCTTTGTCGCAGGCTTGAACCAGGGCATGTTCATGTCGACCAGAGGCTTCAACAACGATGCGTTCGATCTCGTAGTTTTTGAGAATTCGAACGAACCGGCGAATGTGCGCTTCGGTATTTGGGATGGTGTAAAACTGCCCGGAGGGATGAAGGGCGATGTCCAGATTGGCTTTACCGACATCGACACCGACGTTGACTGGGGTTTGGATTTCCGTGTTGTTAATAATAAGCTGACTCTGCCTTGCTATACGGGCTCGAGGCCCCGATGACTGTTCGAGTTATCGCTTGAGAGTCATGCAGCGCTACACACTGGTTATCGGTCTCTCGGAAGAGGAGCCGGTCAGGCATCGAGCTGCTGCATGAAGGCCCCCAGCGGCCACTGGGGGTGGGCCTCAATTTACCCAAACACGGAAAAAATTATCCATACAAGTGCAGGCGCTGCGACGCCCATTTCATTGCGCCTTCGGCTTCATTCCATGGGCGCGCGTTACATTTAAGAGGGAGCTGAAGTTTGTCAGTAAGTGATATGAGTTTTGAGAGATGGACGTCTAGAGAATCGTCAACCTGGACATTTCAAGTCTTTCAGAAGTACAACCGCGAGTTAAGCCGGATGTATATTTCACACATTGCGGCAAATGAATTTATTTATAGGAATTTAGGGAAAGATGCCCAGTGGGAAGATCCAGTATCAAAGCATTTTAAGTTTAGAGATGAAACACACGAGCACACCTTCGGCAGCATCAAAGGGTGGTCGGATTCATTCAATGATTTTGATAACTGGACTAATTTGAATTCAGTAATGGCTATGAGTTCAAATCTAGAAACTTATCTTTCGACCGTTATCAAACTTGCCCTAGAATCAGATGTTGGCGTCTTGTTCGGTGCAAAGAAACGCATCGATGGAATTGAGATTATTAAACATGGTAGGTCGCAGCCATTTGATTTTGAGGACAAGATAGTTTCTTGCACAAAAGGTGAATGGGGAAGCAGAGTTAACGCATTTAAAAAAATATTTGGGCAGGCTCCCGAGGTTCTGGAATCAAATATATCACGCCTTGAAAAGCTCAGGAAGTTGAGAAATAACGTAGGTCATGCATTCGGTAGAGACATCGAATTAAGTCGAAGTCACAACGTGATAGATGCAATGGATATGCACAAACTAAAGAGAAAAAAAACATTAGAATATCAGAAGTTAATTTATGGGATTGCCAGGGCTATAGACAAGCAGCTTCTCAACGATCATATTGGTGAATACCAAACCTTGTACTTCTACCATAATTTGAGGCCAAGCTTAAAACACGACGACTCGAATCATCAGAGAAAGGTTGGTAATCATATGGCCATTCTGAAAAAGAAGCTGGGGCAATTTGGAGCTGCTAAGGCGGGGAAGAAGTTTTGTAGAGAGCTCATTGTTTACTATGAAGCACTGTAAATGTAACAAATCAAAGCCTCGGACCTCGCAAGCTCGGCCGGTGTTTTGGGCGTGAGGAAGGAATCAGCAGATCCATGGAAAAAGGTGCTAGAAAAGAGCTCGGCTGGGTAACCTACATAAACCCTTTCAGGATCGTGATTCCAGATCACGAGGAGCCCTTGGAGGTCGATCTCAAAGAAATCAATTCAAATACTTATAATCACGGTAAGTTATGCCAGATCGTTAGCTCGGTAGCTTTGGATGAGCTATCTGGGTATAAACTTTGGGTTTGTTATGATGGTGCCTTGGTTATCCCCAAGATTGGAAAGTATAGGAATAAAGAAGAGACAGTAAATCTTTTTAATAGAATTATTTCCTGTCTCATCCTTTCTGGAATTTTCTGTGAGGCCATTGACCAAAGAGATATTGTTTGGGGCAACTTGCTTGATAGAGTGCAAATATGGCCAGTTGATCTAGGAAACAGCGCCTCGTCGATTTTTCATGGCAAGCTAAGAATGCGAATTGCCAGTAATTTGGACAGAATTGTTCTTAGTAGTCCTAGAAGCATCAAGGTTGACGAATTTTTGTCAGCGCTGAGTGATGGCGAGAGTATTTTAGGTGAAATAAGTAATTTGACTCCTTCCTTTTTTGCTCGCGGAATAACTGAAATAACATACAAGAACTGGTCGTTGGCATTATCAAGTTTATGGATCACTGTTGAGCAGCTTACAGACCATTTGTGGGAAAACCAGTTCTTAAAAAACTTTGCCAAACAACCAGATAATGAGATCAGTGGACGTTTGAAAGCGATGAGACAGGATAACCGTACATGGTCGAGCTCTGTTAAGCAGGAGTTGCTTTACCAAAGTGGGGTTATTGACGGATATATTTTCGAGAGACTATATCCGGCTCGCCAAGCGAGGAATAGATTAGTCCATGATGGAAAGGAT